>NZ_JARCHA010000003.1:0-682209 GCF_048957895.1 Paraburkholderia sp. A1RI_3L
GTTCACGTGGCCACCGCGTCGCCCGGCGACATGCCGATCGTGATTACCGCGCTCGGCACCGTCACGCCGCTCGCCAACGTCACGGTGCGCACCCAGCTTTCGGGCACGCTCCAGTCGGTGAACTTCAAGGAAGGGCAGATGGTGAAGCAAGGCGACGTGCTCGCCCAGGTCGATCCGCGCCCTTATGAAATTTCACTCGCGAACGCCGAGGGCCAGCTGGCACGCGACGAAGCGCTGCTCGCCACGGCACGGCTCGACCTCAAGCGTTATCAGACACTGCTCTCGCAGGACTCGATCGCGAGCCAGCAGGTGGACACGCAGGCCTCGCTCGTCAAGCAGTACGAGGGCACCGTGAAGTCCGACCGCGCCAACGTCGCCACCTTCAAGCTGGATCTGGCCTACGCGCGCATCACGGCCCCCGTCTCGGGCCGCGTCGGCCTGCGCCAGGTGGATCCGGGCAACTACGTGACGCCCTCGGACACCAACGGCATCGTCGTGCTCACGCAGATCCAGCCCATCAGCGTGGTGTTCACCACTTCGGAGGACAACCTGCCCGCCATCATGAAGCAGCTGCACACGGGCACGAAGATGTCGGTCACGGCCTACGACCGCAGCAACACCACGTCGCTCGAAGGCGGCTACCTCGAAACCGTGGACAACCAGATCGACACCACCACGGGCACCGTGAAACTGCGCGCGCTGTTCCCGAACACTGGGCTCGGGCTCTTCCCGAACCAGTTCGTCAACGCGCGCCTGCTCGTGGACGTACTGAAAAATGCGGTCATCGTGCCAACCTCGGCCGTGCTGAATGGATCGATGGGCCAGTTCGTCTATGTCGTGAAGCCGGACAACACGGTCACGGTGCGTCCGGTCAAGGTGGGGCCGGTGGACGGCGAACGCTCGAGCATCAAGTCCGGCCTTGCCGCGGGCGAGCGCGTGGTGATCGACGGCTCCGACCGCCTGCGCGAAGGCGCGAAGATCACGATCCCGGCCGACATGCCGCGCGGCGCGTCGGGCGCGCGGGGTGCGTCAGGCGCCTACGCAGCATCGGGTGCCTCGGGTGCCTCGGGTGCATTCGGCGCTCACGGCCACCGCCGCCATGCCTCGCAAGCCGCCGCCAACCAGTAACGCCGCATGAATCCATCCCGCGCCTTTATCCTGCGCCCGGTCGGCACCGCCCTCTTGATGGCGGCGATCATGCTGGTCGGCCTCGTCGCGCTGCGCTTCTTGCCGCTCTCGGCGCTGCCCGAAGTGGATTACCCGACCATCCAGGTTCAAACGTTCTACCCGGGCGCGAGCCCCGAGGTCATGACGTCTTCGGTCACCGCGCCGCTCGAGCGGCAGTTCGGGCAGATGCCGTCGCTCAACCAGATGTCGTCGCAGAGTTCGGCGGGCTCGTCGGTCATCACGTTGCAGTTCAGCCTGGACTTGCCGCTCGACGTCGCCGAACAGGAGGTGCAGGCCGCCATCAACGCAGCCGGCAACCTGCTGCCCTCCGACCTGCCCGCGCCGCCCATCTACGCGAAGGTCAACCCGGCCGACGCGCCCATTCTCACGCTTGCCATCACCTCGAAGACGCTGCCGCTCACGCAGATCCAGGATCTCGCCGACACGCGGCTCGGCCAGAAAATCTCGCAGGTGGCGGGCGTCGGGCTCGTTTCGCTGTCGGGCGGGCAGCGTCCCGCCATCCGCATTCAGGCCAACCCGCGCGCGCTCGCGGCCTACGGACTCAATCTGGACGACCTGCGCACCACCATCGCGAACCTCAACGTGAACACGCCGAAGGGCAACTTCGACGGCCCCACGCGCAACTACACGATCAACGCGAACGATCAGCTGACCGACGCCGAGGCCTACAAGAGCGCCGTGGTCGCCTACCGCAGCGGCCGGCCCGTCATGCTCACGGATGTGGCCAACATCATCCAGGGCGCGGAAAACACCAAGCTCGGCGCGTGGGCGAACAACACGCAGGGCATCATTCTCAACGTGCAGCGCCAGCCCGGCGCGAACGTGATCCAGGTGGTGGACAGCATCAAGCGGCTCCTGCCCACGCTGCAGCAATCGCTGCCGGCCTCGCTCGACGTGAAGGTGGTCACGGACCGCACCACGACCATCCGCGCCTCGGTGCGCGACGTGCAGTTCGAGCTCTTGATGTCGGTGGTGCTCGTCGTGCTCGTGATGTACCTGTTCCTCGCCAACATCTACGCCACCATCATTCCGAGCCTTTCGGTGCCGCTCTCGCTGATCGGCACGCTCGCCGTGATGTACCTGTGCGGCTTCTCGCTCGACAATCTTTCGCTGATGGCGCTCACCATCGCCACGGGCTTCGTGGTGGACGACGCCATCGTGATGATCGAAAACATCGCGCGCTACGTGGAGGAAGGCGACACGCCGCTCGAAGCGGCGCTGAAGGGCTCGAAGCAGATCGGCTTCACGATCATTTCGCTCACGGTGTCGCTGATCGCGGTGCTGATTCCGCTGCTCTTCATGGGCGACGTGGTGGGGCGTCTCTTCCGCGAATTCGCCATTACGCTCGCGGTCACCATCGTGATTTCCGCGGTGGTGTCGCTCACGCTCGTGCCCATGATGTGCGCGAAGCTGCTGCGCCACACGCCGCCGAAAGAAAACGGCGGCTTCGAAGCACGCGCCCACGCGTTCATCGACTACGTGATCGAACGCTATTCGGTAGCGCTGCGCTGGGTGCTGGATCACCATCGCCTGACGCTCTTCGTGGCACTCGGCACGCTCGTGCTCACCGCCGTGCTGTACGTCTTCGTGCCGAAGGGCTTCTTCCCCGTGCAGGACACGGGCGTGATTCAGGCCATCACGCAGGCGCCGCAGTCGGTCTCGTACCAGTCGATGGCCGAGCGCCAGCAGGCGCTCGCCGCCGAAGTGCTGAAGAACCCGAACGTGGAAAGCCTCACTTCGTTCATCGGCGTGGACGGCACCAACATCACGCTCAACAGCGGCCGCATGCTCATCAACCTGAAGCCGCGCGACGAGCGCAGCGACACGGCAAGCGAAGTGATCCGCCAGATCCAGCAGCAGGTGGCGCATTTCCCGGGCGCCTCGCTCTACATGCAGCCCGTGCAGGACCTCACGATCGACTCGACGGTGAGCCCCACGCAATACCAGTTCATGCTCACCACGCCCAACATCGCGGAATTCGCGACGTGGGTGCCGAAGCTCGTGCGCCGTCTGCAGCAGTCGCCCGAACTCGCCGACGTCGCCACCGACCTTCAGCAGAACGGCCAGTCCGTCTACATCGAGATCGACCGCGCCACCGCCTCGCGCTACGGCATCACGCCGGCCACCGTGGATAACGCGCTCTACGACGCGTTCGGCCAGCGCATCATCTCGACCATCTTCACGCAGTCGAACCAGTACCGCGTGATTCTCGAGTCGCAGCCGGACATGCAGCACTACACGGACTCGCTCAACTCGATCTACCTGCCCTCTTCCACCGCCACCAACGGGCAGGTGCCGCTCTCGGCCATCGCGAGCTTCCACGAGCGTGCGGCGCCGCTGCTCGTCACGCACCTCTCGCAGTTCCCGGCCACCGTGGTGTCGTTCAACCTCGCGCCGGGCGCCTCGCTCGGTGCGGCGGTCAAGGCGATCGACCAGGCCGAGAAGGACATCGGCCTGCCCGCGTCGTTCCAGACGCGCTTCCAGGGCGCAGCGCTCGCGTTCCAGGCATCGCTCTCCAACGAACTGTTCCTGATTCTCGCGGCCATCGTGACGATGTACATCGTGCTGGGCGTGCTCTACGAGAGCTTCATCCATCCCATCACGATTCTCTCGACGCTGCCTTCGGCAGGCGTGGGCGCGCTGCTCGCACTGATGCTGACGGGCCATGACCTCGACATCATCGGCATCATCGGCATCGTGCTGCTGATCGGCATCGTGAAGAAGAACGCGATCATGATGATCGACTTCGCGCTGGAGGCCGAGCGCGTGGAAGGCAAGCCGCCGCGCGAGGCGATCTACCAGGCGTGTCTGCTGCGCTTCCGCCCCATCCTCATGACGACGATGGCGGCGCTGCTGGGCGCGCTGCCGCTCATGCTCGGCACAGGCGCGGGCTCGGAACTGCGCCGGCCGCTCGGTATCGCGATTGCGGGCGGGTTGATCGTGAGCCAGTTGCTCACGCTCTTCACGACGCCCGTGATCTATCTCGGCTTCGATTCGCTCGCGCGCCGGCTGCGTGAACGCTTCGGCATGGAAAGCGGCGGCAGTAGCGGCAAAAACAACGGCACGGGCGGCGGCACAGGCGGCAGCGCGTCCGCCACGACGCCCGAGGCATAAGCCATGAACCTCGCGCGCCCGTTCATCGCCCGGCCCGTCGCCACCACGCTGCTCGCCATCGGCATCGCACTCGCCGGCCTCTTCGCGTTCGCGCGGCTGCCGGTCGCGCCGCTGCCGCAGGTGGACTTCCCCACCATCTCCGTGCAGGCCACGCTGCCCGGCGCCAGTCCGGAGACCGTGGCCACCAGCGTGGCGAGCCCGCTGGAACGCCATCTGGGCACCATTGCCGACGTCACCGAGATGACCTCGATGAGTTCGGTCGGCAACACGCGCATCACGCTGCAGTTCGGCCTGAACCGCGATATCGACGGCGCCGCGCGCGACGTCCAGGCCGCCATCAACGCGGCGCGCGCGGATCTGCCGTCGAGCCTGCGCAGCAACCCGACCTATCACAAGGTCAATCCGGCCGACGCGCCCATTCTGATTCTCGCGCTCACGTCGAACACGCTCACGGCGGGCCAGCTCTACGATTCGGCGGCCACGGTGCTGCAGCAGTCGCTCTCGCAGGTGGACGGCGTGGGCGAAGTGGACGTGAGCGGTTCGGCGAACCCTGCCGTGCGCGTGGAGCTGAAACCGCAGGCGCTCTTTCACTACGGCATCGGGCTCGAAGACGTGCGCGCCGCGCTCGCCTCGGCCAACGCGAACAGTCCGAAAGGCGCCATCGAGTTCGGCCCGAACCACGTGCAGCTCTACACCAACGACCAGGCAAGCCACGCCGCGCAATACCGCGACCTCGTGATCGCGTATCGCAACGGTGCGGGCGTGCTGCTCTCGGATGTGGCCGACGTGGTGGATTCGGTGGAAGACCTGCGCAACCTCGGCCTCTCGAACGGCAAGCGCTCGGTGCTCGTGATCCTGTACCGGCAGCCGGGCGCGAACATCATCGAAACCGTGGACCGCGTGATCGCGATGCTGCCGCAACTGAAGGCGTCGCTGCCGGCGGACGTCGACGTCACACCCGCAGCGGACCGGTCGGTGACGATCCGCGCCTCGCTGAAAGACACCGAGCACACGTTGATGATCGCGGTGGCGCTCGTCGTGATGGTGGTGTTCCTGTTCCTGCGCAACTGGCGCGCCACGCTGATTCCGAGCGTGGCGGTGCCCATTTCGATTATCGGCACCTTCGCGGCGATGTACCTGATGGGCTTTTCCATCGACAACCTCTCGCTGATGGCGCTCACCATCGCGACCGGCTTCGTGGTGGACGACGCCATCGTGGTGCTCGAAAACATCCAGCGGCACATCGAGAAAGGCCTGCCGCGCATGCAGGCCGCGCTGCTCGGCGCGCGCGAGGTGGGCTTCACGGTGCTCTCCATCAGCGTATCGCTCGTCGCCGTGTTCCTGCCCATTCTGCTGATGGGCGGCATCGTGGGGCGGCTCTTTCGCGAGTTCGCGCTCACGCTGTCGCTGGCCATTGCGGTGTCGCTCGTGGTCTCGCTCACGCTCACGCCGATGATGTGCTCGCGGCTGCTCGCGCAACCGCACGATGCGCGCAAGGAAGGCCGCTTTTCGCGCTGGCTCGAAGCGGGCTTCGTCGCCATGCAGAACGGCTACGAACGCACGCTCGGCTGGTCGCTGCGCCATCCGCGAACGGTGCTCCTCATTCTGATTGCCGCCATCGGCCTCAACGTGTGGCTCTACATCATCGTGCCCAAGGGCTTTTTCCCGCAGCAGGACACGGGGCGGCTCATCGGCGGTATCCAGGCGGACCAGGCCACGTCGTTCCAGGCCATGAAGATCAAGTTCTCCGAGATGATGCGCATCGTGCAGGCCAATCCCAACGTCGATACGGTGGTGGGTTTCACGGGCGGCCGGCAGACCAACTCGGGCTTCATGTTCGTTTCGCTCAAGTCCAAGAGCGTGCGCAAGGCAACGGCCGACCAGGTGATCCAGCAGTTGCGCGGACCGCTCTCGCACGTGGCGGGCGCACGCACATTCCTGCAGGCCGTGCAGGACATTCGCGTGGGCGGACGCCAGTCGAATGCGCAGTATCAGTTCACGCTGCTCGCCGACAACACGAGCGACCTCTACACGTGGACGCCGAAGCTCACCGAGGCATTGCAGGCGCGCCCCGAACTCGCCGACGTGAATTCGGACCAGCAGCAAGGCGGTCTGGAAGCGATGGTGACCATCGACCGCGCCACCGCGGCACGCTTCGGCATCAAGCCCGCGCAGATCGACAACACGCTCTACGACGCGTTCGGCCAGCGTCAGGTATCGACCATCTACAACCCGCTCAACCAGTACCACGTGGTGATGGAAGTGGCACCCGAGTACTGGCAGAGCCCCGACATGCTCAAGCAGATCTACGTGAGCACCTCGGGCGGCAGCGCGAGCGGCGTGCAGACGACCAACGCCGCCGCGGGCACCGTGAGCGGCCCGAGCACGGCCGCCACCGCCACCACGTCAAGCGCTGCGGGCGGCACGGCGGGCACCACCGCGTCGAGCGCGGCCACCATCGCGGCCGATTCGGCGCGCAACCTCGCGATCAACTCGATTGCGTCGAGCGGCAAGTCGGGGGCGTCGTCAGGCGCGGCGGTCTCCACCTCGAAGGAAACGATGGTGCCGCTCTCGGCCATCGCGAAGTTCGGGCCGGGCAACACGCCGCTTTCCGTAAATCACCAGAGCCAGTTCGTAGCCTCCACGATCTCGTTCAATCTGCCGCCGGGGCGCTCGCTTTCGCAGGCGACCGCGATCATCTATGACACGATGGCGCGCATCGGCATGCCGGGCACGATCCACGGCAGCTTCGCGGGCACGGCCCAGGCGTTCCAGCAGTCGATGTCGGACCAGCCCATCCTGATTCTCGCGGCGCTCGCGGCCGTGTACATCGTGCTCGGCATTCTCTACGAGAGTTACATCCATCCGCTCACGATTCTCTCCACGCTGCCCTCGGCGGGCGTAGGCGCGCTGCTCGCGCTGCTGCTCTTCAATACGGAGTTCAGCATCATTGCGCTGATTGGCGTGATTCTGCTGATCGGCATCGTGAAGAAGAACGCGATCATGATGGTGGACTTCGCGATCCAGGCCTCGCGCGAGGGGCTCTCTTCACGCGACGCCATCTATCAGGCGTGCCTGCTGCGCTTCCGCCCGATCATGATGACGACCTGCGCCGCGCTGCTCGGCGCGCTGCCGCTTGCGTTCGGACGCGGCGAAGGCGCAGAGCTGCGCTCGCCGCTCGGCATCTCGATTGTGGGCGGGTTGATCGTGAGCCAGATGCTCACGCTCTACACGACGCCGGTGGTGTATCTCTACATGGATCGGCTGCGCGTGTGGTGGGACAGCAGGCGGAGGCCGGGGACGTTCGAAGCGGGAGCGGTGAAATAACTGGCTTGGGAAGCAGGTCAAACCCGCTGCCTCGCACCTCGCAGGATGCGCAATAAAGAGTGGGCCGCGCCTGCCCCGCGCGGCCCACTGCATGACACGCTGAGGGCTATATCTGCCCCAACACCACCAGCACGACGACGATCACCACGATCAGGCCGAGCGTGCCGGTAGGCGCATAGCCCCATCCCCGGCTGTAAGGCCAGGCGGGAAACGCGCCGACGAGCAATAGCAGCAGTACGACGATCAGAATGGTTCCAAGCATAGACGCCTCCATACGCGGGCCACGGCCGTGAAGCGACGCCGCAGGGTCGCCGCGTCGCTGTCCTCTCCCCTGCCGCACCCAACGAACAAGGTGAGTGCCCATCATTCAGCAAGCGATGTACCCGCGTATGAAGAACCCGCTTAAGAATCGCGCGCGGACTCGTCTGCCCTGAAATTTTTTTCGGCCGAACAACGGCCTCGCTAACGCCCGTTCGCTTAAAACGCCTGCTTCCGCAAAAACAGACCGTCTTGCCACACAAGCCGGCCGCGTCGACCTGATTTTCAAACGGCGCCGCAGCAGGAAATCGTTCCATCTTTCGCGCAAACGATTGCACGGCCTCTCTTTGCACCGCTAAAGATTCGCGTCGGTCCTCCGTTGACGCATCCACGCAGCATCGCGACGCACCCCGGCGACCCGCGCCGGCCCCGCCCATGTCTGCGCTTGCCGTCCGCCGTCTGCGGACACGATCTGTCAGTCAAAGGCGTATCGACGTCGAAGGAAATCAATTGAAGCCGAAGTCTTTTATGGGCATTGCCTGCGCAATGCTGGGGGCCGCTTTTGCCCTCGCCGGACCCGCTCATGCCACGCTCGGCGAAAGCGCGATCAGCGTGAGCCACGATGTAGCGAGCCTGCGCGCCGTCGCGCATGCCGCGGTTGTTCAAGCAGCCTATACCGTGCACGAGATCACGCTCGCCTCGGGCACCGTGGTGCGCGAATACGTGGCGCCGGGCGGCATCGTCTTCGGCGTGGCGTGGGAAGGCCCCACGCTGCCGGACCTCAAGGCGACGCTGGGCGCCGCGTTCGACCAGTACGTCGCGGCCAACGCAACGCGCAAGGCCACGCCGCTTGCCGTATCGAACAACGAACTCGTCGTTTATTCGGGCGGCCATCTGCGCGCCTTCGCGGGTCATGCGTGGCTGCCGAGAGCAGTGCCGGCCGGCGTCGACGTCGGCGTCATCCAGTAAGGGCTGGGGCGATCATGTTTGCTCAACGTTCATCGCGCAGCGCGCTCAGCGCGTCTTTCATCGTGCTCGTGCTCTCTTTGATTCTTGCCGCCTGCGGCGGCGGTGGCGGCGGATCGGGGGCGAGCGCCAACACCGGCAGCAGCACCAGCACGAACACCGCTGCGCCGGCGCAGCCCGTCACCAACACGACGTCGTCGCAGCCTGCGCTCGCCGCCAACGCCGCGGCCGTCACCGTGGACCCCGGCGTGAGCGGCGTGCCGAACATGCCGTTCGTCAGCGTGACCGTGTGTGCCCCGGGCACTGCGCAGTGCCAGACGATCGACCACGTGCTCGTGGATACCGGCTCGTGGGGGCTGCGCGTATTCGCCTCGCAACTGCCCGCGTCCGTTGCGCTCCCGCAGGAGCAGGACGCCTCCGGCAACAAGCTCGCCGAATGCATGCAGTTCTTCGACGGCTACACGTGGGGCCCCGTGCGCATCGCCGACGTGCAGATCGCCGGTGAAAAGGCCGCGTCGCTGCCCATCCAGGTGATCGACCCGTCGTACAACACCACGCCCACGGACTGCACCAACGTGGGCGCGTCGCGCAACACGCCGTCGGCGCTAGCTGCCAACGGCATACTGGGCATCGGCGTGTTCAAGCACGACTGCGGCTACAACTGCGTGAACCAGGCGGTACCGGCCACCTACTACGGCTGCACGAGTTCGGGCTGCACGTCGATCCCGCTTGCCGAAGCGTTCCAGGTGGCCAATCCCATTCCGTATTTCGCCACCGACAACAACGGCTCGCTGCTCGCGCTGCCTGCCGTCACGTCGGGCGGCGAGGCATCGCTCACGGGACAGCTGATTTTCGGCATCGGCACGCGCAGCAACAACGGGCTCGGCAACGCGCAGGTGATCGGCGTGAGCGCGAGCAACGGCACATTCACGACCACGCACAACGGCACCACGTACTCGCGCAGCATCGTCGACAGCGGCTCCACCGGCGTGTTCTTCCAGACCGGCGCGCTGCCCGTGTGCGCGAGTCCCAACAGCGCGTATTACTGCCCGCCGTCCACGCAGCAATTGAGCGCCGTGATGCAGGGGGCGAACGGCATCACCGCATCGGTCTCGTTCGACGTCGGCAACGCCAGCGCGCTTGCAGAGACCTACGCGGGCGACGCCGTGATGCCGTTGCTCGCCGGGCCGGCGTTCGTCACGTCGTCGATCTTCGATTGGGGACTGCCGTTCTTCTACGGACGCACGGTCTACGCGGCCATCGAGCAGCAATCCACGCCCGGCGGCAGCGGTCCGTACGTCGCGTATTGAGCGATTCGCCAGGGCAGGTAATGGCGTAATAGCGGGTGATAAAGCCGGATAATCCGTAAGATTTTGACGTGCTAGCATCCGTTGGCATTCCAATGCAATACGGGAACGCCAACGGCACGTCGAATCGCCGTGGCCGGAATGCATGCGGTGAATAATCAATGCGCGGCAAGCGCGTACGGCCAACAGGCTTCGGGGAATCAGACATGACGCAAAGCGCATGGACGGCCGCACTGGCCTCCACCACGAATGCGCCGGCCGCTGCGGCCGTGCCGCCCCAGAAGCCGCCCTCTCGCACGGGCAACCTTCCCACCGGCAACCCGAGCAACGGTCCGCTGCTGGCCGCCATCGAACAAAGCCTTCAGCAGCTCGGTATCGATCCCGCTACGGTCGCCACGTCGGCATCCAGCATCACGAGTACCGCGGGCGGCACGATAACGAGCACGAGCGGCGCTTCGGCCGAAGACACGCAGTCCGCGAAGGAACGCTTTCTCGTCGCGCTCTACCAGGCGCTGGTGCTGCAAAGCGCATTGGCGGCGCAAGCGGGATTGAGCAACCCGCAGACGGGCGGAACGAACGATACGAGCGCGAGCAGCATGGCGGGCGCGGTGCATGAAGCCGGCGCCATCGACGCCGCAACAGGCCCCTACCGTGACCTCGGCACCTCGCTCGCTGCGCTTGCGGCGTCGGCTCGCGCGAATCCAGGCGCGCTGACTACGCCCGCAACGAACAGCAGCAACAGCGACGACTGGGAATGGGGTCTCACGACCACCCCGACCGTCAGCACCGACACGTCCGCCTCCACCACCACGGAAAGCGGCACGATGACGGGCGCCATCGGCCAATTGAACGGCGCGCTCAACGATTACCTCTCCACGCTCGATACGGGCAGCGCCGGAAGCGCAAGCAGCGTGACCTTGCCCGCATTGCTCGAAGCTTTGGCCCAACGCACGCAGAACATGCACTGGCGTGCAGCGGGCGTGATCGTCGATCTCACGGCCTGAGCCGAAAGACGGGAAGACCTCCGCGGCACGCGCCTCGCCGGCTTTACTGCTGACTGTGCGCGGCGGCCCACTCCTTGACCGCGCGCAACGTGTTCGCCACGTGCTGGTCCGGCGAGAGACTCGTGTATTCGTAGAGCACCTTGCCGTTCGGCGCGATCACGTACGAGACGCGGTTGGCCATGGCCGAGTGCATCGGCATCGACGCGTCATAGGCCTTGATGATTTTCGAATCGGCGTCGGCGGCCACCGGGAATTTGCTGCGGCACTCGCTCACGGAAAATTTCGTGAGCGTGTCGATGTTGTCGTGCGATACACCGATGACGGTGGCGCCGTACTTCTTGTACTCGTCCACGGCCTCGGCGAATTCGTGGGCTTCGATCGTGCAGCCTTTCGTGAAGGCGGCCGGATAGAAGTACACCACCACCGGGCCCTTCTTGAGCGCATCGGCGAGCGAGTACGTGTAGGTCTTGCCGCCAAGCGATGCTTCGGTGGTGAAGTTCGGCGCGGCGTCGCCGGGTTTGAGCGTGGCGGATGCACTCGCCGCGTAGATCGACAGGCCTGCGCCGAACACGGCCGCAAGGGCCGCGCAAGTCGCGCTGCGCTTGATGGTGCCGCGCCTGATGCTGCGCTTCATGTCGCTGCGTTTCATCTCGAAATTCCTCGCGGGGTGGGCGAACGGTCATTGAACCACAATGCGCCGGCACGTGTTCGCCACCGCTTCAGTCGCCAGCGTGCGCCCCGAACCACGCCGCCGCGGAGAGGCTCAACTCGGCCAGCACCTCGGGCCCAAGCTCCGTGCCCGCCACCGTCACGCGCAAGCATTCGCCGCGTTCGGAGGCCTCGGCGAGCGCAAGCAACGCGCCCAGTTCGCCCGCGTAATCGACGATGGCATCGCGAATGGGACGTGCAAGGCCGAGCTTGTGGAGCGCCCGCTCGGGCGTCGCGCCAATCACCACGTGAGCGAGCGAAAAGATGCCGGTCATGAAGGCCTGGTCCGCGAAGTCTTCGTTCGACGGCTTGAGCCAGCGCGCCGCCAGTTCCATGAAGCGCGAGCGCGTGCCCGCCAGTTGCACGAGCGGGTCGGAGCGCCAGGGCATGTCGCGCCCGTTCGCGTAGAGCAGCAGTTGCGCCCAGCGCGCAATCTGGCGCGTGCCCACCGCGATCACGGCCTCGCGCAGCGACGAGATGGGCCGCCCCAAACCGAACGCGCTCGAATTGACGAGCCGCAGCAACTGCACGACCACCGTGGGGTGGCGCTTGAGTTCGACTTCGAGCTCCGCGATGCCCGCGTCGCGCGCCACGAGCGCGAGTAGCCGCAGCAGCGCTTCGCGCGACGAACGCACGCGGCGCGCACTCAGCACCTGCGGCCGCGCAAAGAAATACCCCTGGAACAGGTCGAAGCCGAGGTCGCGCGCCAGCTCGAAGTCCTCTTCCGTTTCCACCTTTTCGGCGAGCAGCGTCTTGCCTTCGCGGCGCAGCGCCGCGGCGAGCGCGGGCAGTGCGTCGCGGCCGGTCTCCAGAAAGTCCACCTTGACGATGTCCGCGTGAGGCAGCGCCGCGAGCACGCTCGGCGTGAGCGCGCAGACGTCGTCGAGCGCAATCAGAAAGCCGTTGCGGCGCAATTCGTCGACACGCCGGATCAGGCGCGCGTCGAACGTCACGGTTTCGAGAATCTCCAGCACGAAGCGGTCGGCCGACATCAGATGCACGATGTCGTCGAACAGCAGCTCGCGGCCAATGTTCACGTAGCCGCGATGCGAGCCCAGCACCGCCGACACGCCGATGCTGCCGATCGTACGCACCACGACCTGCGCCGTGGCGCGCGCCTCGTCGGTTACTTCCGCGTAGTTGTGAAGGCCCGAGCGGAACAGCAGTTCGTAGGCATGCAGCGCACCGCTGCGATCGAGAATCGGTTGACGGCCCACGTAGACGAACTGCGTGGAGACGGGCTCGGCAGTGGCGGCGCCTGCGGCCGCCTGGGCAACGCTGCAGCACGCGCTGGCGATACAGCCGTCGACGCGGCACTGCGTGGAGCCGCTATCATCGGAGCCGCTATTGGAGCCGCTATCGGAGCCGGCAGCGGTGGCCGCTGCGTCGTCCACGCCGTCGGACGGACCGGCGGCCTCGGCCTGCTGATACGGTGCATCGCCCGCCGGGGCGCATGCGCATGGCGAAGGCGGCACGCTCGCGGTGTCCAGCGACGATGATTCAGACATGCTCAGGCTCTCCATCCAGTCTGCATACTGCCCTTACCGCCCTTGCAGCGGCCTTCACGGACCGCCCCGTCACGCGTCTGATAACGCCGGGACCCATGTGAGCCGGTGCGCATGCGTTCGGGCGCGCATGTGACCGGCAACGACCGCGCCACTTTAACCGAATCCATGCGGCACCGCACCGGGCGTATGGCGCATAGTCGCAGCGCCCCAAAATGTTTAAATCGAGTCTAAAGATTTATGCTCGCCGGTCGATAACCTGCTCTGATGGGCGGTGTCAACACGTACCTCGGGTACGCCCCGGCTCCGCCTCGAAGCACATCACGCGCCCGCAGACCGGGCCGTGCGGGAAACAGGGTTGCCGACCATACATGGAAGCGAACAGGAACACCGCGCCACGCCAGAACATACTGAGCACGGTCGTCGAGCGCCTGCGTGCGCTCGTTCGGCGGCCCCACGGCCACGCCGCGGACCCAACCGATCAGCTGCGCGGTGCCGGGCAGGCCGGCCATACCCCGGGCGACCAGAGCGCCCGAAACAGCCAGGGCAATGACAACGGCGGCTACGAGAGCCACGGCGCCACGGCGCGGGCACGGGACATAGCCGCGCTTCCCCCGGCGCCCAATCCGTTCGAACAGGCTGCCGGCGCCGTGGACTTCCTCGCCCAGGTGGACCGCGAATTACGCTTTCTCTACATCTCCGACGCGAGCCTGCGCTTCGCCGGCTATCACCGCGAATACCTGGAGACGGCCACGCTGCACGACCTCGTGGCTGCGTCGGACATCGCCCGCGTCGATGCGCTGCTGGCGCGCGCAGCCCAAAGCGGTGTGGTGGAAAAAGACACGCTCAATCTCGTCAAGTCGCTCACCTACCCCGTGGCCGTCGAGCTGCGCGTCGTGAAGAATCCGCACGACGGCGTGGACGGCTACGCCATTGCCGGCTTCGACGTTTCGGCCTGGCAGGCCACGCAGGTCCAGCTGACCCACGCGCTCAATCACGACAAGCTCACGGGCCTGCCCAACGTGACCGCGCTCGCGCCGGCGCTCGCCGCGGCGCAGCGCACCGCCGACGAGACCGGCCTGCCCGCCGCCCTGCTGCTGCTCGACGTGGACGACTATCAGCGCATCAACCGGGCGCTCGGCTACGACGCGGGCGACGCCATGCTTTGCGATACCGCGCGCCGGCTCACGCACCTCGTGGGCGAGCACGAAACCGTGGCCCGCGTAGGCAGCGACGAGTTCGCGATCCTGATTCCCTCGAACGCCATGCGTCCCGACGCGACGGCCGTCTCGCTGCACGCGGAGTCGCTCGCGCGGCGCATGCTGACCTCGATCCTGCAGCCGTACGCGTACCGCGACCAGCCCGTGCATCTGTCGGCGAGCATCGGCATCGCGCTCTACCCGGACGCCCGGCACGCCTCCGATACGCCGGACAGCCCCGGCACCGCCGCGGGCGACACGCGGCTGCAGCGCTGGGCGGACCAGGCGCTGCAGCAGGCCAAGGCCGCGGGCGGCAACACGCTCGCCTTCCACGTGCCCGACAACGACCCGAGCGACGCCCAGCGCCTCAAGCTCGAATCGGACCTTTACGACGGCGTGCGCAACGGCGAGTTCTCGCTGCACTTCCAGCCCATCACGAGCAGCCAGACGCGCGGCGTGGTGGGCGTGGAAGCGCTGATCCGCTGGCAGCATCCGGTGCACGGGCTCGTGCCGCCTTCGATGTTCATTCCGCTCGCCGAGTCGGTGGGGCTCATCAACTATCTCGGCAACTGGGTGCTGCGGGCCGCCTGCATGCAGCTGATCCAGTGGGACGCCCAGGGCATCGCGCTGCAATACGTGGCCGTGAATGTTTCCGCGCAGCAGTTCCGCAATCCGCGCTTCACCGACAGCGTGCGCGAAGCCATTCGCCTCACCGGGCTCGACCCGTGCCGGCTCGTGTTCGAGATTACCGAAAGCCTGCTCATGCACGACCCGGCGCACGCAAAAGTGCTGCTCGAGGAATTAACGGCTATCGGCATCCGTTTTGCCGTGGACGACTTCGGCACCGGCTACTCGAGCCTTGCATACCTGCAACGGTTTCCCCTCGCCAAACTCAAGATCGACCGGAGCTTTGTCGAAAATCTGCTAACCTCGCGCAACGATCAGGCCATCGTCAACGCGGTGGTGGGGCTTGCGCGCACGCTGGACCTCGAACTCGTGGCCGAGGGCGTGGAGACCGAAGCCCAGCGCACATTGCTGACCGAGATGGGCTGCGACCACATACAGGGATGGCTGGTGTGCAAGGCGTTGCCCTCCGACGAGCTCGCGCAGCGCTTCGAAGCGCGCGAACTCCATCTCCATGCGGCGGCCTGATGCGTGCAGCACATCTTATCGACGGCCGGCGGCGGCGCCTCGTGGTGCAAGTGGCCGGACGAGGACTGGCAGGGTTTTCGCGGAATTGACATGGGGCAGACGGTAAAGGCGGCGGTACTCGACAGGCTATGGGCGCGCATGAACGAGCGCGGCGACTTCCCGATGCTGTCGCAGTCGCTGCGCACGACAGTGGCGGCGATGGGCAACGACGACCTCGACTTCGCCGCACTCGTGCAGGTGGTGCTCTCCGATTTCGCGCTCACGCAGAAAGTGCTGCGCCTCGCCAACTCGGCCATGTACATGGCCTTCGGCGGCAACATCACCACCGTCACGCGCGCGCTGATGGTGCTCGGCATGGACGCCGTTGGCCACCTCGTGGTGGGCCTCAAGCTGGTCGATCACTTCCATCATTCCGCGCCGCGCCGCATCGACGCCAAGCTCGAACTGAACCGCACCATGCTTTCGGGCTGCGTCGCGCGCAAGCTCACGGAGCACGGCGACCTGCGCGTGGGCGAAGAAGCCGTGGTCTGCACGCTGATGCGCCAGGTGGGCAAGCTGCTCGTCGTGTTCTATCTGGAAGCGGAGTGGGACCAGATTCGCCGGCGCTGCAACGACGGCGCCGACGAGAACGAAGCGAGCGTTGCCGTGCTCGGTGTCACCTTCGACGAACTCGGGCTCGAAGCCGCGTCGCGCTGGCGCCTGCCCGAAACGATCCGCGCGGGCATGAGCCATTACGACCCGCACGCCGCCGACGAACCACGCTCCATCCAGTGGCTGCGCGCCACCACCAACTATTCGACCGACGTGGCGAGCGTGCTGATCGCGCCCGACATCGACCCGCGCGAACGCGAGGCGCACATCACCGATCTCGCGCACCGCTACAGCCGCGCCCTCTCCACTGACCCCGAAGTGCTCGTGGAAATGAGCGTGGCGCTGGCCCGCGAGGAAGCCGGCGAAGGCGTGATGCGCGAAATCATGGAACTGCGGGCCAACGCCGATGCGATTGCCCGCGAAGCGCTCGACCCCGAAGCGCGCATTGCTGCCGGCGTCGCAGACCTGCGGGCCTTGCCGCCCGACAACTCGTTGCAGCCCGCGCTCGCACTGGCCTCCGAAACCGTGCTCGCCGGACTCGGCTTCACGCGCACCATCGTGTTCGTGCGGCGCGGCTCGAACGCCTTCGAGGCGAAGTTCGGCTTCGGCCCAGGCGTGGAGCAGGCGCTGCCGAAGCTCGCCTTCGACGCCGCGTTCCAGCCGGACGTATTCCATCTCGCGATTGCGAACGCGGTGGGCATCTATATCGAGAATGCGCGCGATCCGAAGATGGTAACGCGGCTGCCGGCGTGGTTCCGCCACGCCTTCGATGACGCACGCGCGTTCGTGCTGTTGCCCGTGGCCGCCGAAGGCGGCGCGCCCGTTGCCCTGCTCTACGGCGACTGGTCCGACGCGCACGAGCCGCGCAAGATCACGCCGCAGGCCATGAGCGCGCTCAATGAACTGGCGCGCGAGCTGGGGCGGTTCTTCGTGTCGGTGCCGGCGCGGGAAATCGAGGTGCAATAGCGGCGGCGCGCGAGCGGTGCTGCTTGAAGTGCCGTTTGATGGGCTATACGGCGCCGCGATTGCGGCGGCGCGCTTTCCTCTCAGTGACTCATTCCTTCCACGGATCGACCGATCAGTCTTCGATCCGCTCCAACCCTTCCGCTTCGGCATGATGGTCCGCCATGCCCGCCCATTCGCCGGCAGCAAGCGCCAGCGCGACAGCGTCGCGCGTCGTGAAAGGCGCAAGCTCCGCGCAGACGGCATCGACCTCGTCCCACGCCGCGCGCTCCAGCCGTTCCACCACCGTCAACAGGCGTCCCAGCGGGCCTTCGCGATGCAGAATGGCCTCGCGGATGGTGCGTGACATCGTGAGTGCGTCGAGCGTGCTTTCCAGCGTGCCGCCGAACACCGCATCGACGAACGAAAACACGCCCACGAGAAACGCCGCGTCGGCCTCGTCGCGGCCCGCATCGGGCAACTGACCCACCGCCAGCTCCATGAAACGCGCGCGCGTAGCGGCGAGTTGCAGGAGCGGATCGTCTTCGAGCGAGACCTTGCGGCCGTCGGCATAGAGCAGCAGCTGGGTCCAGCGCGCAATGCGATTCGTGCCCGTGGCGTTGATGGCCTCGCGCAACGTCGTGACCTTGTGGCCCAGACCGAATGCGCTCGAATTGGCGAGGCGCATCAGGTGCATGACGAGCACCGGGTTCAGCTTCAGTTCGGCTTCGAGCTGCGCGACCGTGGGGTCCGCTGACAGCAGCTTCAGCAGGTTGAGCAGCGCGTGACGCGGCGCGCTGGGCCGCCGCGTGCTGGACGCATGCGGCAGCGCGAAGAAATAGCCCTGGAAGCGGTCGAAGCCGAGGTCGCGTGCCAGTTCGAAGTCGGCCTGCGAGTCGACGCCGAGCGCAATGAGCAGCTTGCCCGCGGACTTGAGCACGCTCGCGAATTTCGGCAATAGCGCGCGCGAAATGAGCCGCAGATCGATCTTGACCGCCTCCGCGTAGGGCAGCAGCTTCGCAAGCGTTTCGTCAGCCTGGGTCACCGCGTCCAGCACGAAGCGATAGCGGCGCGCGTGCAGCGTGACGAGACGCGCGATGAGTTCGCTGTCCACTTCGATGTCGGGCGCGAGTTCGAACGTGAAGCGCTCGGGCGGAATGCGTTGCACCAGTTCGTCGAGCAGCATCGCGCGCGTTGCGTCGACATAACCCGCGTGGCCGGCGAGCGCACCGCGCACGTCGCGATGCGTGAGCGCCTCGATGAACGCGGCCGCCGCACGCCGTTCGCGGCGGGCGAGACGCAGCTCGGGGGTATCGTCATCGTCGTCGCTGTCGTCATGCTCGGGCGCGACGATGCGGCTCTTGAACTCGAACGCGCAGAGCATGCCGTCGCGATCGAGAATGGGCTGGCGCGCGAACTCCACTTCGTAGCCGCCGTGCTGCTTGCCCGGTTCGCGGCCCGATTCTTCGCCCGTCTCGGCCCCTGCCCTTGCGGCTGCTCTTGTCGTCATTGCGGTCCCCCGGGAAGCGCGTCGCGCCTTGGTGTTCGTGTGAGTCTTTGTGGTGGTGTGTGCGGCTTTTCTGTGTATCGCGGTGCTTGCGTGCTTGCTTCGATGCGGTGTGACACCGCTTGCGTGCGGGCCAGGTGTGAACCGTTTGCGGGCCGCGAAAACAAGGTCAAATTCTATCCTGGCGGGTTGGGTGCTGGCAGCGGATGGCTAGTGGTTTCGACCTGTTTTTCCATGCCGCTTTCGTCTCGTTACGTGCCTTCGATTCGCTTACGTTTGCGTGGATACATTGCGACATCACGTTCTGGATTACGGCACAGTGGGAGGGAGGTTGAGGGTGGGGATGGGTCTTTACGCGGTTGCAGGTCCAATGCGCCATACGCTTTCGTGTTCATCACAGTGTCTTCTTCAAAGGCATTGGATGAATGCCATGTAGAGCGCTACTTGCCATACAGAAAATACATCTGTGGTAGCGGCGGAATATCAAATTGTCATGTCGAATTGGGCGGCTGCTTTTCCTGCAGCAGTCCTGCCCGTATCTCTATGAATTGTTTTCCATCGCAGGAATAAAGCCTCGTGGGCCGTGTTCGCCCTGCAGCAACATCCACCCATGAGGAGATGATGAATGCGATCCCTTAGGCCATGGCCGCAGGCCGCGGCCCTTCTGCTGTTCACTGCGCTCCCTCAGATCGATCAGGCAGCGGGTCTGGTACCCGGGCCGGAGGCGGCCTATCTGAAGGAGAACGACGTCGCCATGACGAAGATGATGGACGCCATGACCGTCAATCCCACCGGCGACATCGACCGGGACTTCGTTGCGATGATGGCTCCGCACCATCAGGGCGCCATCGACATGGCGCAGGCCGAATTGCGCTACGGCAAGAACGAGCAGTTGCGCCGTATCGCGCAGGAGATCGTCGTCGAGCAACAGCAGGAAATCGTAGCGATGCGTATGGCGCTGGGGCAGACGCTTCCGCCATCGGTCCCGGCTCCTGACCAGATCGGCGCCACTCGCGCCGCGTCGACAGCAAGTGCTGCGCACAGCAATAGCGCAATGCACATGCAGATGAACCACTCAGGCCAGATGTCACCCACCAGGGAAAACTGATGAAACCTCGCTTTTTCCGGCTCGATACGCTCGCGGGCACAATCGCGCTTGCGCTGTCCACTGCCACATTCGCCGGCCAGGCACCCGGCGCAGCATCTGTGCCGGACGTGCCGGTAAGTCACCACGATCGCGTGTACGCGGCGGAGCAGTTTTCAAACACCGTCTCCGTAACCGACCCGGCCGACAACCGGCTGCTCGGCGTGATTCGCCTCGGCGACCCTTCGCCGGGTAATTTCAGTCCGCTCTATCGCGGCCAGGTGCTGGTGCACGGCATGGGCTTCTCGCCCGACCACAAAACGCTCGCTGTCGTGTCGATCGGGTCCAACTCCGTGTCGTTCATCGATACCGCAACAAATGCGGTCAAACACGTGACGTACGTAGGACGTTCGCCCCACGAAGCGTTCTTTACGCCGGATGGCAAGGAAGTCTGGGTTACGGTGCGCGGCGAGAACTACGTCGCGGTGCTCGACGGAAAGACATTCGAGGAAAAGACGAGGATCACGACCCCGGCCGGCCCCGGCATGCAGATCTTCTCGCCCGACGGCAAGTACGGCTATGTCTGCTCGTCGTTCAACCCGGAAACAGACGTCGTATCGGTTGCGGATCATCAGATCGTCGCCAGGGTGAAGCAGGACAGCCCGTTTTGCCCGAACATCGCGGCGACGCCGGACGGCAAGCAGGTCTGGTTCACCCTCAAGGACGTGGGCCGCACGCAGGTATTCGAAGCAAAGCCGCCGTTCAGGCTGCTCAAGACACTCGACACGGGTCCCATTACGAACCACGTGAATATCGTCAGGAACGCCAACGGTATGTTCGCGTACGTGACGGTGGGTGGCCTCAATGAGGTGAAGGTCTTCCGGACCGACAACTACGCCCAGGTCGCGACGATTCCCGTCGGCAACCTGCCGCACGGGCTCTGGCCATCGGGCGATGGTTCGCGTATCTACGTGGGACTGGAAAACGGCGATGCCCTCGCCGCAATCGATACGACCACCAACAAGGTGATCGCGCAGGTGCCGATTGGTCAGGCGCCGCAAGCCGTAACCTATGTGCCCGACGCGGTGCCGGATGGCGACGGTACGCAGAATCTGCAACCGCTGGGCGTTGCGGGCAAGACGGCGCACATTCAAATGGTTTCGGCAGGTTCGAAAGCGCAATCGTCCGGGCAGTCGCCGACCAGCGTGGCGCTGTTCGACCAGGGACTGCTCCAGGTTCTGCAGGCCTCTGTGACCGGCCTCAACCCTAAACAGCCCTACGTTTTGGGTCTATCGAACAATCCAGACGGCAGCGGTGCGATCGAGAGCCTCGCAAACTTCATGACGAACCCGGCCGGCTCCGCCATCGTGAATGCCATAGGGCAGATCCGCCAGGTGGTTTCGGTCAACGATGCGCAAACGGACGGCACGCGACGCTATCTGGTGATCGCACCTCAGGTGGCGGGCCAGCCAGGACAGGTGGTGCAGGTACAGGCGCTTTGATTCCATTGGGTTACGAGGCTGCCCAAAGAAGCGGAACAAGATGTAATGGGAGGCGAAGCGCACCAAGGCCCTTCCCTCCCATGATTCGCGACCGCTTTGCGGTACCGACCTTCGTTGTCCCGGCTACCGGCAACGCTGAGCTTTCAGCGCCAAAGGCGATATTAGTCTTCGGCACCGCCGCCGCACGGCGATCAACTACTCAGGGTCAAGCAATGAAGTGAAAGTGAAAGACCCGTGCGCAGATTGAATATGCTCACGGCCTGAACGGTACAGCCGCGAAGGCGGCGCCGGCAAAGCAAGCCAGGGCGTAAAGCGGTCGAAGACGTCCGTTACCCGCGCACGAGCCGTGATTAGCTTGCCGAGCCAACGGACATCTGCGAAGGGTCCGTTAAGGAGTCCGTTAAGGGGTCCGCCAAGCGTCCGTCAAGCGCCATTCCCCCAAAAAACGGCCGCGTTCCCGCGGCCATCCTCACTGCTCTTCAACCAACAGGCAAACCCTACTTCACCACCACCTTCACATCAAAATACTTCCCCGCCAGCCGATCGATCGTCCCATCGGCCTTCAGCTCCTTGAGCGCGCCGTTCAGCGCATCTTTGAGCACCTTGTCGCCCTTGCGCACGCCAAATCCCACGCCCGCGCCCAGCAGCTTTTCGTCGCTCACGGGCGGTCCGGCGAACTCGAAGCCTGCGCCCTGCGGACGCCTGAGGAACCCCTTCGATGCCGCCTCGGCGTCCTGGAACGAAGCATCCAGCCGGCCCGCCGCGAGGTCCGCGTAGATCTGGTCCTGCGTCTGGTAAGGCACGACGTCCACGCCTGCGGGCGCCCAGCGCGCTTTCGCGTATGTTTCCTGGATCGTGCCTTGCAGCACGCCCACGTGCTTGCCCTTCAGCGACGCCGCCGTGGGCTGCAAGCCGCTGCCCTTCTTCGCGATCATCTGGTTGGGGATGGTGTAGATGGGATCGGTGAAGTCGATCGCCTGGCGCCGCTGGTCGGTGATCGTCATGTCCGAGTTGATCGCGTTGAACTTGCGTGCCTCCAACGCGGGAATCAGGCCGTCGAACGAATTCTCGACCCACACGCATTTGGCCTTCAGCTTCGCGCACACGGCATTGCCAACATCGACGTCGAAGCCTTGCAGGTCACCCGCCGGCGTCTTCGACTCGAACGGCGCATACGACGCCTCCAGGCCGAAGCGGATTTCCTTGATCTCGGCGGCCATCGCGCCGCTCGTTGCCAGTGCTGCCGCGCCGAACAACGCGCCGGCGGCCATACTCTTCCAGTTCAATTTCGAGTTCAATTTCATGAAGGCGCCCTTTGCGGGGTCAATGGATACGAAAACACAAACGGTTCGTGCGGCCGGAAGCGGCACGAGCTGACATCGGCCGATTCCGGTAGCGCAGCATCGCAACGACAAAATGTCCGCTCAAATGCGGCACGCCATTGTGATGCGCCGCAACAGCGGCGAGCGCGTGATTCTACAGATGCGTGGTTCGTATCGGTGCCTGAGCCAGCAAAGGCGATGGCGCGGAATTCAAATCTGGCCGCCCGACTCAGCACTTCGAAGCGCGCAAGCACCGTCTCACGAAGATGCAATTTCGCGTCGCGCTCAGGCAAGGCTCTACAAGGCTTGTAACGGCACGATCCGCGTGAGGGCGAACGAGATCGATCGACGCTCAGCGACTGAAGTCCAGCGATGAAGGTCCAGCAATAGAAATCGAGCCAAAGAAGCGGACCGCCGAAGCCAATCGCCTCAACTCAGCGACGCCAGCGTCTCACGCGTCGTATCGACTACGAGCAATCCCGCGCGCAGCCCCGGTTTCACAGTGGGATTCGGAAACACGATGCGCTCTTCGTCGTGGCGCACCGCGTAGTGGTAATCGCCGTCGCGCGCGAGCAGCGTGCCCTTTTCGAACGGCGTGAAGTTGGGCACGTCGGGCGCGAGAAAGAGTTCGAACGCTTCGCTTTGCTTCGTGATCTGGTCGATCACGGTGAAGACGCGCGGCAGCGGTGCCGCAGCCTCGCCGGTCCTGCCACTCACCAGCCGCCGCAGCGCGAGGTCCGCGCCCGCGAAGCGCGTGAGATCGTTCGCACCGAAGGGCCGCACCTTGCCAAGTTCCAGCGTGCACGCTATCGCCCCGCAACGTTCGGCCGTGTAGTGCGAATAGGTCGCGCCCTTCGCCGTGTGAATGAGCACGGCGGCAATGCGCGCGTCGGCGAGCCATTCGAACATCGTGCGCGTGGGCGGCGCACCCGTGTAGGGCAGCAGCGCGAACTGCTCGAATACGGAGGCGCGAATCGCCGTGTGCATGTCGATGTGCCAACGCGCGCCCGGTGCGGTGGGCGCATCGTCGAAGAAGCGGTTTGCTGCACGTTCGAGCGCGGCGGCGCGCGGCGCCTCGCGGCTTGCTTCAAGTTGCGCGTGCCTCCCACTGAAGAGCCGGTTGAGATCGTCGTCGAGATAGCGGCACGAAGCACGCATTGCCGCAATGTTGCCCAGCACGACGAGGAGGCGACACGCCAGCGCGGCGCGCCCCGTTGCGATGTCGCTGACGAACCGCGACAGCAGTTCGATGGGCGCAGTCTCGTCGCCATGCACGCCCGCCGAGGCGACGACGCTGCGCCCGCTGCTCGCGTTGTCAGCGGGTTCGAGTTGCAGCACGCCTTCGTCGTGCCAGCGCCAGCGCACGCCGTGCGCAGTGGCTCCCTGCGCTTCATGCGACGCGAGACGCCGGCCCGCCAGCGTGAACGCGAGGAAGTCTCCGAGCATCTCGGCCGGCGTGCCCCCGTGCGTGCTCAAGTGAAGCCTCCCGCCCGGCTCAGCGCTGGAAGTCATACAGCGAACCGAGACCGAGAATCTGCGTGAGTTCGTCGAGCGCCGTGCGCGATTCCACCAGCAGATGCGGGTCGGCCAGATCCGTGGGCGCAAGCCGGTCGCGATAGTGCCGCTCGATCCACGCATCGAGCCGCCCGAACAGCGCGTCGTCGATCCACACGCCCGGCGCCACCGCCGCCCGCTCCGCTTCGTTGAGCACCACGCGCAGGCGCAGGCACGCGGGGCCGCCGCCGTTCTTCATGCTCTCGCGCAGATCGAAAACCAGCACGTCATCAATGGGACCGCTGCCTGCGGCAAGACCATCCAGATACGTCGCCACGCGCGCATTCTCGCGGCACTCCTGCGGCACGACGAGCACCTGACGGCCGTCCGCACGCGTGAGCAACTGGCTGTTGAACAGATACGACGACACGGCGTCTTCCACGCTCACCGCCGCTTCGGGTACCTCGATCACCTCGAACGGCGCACCGAGTTTCGCGAGCTTCTCGCGCAGCGTGTCGTACACCTGCTGCTGCTCGACAAACGCGCGCTGATGGCAGAACAACGTGTGGCGATTGCCCACGGCGATCACGTCGTTGTGGAACACGCCCGCGTCGATCACGTCCGGATTTTGCTGGGCGAAGACAGTCGCGTCTTCGTCTAGCCCGTGGCGATGCGCAACAGCGCGGCTCGCCTCGAAGCTCTGACGCGCCGGGTAACGCTTCGGCTCGCGCTCGCGCCGGTATTCGCTGCGGCCATAGACGAAAAACTCGACGCCGTGCGAGCCGTATTCGGCGCAAAAACGCGTATGGTTCGCCGCGCCCTCGTCGCCCAGCGCGGGCGTGCCCGGCAGCGCGTCGTGCACTTCGAAATGCGCCGGGTCCGCGAAAATGGCGCGCAGCGTGCGGCGCGTGGATTCGTGTTCGATGGCGCGATGCAGCTTGCTGCACAGGTTCGCGGGCGTGAAGTGCACGCGGCCGTCGTGCGTGTCAGCGGACGGGCTCACCGTCGCGGCGTTGGCGGTCCACATCGCCGAGGCCGAGCTGGCGGCGGCGAGCAATTCGGGCGCGTCTTTCGCGGCGCGCGCCATCATTGCGGCTTCGTTGCCCGAGAAACCCAGTTCGCGCAACAGGCGCACGGAAGGCCGCTCCTGCGGCGGCAGCACGCCCTGCTGGAAGCCAAGGTCCGCGAGCTGCTTTATCTTGCGCAGGCCCTGCTTCGCGGCGGCCTTCGGGTTGGCAACGGACTTCTCGTTGTTCTTCGACGCCACGTTGCCGAACGAGAGCCCGGCGTAGTTGTGGGTGGGCCCCACGAGTCCGTCGAAATTCGCTTCAAAGGCTTGCATCGCGTCGATCCTCAGAAATGAAGGCCCGGCGAAACGCTCGCGGGCATGTGCAGCTCGGCGCTTTCCACCGACGCCATCGGGTAGGCGCAGTAGTCCGCCGCGTAATACGCACTGGGCTGATGGTTGCCGGAGCGCCCGGTGCCGCCGAACGGCGCGGCGCTCGAGGCGCCATTGGTCGGCCGGTTCCAGTTGACGATGCCCGCGCGAATCTGGCCGCGAAAACGCGCCCAGAGCGCTTCGTCGTCGGCGAGCAGGCCGGCCGAGAGACCGTAGGCGGTATCGTTGGCGCGCTCCATCGCTTCCTCGAACGTCGCGTAGCGCACGATCTGTGCGAGCGGGCCGAAGTGCTCTTCGTCGGGCAGGTCGCTCGCGTTCGTTACGTCGAGAATCGCGGGGCTCACGAAGCCGAGCGACGGGTCGCGCTGTTCCATCTTCAGCAGCACCTTGGCGCCGTTCGCGAGCAGATGCGTCTGCGCCTCCACGAGCCGCGCCGCGGCGCGTGCGGAGATCACGGCGCCCATGAACGGTTGCGGGTCGGCGTTGTACTCGCCCACTTCGATGCGTGAGGTCACGTCGCGAAAGCGTTCGACGAAGCGGTCGCCGAACGCATCGCGCGGCACGAGAATGCGGCGCGCGCAGGTGCAGCGCTGCCCCGCCGAGAGAAACGCGGACTGAATCGTGTGATGCACGGCCGCGTCGAGATCGGCCACGGGCGCCACCACGAGCGGGTTGTTGCCGCCCATCTCCAGCGCGAGCACGATCTCGGGGCGCCCACCGAACTGGCGATGCAGCAGCGTGCCCGTGTTCGAGCTGCCCGTGAAAAACAGGCCGTCAATCTGCCGGTGACTCGCGAGCGCCACGCCGGTGTCCTTCTCGCCTTGCACGAGGTTGAGCACGCCCGCGGGCAAGCCCGCGGCCTGCCACACTTCGACCGTGGCCCGCGCCACATCGGGCGCGAGTTCCGAAGGCTTGAACACCACCGTATTGCCCGCGATCAGCGCCGGCACGATGTGCCCGTTCGGCAAATGCCCCGGGAAGTTGTACGGACCGAACACAGCCACGACGCCATGCGGACGATGCCGCAGCACGGCCACGCCGTCGGCCATCGGCGTGCGCTTTTCGCCGGTGCGCTCGTGGTAGGCCTGAATCGAGATCTCGACCTTGGCCGCCATGGACGCCACTTCCGTGCGCGCCTCCCAGAGCGGCTTGCCGGTTTCGCGGCCGATGGCTTCGGCAAGCGTTTCCTTGCGTTCGTTGATGAGCGCGGCGAACCGGCGCACGATCGCGCAACGCTCGTCGAGCGTCGTGTGCGACCACGCGGCGAACGCGCGGCGCGCGCTACGCACGGCATAGTCCACGTCTTCAGCCGATGCGCTGCGGCCTTCCCACACGGTCTGTCCGGTGCCGGGGTTGCGCGAGGCGAAGGCGGGGCCGCTGGCGGCGGCCCATTCGCCGTCGATGAAAAGCTCGTTCATAGTCATCCCTGTTTCTGTTTGAGCGGCAGCACGCGCACGGGGTCGCCCGCGGCCACGCGCAGCGCGGCGGCTTCGTCGGGCGAGAGGCGGAACACGCCGTCTTCCACGACGCCCGGCGCAACGCCCACGCGAAAGTCGGCAAGCGACGTGTTCGATACCAGCGAGCGGACCTCCGCGGCAGCGCTCGAAGGCTCATGTGCCGCGACGATCTCCACCGGCACGACCACGCTTTCGCGCACCGTGCGCAGGTCCGCGATATGGCATTCGAGCACCGGACCTGCATCGAAGATGTCGACGTGGTTCTCGTAGCGCAGCCCTTCGGCTTCGAGCATACGGCGCGCGGGCAGCGTGTCGCTGTGCGTGAGGCCCACGGCGCGTTGCGCCTCCTCGGGCAGCAGTTCGACGTAGACGGGATAGCGCGGCATCAGCTCCGCGAGAAACGCCTTGCGGCCATGCGAACTCAGATAGTCCGCGGCGTTGAAGTCGATCTGATAGAAGTGCGAGCCCACCGCGCGCCAGAACGGCGAGGTGCCGTCCGCATCGAAATGGCCGCGCAATTCGGCGCAGATGCGTTGCGGAAAGCGCTCGCGAAACTGCGCGATGAACATGAAGCGCGAACGCGAAAGCAGCCCGCCCACACCGCTCGTGCGATAGCGCGGCGAGAGGAACAGCGAGCAGACTTCGGCGTAGCCCGTGAGGTCGTGCGAGATGTTGAGCGCGCGCATGCGCGTCCAGATGCCGAGGTCCTGGCTCGCGTGCACCACCGTGCTCACGCGGTAGTTGTAGAACGGCTGCTGCAGGCCCACGGCGGTTTCGATGCCGCAGACCCCCGCCACGTCGCCCGTGGCCGTGTCTTCCATCACGAAGAAGTAGCCCTTCTCGTACGGCTCGGCGCGGTCTTCCATCGTGCGCAGAGCGCGCGCGATGCGCGCGGCGAGCGCCTCGCGGTCCGGCTTGAACGTGGTGAGGCCCGGCCCCGTTTCCTGGGCGAGCCCGACGAGCGCGTCCACATCGCCCGTCTGCACGACGCGAACGACGATCATGGTGCGTCTCCCATCGGTTCATCCCTGGTTGGGTAGGGGCCGCTGTCTTGTGTGTCTTGCGCATCTTCCGCGCCTTCTTCGTCGCGATGCAGGCGCACGCAGCGCACGGCGTCGCCTTCCTGCACGCCGAGTACCGCGCGCGCGGCGGCGGTGAGCGGTGCGTTTGCCTCCCCGCGGTGACGGCTCGTGCATGCATCGCTGCGGCTCGCGTGGCTGTGGGTTTCCACTGGCACCGGCAATTCGGCCAGCACGCAGCGGAAGTCGTCGGCATGGTTGCGGGCCACGAGGTACGCTGCGGTGCTCGCCGACGCTTCACCGTCTTCGCGCACCGCACGCGTTTCGTTGCTGCGCACCGACGCCGTGCGATCCACCTGCGCCGTAAGTACGGGGCCGGCGTCGAAGATATCGACGAAGCGGTCCGTCTCGAAGCCTTCCTCCAGATGAATCTCCCACGCGAGCAGCGCCTTCTCGTCGGGCTCGCCCAGCACGCGCTGCGCCGCTTCAGGCAGCAGCGGCACGTAGAGCGGATAGCTCGGCATGACTTCGGCGATGAAGGTGCGGCTGCGCCCGCCCGAGGCCACTTCGATCTCGCGGAAGTCGCGCCCGAAAAACTTGCGGCCCACCGCTTCCCAGAACGGCGACACGCCCGATTCGTCCGTTACGCCGAGCAGCAGCGAGAAGACCTCGGGCGTGAAGCGCTTGCGGTTCGCCGCGATGTACATCATGCGGGCGCGCGACATCAAATGCGCCGCCGCCGTTGCCCGCAGCGACGGCTCGATATAGAAGCCCGCCAGCCGGCTCCTGCCCGTCAGTTCGTGCGACATGGTGAGCGCGTGAATCTTGCGGTTCACGTGCAGTTCGCGCGACGCGTGAATCAGCGCGTCGTTGCGAAACGCGTAGAACGGTTCGGAGTAGCCTGCGGCCGCCACGATGCTCGCCGTGCCGAGCAGGCTGCCCGTTTCGCTGTCTTCGAGCACGAACAGGTAGAACTCTTCGCCGGGGAAATCGACGTCGGCGCGAAACGAATCTTCGGAGAGCGCGATGCGCGCCTCCAGCGCCTGCCGGTCGTGCGGCAGCGAATGCAGCACCGGCTGCGCGGTGCGTGCCATGTGGGCGATCGCGTCCAGATCAGCCAGTCGCGCGGGGCGTACGAATAGCATCGTCGTTCCAGTAGGTAGATGAATGCGCGAAGCGCACCGTTCGGCGTGCCGTTCAGCGCGCCGCGGCTTCGGCCGCAACGCTCGAAGCGGTGCCGACCACGTCTTCGATAGCCTGTTCGATGCGCGCGAAGCCTTCGTTCAGGTCGTCCATCGGCATGATGAGCGACGGCGCGAAGCGCAGCACGTCGGGGCCGGCAATCAGCATCATCACGCCGCGCTTCGCCGCAGCGGTGAGGAAGTCTTTCGCGCGGCCTTGCCACGCTTCGGTCAGTTCCGCGCCGATCAGCAGGCCCTTGCCGCGCACCTCCCGGAAGATGCCAAAGCGTGCGTTGAGCGCCGCGAGCTTCGCGCGAATCGCTTCGCCGCGCTCGTTCACGCCGGCGAGCACCGCGGGGTCGCTCACGATCTCCACCACCTTTTCCGCGATAGCCGCGCCGAGCGGATTGCCGCCGTACGTCGTGCCGTGCACGCCCACCTTGAAGTGCGCGGCGAGTTCGTTCGTGGTGAGCATCGCGCCGATCGGAAAGCCGTTGCCGAGCGCCTTCGCCGTGGTGAGGATGTCGGGCGTCACGCCCGTGCCCTGATACGCGTAGAAGTGGCCCGTGCGGCCCACGCCCGTTTGTACCTCGTCAAAAATCAGCACGGCGCCGTGCGCGTCGCACAGCTCGCGCAACGTGCGCAGAAACACGGGGTCAGCGGGAATCACGCCGCCCTCGCCCTGCACCGGCTCCACGATCACGGCGCACGTCTTCGCGCCGATCGCCTCTTTCGCCGCCTCGATGTCGTTGTACGGCAGATGGCGAATGCCCTCGGGCACCGGGCCGAAGCCCTCGGAATACTTGGGCTGGCCGCCCACGCTCACGGTGAAGAAGGTGCGGCCATGAAACGACTGCGTGAAGGACACGATCTCGTACTTGTCGGCGCCGAAGCGGTCGAACGCGACGCGGCGCGCGAGCTTGAGCGCGGCCTCGTTCGCTTCCGCGCCCGAGTTCGCGAAGAACGCGCGGTCGGCGAAGGTCAGCGCTTCCAGACGCTTCGCGAGGCGCAACACGGGCTCGTTGGTGTAGCCGTTGCCGATGTGCCAGAGCTTGCCGCCCTGCTCGCGCAGCACGTCGAGCAGGGCCGGATGTGCGTGGCCGAGCGCCGTGACCGCGATGCCGCCGGCGAAGTCGATGTAGTCGCGGCCTTCGGTGTCCCACACGCGCGAGCCCTCGCCGCGGTCCGGCACGAATGCCGCGGGCGAGAACACGGGCACCATCACTTCGTCGAAGGTCTGTCGGGTCACTGTCAGGTCGTTCATGGCCAATCCTGTGGGAAGTCGCGCGAGGCGCTAATGAAAGTAGTGTAGGAAACCCTGCCGGTACCGTCTTGCGTGAAGGCGACGCGTTCTATCGGGCTTGCCGTTCCTGCATGCCGCGATGCGCGATGCACCCTCAGCGCTCGAAGCCGTCTTCGTCGGGCCGTTCGATCAGCGCCGTGGCACGCGGCTCGTCGGCCGTCAACCGGGTTGGCCGGCCGCCCTCGCCCGCCGCCCCGCCGTGCTGCTTTTCGATCCAGTTGCGCCGGTCCTCGCGCGGCGTCACGCCGAAGCGCTCGCGGTACGCGTTCGAAAAATGCGCCGCCGACGAAAATCCGCACGCGAGACTGATCTGCACCACCGACTTGCTCGTGCGCTGCAACTGCGTGCGCGCCTTGGCGAGCCGCAAGCCCAGGTAGTACTTCGACGGCATGGACCCGAGGTACTGCCGGAAAAGCCGCTCCAGTTGCCGGCGCGATACGCCGACGAGATTCGCGATTTCGTCGGTGGTCAGCGGGTCTTCGATGTTCGCTTCCATGAGCAGCAGCGCGTCGTTCAGGCGCGGATGCCGCTCGCCGGGCGCCGTCACGAACGGAATGCGCTGACGCTCCTCGCCGCTGCGAATCGCGCCCGTGCCCATTGCGTCGGCAATGCGCTCGGCCAGCTCCGGGCCGTGGTCGCGGCCGATCATCGCGAGCATGAAGTCGAGCGTGGCCTGGCCGCCCGCGCAGGTGGCGCGATCGCGGTCGATCTCGAAGATCTGCTGGGTGACGATGGAGCGCTCGAACTGCTCGGCGAACTGCTGGTAGGCCTCCCAGTTCACGCTCACGCGGTAGCCCGACAGTTGCCCGGCCATGGCGAGCCACCAGACGCCGTGATGAATGCCCGACACGAGCGGCGTGCGCTGCCCCACGCGCGCAAGGCTCGCGAGAAAGAGGCGATAGTCGGCGAACTGCTGAAAGCGCTCGCTCACGACGATCAGCCAGTCGCACGCGAGCGCGTCGCCGAACGCGGCGTCCGCGGCCCAGTGCGCGCCGCCCGCAAGCGGCACGGGCCGGCCGTCCCACGAGCACACCTGCCAGCGGTACAGCGCGCGGCCGTCGATCTCGTTGGCAAGATTGAGCGTATCGACAATGGGCCCCACGCCCGACATCGACACGGGCGGCAAGGCCACGATAGCCACCTGTGTGGTGCGAGCGGGGCTGGACGTGCGGGCCATCGTGAAGTCAGCGCGAGTGCGGTGTGGAGTGGGAAAACAGCGATGGGGAATGCTGCTCAAAAGACAACAGCGGCGACGGTGGTAACGGTGGTAACGGCCACCGCCGCGCGCCCTTACTTGAGGCTGCCCGACAGGAACTGGCGCAGGCGCTCGCTCTTCGGCGCGCCGAGCACTTCGCCGGGCGTGCCCTCTTCTTCGGTGCGGCCCTGGTGCAGAAACATCACGTGATTCGAGACGTTGCGCGCAAAGCCCATCTCATGCGTCACGACGATCATCGTGCGGCCTTCCTCGGCAAGCTTCTGCATCACCTTGAGCACTTCGCCGACGAGTTCGGGGTCGAGCGCGGACGTCGGTTCGTCGAACAGCATCACGTCCGGATGCATGGCCAACGCCCGCGCAATCGCCACACGCTGCTGCTGGCCGCCCGAAAGATGCGACGGATACTGCTTCTCCACGCGCGGCGCGAGGCCCACTTTTTCGAGGTACTCGCGGGCGCGGTCTTCGGCTTCGCGGCGCGGCACGCCGAGCACGTGGATGGGCGCTTCCATCACGTTTTCCAGCACGTTCATGTGCGCCCAGAGGTTGAAGTGCTGAAACACCATGGCGAGCTTCGTGCGGATGCGCTGCAACTGCTTGTGGTCCGCCACTTCGAGGTTGCCGTAGCGGTCGGCCTTCGTGCGCACGGTCTCGCCGTCGACGACAATCTGCCCCGCGTTGGGCCGCTCCAGAAAATTGATGCAGCGCAGGAACGTGCTCTTGCCCGACCCGCTCGCGCCGATGATGCTGATCACGTCGCCCTTCTTCGCGTTGAGGGTGACGCCCTTGAGCACTTCGTTGTCGCCGTAGCGCTTGTGGATGTCCTGCGCGCTCAGCTTGCAGGTTTCGGTTTGCGTGGTTTGGGGCAAGATGCTCTCCCAGTCAGAATGCGGGCCGGCAGCCATATGGGCCGGCAGGGTCAACCCGTTGACTCACTGCTTCGGTGTCTTGAATCTCAATGCTGCCGCACGGCGAGATAGCCGAGCCAGCGGCGTTCGGCGCGGCGAAACGCCGCCACGAGCGCGAACGATACGGCGCAGTAGATCAAGGCCGCGAGCCCGAACGACTCGAACGAGGCGTAAGTGGCGGAGTTCGCGTCGCGCGCCACCTTGAGCACGTCCGGCACGGTGGCCGTGAACGCAACGGTGGTGGCATGCAGCATCAGGATCACCTCGTTACTGTACAGCGGCAGGGCGCGGCGCAGCGCGGACGGTAACACAATCCTCCGGTACATCGTGAGCCACGTCATGCCGTAGGCGCGCGCCGCTTCCACCTCGCCGTGCGAGGTGGCGCGAATGGCGCCCGCGAAGATCTCGGTCGTATAGGCACAGGTGTTGAGCGCGAACGCGAGAATGGCGCAGTGAAAGCCGCTGCGAAAGAACGCGTCGAGCACGGTGTGCGAGCGCACGAACTCGAGGCTGTAGAGCCCCGAGTAGATGAGCAGCAGTTGCACGTAGAGCGGCGTGCCGCGAAACACGTAGGTGTAGAGGCGCACCGGCGTGGAGACCCAGCGCTTTTTCGAGACGCGCGCCACGGCGAGCGGCACGGCCATCACGAAGCCGATGCCCACCGAAGCCACCAGCAGCCACAGCGTCACGGCAAGACCCGAGAGGCGCTGCCCGTCCCAGTAGAGAAACGCGCGCCCGAATTGCGTGAGGATTTCGATCATGGTCGCCTGAGCCTTTACAGTTCCGCGTGCCGCACGCCAGTCGAATAACGGCGTTCCAGCCACAGCAGCACGACGTTCGAAACCGTCGTGATGGCGAGATAGATGAGCGCCGCCACGAGAATGAAGAAGAACATGTTGAAGGTGCTCTTGCCCGCGTCCTGCGCGGCCTTCACGACGTCGGCGAGCCCGATGATGGAGACGAGCGCCGTGGCCTTCACGAGCACCTGCCAGTTGTTGCCGATGCCGGGCAGCGCGAAACGCATCATCTGTGGAAAGAGGATGCGCGCGAACACGCGCGCGCCGCTCATGCCGTAGGCGTAGCCCGCTTCGAGCTGGCCGCGCGGCACGGCGAGAAAGGCGCCGCGGAAGGTCTCGGTGAAGTACGCGCCGTAGATGAAGCCGAGCGTGAGCACGCCGGCCACGAACGGGTCGATGTCGATCTGGTCCCAGCCGAGCAGGTCCGTCACGTTGTTCACCGCGATCTGGATGCTGTAGAAGAGCAACAGCATCAGCACGAGGTCGGGCACCGAGCGGATCAGCGTGGTGTAGGCCGTGCCGGCCGCGGCGAGCGGCCGGTTCGACGAGAGCTTCGCCGCGGCGCCCACGAGGCCGAGCAACACGGCGGCGGCAAGCGAGAGCACGGAAAGCTCGATGGTCTGGACCGTGCCGGCAAGAAGTATCGGGCCGAAGCCGTACAGGAACACTGGGTTGTCTCCGTGGGTGTTTTGTTCGGGGCGGGTTGCGCAGGTCGGGCCACGCAGGCCGGGCCACGTAGGCCGTGTCGGCCTTGCCGCAACGGGCCGCCGTCCGGCATGGCGCGGATACTCGCAAGCGAAAATGAATTGCTCAATCGGACGCGGTTGCGATGCTGCAACGCAATAAGTTCGCTTGACGCGATCGCTGCTCGCCAGGCCGCGCCACGGCGGGCTTCACCGCGCCGTCAAGCGACTGCAGCCAGTGTCGGTGCGCCGCAAATTCGCAAGTTTGCGGTCGCTTTTTCGATAGACCGGGCAGCGGCTGCGGGCGCACTGGAGCGCCCACGCCGCCTTGTCTTCTTCCGGTTTCCTGGTTTCCTGGTCTGCTTGCTTTCCGGCTTCGGCTTCGGCCTTACCCGTCCAGCCCCAGCCGCGCGCGGATGGCCGGCATCATGTAGGCCACAGCGGCTTTGCCCTCTTCGATGGCAGGCGCCGCGCGGTGAAAGTCGAAGATGCCCATGCCGCCCAGGCGCGGCTGGATCATGATGTCCGCGGGCTCGCCCGCAAGGCGACTGCGCGTGATGCGCACCTGCATGATGTCGATGCTCTGCGCAATGGAGTTGAGCAGCGACGGCACGCGTGCGCCCGGCGCGGGCCGCACGCGCACATCAGTAGTCTGCGGCCCGGGCTGGAGCCAGCGCGGAAACGGCTTGCCGTTGCGGCGCAGCGCGACGGGCGGCGGCGCGTCGGGGTCGGGCACGGGCGTGTCGTCCACGGCGCCGCCCAGATCGCGGCCATTGAGGATGTCGTGATTGAGATCCACGCCGATCACGCAGTCGGCGCGCAGCGCGCGCGCCGCCGAAACCGGCACCGGATTCGAGAGCCCGCCGTCCACGAGCCAGGCGCCGTCATGCCAGATCGGCGTGAAGATGCCCGGAATCGCAATGGAAGCGCGCACCGCGTCCACCACGCTGCCCTCCTGGAGCCACACCTCGCGGCCCGTATCGAGTTCGGTGGCCACGGCCGTGAACGGCATCTTCAACTCGCCGATCAGACAGCCGTCGAAGCGGTTGGCGAAGAGATTGATGAGCTTGCGGCCGCCCAGCAGGCCGCCGCCCGTGAAGCGCGGGTCGAGCAGGCGCACCACGGCCTGCCACGTGAGCCGGCCCACCCATTCTTCGAGCCAGTCGAGGTCGCCGTTCGCGTACACGGCGCCCACCAGTGCGCCAATCGACGTGCCGCACACGACGTCGGGCTTGATGCCTGCCTCGTGCAGCGCGCGGATCACGCCAATATGAGCCCAGCCGCGTGCGGCGCCGCCGCCGAGCACGAGCGCGATGCGCGGAGGTCGAATTCTGCGTTGCATGAGTCTGTGTGGTCCTCTTCGATCAGGCGTAGGTCGCGGGTCTATCCCCACATGTCGCCGGTACGCTGCCAGTATCGCTAATGTCCGCGGATGATGTCGGAACGCGAGGTGGTCGAGACTCGGCCATCGGGCCCGAAGTGCACGTTGAAGAACGCTTCTTCGTTGACCCCGCCTTCGCGCCACTTCCAGCTCCACACCGTTTCGGGCTTGAGCGGATACACCGCGATCTCGCCGGGCTTGCCGAGCAGGCGGCGCACTTCGTCTTCGCTCATGCCGGGGCGAATCTTCGCGAAGTTTTCGGCCGTGAGCACCTGCGTGATGGCGCTGAGCTTGCCGTCGCGATCGATATCGACCATGTAGGTGTTGAGCCCTTGCGGGCCGCGCGGATATTCGAGGCGCTTCGAACCATCGGTAAACACGCGTTCGGTCTCGGGCCGGCCCATCTGGTCGCGCACCTGCTCTTCGGTGGAAACGCCGGGCGTGAGGCCGCGCAGCAACAGGAAGTCGGGCTTGATGGCGTTGAAGATTGCTTTGAGTTTCTGCACGAGCCGGTCGCCTTCGCGGCTATCGCAGCCGCCTAGCGTGACGCTGGCGGCCAGCGCGGTCATGAGCATCACGCGCGCGAACCGCCTGCGAGGGTGTGGGTTGAACATGGTCGAATGCATGCACGAACGGGCGTGCGCCAAACGCAATGTCCGACAGCATAACCGTGTGCGGGGGAAAACAGCGAGAACGGACGAAGGAGGGGCAAAGAAGCGACCAAGAAGCGACGAACGCTTCAGGCTCGCGACATGCGCGAACCCAGGCGGCGGAAAGCGGATGAGCGCAGATGACGCACACGGTCGGAGGCGAATGCCTCCGACCTGCGCGCCATCCCCGTGATTGATGAGCCGTCTCACGCGGCTTGCTGGTCCCTCGACTATTCGGTGTGTCTCGGTGCCCCACAATCTAGACTCAACACCGGCATTTATCGAGACCGCGTTTACACCAATTTCGCGCATCTCCCGCGTACACGCGTGCATGCGGACCCACACGCCGACCCCCGGCCGTTCGACACTCAGATCACGAAAAAACCATGTGTGCCGTCGCGTGCGAGCTGCGCGACGAGCCCGCACTCCCATTCGAGGTAGGCGTTCATCGTGTCGCGCGACACGTCGGTGCCTTCATAAGGACGGTGGTAATGGTCGATGCGCGGCGAAGCGAGCCGCGTCTCGCCCGCTTCCACCGGCAGATCCGCGTCGATCCACGCAGCCGTGCCGCCCGCGAGCACGTGCACGGGCTTGCCGTCCACGAGCGCCGCGAGTTCCGGCGCGGCGAAGCGCGCAAGCGTACTGGTGCCGCACGTGAGCACGTAGCGGCGCGCCTGCGGCAGCTGATGCACGGCATCGGCCAGCAGCGAGCGAATGGCGAACCAGGCGCCCGGAATGTGGCGCTTCACGTAGTTCGTACTCGTGGTCAGATCGATCACGACGGTGCCCGGCTCGTGTAACCACGACGCGAGTTCCGCGGGGGTCACCTCCTGAGCGACGGGGGCGGCGAGGGCATCGCGCACGGCGGTAGTGGGGCCCTCCTCGCTGAAATCGCCGCGCGTGAGACCATCCGCGACGTACACCTCCACGCCCATCTGCGCGAGCCACGACGCGGTCATGTTCGCGCGCACGCCGTCGTTGTCCGCGAGAATCACGCGCGCGCCGCGCACGGGCGCGAACGTGTCGGTCTCCTGCACGAGCTGCCCGCCGGGTGCATGGCGAAAGCCGGGCACGTGGCCCGCTTCGTACTCCTCCTGCGAGCGCACGTCGAAGCGATAGATCGTCCGCACGCGCTCGTCGGCCCAGCGGCGTGCCTCGTCGCGCGTCGTGCGGCCCACCCGGGCGCGGTCCGCGAGGGCGCGGGCGTGGTCCGCGGCTTCGAGGCGCAGCACGTCGTCGAGCGCTGCGTCATAGCGGCGCGCGCTGCCATGCGCGAGCGGCTGCCCCGCCAGGCTCCAGCCGATGGTACCGTTGCGCAGCGCGCTGACCGGATTCGGCACGCGGGCGTTGATGAGCGACTGCGCACCGATGATGCTGCGCGTGCGGCCCGCGCAGTTGACCACGATGTGCGTCGAAGGGTCGCGCGCAATCTGCCGCGCGCGCAGCACGAGTTCCGCACCGGGCACGCTGATGCTGCCCGGAATGTTCATGAGCTGGTATTCGTCGAAGCGGCGCGCGTCGAGTACGACGACGTTCTCTTCGCGGTCGAGCATGGCCTGCAGGGTGCGCGCATCGAGCGACGGCGTGCGGCGCTCCGTGCCCACGAGTTCGCCGAACGCCTTGCTCGGCACGTTGACGTCGCGAAAAAGTTCGCCGCCGGCGGCGGTCCAGCCCTTCAGGCCGCCTTCGAACAGCGCTACGTCGGTATAGCCGAGTTCGACGAAACGCTGCGCAGCGCGCGCGGCAAGTCCTTCGCCGCTGTCGAGCACGACGATGGGGACCGAGCGGCGCGGCAGGCGCACGGGTGCGTCGAGTTCGAGCCTCGACAACGGCAGATTGGCAGCGAAAAGCGGGTGGCCCTGTGCGTGCGGATGCTCCTCGCGCACGTCGAGCAACGCAATTTCGCGTCGTTCGATCAGTGTGCGGCGCACGTCCTGAAAAGAACGGGTGTTGAATCGGGTCATGACGCGGAAAGCTCCTTCGAAATGTTCCAGAGAGTCGGCAACACGTGCTTCGAAATAGCGGGAAACAAGGGTTCGGTCTGGCGTCTTGCCTCGGCCCGCCCAGCGGCACGGGCGCGGTACTGAGCAAGACACCGGCGAAACCCGCCGCGGCCACGTATGCACCATCAGCGTGAATGCGGACCGTGCGCGGTCACCCCAGAGCGTCGAACAGCCCTGTTCAGGCGTCGTATGTCACCGATGCGAGGCATTCAAGCATCGACCATGCCTGTTTAAAGGCGTTTTTGCGCACCGCTTTCGCGCGTGCTCCACACAGCGGCGCGGGGTCGGTGTGCGAGAGGCCGTCGCAATTTCCGCACCGCACGGCGCGGCGTGTGCAATGGGCTGCGCGCCGATATCGTTCCGGATCGCACGTCGTGTTTCAGGCGAGAGAGGGGCTGCCGCCGCCGAGGGCAACAAAGACGAGGACGATCACCGCACGGGTTGATCGAAACCCAGATAGTGCAGATAGCACAGAAAGGACGTACTGAAAAACTACCGGACCTGCTCGCGCGTGCGCTGTTCGTCGTCGCGGCCTGACGCGCGTTGCGATTCGCTGGCGGCACGCGTGCCGCCAGCCGTGTGCGACGCATCCGCGCTCGCCGCGGCAACCGCCAGCGTCGCGCCTGCCGGCCGCACGTGCCGCCGGCCGCGCACGAGTTCGGCCAGTTGCCACGACGCCAACGCCATGCAGCCGAACACCACTTCGCGCATGCGCTTCACGAGCGCGAGCGAGAGTGCCACCTCGTGGTTCACGCCGAACATCTGCGCGAGCAGCACCACGGCGGCCTCCTGGATGCCGAGCCCTGCGGGCACCATGAATGCCGCGTGGCGCACGGCCTGCGTGAGCGCTTCGATGGCGAGCGCGCCGCCAATCGATACGGGGTGCCCGAGCAGCGCCAGCGCCCAGTAGGTCTCCAGCGCGCCCAGCATGTAGCCGCCCAGCTGCCACGCGAACGAGCGGAACAGGAGCCCTGTACGGCACATCAACGCGTCGATGTCGGCGTCGAGCTTCTGGCCGTCTATGCCTTGCAGGAGCGGATGCGCGTCGCCGAGCAACCGGCCCGCCCAGCGTTCGACGGCGTGAAAGATGCCGCCGCGACGCAGCAGCGCCACAGTAATGACCGGCACCGGCAGCGAAAGCAGCAGCGCGAGCCCGATGGTGCGCAGCGAATCCGAGTGATGCGTGCTCGCCACGATCAACACGAGACCGAGCGCCGAAAACGCGTACTGGACCGCGATGGTAATCAGCACCTCGACGATCACGGACGCGCTCACGCGGCTCGCATCGCGCACCTGCCAGCGCGCGAGCCGGATGCCGACGATCTCGCCGCCCACCCCCACGGAAGGCAGCAGGCGCGAAACAGCTTCGCGCACCGTCGCCACCCACCAGAGGAACGCGAGCGGCGCGCGACCGCCCAGCAAGAGCCGCCATGCGTGGGCGTCGAGCAGCAGCGGCAGCGCGTGGAACGGCACGAGCCACAGCAGCCTGGGACCGGCCTGCCCGATCACGTGGATCACGTCGCTTGCGCCTTCGTGCACGACGAGGGCGATCAGGATCGCAATACCGACGGGAAAGCCCATCCACTTGAGCCATTTCATGACGCGCGCGCTCCTCGCGCGAACACGTCGGCAAAGCCGCCGCGCACCGCACCCGCCGCTTCGATGGCGGCGGCCACGCGCGGCGACAGCAGGGCCGCGAGTTCGTCCGCGTGGCGGTAGGCATGCATGGAGGCCGTGATCGGGCCCTCGCCCGAATCCGCAGGCGCCGCAGGATGGCAGTAGATTTCGCCCACGCCGTCGGGCAGCCGCGCGAGCGTGTCGAGCAGCACCTGCTCGTCCATGCCGCCCGTGTTCGCCATGCCCACCACGTAGTCGTTGTGGTCGATACCGGCGCGCACGAGCCGCGCCCGCACGAGACTGATCCACGGCCGCAGCCACGCCGGCGCATCGGCCTCGCACGGCAGGCGCATGGCGCGCATGCCGTAGTCGCGGCCAATTTCGAGAATCAGCGAAAGCACCGTGGGATGCAGATGGAAATGCTTGTGCGTGTTGACGTGATCGAGCGTGAGGCCCGTGGCGGCAAACGCTTCGAACTGCGCGCGGATTTCACGCGCGAGCTGGCGACGCACATGCGGAAGAAAGAAGAAGCGCACGCCGTCCAGCACCATGTTGCTGCCGAAACGGCCGTTGGCATCGACGAGTGCGGGAATCTGCGCGGGCGGCAGCATGGCGTCGCTGTCGGCTAGCGCGAGGTGCAGGCCCACGCGCAGGTGCGGCAGACGGCGCGCGCGCTCCACCGCATCGCGCGCCGCCGGTGCGGCGACCATGAGGCTTGCCGCCGTGAGTACGCCGTCGCGGTGCGCGCGCTCTACGGCCTCGTTCACGCGCTCGTGCAAGCCGAAGTCGTCCGCCGTGATGATCAGCGTGCGGACCCGGCCGGAAGGACGCTGCGGCGCGAGCCCGGTGGACTGCATTACGCCTCGTGTGCGCGCAGGAAGCGGAAGAACTCCACGCCTTCGCGCAGACGCCGCTTCATCATGTCCCAGCTCGTCAGCATCTCGCGCACGATTTCCCAGATCTTCGAGGGACGGAAGTAGAACTGGCGATAGAACTGCTCGAGGTGGTGGTAGATCTCCTCGCGCGAGAGGTGCGCGTAGCCGATGGCTGCAAGCTGCACGCCTTCCTTGCTCACGAGGTTGATCGTCTTGTTCTCTTCCATCCAGCCGTTTTCGACAGCCTGCTTGTAGAGCGTCGTGCCCGGATACGGCGCGGCGAGCGACACCTGGATGGTGTGCGGATTGATTTCCTTCGCGTACTCGATCGTCTTCTTGATGGTTTCCTGCGTCTCGCCCGGCAGGCCGAGAATGAAGGTGCCGTGGATCTTGATGCCGAGCTTCTTGCAGTCCGCGCTGAAGCGGCGCGCGAAATCGGTGCGCACGCCCTTCTTGATGTTCACGAGGATCTGATCGTCGCCGGATTCGAAGCCGACCAGCAAGAGGCGCAGGCCGTTTTCCTTCATGACCTTCAGCGTCTTGTACGGCACGTTGGCCTTCGCGTTGCACGACCACGTCATGCCGAGCTTGCCGAGGCCAATGGCGATGGCTTCGGCGCGCGGCAGGTCGTCGGTGAAGGTGTCGTCGTCGAACATCAGTTCCTTCACTTCCGGCATGTTGTCGCGGATCCACTTCGCTTCTTCCAGCACGTTTTCGACCGAGCGCGTGCGGTAGCGGTGGCCGCTCACCGTCTGCGGCCACAGGCAGAACGTGCAGCGCGACTTGCAGCCGCGGCCCGTGTAGATGGACACGTACGGATAGTTCAGGTAGCCGATGAAGTAGTTGTCGATCTTCAGGTCGCGCTTGTAGACGGGCGCGACGAACGGCAGTTCGTCCATGTTCTCGAGGATCGGACGCGCCTCGTTGTGCTCGATGGAGCCGTCCTTCGCGCGCCAGCTCAAGCCCTTGATCTCGGAGAACGGCTTGCCTTCGGCGAGTTCCTTGCAGGTGTAGTCGAATTCCTCGCGGCATACGAAGTCGATGGCGTCGCTCGCCGTGAGCGAGTTGTGCGGATCGACCATCACCTTCGCGCCCACCATGCCGACCAGCAGCGACGGCTTCATCTTCTTCAGGTCCTGCGCGAACATCGCGTCGGTCGGGAACGACGGCGTGCTCGTGTGGATGATCACGAGGTCGTAGTCGTTGGCGATCTTCAGCGTTTCCTCGACCGACAGGCCGTCGGCCGGCGCATCGACGACGCGGCTACCGGGCACGAGCGCAGCCGGCTGGGCGAGCCAGGTGGGATACCAGAACGAGCGGATCTCGCGCTTGGCCTGATAGCGCGAACCCGCGCCGCCGTCGAAACCGTCGTAGGACGGTGCCTGCAAAAACAGCGTTTTCATGAATGCTCCGGCAACCTGCGTTGTAACTGAAGACTCTTGTTGAATGGCGCCCGTGCGGGCGCGCCTGCTTTTATCGACGTCGTGCCTCGGCTTCGCGGCGCTTGCCTGCACGTGGGGTGCGGGCGCCTGAAGGGGCAGCCTACGTCGTCCTGCTTAACCGATGCTGATGGGCGCGCGGCGCACCGCGGCCTCGTGTTCGGGATCGCGCTTCGGGCGTGGCGCCAGCGCCTTGCGACAGCTGGCCGCCCTCGCCTTCGGGACCTTTTGCCCCTAAGCGCCGCCCCCAAGCGCTGCCCCTCAGCGACCGTCCGACACCTCGACCACGGAAGGCCGCGGCTGCGCGGTCACCGGATTGGCCACCGCCATCCGGGCGCCGCGCCACACCACGTGGGTGCCGAACACCGCGCCGAGCCACTGCAGCGCAAGCAAACCATCGCGCAGCGGCACGAGCGGCAGGTCGCGCCAGAACGCCCGGGCATGCCGCGCGCTGCGCGCATGCAGCAAAACACGCGCGATGATACCCGCAACCGTGCTCGCCACCAGCAGATTCGCCGCAAGCGGCTGCCCCGCCGTGGCACCGCTGCCATCCAGCAGCCAGGCGAACAGCGCACCAGCGAGCAGCCACGGCGACGTGAACGTGATGAACAGGAACGCAAACCCGGACGGGTTGACCGAGCGGATGGTACGCAACCAGCGCGTTTCGCGCAGCCAGAGTGTGCGCAGGCTCGGCTCGATGACGTCGGTTTCCACCATCACGGGCGCGAGCACGGTGGCAAGGCCTTGCTCGCGCGCGTGTTCGGCCAGCATGTAGTCGTCGGCGAGGCAGTCTTTGAGCGCCTCGAAGCCGCCGATCTTCGCGAGCGTCGAGCGGCGCAGCGCAAGCGTGGCGCCAAAGCCGAAATCGCGCGAACCCGCCGCGTGGGCCACCCGCACCGAGGGCGCGAACCACTCGTTGATGAAAAGCGAGCCCACGCGCGGCCAGAAGCCGCCAATGCTCTTCGCGTGGTACAGGCACGTGACCACACCCACCTCGGGGTTGGCGAGCGGCGCCGTAACCGTGCTCAGGTAGTCCGGTTCGACCGCGATGTCGCTGTCCGCGATGATGATGGCCTCATGACGCGCCCGCGCCACCATGTTCATGAGGTTGCTGACCTTGAGGTTGCTGCCGTGCACGCGCGGGTCCACCACGAGTTCGATGTCGAGGTGCGGATAGGCGGCTTCGAGCCGGCGCACCACGGCAATCGCGGGGTCCGCAGGCGACGACACGCCGAACAGCAGCTGGAAGCATGGATGCGACTGCTCGCAGAAGCTTGCAAGGTTTTCGTAAAGACGCGGCTCCGCGCCGCACAAGGGCTTGAGCACGCTGACCGACATCGGCGTTTGCGCTCGGGCACGCCGCACGGCTTCGCGCGTGAAGCGCGCGGTACCGAACGACGGCATGGCGAGCGCCGCGACAACGGCGTAGAGCGTGGCCACACAGCACAGCGCAATGGCGAGCCACTCCAAAACAGGCAACGATGGAAGCGTCATTGGCCGCTACCCCGCGCGGCGCGCCGCCCTCGGGCCGCACGGCCGTTCGGTAAAACATTGCTGGGAATGCTCTTTCGCACGATCCCGACTCCTTCTGCTTGCGCCCCGCACATGAGCTGCCGCGCCAGCATGGCGCCGGCAGCCTGCCGGGTTGAAGGCGTGCGATCCGCGTTCCCGTAATTGACCGTAATATTGATTCGGCCACCTGACAGGCAAATGAAAGCACAACGGCACTCGGTCCTGCCGGATGGGCGGACGGGCTCAACGCGCTTTCCGTGGCTCGACGGAAAAAAGGGGCTACGAATACGGGGCAGGCAGTGCAGACCCACTTCGCGCCGCACTTCCTGTTGAATGGCAACCGCACGCCCATTCATGGTGGCGAAATTTTAACAGGGCCGCGCGCGGCTTGCCTGATGGCCCGCATGAACTGAGGCTTTTACACGACTTTTTGCGCACTTTTTACAACGGTGCAACAACGCGGCTAAATCGGGCGTGATTAGTTTCCAAAATCGCGCGGATGAAATGGCGAAAAATTCCTGCCCGCATAGACAGCCGTTTTATCGCCCCGCATTTATGGGCGAGCGTAGTGGTCACCCCTCGAGCCACCCTATTCCGGCTCGCCGACCCTGAAGCCCGCAGGGGCATCGGGCGGCCGTCAGCGCGATCAGGGCCGCTTTGGCACAATCGGTTTTCCTTCACCTTGCTACGCTGCGCCGGCCGTTCGCCACCGCTTCGGGTCCACAGGTGCCGCCTCTGCGCCCTTTTGCTCAAGCCCGGACGCGATCAACGGCTCACGGACACGCACGGCAAACGATCCGGCTCGCCCTTTCCATGATTCCCTTTTCGGTTCTCGACCTCGCGCCCATCGCCACCGGCTCCACCGCGACGGACGCGCTGCGCAACACGCTCGACCTCGCCCAGCACGCCGAGCGCTGGGGCTACCGCCGCTACTGGCTCGCGGAGCACCACAACATGCCGGGCATCGCAAGCGCCGCAACCTCGGTCGTGATCGGCCACGTCGCCGGCGGCACGCGCACCATCCGGGTGGGCTCGGGCGGCATTATGCTGCCCAACCACGCGCCGCTCGTCATCGCCGAGCAGTTCGGCACGCTCGCCGCGCTGTACCCGGGCCGCATCGACCTCGGGCTCGGCCGCGCGCCCGGCACGGACCAGACGACCGCCCGCGCCCTGCGGCGCGACCTGCAGGCCAGCGCCGATTCGTTTCCCGACGATGTGGTGGAGTTGCAACGCTACTTCGCCGAACCGGTGCCGGGCCAGCGCATTCGCGCCGTGCCGGGCGCGGGGCAGGACGTGCCGCTGTGGCTGCTGGGTTCGAGCCTCTACAGCGCGCAACTCGCCGCGGCGCTCGGACTGCCGTTCGCCTTCGCCTCGCATTTCGCACCGGACTACCTGCTGAACGCGCTGCGGCTGTACCGTGCCCAGTTCCGGCCGTCGGCGCAACTGGCCAAGCCCTATGCGATGGTGGGCGTCAACGTGTTCGCGGCCGAAACCGCCGACGAGGCGCGGCGGCTCTTCACGTCGCTCCAGCAGCAGTTTCTGAATCTGCGTCGCGGCACGCCGGGACTGCTGCCCCCGCCCGTCGACACGCTCGAAGCCACCGAACTCGAATTCGCGGGCGTCGCGCATTCGCTCTCGTACTCGGTGGTAGGCGAGCGCGAAGACGTGCGCGCGGGGCTCGCGTCCATCATCGAAGCGACCCGCGCCGACGAACTGATCCTCACTGCGCAGATCTTCGACCACACCGCGCGCCTGAGATCGTTCGAGATCGCGGCGCAGGTGCGCGATGAAATCGCGGCAGCGAGCGCGGGCGCCTGATATCGGGCCATCGAACGACCATCGAACGACCATCGAACGACCATCGAACGACCGTCGAACCACCATCGAACGACCGTCGAAACTCAGCGCGCCGCGGGCAACTGCGCGAGTCCCTCGAGCAACGCCTTGTGGAACGCCTGCGGGTCCTGCATCTGCGGCGCGTGGCCCAGATCGGGGAACTCGACGAGCGTTGCATGCGCAATAGCGCGCGCCGCCGCCTTCGCAAGCTCGGGGTAATGGCCGATTTTCGCGCGCACCTCGGGCGGCGCTGCATCCTTGCCGATGGCGGTCGTGTCCTTGTCGCCGATCAGCAGCAGCGTAGGCGGTTCGATCAGTCCGAACTCGTAGACCACCGGCTGCGTGTAGATCATGTCGTACAGCAGCGCCGAGTCCCACGCCACCTGTTCCTTCCCGGGCCCGCGATAGAGGCCCGCCAGCATCTGCACCCACGGCTCGAAGTCGCTGCGCCACTCGCCCGCGTAGTAAGTGGCCTGCTCGTAGCGGCGAATGCCCTCGGCGGTGGTCTTCAGTTCGCGCGCGTACCAGTCGTCCACGGAAAGCGAGGGCACGCCCTTCGCCTTCCAGTCCTCCAGTCCGATCGGATTCACCAGCACCAGTTGCTCCGTCTCGCGCGGGTACATGAGCGCGTAGCGCACGGCGAGCATGCCACCCGTCGAGTGTCCGACGACAGTGGCGCGCGCGACGCCCAATGAAGCGAGCAAGGCATGCGTATTGCGGGCGAGCTGCTGGAAGCTGAACTGGTAGTGCGCGGGCTTGCTCGATTTACAGAAGCCGATCTGGTCGGGCGCGATGACGCGGTAGCCCGCGTCGGTGAGTCTGCGGATCGTGCCTTCCCACGTCGCCGCGCAGAAGTTCTTGCCGTGCAGCAGCACCACCGTGCGGCCGTTGGCCTGCGCGGGCCGCACGTCCATGTAGGCCATGTGCAACGCCACGCCTTGCGAGGTGAATTCGAACTGCTGCACGGGCGCGGGATAGTCGAAGCCCTGCAACTCGGGGCCATAGGCGGGGCCGTCGTTGGCAACCGGCGAGGCGGCGAAAGCGGCCGGCGCGGTCGCTGCGCATACGAGAAGGCAAACGGCAACGCGCGCACCCAAAGATGCCGCACCAAAAGATGCCGCACACAACGGACGGCGCAACCGGGCGAAGCAAGAAGACACGGACATGAGGGCACAGACTCCTGACGAACGACAGCACGGGTATCAGCCAGAACGACCGCGCCGATTCTAGCGGGCCTCGCCCGCTCCTGCAGCGGCGTGCAGCGTCCCCACAGCGCTCCCGCAGCGCCGCGTGTTGCGCCGCAACGACCGCCTGCCCGTGGCAAATCCGCCTTTCCGTGGGCGGGCATTCGGTGCTAGAACTAACGGACGTGGCTGCGCCGTGACAAAACACCCGACGAAACAACGAAACGCCAAAAGCACGCACGACGATTCCGCACAACAAGAACAACCGGCAGCCGCACCGCCGCAGACCTGATCCCGGGGGCACAACAAGGAGACACCCATGGACACTCCGGCACGCCTCAACGATCTGCAGCGCACGACGCTCGCCATCGTCCTCGCCGGCGGACGCGGCACGCGGCTCGGTCCGCTCACCAACAAGCGCGTAAAACCGGCCGTCTACTTCGGCGGCAAATTCCGCATCATCGACTTCGCGCTCTCGAACTGCCTGAATTCAGGCATCCGGCGCATCGCCGTCGTGACGCAGTACAAGGCGCATTCGCTGCTGCGCCATCTGCAGCGCGGCTGGGGTTTTCTGCGCGGCGAGTTCAACGAATTCATCGACCTGTGGCCCGCGCAACAGCGCGTGGAGGGCGCGCACTGGTATCGCGGCACGGCGGACGCCGTGTTCCAGAACCTCGACATCGTCCGCTCGATCGGGCCGAAGTACGTGATCGTGCTGGCGGGCGACCACGTCTACAAGATGGACTACACGCGCATGATCGCGGACCACGAAGCGAGCGGCGCGGACTGCACCGTGGGCTGCATCGAGGTGCCGCGCATGGAGGCCACCGCGTTCGGCGTGATGGCCGTGGACGAAAACCGCCGCGTGACGGGCTTCGTCGAAAAGCCCGCCGACCCGCCCGCCATGCCGGGCCACCCCGACGTGGCGCTCGCGAGCATGGGCATCTACGTGTTCAACGCCGACTACCTTTACCGGCTGCTCGAAGAAAACATCGCGAGCGTGGCCACCGATCACGACTTCGGCAAGGACATCATTCCGCGCGTGGTGACCCAGGGCGAAGCGCTGGCGCATCCGTTCAGCCTGTCGTGCGTCTCCACGCGGCCCACCGACCCGTCGGCGCCGGCCGTCGAGCCGTACTGGCGCGACGTGGGCACGGTGGACGCCTACTGGTCAGCCAATCTCGACCTCGCCTCCACCATTCCGGCGCTCGACCTCTACGACCGCAACTGGCCCATCTGGACGCACCAGGAGCAACTGCCGCCCGCCAAGTTCGTGCGCGACCTCAACGGGCTGCAAGGGTCGGCCACGAACCTCATCGTCTGCGGCGGCTGCGTGATCTCGGGTTCGCAGATTTCGCGCTCCGTGCTGTCGTCGAACGTGGTCGTGAGATCGTTCTGTAACATCGCTGAGGCAGTCTTGCTGCCGCAGGTCACCGTGGGCGCGAGCTGCCGGCTGCGCAAGGTCGTGATCGACCGCGGCTGCACGGTGCCGGACGGCACGGTGATCGGCGAAGACCCCGTGCGCGACGCCGAGCGCTTCTATCGCACCGAAAGCGGCGTGGTACTCGTGACGGAAGAAGCGCTCAGGCGCCAGCAGGCGCACTGAGCAGTCGCACTGAGCCGCCACCCCAAGCCCGCAAGGAGCTTTGCCCGATGACGATCCGCGCCCTGCACGTTGCGAGCGAGCTGTATCCGCTGCTGAAAACCGGAGGACTCGCCGATGTGACGGGTGCGCTGCCGCCCGCGCTCGTCGAGCTGGGCGCCGACGTGCGCGCGCTGCTGCCTGGCTTTCCTCCCGTGCTCGCGGGCCTTGCGGATCTACGCCCCGTGGCGCCGCTCGCACGCCGCTTCGGCGCACGCGAGGCCACGCTCGAACTGGGCACGCTGCCGGGCACGGGCGTAGCCGTCTACGTGATCCGCGCCGACGACTTCTACAACCGCCCAGGCAATCCCTATCTCGACAACGAGCACGTGCCCTACGGCGACAACGCCCAGCGCTTCGCGCTGCTCGGCTGGGCCGCGGCCCAGCTCGCACAGCATCTCGACGCGGCCTGGGCACCGCAGATCGTGCACGCTCACGACTGGCACGCGGGCATGGCGCCCGCCTACCTCGCCGCTGCGGCACAGGAGCGCGGGCATGCCCCGGCGCGCTCGGTGTTCACCGTGCACAACCTCGCCTACCAGGGCATCTTCCCGGCCCATCAGTTCGGCCAGCTTGGTCTGCCGCCAGCCTTCTTCGACATGCACGGCGTCGAGTTCTACGGTCAGCTTTCGTTCCTGAAAGCCGGCCTCTACTACGCAGACCGGCTCACCACGGTGAGCCCCACCTATGCCCGCGAAATCCAGACGCTCGCGCAGGGCGGCGGGCTCGATGCGCTATTGCGCGGACGCACGCGCGACCTCACGGGCATTCTCAACGGCGTGGACTACAGCGTGTGGAATCCTTCGACGGATACGCTGATCGCCGCGCGCTACACGCCCATACGACTTGCGCGCAAGGGCGCCTGCAAGGCCGCGCTGCAAAGCCGGTTCGGGCTCGCGGAGAAAAGCGATGCGCTGCTGTTCGGCGTCGTGAGCCGGCTCACCGAGCAAAAGGGCCTCGACCTGCTGCTCGCCGCGCTGCCCGAGATCGTCTCGCGCGGCGGGCAACTCGTCGTGCTCGGCACCGGCGACCCGGCGCTGGAGCAAGGGCTCGTGCGCGCGGCCCACGCGCATCCCGAGGCAGTGGCCGTGGAGCGTGGTTTCGACGAAGCGCTCGCGCATCAGATCGTGGCCGGCAGCGACGTGATGGCCGTGCCCTCGCGCTTCGAGCCTTGCGGTCTTACGCAGCTCTACGCGCTCGCCTACGGCGCGCTGCCGCTCGTGCATCGCGTGGGCGGCCTCGCGGACACGGTGATTGACGCCTCGCTCGAAAATCTGGCCGACGACCTTGCCACCGGCTTCGTGTTCGAACGCTTCGAGCCCGACGCGCTCACCGCGGCGATCCGCCGCGCCTTCGCGCTGTATGGCCGCCACCGCGAATGGCGCGCCACGCAGCAGCGCGCCATGCGTCAGGACTTCGGCTGGGGCGCCTCCGCGCAGCGGTATCTCGCGCTCTACCGCGAGCTTGCCTGAGCGGACCAACTGAGCCGGCCAACTGAGCGGATCACCTGAGCAGATTGCCCTGGCAAGGCAGCACCGATGTCGTACATGCGTCACGCCGGCCCGAGCCTCAAATGGCTTGAACATTCCTGAAGTTTCCGTACAACACCGGCAGCCGGAAGCGCCTTGCGGTGCGGTTTTCGGGTATCGTTCACCGCATACCGCAGGCGTTTCGAGTCAAGCAGCACAGACGGCGGCAAGCTCTGGTCACACGTTTGAGCGGCGCCCGCCAGCCGGCCCGACCCGCCCCCGCCACGCCAGCGGGCCCCACTCACGATGGACTCCAGACCAACGAAGCCGCATGGCCATGAGCGCATCATGAAGAACGTTCTCAGCATCCAGCCCCACGTCGTGTTCGGACACGCCGGCAACAGCGCGGCCGTGTTTCCGATGCGGCGGCTCGGCGTGAACGTCTGGCCGCTCAACACCGTGCAATTCTCGAATCACACGCAGTACGGCCACTGGACCGGCAGCGTCATCGATCCGCCGCAGATGCAGGACCTCGTGGAAGGCATCGGCGCCATCGGCATGCTGCCGCGCTGCGACGCCGTGCTCTCGGGTTATCTCGGCACGCCGGGGCAAGCCGAAGCCGTGCTCGAGATCGTGCGACTCGTGAAAGCGGTCAATCCGCGCGCGCTCTATTTCTGCGACCCCGTCATGAGCGCGAGCGCGGGCAGCGCCCCCGATCCCGGCATGGCGGCCTTCATCGCCGAGCACATGCCCGCTGCCGCCGACGTGCTGCTGCCCAACCATGCAGAGCTGCAACGCCTCGCGGGCCGCGAACTCGAAACGGCGGACGAGGCCGTAGCGGCCTGCCGCGAACTGATCCAGCGTGGACCGAAAACGGTATTCGTGAAGCAGCTGCTCGACCGCAACAGCCCGGCGGATACCTACAGCATGCTCGTCGTGACCGCGCGCGAAGCGTGGGTCGGCCAGCGTCCGCTCTATCCGTTCGCGCGACAGCCCGTGGGCGTGGGCGACCTCACGAGCGCCGTATTCGTGGCCTGCCTGATGAACGGCAACACGCTGCGCGTGGCATTCGAGCACACCCTCGCCGCCGTCAACGCCGTGATGCGCGAGACGTGGGACGCGGGCCGCTACGAACTCGAACTCGTGGCCGCGCAGAACGAGATTGCGCAGCCGCGCGACTGGTTCGAGGCATGGCGGCCCGATGCGCCTTGAAGGCGCAGATGGTGTTAATGGTGCTGAAGGCGCGAATGGCGCTGAAGACGCTAATGCCGCTGAAGGGCTGAACAGCATCGGCGCCCGCATTCGGGCGGACCGCCTATAATGCGGGCCCGCGCGCCATAAGGGCTCCCCACGCGCTCCACCGCCGCATTCCACCATTCCCCGCTTCACGCATCAGACGACGAGATTCACGATGAGCCACCCCATCCGCAGCGAACAGGAAGAGTATTTCGAGCAGTTGTGCCTGAACGTGGACGCGGGCGAAACGCACGAGCAAGAGGCGATCGAATACTTCGAGAGCCAGATGGAGAGCGAAGAGTTCGACGCCGCGCAGTGGCTCGACATCGCGCTCTATCACGCGCCCGACGTGGCGCGCGGCATCATCGACTTCGTCCCTGAAGAAGATCGCGCACGCAGCGACATCGCCGCCGTGATCGCAGAAAACCTCGACATCGCCTATGGCGACGACGACTGCGAGCGTTTTGCCGCGACGCTGCGCTTTGCGCTCGCCAACGGCGTGGCCGTCGATCTCGACGTGGTGCTCGACGGCTGCCAGCGCGCGCTCGACGACCTCGACACCTGGGCCTCCGACGATACGAAAGAGCCGCTCATGCGTCTGCGCGAGACGCTGCTCGAACTTCAGGCGGACCGCTGAAATCGTCATGCTATTGGGCGGGTAGCGACGCGGCGGTCTGCGCCACTTCGGTCTGCGCCGCTTTGTCACACCGCTTTACCTGACTTCTCCCCGCCGCCCCTTCGCTCGCGCCACGCCTCCAGGCACCCGCTTCCCGCACCGCCTGCAAGTCCGCGGCGAACACTTCTTCTTCCTGCCTCTTTGCGCCCTCGTACGCTGTGCCGAAATGCGCAGCCAAAACGAGGGCTTCGACCAAGACGCAAACAATTTGGCTTCCTATATTCGTGCCAGACTGCCAGCCAGGCACCGGCGACGAGACCACACGCACGGCACGACGCGCGGCGAATCGGGACACGAAACCGTTTCACTCCGTTGAGCTCCGTTGCGCTCCCCCAGGGGACGTCTGGATAACACCGTCCGTGCCCTGCTGGCAGACTGCCTGCGCGCACTGCATGACCGCGACGTGCCGCGACGCCTCAGGGGGGCGCCGCGCATGCGGCCCGGCGCAGCTGCAATCGCGTCTTTCACGAACCGCCGACAAGAAGGAGCACAACATGAGTCTTCGCAAGACCCTCCAACCCTTCGCCGTGCTGCTGGGCGCGCTTGCGATGTCGCCGCTCGCGGCACACGCGCAGGACACCGACGTCAAGATCGGTTTCGCCGCACCGCTCACGGGCGCCAACGCCGGCTACGGCAAGGACCTGCAGAACGGCGTGCAGCTTGCGCTCGACGAGGCCAACGCGCAGAAGATCAAGATCGGCGACAAGGTCGCGCACTTCGTGCTCGTGGCCGAAGACGACCAGGCCGACCCGCGCATCGGCGTGCAGGCCGCGCAGAAGCTGGTGGACCAGAACGTGTCCGCCGTGGTGGGCCACTTCAACTCGGGCACCACGATTCCGGCCTCGCGCATCTATGAAGGCGCCGGCATTCCGATGATCGACCCCGCCGCCACCAATCCGACTATCGTGAGCCAGGGCTTCGCCAATGCGTTCATGGTGATCTCTACCGACGCGCAGAACGCCGGCACCGCAGGCACCTACGCTGTCGAAGTGACCAAGGCCAAGCGCATCGCGATTCTCGACGACCGCACGGCCTTCGGCCAGGGCGAGGCCGAGGAATTCGAGAAGGCCGTGAAGGCCAAGGGCGGCACGATCGTCACGCACGAGTACACGAACAACCAGGCCGTGGACTTCCGCACGCAGCTCACCAAGATCAAGTCGACGGATGCCGACCTGCTGTTCTTCGGCGGGCTCGACACGCAGGCGGCATCGGTCGCCAAGCAGATGAAGCAGCTCGGGCTGCGCGCGCAGCTCGTGGGCGGCGGCGGCGTGATGGACCCCGAGTTCATCAAGCTCGCGGGCGACGCAGCCGAAGGCGTGATGGCCTGGGAATACGGGCGTCCGCTCGCGGCACTGCCCGGCGGCAAGGACTTCTCGCAGAAGTTCAAGAAGCGCTTCGGCGTCGACATCCTCTCGTACGCGCCGTTCGGCTACGACGCGGCGTGGGCCGCCATCAAGGCGATGGAAGCGGCAAAGTCGACCTCGCCGAACGTCTATCGCGCCGCGCTCAAGAACATCAGCTTCGACGGCGTGACGGGCCACATCGCGTTCGAGAGCACCGGCGCGCTGAAGCACGGCTCGTCCACGATGTACCAGGTGAAGAACGGTGCGTGGGTGACGGTCGTGACCAAAGGCAGTTGATCTGCTGATCTGCGGCTGATCTGCGGCTGCCGTCCGGATCGCTCCGGGTCACGGCAGTCCTGGTCAGACGAAGCGGGCGGCCCGGTTCACGGGCCGCCCGTTTTTTTTGCGCGGGCAATGTCTTCGGGGCGCCGCGCTTATTCCTCCGCATTCATTCCTCCGCATTCATTCCTCCGCATTCATTCCTCCGCATTCATTCCTCCGCATTCATTCCTCCACGTCCATTCCTTACCCTTTCTTGCAAAACCCCTGGCGGAATTGCAGAGCCACTGTCCGCCGCCGCTGCCATTGCGCACCGCAATACCCCGATTAGAACGTCCTTTCGGTGCCCTCTTCCCCCTTGCGCCGCCTCGCGTTGCACCCTGGGCGCATGCGCTCGTGCCATGCGTGGCACACCGATTGCGCTTGTGCCGCCGTCCAAACGATGTTCGTCGAGCGCCGCTCCCGCAGCCTTTCGCGCGACGAACAACAGGGATAAGAACGCGCGCCGTCCATTTGCGATGCTGCCAGGGGGACAACACGCGTGCCTATGCACGCATGGCACCCGGCAGCGACGGCCGCACGACAAACATGGGCGGCTCGCCCTCTTCGATGAGGTGACAACATGAAGGCATTTCGTACATTGGGCTCGGTCGTGGCCGTGGCTGCGCTCGTGGCCGCATGCGGCGGCAGTGGCCACGACGTGGGCAAGGAACTGGGACTGCAAAACCCCGAGATTCATTTCGTGCACGCCATCGCAGGCGGCCCGACCGTCGACTTTCTCGTGAACGGCAGTCCGTTGCAGACCGGCATCTCGTACAAGCAGGTCACGAACTTCGCGAACATCAATACGGGCGCAACGGCAGTCGCCTATGCGAACACGGGCACCACGACCGCACTTGCGAGCGGCAATTTCCCCGACGTCGCCAAGGGCCACGAGTACACCGTGCTCGCGCTGCCGGGGCTCGCTGCGCCCGACATCGGCCTGATCGACGATCCGTTCGACAAGGGCCTGCTCTCCAACGACGCCCGCGTGCGCGCCTTCAACGCCACGGCCAACGCGCAGAACGTCGACCTCTACATCGTGCCGCCCAACACCAACATCAACACCGTGAGCCCGACAATGGCCGGCGTGTCGTTCAAGAACGCAGTGCCGGCAAGCGGCCAGGACTCCATCTATCTCTCGGGCGGCAACTACGTCGCCATCGCGACCACCGCGGGCAGCAAGACGCCGATCTTCCAGTCCAGTACCTTCAGCCTCGCCAACAACGCGGACTGGCTCATCACCACGGTGCCCGTTGCCGGCGTATTGAGCCAGCTCGCGCCAAACCAGATCCATCTGCTCGTCGCGCAGGGCGGCAACACCACCACACCGGCGCTGGAGTTGACGAATACGCTGACGGGTTCATAAGCGGGTTCATGAGCGGGTTCATAGGCAGGTTCATACGCCGCTTCATGAGCCGAACGACAAACGGGGAGCTCGCGCAGTCCCCGCCTCGCCCGTCTCAATGCGGCGCGTGAGCCGGGCCGCCCGGCTTCGCCCGCACCACGATCTGCGAGAGCGCGTCGCGTTCGATTGCGACGAGCGAGGCGCGCATCGCGTCGAACGTTTCGGGCGTGCAGAGTTGGCGCCCGAAGTGCGTATGCAGCCGGCGCTCGATCTGCAGCGTCTGCGACGCCGCGTCGAACACATAGTGCGAGGCGTAGTCCACGAAGCCGTCATGCGCTTCGGTATCCGTGGGCAGATCTTCCACATGCACGGTGCGAGGCAGCGAAATCTGCGCGGTCTCATCGAAATCGCCGTCGATGCAAACGAACGGCTGCGTGCGCCGCGGCACGGCGAGCCACGCCTGAACCTGGCTCGCGATGCCGCCGGCGAGGCTCGACAGCGCCGGCATCGCCGTGGTGCCGTCGGGCCAGACGGCGTGCTCGATGGTGCCCGTCGTCGTCGTGGAGAACGGGCCCTCCGTGGGCGCGAGCGGCGCCGTGCGAATCTTCGCGGTGCCTGTGAACCCCGTTTGCCGCAGACGGTCCGCCGCTATCTGCTGCGCGCGCTGCCGCGTGGCGCGGCGAAACATGTTGCGCTCCAGTTCGGCGCTCACGCCGTCGTCGTCCACGTGGTACGCGTAGGCCGCGTTGCCGTCCGCGCCCACGTCGACCGACAGATGCACGCTGCGAGCACGCGGTTGCGTGGCCGGCGTGCGCGTGAGTACGCCTTCGTCCACGAGCAGCGCGGGCCGGTCCATCACGATACCGGGCAGATAGCCGAATGCCGTGCCGCCTGCCGTGGTGTCGGCGAACAACTGCAGGTCAGGCATCCAGACGATCACGTGATTGATCGCGCCCGAGCCATAGCCCGGCACCGAAGGCAGCGTATAGACGGACCCGAGCCCGATCAGCGCAGCCTCGGCGCGAATGCCGGCCGCCGCGAGCAGCGCGGTGAACACGGCGACGTGGTCCTTGCAATCGCCGTAGCGGTTGCGCAGAACATCCGTCACGCGATGCGGCACGGTCGCCGTTTCGCCCAGAAACAGCGCCACGTAGCGGATGTTGAAGCGCACCCAGTCGTAGATCGCGCGGGCCTTCTCGCGCGGCGTGGCCGCATGCGCCGTGAGCGCGGCCGCCAGCGCGGCCACTTGCGGATCGGTCGCGGTGGGGTCCGCGGCGGCATCGCGATAGAGCGCTGCGAACGCCGCGTAGTCGCGCACCGTCGAGACCATCAGGCGGTCGCCCCACGTGACGTAGCCGGCCGCACCGGCCTCCTGCGGCGCATAGGGACCGTGGCGGTACTCGAACGTGTAGCGGGTGCGGCCGTTCGCCGTGACGGGCGCAAGCGCCACGTAGCCGCGTGCGTCCGCGTAAAGCGGCACGTCTTCGGGCAGGTCGTAGATCAGTTGCTGGAACTCGACGGGACCGCCCGTGGGCTCCACGAAGTAGGCAAACGTCGCGCCCGTTCGCGGCGCCACGCGCGTCTTGCGAAACGCAAGATGCACGCGCGCGCCGGGTTGGACGCCCGGAAAGATCACGGTACGCAGCACGCCGTCTTCGAAGGTGGGCGCGCCCGACGAACGCGGCTCCTGCACGTCGCGTATGCCTTCGGGCTCCACGCGCCGCACCGTGCCGTCGGGCTCGATGGTTTCGGCGGCGAGCAGCGCCACGCGCTCCGTGTCCTTGTTGAACCAGACGTAGCGCTGGGCGATTTCGTCGACGCCCGCGTTCGTGTTGGCGCGCAGCACGGTGTCGTCGTGCTCTTCCACGGAACCGTCTTTCTGGACGACGAAGAGATGCACGTCGCGTTCGACCGTGGAAGGCGGCACGTCTTCGGGCTCGGGCTCAGGTGCCGAAGCGGCGTATGCGCACGGCAGGACGAGCAGCGCGAACATCACGGCGGCGAGCGCGCGCGTGAAGGCGCACACGAAGGCGCCCGCAGAACGTGGCATCGATGCGATGCCGGCGCGAGACGGTGCGGCCGCATGCGGCGTCGGCATCGTCGGCGCGCGGTTCATGCGCGCGTCGTCCCGGGGGGCTCTGCCGTGACCGCGCCCGCGGCACTGACGCTCGCCGATGGGCCTCGCGCCGCGGCACGCCAGGCGCGCGGGCTCATGCCGAACTCGGCGCGAAACGCGTGATTGAAATTGGAGACGTCGTTGAAGCCGCAATCGAGCGCGATATCGAGCACCGTCGTCCCGCCCGCCTCCGGGCGACGCAGGCGCAGCGCCGCGGCCCGCAGACGGGTGCGCAGCACGTACTGATGAGGCGTGATACCCGTCACCTGCGAAAACGTGCGCAGGAAGTAGAACTCGCTCACGCCGGCACGAGCGGCAAGCGTGGCGAGCGTGTGGTCTTCGCCCGGCGTCGCTTCGATGAGTTGCACGGTCTGCGCCACCCGCGACCACGCCGTGGCCGTGCCGCGCGCGGCATGGGACGTGGCGCGTCCCTTCTCGTGCTCGTTCATCACCGCGAGCGTGGCCGCGGCAAGCTGCACGGCGAGTTCGTGCCAGGCGACGCCGGCGGGTGCCGCGGCGCCCGCCATCGCCCGCGCAACCAGCGGCGCGAGTCTGCGCGTGGGCGGCACGCGCGTGGCGCGAAAGGCCAGGCTGCCGCTGCGCACACCGAGGTCGGCGGCGAGCCGTTCGAACCATGCGGGCGTGTAGTGAAACGACAGGCAGCGGTCGCCGGCCCCATGGCGATGGCCGCATTCGAAGCAGGCGCCGGCGTTGCCGAGCATCAGCGAACCCGGCGTCATCAACTCGCGCCCCGCTTCCGACCGGTAGCCGAACGACCCCGCCGCCACGACCGCAATGCAAACGCTGCCGTGCCGTTCCTCGAACGGCTGATCGCGCGGGCCGAAGGTGCAGAGCACGTCGTCCACGCGCCAGCCCTCGGCCGCCGCCAGGTGGCGCGCCGTCGTGCGGCCGGCCGCGCCGTCGCGTGCGCGCATCGCCAGTGCCTGCTGCAGATCCGCCGCAATTTTCACCAGGAAGTCCCCCGCGAGGTCTCGTATGCTCGTTTTTAGCACATCGACGCGGCCGGCGTGACGCCCGGCACGCACCCTCAAGGAGACTGCCAAATGAGCCCGCAGAACGCCGAGGCCACGCGCCTCGACTCCGCTTCGCACGCATTGAATCCGCTGCGCGCCGACGCATGCGAGGGCGCGCTGTGGCCCGCACTCGGCGCACAAGCGCGCGCTGCCGACATCGCCGCAAGCGACGACCTCTACGGCTGGCTCCTGGGCAGCTGGACGCTGGAGGTGCTGCACTACCGCACCGACATGCGCACCGCGCCGATGAAGGCCGAGGCGCACTTCGGCAGGGTGCTGGGCGGCCGCGCGATTCAGGACGTCTGGATCTTTCCCGCTCGAAGCGAATGGCAGGGCCGCACGCGCGACACGCAAGCCGCGGGGCCGCTTGGCTACGGCACGACGCTGCGCGTATGGGACGCCGCGCTGCGTGCATGGCGCGTCACGTGGATCGACCCCGTGGACGGCCAGCGCAGCGAACTGATCGGCCGCCGCGTGGGCAACGACATCGTGCAGATCGGCACACGCGCGGACGGCACGCCGATCCGCTGGAACTTCACCGACATCACGGCCGACACGTTTCGCTGGACCGGCACGTCGCTGGACGTAGACGGCGCGACGTGGAAAGTGGGCGGCGATTTCGTCGCAACACGCATGCGGGGGTGAATGGCTGCGCGGTGCGTCGGATGCACCGCTTCATTCACGTTGCCCACTTGCGTTGCTCCAGGCCCACCGCTTCAATCACGCGCCTCGTCGATCGCCCGCAGCAGCGACACCGCAATGCCCTGCGCCGCGAGCCGAACCTCGTCGAGCGAAGGAAACGACGGCGCGATGCGCAGATGCGTGTCGTGCGGATCGCGTCCGTACGGAAACGCGGCGCCTGCGGGCGTGAGCACGAGCCCCGCCTCGGCCGCGAGCGCAACCGTGCGCTTCGCGAGCCCATGCGGCGCGTAGAGGCTGATGAAGTAGCCGCCTTCGGGCCGCGTCCACGTGACGCCGGGCACGCCGGCCAGCCGCTCGGCGAACGCTTCCAGCACCGCATCGAACTTCGGCTGCAGCAGCGCGCGATGCCGCGCCATGAGCGCATCCAGCGCGGCGCGGTCCGGCAGAAAGCGCACGTGACGCAACTGGTTGAGCTTGTCCGGCCCGATGGTGCGCACCGATACGCAGTGCTGCCACCACTCGACATTGCGCGGCGACGATGCCAGAAACGCCACGGCGCCGCCGCTGAACGTCACCTTCGAGAGCGACGCGAACACGAGCGCGCGGTCAGGGTGCCCCGCCTCGGCGCAGGCGCGGATCACGTCGAGCGTCTCGTGCTTCGTACCAGTGAGGTGGTGGACGCGATACGCGTCGTCCCAGAAGAGCCTGAAATCGGGCGCGGCCGGCATCGCGGCGAGGCGCCGGATCGTCGCGTCCGACCAGATTGCGCCGCTCGGGTTGCTGTAGAGCGGCATGCACCACATGCCCTTGATGGCGGGGTCGCGACGGAGTTCGCGTTCGACCGCGTCCATGTCCGGACCGTCGTCTTGCATGGGCACGCTGACCATGCGAATGCCCAGCGCCTCGCAGATCGCAAAGTGCCGGTCGTATCCGGGCACGGGGCACAGGAACGCGACGTCGCCCTGCGCGCGCCATGGGGCTGAACAGGCTGAACCGGCCGAACCTGCTGCGCCGCTCGTGCCACTCATGCCGCGCAGCATCGCGAAGGCGATCGCGTCGTGCATGAGTTCGAGGCTCGAGTTGCCCGCCGCCACGACCTGCGCTGCAGGCACGCCGAGAAACGCCGCGCCGAATTCGCGCGCCTCGGGTAGACCAGGCAAGTACCCATAGTTGCGGCAGTCGATGCCGTCGCGCGACAGCCAGCCTGCGCGCGGCGCGTCGTCCACGAGCGCCTGCGAAAGCGCAAGCTGTTCGGGCGCGGGCTTGCCGCGCGACATGTCGAGGCGCATGCCCCGTTGGCGAAACTCGTCGTAACTCATCGGCATTGCATCGGTCTCCCGCCGCGGCAGCGGCACGTTGTCAGGACCGGGCCAGTATGCAAGCCGCGGGCGGGTTCAGGCAAACGCGTTATATTGAACGCTACAATCAGATTTCCTGATGGCAGATTCAACGCCCTTCTCCGTTATCCAACCCGATTTCCCGCTCATGAAGGCTCTCGATCTCGATGTACTCGCGATGGTGGTCGCCGTCGCCGACGCGGGCAGCTTCGTGCGCGGCGCCACGCTCGTGCATCGCTCGCAATCCGCGGTGAGCATGCAGATCCGTTCGCTCGAAACGTCGCTCGGCAAAACGCTGTTCGTACGCGGCCCGCGCAACGCCGTGCCCACCCAGGACGGCCAGATGCTGATCGGCTACGCGCGCCGCATGCTCGCGCTGCGCGACGAAGCCTGGGCGTCGATGGCGCACCCCGAGGTGAAGGGGCGCGTGTCGATTGGCGTGCCGGACGACTACGCGTCGTCGCTGCTGCCGCCCGTGTTGCGCCAGTTCTCGGCGAGCTGGCCGAAGGTGGAGATCCAGGTGATCGGGCTGCCGAGCCACGCGCTCGCCCCGCTCATCAAGGACAATCGCATCGATCTCGCCTGCGTGACGCGCCTGAAGGGACTGCCCGGCGAACTCATCCGCTTGGAGCCGATGGTGTGGGCCGGTCCGGGCCGCGTAGGTCCAGGCCGCGCAGGTCCGGGCCTGGCAGGCTCTGCGGCAGCAACGACGACAGGCCGTGAAATCTGGAAGGAAAGGCCGTTGCCCATCGCCGTATTCGGCACGGGCAGCGTCGCACGCGCGAATGCGTTGCGCGCCCTGGAGCGGGCCCGCATTCCCTACCGCACCTCCTACGAGAGCCCGAGCTTGATGGGCCTGTGCAGCATGGTGGCCGCGGGTCTTGCGATTGCGCCGCTCGCGCGCTGCGCCGTGCCAGAGGCGTTCACGCAACTCGGCCGCGCGCAGGGTCTGCCGAAGCTCCCCGAACTCGAAATCGTGCTCGCGCGCAGCGGCCGTTCGAACCGACCGCCCTGCGACTTCCTCGCGGAACAGATCCTGACAGGATTGAGGCGCTGAAGCGGGCCACGCCGTCGCGATCGATGTGCCAGCGCGGCGCGTGTTCGTCAGCCGATCACGGTTCGGTCTCGCCCACCCGCGCGAGCAACGCATGCAGCTTTTCGACATGCCGCAGCAGCAACTCGCGATGCTTCTCGATCTGCTCGAGCCGCCCCGCGAGATCGGCGCGCACGCGCGCGTCAGGGTCGGCGGCGGCGATCACGTCGTCGATGCGGGTGCGCAACGCCGCATGCTCGACAGGCAGCAGCGTGAGATGCCGCTCGATACGCTTCACGTCCTGCACGGCAAGCTCGCGCACCTTGCGCAGGCCGGCGAGCCGGCGATGCGCTTCGACGTCGGCGGGCGGGTCGTCGCGCTTCGCGGGCGCGGGCTGGCCGAAGATGGGCTCGGGCGCGCGCAGCACCGACTTCTTGCGCACCGGCGCCGCCGTGCCGCGAAAGCGTGCGTGCGGGATTTCGTTGTCGATGGAGGCGCGCGTGTCGTCGGGAATGTCCGCGTCGTCGCGGGGCGCGTCCATCCAGCCCGCGGGCAAGCCGGTCACCGCCTCCACGCCGCGCACGAACTCGTCGCTGAAGTCGCGCTGGCCCGCGAGGATGAGCTTGAGATAGGACTCGGAGAACGTCATCATGCGCGCGAGGCGCGTCGCCGCGCCGACCTTGCGCGTGAGCAGCACGAGGTTGGCACGCCAGACCGGAAGCAGCGATTCACCGGATTCGTCCATTGCTGGGTCGTCCATGTGGGTCCGTCCAGGTTTTTGCCAAAGAGGCTGGGCGCCCGCGCAATGGGGTCATACCTCGGGGTCATACCTCGGGGTCACACTCCGGCAGGTCCGCGCGGCGCTTCGTCGTGAAAGGGTAGCCGTTTTGCGGTGCGGCACGCAACCGCCCGGCAGGGACCGACGATCGGCGCGCCGCTCAGCAGCCCGCCATCATTACGCCGTTACCCGCGCGAGCGCCGCCTTCACGAGCGACTCGATGAGCGGCGCCACCTGTGCCGCGCGCGTTTCGTCGTAGGCGTACGGCATCTGCTCCTGCATGTAGGTGATCTGCGTGAGTTCGAGCTGGATGGCGTGCACCCCCTCGGCGGGCTTGCCGTACTCGCGCGTAATGTAGCCGCCTTTGAAACGGCCGTTCGCCACCGCCGTATAGCCGCCGTGCTGCGTCACGAGCACGGCCATGTCCTCGGCAAGTCCGGGCAGCGCGCTCGCACCGTTCGCCGTGCCGAAGTTGAAATCGGGCAGACGTCCCTCGAAGAATCGCGGCACGTGCGAACGGATGGAATGCGCCTCCCACAGCAGCACGCGGCCATGCTGTCCCTTCAACGCCGCCAGTTCGTTTTTCAGCGCGTCGTGATACGGACGCCAGTACGCCTCGCGGCGCCGCGCCATTTCGGCGTCGTCGGGCAGGTGTCCATCGCGGTAGAGCGGTGCCTTGTCGAACGTGTCCACGGGCAAGAGCCCCGTGGTGTCCTGGCCCGGATAGAGACTCGCGCCGTCGGGCGGACGGTTCAGATCGATCACGTAGCGCGCGTAGACGGGCGTGAGAATCGACGCGCCCAGTGCCTTCGCAAACGCGTACAGACGGTCCAGATGCCAGTCGCAGTCGTCCACGCGCGCCGCGACGGGCGTCATGGTGGCCGCAATGTCGTCGGGAATGCGCGTGCCCAGGTGCGGAATGGAGATCAGCAGCGGCGCGCTGCCGCGTTGCAGCGAAAAAACCGGTGCGGCAGTTGCAATTGAGGATGCGTTCATGTCGGTCCAGTAACGGCGAAGTGCGCAAACACGCAGCTGTGAATGCGCAGCATGGGAGACTTGCGCAGGTCATGCTGCATGCGCGGTTTGCCTCGGCGATTCACGTCTGCCGCTCAATTGCGCTCGCTCATTGCAGCAACTTACCTGGCACCTTACTGCAACAACGCCGCGAGCGCTGCGCGGTAGCGCGCATAGGCCTCTTGCTCGTCGCGATGGCGGCGGTTTTCCACCACCTTCGCGCCGCCCGCGTAGACGTCGCGCACCGGCGATTCGCCGTGCTCGCAGAACACCACGCCCGAAAGCCATGCACGCGGCTCGTGCCCCGCGATGCTCGCGTGTTCGCCGTCGAGCACGATGCAGTCGGCGCGGCGCCCCACTTCGAGCGCACCCACGGCGCGGCCCGTGGCCTGCGCGCCGCCGGCGAGCGCATCGGCGAAGAGCCGGTCGGCCACGTGCGTGACCTGAGCCGACGCCAGCACGTTGCGCTCGCGCCGCGCGAGACGTTGCCCGTATTCGAGCAGCCGCAATTCGGCGCGCCAGTCCACTGCGATGTGGCTGTCCGACCCCACGCCGAAGCGGCCGCCCGCCGCGAGGTAATCGTGCGCGGGGAAAATGCCGTCGCCCAGATTGGCCTCCGTGGTCAGACAGAGCCCTGCCACGGCGCCGCGTTTCGCCAGCGACTCCACTTCGTGCGCATCGACGTGCGTGGCATGCACGAGGCACCAGCGCGCATCGACGTCGAAGCCATCGAGCAGCCATTGCACCGGGCGCGCGCCTTCCGTCGCGAGGCACGCATGCACCTCGGCGGTCTGCTCGGCAATGTGGATATGCACGGGCGCGCCGGGAAAGTGCGCGTCGAGCCCTTCGAGTACTTCGCGCAGCGACGCCTCCGACACCGCACGCAACGAATGCGGCGCCACGCCGTAGCGCAGCCCCGCTTGTTCGGGACACGCGCGGCGCAAGCCGTCGAGCAACGCAAGCAGGCGCTCGGGCGTGTTGATGAAGCGGCGCTGATCCTCGCGCGCAGGCTTCGCGCCAAATCCGCTGTATTGATAGAGCACGGGCAGCATCGTCATGCCGATGCCGGTTTCATGTGCCGCGCCCACCACGCGCTGCGCGAGTTCGGCCACGCTCGCATACGGCGCGCCGTCTTCGGCGTGGTGCACGTAATGGAATTCGCACACCGACGTGTAGCCCGCCTTGAGCATCTCCACATAGAGCCAGCGCGCGATAGCCGCCAGCTGATCGGGCGTGATGCGCGCAGCGAAGCGGTACATGAGGTCGCGCCAGCTCCAGAAGGTGTCCGTGGCATTGGCCCGATATTCGGTGAGCCCCGCCATGGCGCGCTGGAATGCGTGCGAGTGCAGGTTCGGCATGCCGGGCAACACCGGGCCCGCTGCGTGCGGCACGTCGGCGGGCGCGGAGCAGTCGGGCGTGATCGCCGTGATCGTGCCGTTGCTGTCCCATTGCAGCAGGACGTTGCGGCGCCACCCGTCGGGCAGGAACGCGTGCGCGGCAAACAGAGATTGCTGTGTCATGGTGAGGTGTGCCTTGTGAGGCGCTTGATCGTAAAAGCTCGCCGGCCAGTGTCGAAGGCGCTGCGCGGTTCAGCGCCCGAAGGGCAGTTCGTGCCGCGCAACGCCATACGCGGGCCGCTCATAAACGGTCGCCCCGCCGCGCACTACGCGCGCGCACAGCGGACGCCCCATCGTGTACACGAGTTCCGCGAGCGTATCGACGCGCCACACCGCGAAATCCGCGCGCCGCCCCACCGCGAGCGCGCCGTGCACGTCGGCTTTGCCGAGCGCACGCGCCGCGTGGCGCGTCACGCCTTGCAGCGCCTCGGGCACGGTCATGCGAAACAGCGTGGCCGCCATGTTCATCATGAGCAGCAGCGACGTGGCGGGCGACGTGCCCGGATTGCTGTCCGTCGAAATGGCCATGGGCACGCCGTGGCGGCGCAGCAGATCGAGCGGCGGCAACTGCGTTTCGCGAATGAAGTAGTACGCGCCCGGCAGCAGCACGGCCACGGTGCCCGCTTCCTTCATCGCGATCACGCCGGCCTCGTCGAGGAACTCGAGATGGTCGGCCGAAAGCGCACGGTAGCGCGCCGCAAGCGCTGCGCCACCCGAGAGCGACAACTGCTCGGCATGCATCTTCGCCGGCAGGTTGTGCCGCGCCGCGGCTTCAAAAACACGCTCGCTCTGCGCGAGCGAAAAACCGATACGTTCGCAGAACACGTCCACGGCATCGACGAGGCCTTCGTCCGCGAGTGCGGGCAGCATGCTGTGGCAGACCTCGTCGATATAGTCGTCGGCGCGGCCAGCGAACTCAGGCGGCAAGGCGTGAGCGCCGAGAAACGTCGTGTACACGGTCACGGGATAGCGCTCGCCCAGTTGCCTCGCCACGCGTAGCGTCTTGCGCTCGCTGGCGAGGTCGAGGCCGTAGCCCGACTTGATCTCGATAGCCGTCACGCCTTCGGCGAGCAACGGTTCGAGTCGCGCGGCCGCGGCCGCGTAGAGCGCGTCTTCGCTCGCCGCACGCGTGGCGCGCACCGTCGAGACGATGCCGCCGCCCTGACGCGCGATCTCCTCGTAACTCGCGCCCGCAAGCCGCATCGCGAATTCGTCGGCACGCTGGCCGCCATAGACGAGATGCGTGTGGCAATCCACGAGTCCCGGTGTGACCCACGCGCCGGCCAGATCTTCGCGCGGCCACGCCGCGTATTCGGCAGGCAAGGCCGCGCGTGCGCCGAGCCATACGATCGTGCCGTCCTGCACCGCGAGCGCCGCATCCGCGATGGACTCGCCGGGGTCGCCCTGCGGGCAGAGATTCAGGTGATGCCAGACAGTCTGGTTCATGGCGTTCCTGGAGTTCGTCGGATTCGGATTGAGGGGCGCCCGGCGGCCCGCGTGAATGCGCGAGGACGCGCCGCGTCAGACATGCCGCACCGTCACGGCCAGCAGCGCGCCTTCGCCTTCGGCGCTCACGAGCAACGCTTGCGTGCGGTCCACGCGCAACGTGTCGTCGGTCGAAAGTTCGACAGGCGCCATGCCGCGCAGCGTGACGCGCATGGGGCCCACCGCGCAGAACAGCAGCACCGTGTCGCCCGAAAGCTCGCGCTGCACGTTGCCGCGCCATACGTCGAGGCTCGCCGTGGCCGCACCCCGGCGCACCATCAGGTTGAAGTCGCGCGTGGGACCGTTCACGAGCCTTGCGTCGATGCGGGCCTCGCCCGCAAAACGCGCGACGTCGAGCGGCTCATCGAGCGCATGCGTGTGCGTCGTGCTGGATGTGTCATCAGCGTGCACGTCGAGCAGCATGCCCGCGCCCGCGAGCAACACCAGCGTGCGATCGATGCCCGGAAAACGCGAGAACGGCCCGGCCGCAGCCACGTCGGCGATGCTCACGCGCCACGCGAACGTATCGAAGCCGGCGCCTTCCGGCGCGGCCGCCACTTCGCGCGTCACGCCGCCGCCGTTCTTCCACGGCGACGCGACGAGCGTCGCGGCACGCATCAGCGTGATGTCGTTCATGGCGAGGCGATTGCGATCCGCGGGCTGCACGCCGAAGCCCTCACCGGCCCAGCATCGGCAGCTTGAGGCCCACTTCGCGCGCGGTCTGCTGCGCGAGTTCGTAGCCGGCGTCCGCGTGGCGCATCACGCCCGTGGCCGGGTCGTTGAACAGCACGCGTTCGATACGCTTCGCCGCCGCGTCCGTGCCGTCGCAAACGATCACGACGCCCGCGTGCTGCGAGAAGCCCATGCCCACGCCGCCGCCGTGGTGCAGCGAAACCCACGTCGCGCCGCCCGCGGTGTTGAGCAGCGCGTTCAGCAGCGGCCAGTCGCTCACGGCGTCCGAGCCGTCCTTCATCGCCTCGGTTTCGCGGTTCGGGCTCGCCACGGAGCCCGTGTCCAGATGATCGCGGCCGATCACGACGGGCGCCTTCAACTCGCCCTTCTTCACCATCTCGTTGAACGCAAGACCCAGACGATAGCGATCCTTTACGCCCACCCAGCAGATGCGCGCCGGCAGCCCCTGGAACGCGATGCGCTCGCGCGCCATGTCGAGCCAGTTGTGCAGATGCGTGTCGTCGGGAATCAGCTCCTTCACCTTCGCGTCGGTGCGGTAGATGTCCTCGGGGTCGCCCGACAGCGCCACCCAGCGGAACGGCCCCTTGCCTTCGCAGAAAAGCGGCCGGATGTACGCCGGCACGAAGCCCGGGAAGTCGAACGCGTTTTGCACGCCCATTTCCAGCGCCATCTGGCGAATGTTGTTGCCGTAGTCGAGCGTGGCCGCGCCGCGCTGCTGCAGCGTGAGCATCGCGCGCACCTGGTGCGCCATCGACTGCTTGGCCGGCTGCACAATGCTCTGCGGGTCGGTCTTCTGGCGCTCGCGCCAGTCTTCGATGTTCCAGCCCTGCGGCAGGTAGCCGTGAATCGGATCGTGCGCGCTCGTCTGGTCCGTCACGCAGTCCGGCGTGATGCCGCGCGCCACCAGTTCGGCGAACACGTCCGCGGCGTTGCCGAGCAGGCCGATCGAGACCGGCTGGCCCGTGCGCTTCGCCTCGTCGATCATCGCGAGCGCTTCGTCGAGCGTCTTCGCCTTGCGGTCCACGTAGCGCGTCTTGAGGCGGAAGTCGATACGCGTCTCGTCGCATTCCACGGCGATCATCGAGAAGCCCGCCATGGTGGCCGCGAGCGGCTGCGCGCCGCCCATGCCGCCGAGACCGCCCGTGAGAATCCAGCGGCCCTTCGGGTCGCCCTTGAAATGCTGGTTCGCCACCGCGAAGAACGTTTCGTAGGTGCCCTGCACGATGCCTTGCGAGCCGATGTAGATCCAGCTGCCCGCCGTCATCTGGCCGTACATCATGAGGCCCTTGCGGTCGAGTTCGTGGAAGTGGTCCCACGTGGCCCAGTGCGGCACGAGGTTCGAATTCGCAATGAGCACGCGCGGCGCGTCGGCATGCGTGCGGAACACGCCCACCGGCTTGCCCGACTGCACGAGCAGCGTCTCGTCATCGTTCAGGTCCTTGAGCGACGCCAGAATCTGGTCGAAGCAGTCCCAGTTGCGCGCGGCCCGGCCAATGCCGCCGTACACCACGAGCGCGTGCGGATGCTCGGCCACTTCGGCATCCAGATTGTTCTGGATCATGCGATACGCGGCTTCGGTAAGCCAGCTCTTGCAGACGCGTTCGCTGCCGCGCGGCGCGCGAATGGTGCGGGTGGGATCGAAACGCGGATCGATGTGCTTCGGGTCGTTCATGATGTCGGCTCTCTCAGGTTCGGTTCGGCTCAGGCGGGTTCGTTCAGTTCAGTGAGTTCGGTTCAGTGAGTTCGGTTCGGCTCGCTGCGCAATGCTCGATGCGGCCTTTGTGTCGCTCAAGCACCGCTCAAAAGTGACCGGTAAAGCGGTAGCGGCTGCCCGGATGCCAAAGGTTGGCCACCGACGCCACCTGCCCCTTCGACCACGTGCGACGGTGCAGCACGAGACACGGCTCGCCTTCCTCCATGGTCAGCAGCGCGCGCGTGGCGGCGTCGGCGGCGAGCGCCTCGATGCGGTATTCCACACGCTGCAGCGGCGCCACGCGCACGAGGTACTGGTTCGGCGTGGTGTTCGTGAAGTCCTGCAAGGCATAGTCGGGCGCCACCGCGGGGTTCACCCAGCGTTCTTCCAGTTGCACCGGCTCGTCGTTTTCGAAGTGCAGCACGCGCGAGTGGAACACCGGGCTGCCGGGCTTCATCTCCATCTCAGGCGCGAGCGTTTCGTCGGCAATGGCCGCGCCCAGCAGCAGCACGTCCGCGTGATAGCGATGGCCACGCGCGGCGATTTCGTCGGAGATGCTGCGAATGGCCACGAGCGTCGACTCGTACTTGGGCCGCGCAACGAAGGTGCCCGCGCCCTGCACACGCGTGAGCACCTGTTCGGCCGTGAGTTCGCGCAGCGCGCGGTTCACAGTCATGCGCGCCACCTTGAACTCGCGCGCAAGCTCGTTTTCCGACGGCACCTGGTGGCCCTCCGCCCATTCGCCCGCATGAATGCGCGCAAGGATGAAGTCCTTGATGCCCTGGTAGGCCGGTGCGTTCATGCTGTTATTGCGCCTCTTGCGTCGCTTGCATCTGTTCCGACTCGAATGCGAACGGGCAATGCGAGGCAATCGCGCCGTTCTGCACGAGGCGCGTGATGGCGGCGATGTCGGGCGCAAAGTAGTGGTCCAGTTCGTAGTGCGCCACCTCGCTGCGTACCGCGTGCATCACGCGCTGCAGCGCGGGGCTCGTTGCGTGCGGCGCGCGCAGGTCCACGCCCTGGGCCGCGGCGAGCAGTTCGATGGAGAGAATGTTCGCGGTGTTGTCTGCGATGTCGGCGAGCTTGCGCGCGGCGAACGTCGCCATCGAAACATGGTCTTCCTGATTCGCCGACGTGGGCAGCGAATCCACCGAGGCGGGATGCGCGAGCGTCTTGTTTTCCGACGCGAGCGCCGCGGCCGTGACGTGCGCGATCATGAAGCCCGAGTTCACGCCGCCGTCCTTCACGAGGAAAGGCGGCAGGCCCGAGAGCGTGGCGTCGATCAGGAGCGCGATGCGGCGTTCGGCGAGCGAGCCGATTTCCGCGGCGGCAAGCGCGAGGTTGTCCGCGGCGAAGGCCACCGGTTCCGCGTGGAAGTTGCCGCCCGAGAGCACCTCGCCCGTGTCCGGGAAGATGAGCGGGTTGTCCGATACCGCGTTGGCTTCCACGAGCAGTACCCGCGCCGCGTGGCGCATCTGGTCGAGGCACGCGCCCATCACCTGCGGCTGGCAGCGCAGCGAATACGGGTCCTGCACCTTGCCGCAATCGCGATGCGAGAGATTGATGGCCGAGCCTTCCAGCAGCGCACGATACGCGGCCGCCGCTTCGGTCTGTCCTTCATGGCCGCGCAGCGCGTGAATGCGCGCATCGAACGGTTTCACCGAGCCGGCTGCGGCATCCACCGCGAGCGCACCCGAAACAAGCGCCGTGCGATACAGGTCTTCGATAGCGAAGAGGTTGTAGAGCGCAAGCGCCGTGGAAGCCTGCGTGCCGTTGAGCAGCGCGAGGCCCTCCTTCGCCTGCAGCGTGAGCGGCTTGAGGCCCGCTACGCGCAAGCCGTCCTGAGCGCTGGCCCGCTCGCCGCGAATGAACACTTCGCCGATGCCGAGCAGCACGCCCGACATGTGCGCGAGCGGCGCGAGGTCGCCTGAGGCGCCCACCGATCCCTTCACCGGAATAACCGGCAGCACGTCGGCGTTGAAGAGCGTGATGAGCGCGTCCATGACCTCACGGCGAATGCCGGAGTGACCACGGCCGAGACTCGATAGCTTGAGCGCCATGAGCAGACGCACCACCGGCCGCGACATCGGCTCGCCCACGCCCACCGCATGCGAGAGCACCAGATTGCGTTGCAGCAGTTCGAGCTGGTCGTGCGGAATGTGCGTGCTCGCGAGCCGGCCGAAGCCCGTGTTGATGCCGTAGGCGGGTTCGCCCTTCGCGGCGATCTCGGCAACGGCGCGCGCGCCGGCGTCGATGGCGGCGAAGCTCGCGGGGTCGAGCTGCAACGTAACCGCTTCGCGCGCGATCTGGCGCAGTTGGGGCAAGGTGAGGTGGCCGGGGGTGAGAATCATCGTCATCGCGTCCTGTCTATACAAGTTGGCGAAAGTCTAGCGGGCCGAGCTTGTCTATACAACCGGTTTTTCAAAAATCCCGGCCTGGGGATTTCCATGAGATGAAGGCGTCGCCGTGACACTCGCGCCCTTCTCCCACGGTTACGGCACGATTTTTCTGGAGGTGCGCGGAGGGTCGCGTCGGGCGTTTAGTGGCGGCTCGGGCGGTGGTCTCAAAAGCACTTCGCGCTGCCCCATCACTTGTATATACACATCGGCCGACCAGGCCGCAAGCCGACAAAATTCGGCCCCAATGAAAGACCGCGCCGCGCGGGCTGCCGGTGTTGCCGTTCCGTAATGTGGACAGACTAGAATCCGGGCGACCTACGGCCTTGTCCGCTTGATCGAAAACGAAGCGGCGCTTCCGTTGCCCGGATGCTGAGATGACGCTCGAGTTGAATTTCGAATGGCTGACCAACCTGCTCGCGATTCTGTTCGTGGTGGCGTGCGTCTATGACTCGTACCACGACGAGTACGGCACGCTGACGCTGGCCGCGGGCGCCATGGGGCTGATCGTGATGGCCATCGAGGAACTGCTGAAGCCGGCGTTCGCCCTTTCGCTTTAGTTTTGCTTCTGGTTTGAGCGTCAGGGCGATAGCCGCGCGGTCGCGACGTGGGAAAGAGAGATCGAACCGGAGCTAGATGGCCCAGCCGCCCAGATAGAACGCCGCGAGCGCCACGGCAATCACGACCGTCCCCACATTGAGCTTGCGATACTCGCCGCTCACCACGCGGCCAATCACGAGCGTGCAGAAGCCCAGCATGATCCCCGTGACGATGTTGGCCGTGAGCACGATGAACACGGCGCACACGAGTCCGGACATGGCGTCGATGGTGTCGGCCATGTCGAGCCGGCTCACGTTCGCGAGCATCATGAGCCCCACGTACATGAGCGCAGGCGCCGTCGCGTACGAAGGCACGAGGCCCGCGAGCGGCGCGAAGAACATCACCACTAGAAACAGCAAGCCCACCACGGCCGCCGTGAGCCCGGTCTTCGCGCCCGCGGCCACCCCCACCGTCGATTCGATGTAGGCCGCTGCGGGCGCGCCGCCCATGAAGCCCGAAAAGATGGACGACAGCGAATCCGCGGTCAGCGCGCGTCCGCCGTTGACGATGCGTCCGTTCGCATCGAGCTGGCCGGCCTGGCCCGCCACCGCGCGGATGGTGCCCGTCGCATCGAACACGGCGGTCATGACGAGCGCGAGCACGCTCGGCAGCACGGCGAGCGAGAGCGCACCCTTGATGTCCATCGCGCCGATCAGCGACGCATGCCCGGGCGCCGCGAGCGAAGGCCACGCGAAGACGCCGTGAAACGCGACGCCCGGATCGAGCACGAGCGCCAGCGCCGAGATGGCGACGATCACGAGCAGGATCGAGCCCGGCACGCGCCGCCGCACGAGGCCGAAGATGGCCGCGAGCCCCGCCACCGACATCAGTACCGGCAACGCGGTGACGTGCCCCAGCGAAACGGGCAGCCCCGGGCCCGGGTTCTTGACGACGAGACCCACGTCATTAGCCGCAATGAGCAGCAGGAACAGCCCGATGCCGATGCCCGTGCCATGCGCAATACCGTGCGGCAGATTGCGCAGGATCCACGAGCGCACGCCTGTTACTGAAATCGCGGTGAAGACGATGCCCATCAGAAACACGGCGCCCAGCGCCACGCCGGGATGCAGCCCCTTGCCCAGCACGAGTCCGAACGCGGTGAACGCCGTGAGCGAGATCGCGCAGCCAATCGCAATGGGCAGCCTCGCCCACAGACCCATCAGGAGCGAGCCGAACGCCGTGGTAAGACACACGGCGACGAACACCGCGCTCGTATCGAAGCCGGCCTTGCCCAGCATGCCGGGCACGACGAACACCGAGTACACCATCGACAAGAACGTCGTGACGCCCGCCACGACTTCCTGCCGCACGGTGCTGCCGCGCGCCGCGATGCCGAAGTAGCGCTCGACGATCCCGCCGCCGACATGCCCTGCGTGCTCTGCGCCGCCGTCAAGGCGCTCTGCGCCGGCGTCTGCAATCGACTGGGACTGAGGTTCCATCATGATGCGTGCCTCCTTGATGAGCATGCTGAAACGGTGCGCCGCGGCGCACCGTCGTCAGGGGTGTCCCGTTTCGTTTAGTGTTTTCAACCGCAGGCTGCGGCGGGCCATTCTTCGTCTACAATCGCCCTGCCCTGCGATGTCCGCTCCCGCCCGCCACGTCGGACAAAACGCGTCCGGTGCCGTTTTCGTGTTGTTTTTGCGTTGTTACGGAGCGTAGGCGAACACAATAGGGGCTCCCATCGCAGGGTCCGCATGCCGGCCATGCCGCGATGCTTATATCGCCGCCCGCACGGCGGCACGCGCGGCGGCTCCGCGTGTTTACACCTACGCGGGTTAAACTCTCCCGCACGTTACGTTTCAATTGCACCGGCCACGGCGCGCACCTCGCGCGACGGGCCCGGCTCAAGGAGTGTCAGTTGATGAGACGCGGTCTCACACGTCCCGGCAGCGTTCCTGGTTGTGTTTCGGGTGATGTTCACGGTGGTTCGCTTCTCAACGCAGTCTGGTTGGCTTTCGTGGTCGCCGCGTTCGCGCTGCTGTCCGGTTGCAGCATGGTGCGGCTGGGGCCGCCCGCGCCCGTGATCGACAAGTCCGAAGTGCTGGAACCCGAAGAGCCCGCGAGCGAACCCGTGGTCGCCGAGCCCATGGAGGAAGCGAGCGCGCCCGAAGAAACCAGGCCGCCCGCGCCGAAGAAGCCGCACCACACCATCTTCAAGCCGCGCAAGCCCGAGCCGGCTCCGCCGCCGCCCGCGCCGGCGCCTCCCCCGCCCGCACCGGCGCCGCTCATCACGACGCGCATGATCGATCGCGCCACCACGCGCACGCTGCTCGACGCCGAAGTGCAGAAGCCCGACGGCAAGGTGGTGGGCCGCGCTGTGGACATGGTCGCCGACGCGAACGGCAAACCCGTGCAGATCGTCGTGAATCTGCAAGGCTTCATGGGTATTGGCGACCGCAAGGCGAGCTTCCCGTGGAGCGCGATCCGCGTGAACCCGGCCGCCAAAACGGCGCCCATCACGCTCAATCCGTCGCCCGGCCAGTTGCCCGTGCCGGACCGTCCGCGCCCTGCGCCCACGCCCACGGCGCCGCAAGGGGGCCAACTGCCGGTCACGCCCGTACAACTGCCGATGCTCGACGCCACCGTGGAGCGCCCGAACGGCGCGAAGGTGGGCCGCGTGGTGGACGTGCTGATCGACGGCGCCGCGCAGCCGCAGGCCGTCGTGCTCGACGTGAGCGGCCTGATCCAGCAGCGGCGCACCATTGCGGCGAACTGGTCGGCGCTGCGCTTCGTCACGAAAGACAAGGAGTTGCATCCGCTCATCGATCTGTCCGAGGCGCAGATCAACGCGTCGCCGCCCTATGCCGCGAACCGGCCGATCCAGGCCGTTTCACCGGCCGTGCCGGCCGTGCCCGCCGTGACCACCGCGTCGCCGCCACCCGCTGCGCCCGCCCCGCCTGCCTCCCCAGGCGAGGGCGACAAAGGCGCCGCCGTGGCGCGCAATCCGAAATGACGGGCGGCGCCATGGTCAACGCACGCAGTCTCCGCGCTCTCGACTGGGTCAACTTCTTCGTCGCCAACGTGCAGACGGGCTTCGGTCCGTTCATTGCGTCGTATCTCGCCTCGCACAAATGGACCCAGGGCGAGATCGGGCTCGCGCTTTCGGTGGGCACGATCAGCGCGATGGTGAGCCAGGTGCCGGGCGGCGCCGCAGTGGACGCGCTGCGCAACAAGAAGGCCGCTGCCGCGTGGGCGATCGGCGCCATCATTCTCTGCGCGGTGCTGCTCGCATCGAGCCCCACGGTGGTTCCCGTCATGGCGGCCGAAGTCTTTCACGGCTTCGCGAGCTGCATGCTCGTGCCCGCCATGGCCGCGATTTCGCTCACGCTCGTCGGACGCCACGATCTGGGCGACCGGCTGGGCCGCAACGCGCGCTGGGCGTCGATCGGCAGCGCGGTGGCCGCGGGGCTGATGGGTCTCACAGGGCAGTACTTTTCGGCGCGCGCGGTGTTCTGGCTCACGGCCGCGCTCGCGCTGCCCGCGCTCGTCGCGCTCGCGATGATCGAGCACACGGGGCCGCCCTCGCGCCTGCTGCACCGCGGCCCGAAAGACGTGCCGAAGCCGCCCGCCGAGGAACGCGAGTCGCTGCTCGATCTGCTGCGCGACCGCCGCATGCTGATCTTCGCGGCGTGCGTCGTGCTGTTCCATCTCTCGAATGCGGCCATGCTCAACCTCGCCGCGGGCGAAGTCACGGCGAGCATGGGCGACAACGTGCAGCTCGTGATCGCCGCGTGCATCATCGTGCCGCAGGCCATCGTCGCGCTCATGTCGCCGTGGGTGGGACGGTCCGCGGAACGCTGGGGGCGCCGGCCCATCCTGCTGCTGGGCTTCGCCGCGCTGCCCGTGCGCGCGCTGCTGTTCGCCGGCGTGGCAAGCCCGTATCTGCTCGTGCCGATCCAGATGTTCGACGGCATCAGCGCCGCCGTGTTCGGTGTGCTGATGCCGCTCATCGCTGCGGACGTGGCAGGCGGCAAAGGGCGCTACAACCTCTGCATCGGGCTCTTCGGACTCTCGGCCGGCATCGGGGCCACGCTCAGCACCGCGGTGGCCGGTTTCATCGCCGATCACTTCGGTAACGCGATCAGCTTCTTCGGGCTTGCCGGCGCAGGTGCGCTTGCCGTGCTGCTCGTGTGGGCCGCCATGCCCGAAACGCGCGACGCGGTGCTCGCCGAAGAAGGCGCGGGCGTGCCGGCCGTGGACGCCAGCGAGGCCTCGCCGGGCAAGGCGCGCTGAGCCGAACCCGGCTGAGCCGTGCGGGCACGCACGAAGCCCCGGCGTAACCCGAGGCCCAGGCCTCCTCATCAATCCAGAAACTGCGACGCGCGGCGCTTGAGCATGGTGCCGAAGTCGTCGAGCCAGCCGATGGAAAGCCGCCAGCTCTGCCAGTAGAGATCGACGTCGAGATGGCGGCCCGCTGCCATCTCGACGAGTTCGCCGCGCGCGAGGTGCTCCGCCACCATGCGCTCCGGGCACATTCCCCATCCCATGCCGTTCAGGCAACTGCGCAGAAAGCCCGCGACGTGCGGAATCCAGTGCAGCGGCGGGTCCACCTCGGCGCGCGTGATGCGTCGCACGAAGCGCTTTTGCAGCTGGTCTTTCGGGTTGAACTCGATGCACGGCGCGCGGCGCAGCGAATCGCGCGTCACGCCCTCGGCGAAGTAGCGCGCCATGAAGGCCGGCGAACACACGGCGAGGTAGCGCATGCGGCCAAGCCGCGTGGAACGGCAGCCCTGCACCGGCTCGGCCTGGGTAGTCACCGCGCCCTGCACGCTGCCGTCGCGGATGCGCTGTGCCGTGTGGTCCTGATCGTCGATCACAAGGTCGAGCAGCATCTCGCGCTCCACACAGAACGCCGCCACGGCGTCGATGAACCACGTGCCCACGCTGTCGTCATTCACGGCCACGCGCAGCGTGGGCCAGGCCTCCCCGAGCGCAGCCGAAAGCGCGGGCACGTGCCCCGTGAGTTCCGCTTCGAGCAGCCGCACGCGTTCGGTATGCCGGCACAGCAACGCGCCCGACGCGGTCGCCACGCACGGCTGCCCGCGCTTCACGAGCACGCTGCCCATGCGTTCCTCCAGCAGCTTGACGCGCTGCGACACCGCCGACGGCGTGACGTTGAGCGCGCTGGCGGCACGGTCGAACGAACCGTGGCGCACCACGGCCGCCAGCGCGTCGAGCAGGGCGTAGTCGAGCATTAGCGTTCCTTAATCGGGTTTAAGTAAATTAGCTTCTCTTACGACAGCCGATTGCGCAGACTAGCGCCATCTCATGTTGTTCGTCTACTCACCGGACCCGCTATGAACTGGAGCGCTTTTTCGCACGGCGCCGCGCTGTGCGCATCGCTGATCGTCACCATCGGAGCGCAGAACGCGTTCGTGCTGAGGCAGGGCATCATGCGTTCGCACGTGGGCAAAATCGTGGCGCTCTGCACGCTGTCGGACTTCGTGCTGATCGGCGCGGGCGTGGGCGGTGCCTCGGTGCTGGTCGCGCGCTATCCCACCTTCGTGCACGCGCTGCTCTATGTGGGGCTCGCATATCTCGCGTGGTTCGGGTTGAGCGCGCTGCGCCGCGCGGTGCAGCCGGGCCATGCCGTGCTCGACGTCGAGGCGCGCGGCGCCGCGGCGCCTGCCGCGACAAGCGCGGGGGCCCCCGTGGCGCAGGCCGCGCTACCCATCGTGCTGATGACGCTGGCCTTCACGTGGCTCAACCCACACGTCTATCTCGACACGTTTCTGCTGATCGGCACGGCGGGCGCACGCGAGCCGGAAGGCGCGCGGCTCGCCTTCGCGCTCGGCGCGATGGCCGTGAGCGCGGTGTGGTTCGTGGGACTGGGGTACGGCGCGCGGGCGCTGGCGCCGCTGTTCCGGCGGGCCGCGGCGTGGCGCGTGCTGGATGGCGCGATCGGCAGCATGGTGTTGGTGCTGGCTGTGGCGCAATTGCGTGTGTAAAAATTGCGTGCTTAAAGTTGCGTACCTGAAGTTGCACACCTAAGCGTGCTTAATGCAGTTACGCAGTTGCGTGCCTAACGCAGTTACGTGCCTAACGCGGTTACGTACGTCACGCAGTTACGTCCGTCACGCAGTCGCCTTCGCCAGGCAATTGCACACCACTGCGTTAAAGCAGATTCAGGGCAATGGCGCGCTCGCGGGCGTGGCCGAAGGCGTCTCCGACGCAGCGCCTACAGCGCAGTGCCCCGGCACACCGACGCCCACCGTCGTAAGCCCGCCATCCGTCACGTACGGCACAAGCCCCGCGTCGCGAATCTTCGCCACTGTGTCGCGCGCGCATTGACGGTCCTGCGGATCGCAGTAATCGATCGATATCACCGGCAGGCCGTACCGCTCGCGAATCGTGCGGGCCTGCCCGAGCAGCCATGCGCGGTCGTCGGCCGGCACCGCGACATAGCGCTTCTTCGCCTGATCCCAGCCGCTGAAAAGCGACTCGAACGCCACGGCATACACGAGGCCGTGCACCTGCGGCAGGATCTCGAAGCCGCGATTGAAAACGAGCCGCGCATCGGGATAGCGGGCCTTGATGGCGCGCACTACGGCCACGAGCCCCGCCTGCTGCCGCGCGCGCGCCGCGTCGGTCTTCGCGGCAAGCTGATACGAATCCAGCGTGTCGAGAAAGAAGCCGCGATACCCGCGCGCCCAGAGCGGCGCGATCACGTGCTTCAGATAGAACGCGGGCCAGCCCGGCGCGCTCTGGTCCACCACCGTCGATTCCCACACGGTATTGCTCGCCAGCAACCAGTGCTTCGGCACGGCCGTGTAGTAGCTGCGCTCCTTCGTCACCTCGCCCACGCTCACGTACGCGAACCATTGCGTGCACGGCGTGCGCTGTGCCGCCGGATCGAAGCCGCTGTCCGGCTCCACCACCACCGTGTCGAACGCGGCGAGCTGGTCCACGGGCGGTTGCACGCCGTAGTAGAGCGCGATCGAAGGCAGCGGCGCACTCGCGCTGCCGACCGACGCTTCGGGCTGCGCCGCCGTGGCGCCCGCTGCACCGCCAGCCGGACCAGGCTGGGCAACGGCCACCGCGGCGCTCGCCACGAGCCCGGCCCCGCACGCCATCGCGTGACCAACGAGGCGTCGCCCGAAGACGCGCATCAGGACGCGCCTCGGGACGCACATCAGCCAACGCATCGTTGCATCCGCCACGCCGCGCTCACCACGAGGCTCGCCATCAGCCTCCACTTCACGCCCGCAGCATGTACGTTTCATATTCGAGCGCCGCGAACTTGCGGTCCAGCAATTGCACCGCCGCAATCACGAGAATCATCAGCGCGAAGGCGAAGCCGTAGCCATACGTGTTCGGCGAAAGCCGGAGCGTGATGGCCGTAAGCACACCGTTCAGCACGACGAACGCCGCACAGAGCCTCAGCACCGTGCGCCGCATGTCGAGGTAGAAGAAGACGTTCAGGAGCCCGAGGAACAGCACCTGAAGGCTCGCGGCCACCACGTCCACGATCAGAAGCGGCATGTAGAGCACCGAAATGTGCAGCTCTTCCAGCAGCCCCGCGCCGAACGCGAAGATGAGCAGCAGCACCACGGCCTGCACCTTGATGATCTCGTAGAGGCCCGCGCGCACGCTCGTCACCATCATGTCGCGCATCTCGCTGATGTGGTGCAGCGTGGCGCCGCTGCGCACGGCATCGTAGAACGCGTCGTAGTATTCGACGAAATCCGCCTCGATGCGCACGAGAAACGCCGCCATGCCCGGCATCACGCACACGTAGGCGATGAACACCGGAATGTCGTAGATCACCGACGCATGCAGCGGCCCGATCACGACCGAGCCCGTGGCCGGCGCGTACCAGAACATCAGCTTGTCGATCCACACGCCAAGGTTGAAGAGCAGCCCCACGAGTGCGAGCCGCGGGTACGCGTAGCGGCGCTCGAACACCTCGAACGAGATGAGCCGCGGGCTCACGAAGTTGCGATAGATAAGCCCCGAGAGCCCGCCCAGCAGCACGAGGTGCCCCGCCACGAAACCGCCCAGCAGCCCGACAATGCCGTGACGGTTCAGCATCAGCGCAAAGCCCACCGTGCACGCATAGCCCACGAAGAACGCCAGCAGAATCTCGCGGTACTGCTTCACGCTCGACAGAAAGATCACCGCGATCCAGATGTTGCTGAGCAGCACGAAGCCCGCCACCATCAAGAGCCGGTAGCCGAGCGGCTCGGCGCGAAAACCGATCGCCATCACGGCCACGCCGATCACGCCCGCGGCAAGCGTGGCCACCAGCACGACGCCGTTGTAGTTCGAGAGAACGAGGTCGCGGCGCTTCTCGAAGAGGCGGTCGGAGATGAAGCGCGTGAACGAAAGCTGCAGCGGCCCCGTGAGAATCAGGCTGAACGCGATCAGATAGGTGACGGACACCTGAAACTGCACGATCGCGTATTGCGGAATCACGAACGCCAGGCTCATCACGCCGATCACGAGAATGCCCACGATCGAGAGAATCAGCGGGCCCGAGCTGATCAACCCCGCATACGCGTACGCACGCGCGACGCCCGTGAGCGTCTCGCGCTTCATGATCTTGCGCAGTTCGAAACCAATGCCGGCCATTAGCGTGCCTCCTGCCCGTGCGAAGCGCCGCCGTGTACGGGGCAGCCTGCGGCGCGGGCCGCCGAACCGGACGCGCGTCCGCGATCCGGTGCCGCGGACAAGCGTTCGTAAAGCGCCCGGTAACGGTCGATCATCTGCGGCTTCGTGTAATAACGGCGCACGCGCGCGAGCCCCGCTTGTTGCGCCGCCTGCCAGCGCGCGTCGTCGGCGAAGAGATCGAGCACGGCCGTTGCAAATGCGGCGGGGTTCGCGATGGGCACCACGGCTCCGGCTACACCGAGCGCGCGGTCTTCCTCGTCCATGCCTTCGATCAGCTGGCGGCACGAGCCCACGTCCGTCGTGATCGACGGCACGCCTGCGGCGAAGCCTTCGAGCACCACGAGCGGCAGCGCCTCGCTGATCGAGCTGAGCGCAATCACGTCCACCTTCGGCAGCACGTCGTCGATGCGCTGAAAGCCCAGGAACTTCACCGTCGAAGCCAGCCCCAGACTCTCGACCAGCGCCCGGCATTCGAGCGCGTACGCCTTGTCCTCTTCCTCAGGCCCGATGATCCAGCCTTCGATCTCCGGCATGCTGCGCGACGCGATGAACATGGCGCGAATGAAGGTCTTGATGTCCTTGATCGGCACCACACGGCCAATCAGCCCCACCACGCGATGCGGGCCCCCCTGGCGCTTCGCGACGAGCGGCGCGAGGCCTTCCACGTCCACGCCATTCGGAATGTTCTGCGTGCGCTCGGCGGGCGCACCGTCCGCAATCTGGCGCTGGCGGTTGGTCTCGTAGAGCGCGACGATGTCGTCGGCGGCGTCGTAGGCAAGCTTGCCGAGCGTGCTGAAAAAGCGCACCCACAGTTCGCGGAAGTAGCTGATCTGCGAGATGTCGCGCTCGAACGCGCCGCGGTTGTCGCGAATCCATTCGCTTTGCAGCAGGTCGATCTTGCGTTCCTTCGTATAGATGCCGTGCTCGGACACCAGCAGCGGCCGGCCCGTGCGGTAGTGCATGAGCGCGCCCAGAAAACCGGCATAGCCCGTGGACACCGTGTGATAGACGCGCGCCGGCACCAGCTTTTCCGCCACGCGCGCGAGGAGCCACAGCGGCTTGTGCATGATGCGCACGGTCCAGAAGTAGTCGGTGAACGACGGGTCCGTGCAGTGCGTGTTGTACTGCTCGACGATGTAGTCCCACGCGCGCCGGCTCGAGGTGAACTGCGCTTCGTTGAGCGCGCCGTGCTCGCCCAGCATCGGCATCATGTGGACCAGCAGCGAGCCGGCGTCGTCGCCGTGGCGCAGGGCCGCGTGCAATTCCGCGGAACGCGCGAAGGCCGCCGCGTCGCCGGGCACAGCGTTCGTGGCGAGCGCCTCGGCTGCCGCCGTTTCGTAGAGGTAATGCGCCTCGAAGTGCACGACGTTGTCGGGCAGCGCATAGGCCGCGCCCGCATAGTCTTCGGGGCGGCTGCCGATGAACACGATGCCGAAGCGAATGGACGGGTACGCGCGCAGCATCTCGTTGACCCAGCTCGACACGCCGCCGCGCACGAACGGAAACGTGCCTTCCAGCAGCAGGCAGACATCCACGGCGTCGGCGCGGCGTTTGAGCGACTCTTTCATGACAGCCAGTACCTCGCAACGGGTTTCAACGTCGGCAGCGCCGCGGCATGGCCGAGCGAGGCGACGAGCGCGGTCACCTGCCGGTAGTCGCCGCGCAGGTAGGCGGCCTCGGCCAGCCACGGAATCAGGCGTTCGCGCGGAAAGCCGAGTTGCTGCGCGAGTTCGATGTAGGCCGCCGCTTCATCGGGCTTGCCGTTAGCGAGCGCGAGCCGTCCGCGGATCAGCCACAGCGCGGCATCGCGGCCGTCGCTCGCAAGCGCCGCTTCGGCATGGCGGTCCGCCTGTTCGAGCGTGTGGCGATACACGGCGCCCTGCACGAGATTCTGATAGATGAGTTCGAAATACAGCTCGGCGAGGTGACGGTTCAGCGCATGGCGTTCCGTGCCGCTCGTGGCTGTTTGCAGCGTGTTCGACGCCTCGAAGATCTGCTGCATGATTTCGTTCTCGGCCTTGTCGAGCGTGCCGTAGGCGATGAGCCGCACGTCTTCGAGCGGATCGGCCAGCAGCTCGCGCAACAGCGTGCCCGTGGTGCGCGTGGGCATGCCCTGGATCGCGACGAGCGCGGAGAGCCGGTCGTCCGAGGCCACGCGCGTATTGACGAGGCGCGCCTGCAGGCGCGCGCCGCCGCCGTGCGTGACGCGCGAGACGAGATACGAAACGAACTCGGGACGCGGCACTTCGGCAAGACGCTCGCTCTTGTGCGAAGCCGGCAGCCAGATGGCCCAGATCGCGCTTGCCAGCACGACGAGGCCGCCCGCGAGCGGCACGAACGTGCAGAGCGCCCACAGCAGCACGATGGCCGCCGTGCGCGGCTCGCGGTAGCGCGCCGGCAATACGCGGCGCAGCGCGAAGGCCTGGATCAGGCCCGCGGCGAGTTGCAGCGGCACGAACGCGAGCAGCGGGTCGATGCCCGCAGGCGGACGCAGCACCGCGGCCAGCGCCACGAATTGCGCGACGAGCGCAACGACGACGGCGAATACCGTCATGGCGAGATCAGCGGGCTTCGGCATCGACGCCCGCCCGTTTCAGAAGACGCCCAAGCGCCGGCCCCGGATCGCCGTGTTCCAGATGCAGCGTATGCACGCCGATGCGTGCGCCTTCGAGGTCCGTATCGAACTGGGCCTTCAGGCTCGCCTCGATGCGCGCGAGGTAGCCGTCGATGCCCGTGGTGTCCGTTGCCGGCATCAGGTTGATGAGCACGGAGCGGTCTTTGCTCTGCACCGGCCACATCACGTCGAGCGCGCGGCGCCGGCGCATGACGTGCTCGAAGAGCGACTCGCCCGCTTCGTCGCGCATGAACGTGAGCGCGACGAGCGACGAATCGATGCCCGCCGAACGCTTGAGGCGCGCAAGCCGCGCGAGGTCGAGCGCGAAGTCGTAGGGGCAGCCCGGCACGGCATCCAGCACGCCCTGCACGAGGCTCGTGTGCTCCACGCCGTCCGCGTAGTAGCCGAGCAGCACGAGCAGCAGTTGCAGATTGTCGTAGTTGAGCGAGAGGAACGGCATGCGCTTCACGACGACGAGCGCGATGAGTTCGCCGTCGGCGGACACCACGGGCGCGCAGACCACGTAGCGCGTGCTCGTGATGGTCGCCTCTCCGTTCGTGCCGTTCTGCACGCTCTTCAGATGCGCCACGCCCAGCGTTTCGACCGCGTGCGCGACGAGTTCGTCGTGCATGTCCAGATCGAACGGCTCGCCGATGCGCGCCGCCGCCTGCTCCGCGATACGGCCGCCGCGCACGGGATGCAGCGCGGCGATTTCGATCTGGCACGCCTGTGCGACGAATTCGAGCAGCGGCTGCGCACCGGGCAGCGCGTCCGCACGAACTGCCGGCGCAACGCCCGGCTGCCCGCCGCCGTTCGACTGCCCCACCGACTGGGCCACCGACAGCCGGCGCAGTTCGGTAATGGAATCGCGCAGCGTGGTGGGCTTCGAAAGCAGGTCCTTTTCCAGGCGCTCGTGCGAGAGGCGCATCAGATAGTGGCTGTTCGTGATCGCGACGAGCCGGTCGTTCAGGTAGTCGTTGAGTGCGCGCGAACGGGCCGCGCGGCTGCCCCACGTGTCGCCGAAATGGCCCGCCACGATGCTCTGGATGAAGCCGCCCGTGAAGTACATGAGCGGCCACGCGCTGCCGCGCGGATAGAGCCCGTACCAGGCCGCCACCACCACGCCACCCGCGAGCAGCCCCAGCAAGGTGCCGTAGCGCAGCGCGACGACGAGCGGCGCGAGCCACAGCCACGCGAAGCCGGCGTGCAGCATCAGCGGGTCGGCGTGGTCGTACGCCCAGGCGAGGCCGATCGCGATCGCCATGAACAGCACCGTCTCGACGATGGCGAACGGGCCGGGCACCGCGGGCGCCACGAAACGGCGCACGGGGCTGAGGTTGCCCAGCGGGTTGGCGCTACGCGCCCTGGACTCGCGGGTTTCGGTTGAGGCAGCAGCGCTGTTCACGGCTGATTTCCTGTGAGCGATCGGACAACGGGGCGTGCGCCGCGCGGCACCGGCTGATGTGCCACGTCGTGTGGCATACGAGGCACCGCGCAACGTCCCACGAGAAGCAAGATCAACGGCGCACCGAGAGCGGCGAGAGCACGTTGCCGATCAGCGACGTCGCCACGCTCGCGAGGCTCGAACGGCTCCAGCCGCTCTTCGAACCCGTCGAACTCCACACGATGTGGCCCGACTGCACGTCGACGAGTTCGAACGTGAGGCCCACCACGGGCTCGCCGTCCACGCCGGCCTTGTAGCGCCACTCTTCCACCGCGCCCGTCAGCACGTAGCGGACCTGCTGCGAGCGCGCCCATTCGAGCTGCTGGTCCATGTCCGCGCGCTGCGCCGTATCGAAGAGCGCTGCGCCGCCGCCCGTGCCGGCGGGCGCCACGCGCACGTCGGTCAAGCCGTTGGCGCGCAGCACGCTGGCCGCGATAGCTTCGGTGCTGCGACCCGCCGCGGGCGTTTCAGTGTAGTTGGCGATAGACGCCACCGCCACTGCATCGCGTGCCGAAAGAGCCGGCGCGCTGGTCTGCCGGACGGTGCCGCACGCGGCGATCAGTGCCGCCGCGGCGACGAACAACGACGCGCGCGAGACCATCGGAACAAACCGCGCGAACCACGAACCACGTTCTTCTTTCATTGATATTCTCCTCAAGATACTTCGCATCTGGCCGGCTCGCGGGCAGCGCCATTCGACGGTCTGCCCGGGTCTGCCAGTTTCTGCCAGTTTCTGCCGGAGCGGTCCCGCGAACCTTCGCCTTCGCCGCTCCGCTCGCCTGCCTCAATAGAACCAGCTGTAGCGCCCGCCGATCACCCGGACCGAAGTGCCGAGCTGCGACACGCGCTGATACTCCACGTAGACGGCGGCATGGTCTCCGCCGAACACACTGCCCGCCACGCCCGCGCTCAGCTGCGGGCCCCAGCCCTGCAGCGAGTCGTGGACGATGCCCACTTCCGCGAACGGACGCCACGCGTGCGTGTACTGCTCGCGCAGCGCGCCGCCCACACTGGCGAAAAAGCCGTACTGCGCGTAGGTCTGGGGCACGAAGGTCGCGGCCGTCGCGGGCCCGGCCGTAGCGGGCAGGAGCCGCGAAATCAGCGCGTCCGCGGCGCCGCTTGCGCCGTAGCTGCCGCGCGTGCCGACCACGCGCAGCGTGTAGTCGGGGTACGTGGTGCGAATGCGGTAGCCGATCTCGCCGGTCGTCAGCACGCCGCTGCCCAGGTAGTTGCGCGCCTGGCTGTAGAAGCGGTCGGCCTCCACGTTGCCCGACACGTACCAGCGCGGCGTGACGTTCCAGAGCAGCGTGCCGGCCACGTTGTCCTTCATGCCGCCCACCAGCAGCGCCTGCGATTCGGTCGCCGTCTGGTTGCGGCCCGCGCGCACGGTGAACGTGACGGGCGAGTTGCGGCCCACTTCCGCCTCGACGTTGGCCGTATAGAAGCTGTCGAGCCCTTCGCGCCGGCCGCCCGTGAGCGTGACCGACGTGTCGTTGGTGCGCCGCTCCACGTAGAAGCCGATCGAGCGGTCCTGCGCGGGCACGTTCACGAGCTGGGTATCGTCGGCCGAATGCTGGAAGCGCTGCACGCTCGTCACGCCCACGAGGTAGCGCCCCGTCAGCTTGCGGCTCGCCGACAGCGCAAGCTCCGTGTAGTCGAGCGGATGCTCGATGTGGTTCGAGATGTCGGCGTCGATGGATTGCGGCCAGGCGAGCGCCGTGTCGGTCAGGCGCGTCTGGTAGTCCGTGTTGTCCGGCGCGCCTTCGAGCGCATTGAAGGCGAGCTGCTCGGCATCGGTGGGACGATCCACGGCAATCGACGCATCGATGCGCGACGTGACGGGCAGCTTGCCGCCCTCCTCGTCGAGCAGACGTTCCATCGTGGCCGTGTCGCCGTCGGCGAGCGCGAGCGTGAGCCGTGCGTCGGCAGGCTGGGCGAGCCGGTTGGCGTACTGCTGCGCGAGCCAGCGCTTGGCAAGCGGATTCGCTTCCTGCGAGAGCGCCCACGCGAGCGCCACGTCCTTGGCGACCGCCGACTTCAGGCGTTGGGGGTCGACGGGTTGAGCGGCTGCTTTGCCGCCCGTGTTCGCCGGATGCAACGGCAGCAGGCCCGGCGTGTTGCCCAGCAGCGTGCGCTGCTCCGGCTGCGGCTGGCCGTTGCTGCCTTTGTCGCTCCCGGCGCGGCCCGCGTCCGACGCAATCAGGTCATTGAGCAGCGCCAGCGAAACGTCGGCACGTTCGAAGGTCTGTGCGAGCGTCACGCGCCGGCCGCTCAACTGCTCGCGCATGTCTTCGTCCTGCAGCAGCCCGGTCTTCGCCACCTGCCCAGTTGCCGCGAGCGCCGCCGGGTTCTCGCGCTGCAGCCGGCGCCACACATGACGGCGAATGGAGCGCGCGAGGTCAGGGCGCCCCGCCTGTTCCTCGGCATCGGCGTAGGTGAGCAGCCAGAGCGGGTCGCGCTGCATCGTGGCCGATTGCAGGCGCAACAGACGCAATGCCGCCACGGGCCGGTCCATGCGCATCAGGGCCGCCGCGCACGGTCCCCACAGCGCGGGCAACTGCTGCGCGTTCTCGCACCACTGCCAGCGCGCGCTCTTGAGCGCGGTGTCGTTGCCGTCGTCCACGAGCGTCCACAAGAGCGCGGCGCGGGCGTCGTCCGTGGCGCCCGGCAGCGTGACCGCGCGTTCGAGGTCGCGCAGTGCGTCCGCGACGTGGTCGATCTGCCGTTCGTACTCGGCGCGCGTGGTGAGAAATTCCACCGACGCTTCGGCCTGCTCGCGCTGCTTCGGCGTGAGGCTTGCGAGCAGCGCGGCCGCGCGGTCCCAGGCACGCGCGCTCGTGTAGTTGAAGAGCGCGAGCTGCAGCGCGCGCACGGTGCCGTCGCGCCGGTACTGAAGCTCGGCGGTGCGGCCCGCATCGAGCGGCCAGGCGCTGTAGAAGTAGGTCATCGCGGCGAGGTCGTCGGGGCTTTCCTTGCCGCCCGCGAGCAGATGGCGGTAGGCGTCGTTCGCGCCGCTGTCCTTTTGCAGCAGCCGCGCGACCTGCGCGTAGTTGCGCCAGTAGAGCACGTCGTCGTCTTTCGCCGCATCGTGCGACTTTTGCAGCGTCGCGTAGGCACCCGCGAAGTCGCTGCGGCGAAAGAGCAGGCTCGCGGCCCGCACGGCATAGAGCGTGTTGCCCGGATGACGCGCGAGCAGCTGCCGGTAGACGGCGAGCGCCTGATCGTCATGGCCCGCGCGCTCGGCAAGCGTGGCGATGCGTTCGTCAACGGCATCGCCCGCGCCGTCGCGCGGATGGGCGCGCAGGAACGCGAGCGCGTCCTCGGGGCGGCCCAGCCGCTCGTAGGTGGAGGTCACGGCGTCCACGAGTTTCATGTCGGCGGGCGCGGCGGCCGACGCGTGGATCATGGCGGCGAGGTACGCTTCGTCGTCGTTGAGCATGGGCGCCATGCGCTGCACGGTCTGCCACGCCTCGGCATCGTTTGAGGTGCGCGCGTAGGCAAGCCACGTCTTCAGCGCGAGCGCGGGCGCGTGGTTCCATTCGGCCACCTGGGCGAGGCGCTTTAACCACAGCGCCGAATCGGGATGCCGCGCCACCTGTTGTTCGGCGATCTTCTGCGCGTTGTCGAGATCGCGCGATTCGACAAACGAGGTGAAGACGAGGCTCGCGACGTCGTCGGTCGAGCCGGGGGCGCTGGAAGCCGCGGGCTTTGCGGCTGCAGTGGCGGCTGCAGTGGCGGCTGTGGTGGCGGCTGTGGTGGCGGCTGCCGTCGCGGCTGTATTGGCGGACGCAGCCGAAGCCGGCGCTGCGGCCGAGGCCTGCGGTGCCGGCGTCGACGCCGCTACCCGCACGATGCGTGCGCCGAATCCCTCACGCCACGCTGCGACGTACAGGCCCGCCGGCTCGCGCATGCCGCGCGCGTTCGCCACCACGACCGGGCCATCCATGTAAGCAAACTGCGCCGCACGCTGCGTGTCTTCCGGCAATGGCAATGGCCGCGCTGCCGCGTATTTCGCCAGCGCCTTCGCATAACGGTCCACGAGATCCGGCCGCTGCGCGGCACGCGCCAGGTTGAGCAGCACGATCAGCGTCGCTTTGTCGTTTTCGAGCGCGCCCGCGTGTTGCTGGGCCGCCTCGAGCGCATCGGCGAGCAGATTGCCCGCCTGCAGCGTACGAATGCCGGAGAGGAATGCGCTGCGCCGCGCGTCGAGCGTCGTCGCGCTGTCTTGCAGGCGGAAGTACGCGTCGGCCGCTTCGCGATACGCGCCCGTTTCCACAGCGTAGCGGACCAGCGCTTCATCCCACTGGCGGCGCCCGGCCGCGTCCTGCTGCGAAAGCCGCGCATACAGATCGCGTGCGAGCGCGGGCGTGCCCGTGGCCGCGGCGCGCGACGCGAGGTGTTGCAGGTCGTCCGTGTCCCATTGCATGGCCGCGGCGGCGTGCAGTTCCTCGCGCACCTGTTCGAGCGCTTCCTCGCGCTCGCGGCTGCCTTCGGGGTAGGCAAAGGCTTTCTGCTCGTCGATGCCGAGGCGCAGCAGCAGCGCCGCGCGTCGCATGTCGGGACTCTGCGAGCGCGCCATGCGCTGCGCAACGCGAAGCGCGTCGTCAAGCCGCCCCACTTCGCGATACTGCGTGCCGAGCAGTTGCAGGAACTCCTCATTGTCGGGCTGTACACGCAGCCACGCTTCGAGATAGGCGACGCTCAGCGCGCTCGTGGGCGACGTGGCCACGCGCGCCCGCAGGCCGCCGCCCGGCCACGCGGCGTAGAGCGTGAGCACCACCACGCCGGCCATCAGCAGCACGAGCCAGAGCGGTGCGATGCGAGGGCGCTTCGCGGGCAACGCCGCGCGCACCTGCACGGCGCCATGCGCGCCCTGGACGGGACGAAGGGATGAGCGCTCAGTTGCCACAGGTCACGCTCACGGGTTGATAGTCCACCGTTTCGCCCGCCACGCCCGGCGTATCGAAGCGCAGGAACGACCCGTCGCGCCGAGCGGCCACCGCGCGACCCGCGACGCTCGCCGTGCAGCGCGCACCGTTGGCAATGCGCACGAACGGTTCGTAGTAGCCGCCGAAGTCGAAGGTCATGCCGTTCGCGGTGCGGCGGAAGTTGCGCACGAAGCCGTTGGCCTCGGCGATGTAGGGCAGCGCGCGCGGGCCTGCATCCGTGCCGCTTTGAGTGCCCGCGGGTTCGAACGCGAAGCGCGCGCTGCCGCCGTCGATGTGCACGTAGGTGCCGTCCGGTCCGTCGCTATAGCCCGTCACGCCCGTGGCCGTGGCGAGGTCCAGCGCCTGCGTCTGCGGCCAGCGCAGCTCGCGCACTTCGCCGTTGCCGCGCACGCGCCAGCCGCTGCCGTCCACCTCGCGCGCCACCGCGAAAGTGCGCCAGTCGAGCGCCTTGCGCGCGTAGTCCGTGATATGCACGGGCAGCACCGGTTGCTTCAAGACCGCCGCGAAAATCTGGTCGAGCGCCCGCAGCGACGCGATCTTCGTGCCGCTGTACATGTGGTAGTAGACGTCGATGGGCTTGAAGCGATACGGGCGATCCGTCATGTCGAACGTTTCGAGCACGCGCGTGAAGCCGTAGAACGGGCCGAGCCAGTCGTTCGTGTAGACGTTCTCGTCCTGGTTGGGTGCGTAGAGCTGGAACGAGTCCGGCCCCGTGCCCTTCTCCACGCCGATGGGCGCAATGTTCGTCCAGCTGGGCGCCGACTTCGTGATGATCGTGTCGCCGCCGTTGATGTTGTAGACGTGCGCCGCGTAGACCTTGCGCACGATCACGCCCGGCGGCTGGCAGTCGCCCGGCCACTGCAGCACCATGGTGCGCTTGCCGGGGGGCGCGAGCTGCGAGTTGATGTAGTCGATGGTGCCGGTGATCTCGCGGTCGATGTTGAACTTGTAGCCTGGGATGTTGAGCGAGAAGCCGTCGTCGGATTCGCCGTTGTCGATGCGCTTGCCCGTGACGAGGTCCAGCCAGTCCCAGCGGAACGGATGCGAGTACGTGTGCGAACCGATCTCCACGTACGGCAGCGCGAACATCTTGCGCGCGATCTGTTCGAGCCGCGGCGAGATGTCGGGATGCAGGCCCGCGGGACCCACTTCGCCTTCGATGACGGAGAGCGTCATCGGCACCTTGTACTTCGTGAAGATGCGCTCGTAGAGCGCTTCGCCCGAGAAGTCGGGGCCGGGAAACTCGGTGCGCGAGGCAAAACCGTCGCCGTCCACGTGCGACATGAAAAGGCGTCGGCCGTTTTCGGTGGTCACGTTGGGCGACGGCATGGGCGACAGGCGCAGCGCGTCCTTGAGGAACGCCATCGGATTGATGGCCCAGCGGTCCTGCGAAATGGCATCGAGCGTGTAGACGGCGTAGGGGTCGAGCGTAAAGCCGCCCCACGGCGTGATGGCGGCCTGATCGAAGACCACGCCGTCGCCCGCCGACAGCCGCAGGAGCGGCCGGCTTTTCGCGCCCGCGCGCAGGCCTGCGAGGTCGCGCGGATCGGCACGCGGGTCCACTTCGAAGCCCATCATCGGGTCGCGTACCACCACCGAAAGCGCGCCGGCCGGCCTGCCGGCCACCGGCTGCAGGTCGAGCTGCGGGCCCATGTCGTTGGCGGCGTCGAAGCCGAAGTGGCCGAACACCGCCACCTTCACGTGGTCGGCAATGCGCGCGCCGAGCCAGCGCTCCCACTGCACGGGGTTCGACACCGAGTTGCCGGTGATCCACACCACGACGCCCGCGTAGCGGTCGGGCGTCACGTCGCGCGGCAGCGGCGCGTTGAAGTCGGCGAACTCGACGTCGTAGCCCAGGTAGTTGAGCGGCGTCGACACGTAGTCTACGCCCGGCGTGATGTCGAGATTCGCCTTCGGGTCGCGGTCCTGCACGACGAGCACCTTGCGCGGCAGCACCTCGATGGCGCCGATGCCCACGATGTCGCGCGCCGGGTCCGTTGCGTAGGGCAGCACGCCGGCCGCAAGGGCCTTCGCCGCCGTGTCGCGCGCGCAGGCGCGGTCGGTACGCTGGCAGTAATCGATGGAGATGACGGGCACGCCGGTTTGTTCGGTGAAGGCGCGTGCCTCGGCGAGCGTGGGGGGCTGGTCTGTTGTGCCGGCCGATGCGTTGTCCGTAGATGCGTTGTCCGCGGAGGCGCCGCCCTTCACGAGCGAGCCGCCCACCACGGCATACAGGCCGCCGGCCGCGCTCGCACGAAGGCCGCCGGCCGCGCTCGCATGAGGCCGCGCGGCCTGCAACGGATGACTGCCGCCGATGATGAGGCGCGCTTCGGGATGCGCGGCGTGAATGGCGTCGAAGGCTTCGACGGCGGCGGGCGTGTCGAGCAGAAAGCCGCGATAGCCTTTCTGCCAGAGCGACTCGACGTAGGGAAGAACCTGCGTGCCCGCGTTCGCCGTGTCGGTTCGGGCCAGCCAGAGCGTGTGCGGCAGGGGGTGCGCGGCGGGATCGAAGCCGCGCGAGGGGTCGAGCACCACGGCGTCGAATGCCTGCAGCAAATCGACGGGCGGATCGGCACCGTCGAAGAAGGCAATGTTCGGACGCGGGCTTTCCTTGCTTTCCTGCGTGCTTGCGTGGGCGCGAGATTCGCCACCGGCCGCCGTCACCTGCGCTTCTTGAGCGAGCACACGCGACGGCACGGCATTGACAGCGAGCGCAATGAAAAATGCGGCCGAAAAGCCCGCAGCCGCGCGCTGAAAATGAGTCCCCCGGCACCTGCTCTCATTACCGCCGTATTGCCCGGCGTTCTTCTTCGTCGTCAACATCCTGCCCTTTTATGGTCGCCGGGCGCTCATCAAATTCGCGCAATGCGATTGCGGCAAAATTCGAATGCGGCCGCGTGCGTCCGGAATGTTGCTTATCGTGAATCCAGGTCTTCGCAATTCGTGTATTTCACCGGAAATTCGCTACTGCGTCCATTTTTCCGGTGCGCTGGCAATATCCCCGCCGCACCCCGCGGCGAGCCTCTGCCGGCCTCGTCCTACCGAATCGCGCCTCGCGCCTGTTCTGTCCTGCGCGTGGATTCTAACCGCATGAGCATGGCGGAGTATTTTGTTCAAGCGTCAAACTTTGTTAGCTGACGTGGTTTTCGCCCATCACGCGGTTTTAACAACCCGCTTCAAATACTTGAAACTAAACAAGCGCAAACGTTTTCGCATTTGCGCATTTCGACCGCGCCTTTTCTTTTGAAATGTCGCGACATTACAACACCGGCGTTTCGCATTGGCGAACATCCATTCGCATGAACCCTGGAATTTACGTGGGAAATGTGGCCGGAAATGTGACCAGAAATGGGGCGGCAATTCGAGAGCGGATACGTCAATGCGTCCCCGAAAAGCCGCAAATGGGGCGAACCGGCGCGTGATGGCGACGGCACCCGCAAACGCTGCTGAAGTCTGTGCGCTTCGCGTTGTGATTCATGCGTGGCACGAAACCGGCGAGCATGAAGCCGCGACGGATAGCTTTCAGTCGACGCCCGAGGACACGTCCGCGCCCGGACCGTGCCGATAGTCCCCATGCGCCGCCGCCTCACCGCAGAGTAAAATTCATCGCATATCCCGTTGCCCCCTTGCCGCGCATTGCGCCGGAACTGCGATGAAGACGTCTTCCAAAGAGGAACGACCGCGCTGGCGCCCGTCGAACCTCGTGCTCAATATCCTCACGGTGCTCGTGGGGCTCGCCACGCTCGGTGCCGGAATCGGCTGGCTGGTCTATAGCTGGGTCGTGGACCTCGAAGTGCCCTACTTCGCGATTCCGCTGGTGCTTTCCGTGCCGGTGATCGCTGCGGTGGCGTTCAGGAACTGCTTTGATTGAGTGCTTCGGCTAAACGACGCGGCTGAACGGGTCGACCGGGAAGCGGTGCACCCGCCGCTTCTTTCACACGTCTTTCACGCTCCTTCCCCGCTTTTTCTCTGTTTTTTCGCTGTTTTTTCACCGCTCCCTGCACGGCACTTTCCCCCCGCCCTCCTGTCGTACGCAGCACGCCGCGCGCTGTGCCAGATGGCGCCGCCGCGACTTGCAGCCCGATGCCCACCGACAGGAGAACGCCCCATGGCCGCGAAATCGACGTCGAAAACGCAATCGAAGAAAAGCGCAACCGCAGCGAAAGAAAAACGCCGGCCGGACAGCGGCACAACGCCAGGTGCGAGCACGAACACCAACGCGGGTATGAACGCGTTCGCCGCGCCGCGCGTGCTCGACCATCCGGTGTTCGCGCAGCCGCAGCCCACGCCGGACCCCAGCGTGTTTCGCGTCCCGCATCCTTCCGACGACGCGGCCTACAAGGAAATCGACAAGCTCAACGCCGAGCACAAGCTGTTTGCGCTACCGTTTCCCGCGCCGCGCGGCGGCGTCGAGCCGCAGGTCGCGCTCGCGGATGTTTTCGGCGGCAACCAGAAAGCGATTGATTCGATCACGTCGGCGGGGCAGCTCGTCTTTCACGCCACAGGCGACTGCGGCAGCATCAAAGGCCCTGCCACGCAAAACGAAGTCGCGGACAAGATGACCGCCGACTTCACCGAAGCCGACCCCGCCGAAGTGCCGCAGTTCGCGCTGCTGCTGGGCGACATCGTCTACAGCTTCGGCGAGGGCCAGTATTACTACGACCAGTTCTACGAGCCTTATCGCGACTATCCCGCGCCCATCCTCGCCTGCGCGGGCAACCACGACGGCATGGTGTCGCCCGAGGCGCACGCAACCAGCCTCGATGCGTACCTGCGCAACTTCTGCGCGTCGGACTTCGCGGTGACACCCGAAGCGGGCGGCCTCTCGCGCACCGCGCAGATCCAGCCCGGCGTCTTCTTCACGTTCGAAGCGCCGTTCGTGCGCGTGCTGGCGCTCTACAGCAATACGCTCGAAGACCCGGGTGTGATCGCCGATCCGCACATCGGCACAAGCCAGCTCGATTTTCTCGACGCGGCGCTCAAGCGGATCAAGGACGAAGGCTACGAAGGCGCGCTTCTCTTCGCGACGCACCACCCGCCCTATGCAATAGGCCGGCATAGTTCGAGCGTCGATATGCTCGCGCAGATCGACGCCATCTGCGAACGACACGGCGTATGGCCGCACGCGTTCCTGTCGGGGCACGCGCACAACTATCAGCGCTACACGCGCACGCGCGGCTCGGACGGCACGCAGATTCCGTATGTGGTGTGCGGCAACGGCGGACACGGGCTCGTCAAGCTCGCGAAGCCCGGCTCGCCCGCGCCGCGCGCCCCGCAAGTCGTGCAGACCGCATCGAACGACACGGACCAGGTGGTGCTCGAAAACTACGACGACACGCACTACGGCTACCTGCGCGTGGTGGCCACGCAGAGCCAGTTGCGCATCGAGTACCACTCGGCCGCCGACGGCGCGCAGACCAAGGCGCCCAACGACTACGTGAACGTGAGCCTCGCCGGGCGCAAGATCGCGCACTTCGTGGCACGCGACCTGGGGCATCCGCAAGCGGCGGCCGAGGCGCGCGCGAGGCTGGCCCGTCAGCCTGGGAAGCGGCGCGGCAAGTAGCGATGTTGTCGACGCCGGCGCTGGCGATGGCGTGCGCATTAGTGCGAGCGTTGGTGCACGTATGGATGCAGGCAGGACCGCAGACCACCACGCGCTTTCGCTTCAGCCCACGGCTCACGGCGCCCCATGCGCGCAAACGACCCGCACTGCTGACGAGCAACACGCACCCGGCAAGGAGCGCCGCGATGATGCCGATCGCGGCCTCATACGCGTACGCGCAGACCGACGACGTTGCGCGCGACGCCAGTCATCGTTCGATGGCCCGCCGCCGCACCTTTTGCTGGCCCTCTCTCCGCCCCTCTCTCTGACCTTCGTTCCGTCACGCCACTACGCCTTCTTCGCCGGCCCGAATACCCCGCCGTCGTACGCCTCGCAATACGCGCGCCAGTCGTCCTGCACCTGTTTTTCGCATTGCAGCGCCAGTTCGATGAGCGGCATCTGCCAGTCGGTCTTCTCGCCAAAGGCGATCATCTCGTCGGCAATCGCGGAACCCTGGCGTCCGCCGCTGCGCAACTGCGCCCATGCGCAGAGTTCGGCCATCGTATTGACCACGCCTTCGAGCCGCGGCAGTTTGCTGTCCCAGCCCGCGAGCGCCACGCGGTCCTCCGAAGGTTGCAGGCCGCGCAGCACATACGGGCGGCCGTTGAACGTGACGGCATGCAGGAACGCCTGCGAGACAGCCTGCATGCGCTGCTGCACGGCCACCACGCGCTGCGCTTCGGTGGGCCAGTGCGGCTGCTTCGTCTTCAGGTTCGGCGCCACGGAGGAAGGCAGCGCCTCTTTCAGGTCGATCAGATAGTTGCCATCCGGCGAGCCCTTGCCTTCCACCAGCACGACGTATCGATCCACGCCGAGGCTGCCCGTACCCGCGATGCGCCGCGCCACGTCGATCACACGATAGAACGCGGGGGCGTCGGGTGTCTGGGCCTCTTTCGCGAAGCTCTCCATGAACGCGGTCACGGCTTCGCGGGTGGGGTCGTCCACGGGCAGCGCCTTCTTGCCGTCCACGCGCAGCACGCGCTTTTTGCCCTTGAGTTCGGTGCGCCGGTCGAGGTGATCCACGCGTGTACGTTTGGCGAGGCCGTCGAAGAGTTCGCGCACCATGCCGTCCGACGTCTCGGGCTCCACCCAACGCGCCTTGCCGAACGCGAGCGCACGCGCGTAGGCGTCCACGGCCGAATGGCACAGGCCCAGCGCCTCGGCGCGCGAGAGCTTCAGGTCCGCGGCGCCCACCAGCACACTCGTGAGGAGCCGCACCATTTCGTAGAGCGCGGGCGCGAGACAGGCCTCGTCGAAGTCGTTGATGTCGAAGTAGACGAGCCGGTTGTCGGCCTTGTAGCTGCCGAAGTTCTCCAGATGCATGTCCCCGCAGATCCACACCGGGGGCGCCTGGGCGAGCACGCCTTGCGCCGGCACGCGGCGGTAGAACAGATGACACGTGCCGCGCAGGAACACGAACGGCGAGGTGCGCATGGCGCGGTATTTCATGGCGAGGCGCTCCGGCTCGCGGTTGGCGTTCCAGTCCGCGATTTCCTTGACGGCATCGATCATGCGGGCTCCCTGTCTTGTGGTTATGGGTGCGACGACCGGCGCAGCGCGCCGAACGAACAACGCCCACGCACGCACTGCACCGACGCGCCGAAAACGGACACACCGAAGCCCGACCATACCACCAACGCACGCCTGCTCGTGCCCTTTCGGGTCCTGTCGCGCCCTCTGCAGACGGCTCATACCGTACGCGATACAGGACTCACATTTCGTTGCAATGTCGTGCACGGCGACGGGTTCGCGCGTGTCATCGCGTTTAACAATCACGGCGTTAGCAGACGTGACGACGCAGGTGAAGCCGGCCTGATTCCGCTTGCGACGGTCCACGCTGACAGATCCATAACAACGGAGCTTCCAATAATGACAACAAGCTTGCATCGCATCCACGCGGGCGCGCTATCGCTATGCGCGGCGCTCGCCCTCATTGCCCCACCTGGATTTGCTCAGGACACCGTGCCATCGCCGGCAGCACCGGGCGGCGTGCCGGCAGGCGCGGCGGCCGGCGATCCGCCGGGACGCGTCGCGCGTCTCGACTACTTCAACGGCACGGTCACGATGGAGCCTGCGGGCCTCACCGACTGGTCCTACGCCGTGCTGAACCGCCCGCTCACCACCGGCGACCAGCTCTGGGCCGACAGCGGCGCGCGCGCCGAACTGCATGCCGGTTCCACCGCGCTGCGGCTCGACCAGCAGACCGCGCTCGACATCGTCGACCTCACCGACACGGTCACACAGCTCAAGGTCACGCAAGGCTCTCTTTCGGCGCACGTCCGCGCGTTGCCCGCCGGCCAGAGCTTCGAGATCGACACGCCGAACGTCGCGCTCGTCGCCACGAACGCCGGCCTCTTTCGCGTCGACGTGGCGCCGGACGGCAGCGCCACGACGGTCACGCTGCGCTCGGGAACGGCCATCCTGTACGGCGACGGCGGCTCGTATGCCATGAGTGCGGGCGAGCAGATCCGCTTCGTCGGCACGAACCTCCAGCAGCAGGCGGGCGGCGCGGCCCCTGCACCGGACAGCTTCGACCGTTGGGTCGCCGCGCGCGACCGCGCCGAAGACGCGTCGGTCTCGGCCCGCTACGTCTCGCGCGAGATGCCGGGTTATGAAGCACTGGATACCAACGGCACGTGGCGGCACGATCCGACCTACGGCGAGGTGTGGGTTCCGACGGTCGCCGTCTCGGCCGGCTGGGTGCCGTACCACGCCGGGCACTGGGCCTGGATCGCGCCATGGGGCTGGACCTGGATCGACGACGCGCCCTGGGGCTTCGCGCCGTTCCACTATGGACGTTGGGCATATATCGACCGCGTGTGGGCGTGGGTGCCCGGCCCGGTCGTGGTCGCGCGGCCGCCCTGCTATGCGCCGGCGCTCGTGGCCTTCGTGGGCGGCGGGAGCAGTGGAGGGGGCGGCGTGCATTGGGGGATCAACCTCACCATCGGCGCGGCCATCACCGCAGGCGTGGCGTGGCTCCCGCTCGGCCCGGGCGAGCCCTGGCATCCGGCCTACGGCTACAGTCCGCGCTACTACGAACGCGTGAACAACGTGAATGTGACGAACGTCCACAACACGACGATCGTCAACAACATCACCAACGTGCACAACACGTACATCAACCAGACGGTGCCCGGCGCGGTGACCGCCGTCCCCGCCAACACCTTCGTGCACGGGCAGCCCGTGGCCATGGCCGCTCATGCACTCACGCCGCAGCAGCTGGCGCATGCGCAGGTCGGAGCAGGTGCGCCCGCCGTGGCGCCGGTGCGGGAAAGCTTTGCGGGCGGCATGCGCGCCGCGAAGATCGGCGCGCCGGCTGAGGCCGCGCAGCGGCAGGTCATCGCCACGCGTGCGCCGGCCGTGCCCCCTGCATTGCACGACACGCTTGCGCAGCGCTTCGCGTCAGCGGGCGGACGCGTGGAAGGCGCGGGCGAACCGGTCGTGCACCGTGCCGCGCCCGAAGCCGCGCACGGCGCACCGGCGAGCCGCGAACCGCAGACGCAGGGCTTTCATGTGATCGATCGCGAAACGGCGCGGCCGGTCGGCCGGCAGCCCGGCCTACAGGCGCCCGTGCAGGGCGAACCGCGCGGTGAACCGCAAGAAGCACCGCAACACGGCGGCGAGACGGCTCGTGGGCAGGGCGCGCCGCAAGCGCCCGCGGACGGGAACAGCCGTGAAGCGAGCCATGGAATCGACCACGAAGCGCACCCCGGCGAGCCGGCACCGCACGCGCCCGCAGCCGCCGACAATGGCGTGCCGCACCCGACGGGCGGCGCCTCGCACGCGCAGGAGGAAGCGCGCAACGGACATACGGCGCAAGGCGGTTTCGACGCACCTCAGGCCGCACCTCAGGCCGCACCTCAGGCGGAAGGCCCGCGTGCGCCGCAGGCCGGGCGGATGCAGCCGCATGAAACCGCGGCGCCACGCGAACCGCAGCAGCAACCCGAGCACGACGCCGTGCGGCAGCAAGAAGCGCCGCGCGATGCGCAGCCGACGCAGCACGCCGAGCCTCACGCCGTGGAAGCACCGCACGACAATCCGCGTCCGGCCCAACGCGCCGACGCGGCGCCACGGCCCGCGCCGCACACCAACGCCCATCCGGCGCAGCCGCATGCTCATCCTCAACCGCACCCGCAGTCTCATCCACCCGCTCACAAGGCGGAAGAACACCACGGTTAGGAGTCGGGCGCGCGACGAGCAGTAAATGCCGCGGCCCGGTCGTGAGAGCCGGGCCGTGGACAGTCCCATGCGGCGGAGTGGCCTGCTTCTACCCCACCCGCGTCAGTAATACCAGGGTGCCGGAGGCGCGTAGTAGTAGACCGGCGGAGGCGGCGCGCGATAGATCACGGGGGGCGCCGCGTACATCGGCTGACCGTAGACGGGCTGGCCGTACATCGGCGTGGCGTAGGCGGGCGGCGAAATCGTGTTGCCCTTCGACGTCATGCATTGCGCGTAAGCCGCGTCGTACCGGGCCTGCAAGCCGCCCGACGCATATTGCGCACCGTTCGCGCCCACCGCCGAGCCGAGCAGCAGGCCGCTGCCCGCGCCAATTGCCGCGCCGGCTCCCGCGTTGCCCGCGGCCGCGCCCAGCAGCGCACCGGCCGCCGCGCCGCCCACCGTGCCGAGCGCCGCGCTGTTCACGCTATTGGCCGTCGCGCCCTGAGCCGCACCCGCCGAGTCCGTGGAGCGGAAGGCGTAGTCGCGGCACGCATAGTCTTCCTGCTGGAATTCCGTGAGCGACTTGCCCTTGGGCGGCAACGCCACCACGCTCGGGCCGCTGGGCGGCATGACCGTGCAGCCCACCAGCGCCACCGCCACACCGGCCATGGCGGCGGGCACGGCAAACCGCGACCACGCCGGCAGCCGGCGTGCCCTTCCGAAGGCCGACAAACTGGCTTTGCGTTTCATGATTGCCTGACTCCTTGCATTGCGATGGCGACACGATAGGACACCTGCTGCGCGTGTTGGTTACTCGATCGTTACCGGTGAAATGTTTCGGTCACGACCTGTAACAAGGTGCCGCTTCGCATCGCCCGAATGCGGTATGCCGCGCCCTTCCCTCGCCTTGTTCGGGCCCGGCTGCCATTCGGTCTGCGATCCCTCGCCTGCAACCCGATCCGCTACCCCGCTACCCCGCTACTCCGCGGGCTCCACGCGCGAGCGCGCGAGCAGTTCCGTCACCTGCGCGTCGGCGGTCTGGGCGAAGTCGCCGTAGAACTGCCCTACGCCCTGGAAGACGCGCGGCACGTAAGCGCAGATCACCTCGTCCGCGAGCGGCCCAACGCGCGCCACCGTGTCGCCGGGCGCCACCGGCACCGCCACCACGACGCGCGCGGCGTTGCCCTTGCGCAGCAGCTGGACGGCCACACGCATCGTGGCGCCGGTTGCCATGCCGTCGTCGACGACGATCGCGGTGCGTCCCTCCGCGACGAGCGGTGCACGCCCTCCGCGGTACAGCGCCTCGCGGCGCTGGAGTTCCGCGCGCTCTGCGGCCAGCACGCGATCGATCTCGTGCGGCGACACGCCGGTTTCGGCAACGATGTGCCGATCCAGATACACGGTATCGCCCGGGCCCACCGCGCCCATTGCGAGTTCCGGATAGTTCGGCACGCCGAGCTTGCGCACCACGAGTACGTCGAGCGGCGCGCCGAGCGCACGCGCCACTTCGTAGGCCACAGGCACACCGCCGCGCGGCAGGCCGAGCACGATCACGTCATCGCGCCCCGCATAACGCGCGAGCCTTCCTGCTAGCACGCGGCCGGCGTGGGCACGGTCGTCGTAGAGAAATTCCATGGCAGATCATCCCGACAGTGAAGGGCGCAGCAGAGGCGAAAGCGCGTTGCGCGCCCGGTCGTCGCACGCTACGTCACGAGAGGCCGCGAAGGCGATGAAGACCGTCAGAACGGCGAAGGAACGGTTCGCAGCACGCCGGTCTGCAACACCACGAAGAAATTCTGCGCGTGATCGGGGCGAATCGCTTGAGGTCAATCAAACGGCGGGAACGGTGCGCCGCGGCCGAGGGCGGCCGAACACAGCTATGGCGACTGTGGCGGCACGCGCCTGGCATCTGCCCCCTCCTCCCCGGCCAAGGCACCCTGGCTATTCCGAAGCCACCCTCAATCCGCGGGCACCGGCACCTCGTCGCGCGCCAGCACCGCAAGGGCCGCCTCGTAGCCGCGCGTCTGCAGGCGCGTCACCGTCGAGGCCGAAAAATCGAAATCGCTCGAGAGCGACAACGGCCCGCCGTCCAGCGCGATTCTCGCAATGCGGATCGGCGCGCGGTTGCCCATCAGGCGAATGAAGTGCGGGCGCTGGCGGATGCGCCGCGCCGTGGGCTCGTCCACCTGCTTGAGAATTTCGTCGACGAGGTCGCTGAAGTCGTTCGCATACTCTTCGAAGCGCAGGTCGTTGCGCACGCGGTCGGTGTAGACGATCTCGTCGCGCCGCAGCATCACCTCGAGCAGATTCGACGGCATCGCGCGCGTGCCCGAAAACAGGTCCACCGCGAAGATGCGTCCGCCAATGCGCCCGCAGCGCTCGATCACAAGGTCGAGCGGCGAGTTGCTCACGATGCCGCCGTCCCAGTACGCGCGTCCGTCCACCATCGTCCACGGCATACCGGGCGGCAGGCTGCCGCTCGCGAGCAGATGTTCGGGGCCGATGCGGTCCACGTAGCTGTCGAAGATGCGCGGCTCGCCGGTGGCCACGTCCACGGCGCTCAAGAGGAGCCGCGTGGGGCTGGCGGCAAGCGCGTCGAAGTCCACGTAGCGCTCGATCAGCGTGCGCACGGGCGAGGTGTCGTAGAGACTCGTCCACCAGGGCAGCCATGCCGCAAGCCCCAGGTTCGGATTCCACCAGCGCGGACGCAGGAAGTTGGGCACGCCGAACCACAGCACGTACCAGGAAAGCAGCGCGCCGTGCAGCGAGTCGTCACCGCAGGCGAACGGCGCCGGTAACGAAGGCAGCGCAGGCAGCGGAATCGACACGTCCCGCCAGAACGCGGCGAGCGCGCGCGAGGCATCGCCCGGATGACTCGCGACGATCGCCGCATTGAAGGCGCCGATCGACACGGCCGAAATCACATCGGGCCGCACGCCCTTTTCTTCCAGCGCGCGGATGGCCCCGCATTCGAACGCGCCCAGCGCGCCGCCGCCTTGCAGGATCAGCACGGTCTGCTCGGGCAGGCGGTCGAGCGGAAACGTGGTGTCGGCAAGACGCGGTTTCGCGCCGTGCAGGCTGATGCGCAGGCGGATCAGTTCCTCGGCGGCCGAGGTCTCGCCCGCGGTTCGCCCCAGCGAGAAGATGGCGCGCAGCACGTCGTGCTTGAGGTACAGCAGCGAATACGAGCCCGCTTCGAGCGAGCCGCGCTCCACCGTTTCCGTCACGCCGTGCGGGAAGCCCATGAAGTTGTACGGCTGGCCGAACGCGTCGCCGAAGAACATCGACACGTCGCGATACGGAAAGCGCCCGCCGCGCATGTTGCGCGCAGCGATGTTGCCCTGGCGGCGCGCGTTGTCCCAGTGCTCGATGCGCCGGCGCACGCCGAACACGGGGTCGAAGAAGCTGGCCACGTCGCCGGCCGCGTAGATGTCGGGGTCGCTCGATTGCAGGCAGTCGTCCACCACCACGCCGTCGGCGAGCGCCACGCCGCTGCCTTCCAGGAACGCGCAGTTCGGCGCCACGCCCACCGCCGCGACCACCAGATCGCAGGCAATGGTTTCCCCTGTGCTCGTCACCACGCCTTCCACTACCTCCGCGCCCTCGCGCCCCACCACGCTTTCTACGAGGCAATCCGTTTTCACATCGACGCCGTGCTCAACGCAACGTTTCGCGAAGTAAGCCGAGAGCACCGGCGCGCGCAGTTGCGGCATCACCGCGTGCTGACGCTCGATCACGGTGACGTCGAGCCCCAGCGCGCGCAGCGACGCGGCCGTTTCGATGCCGACGAAGCCCGCGCCGATCACCACCGCGCGCCTCGTTCGCCCGCTTTGCGCGCTCTGCAACGCGGCATCGCGCACCGCAGAGGCATCCGCGAGCGTATGCAGGCTGTACACGCCCGCGAGCCCCATGCCCGGCAGTGCGGGCGCGCGCGGCGATACGCCCGTGGCGATCAACAGCTTGCCGTAGCCCATCGCGCTGCCGTCCGCGAGATGCACCACGTGGTCTTTGGCATCCACGCGCACTGCACGCGCGCCCAGCATCAAATCGATGCGCTGCTCCGCGTAGAACTCGGCGGGCCGAATCGCAATCTGCAGCGCACTCACCGAGCCGTCCAGAAAACCCTTCGTCAGCGGCGGACGCTGGTACGGCAGCACCGCCTCGCCGCTCAGAATGGCGATGCTCGCGGCAGGATCTTCCATGCGCAGCGTGCGAGCCGCCGTGACGCTGGCAAGGCCTGCGCCCACCAGCAGAAAGTCGACATGGCGCATCGTCATGAAAGCGGCTCCGGCAAGAAAACAAAGCGGGACGGAAGACAGCCCGGGGATCACTCCGTACCGTACCGGCGCGCGGGTCCGCCCCGTTGATCCACGTCAATCGGGCCAGGCGCCCGGGGCGAGGCGGATCAGCGCGACGTCAGAGCAACCCCAGCGCAACGTCAGAGCAACCTCAGCGCAAAGTCAGCCCGCTGTCAGCAGATGGCAGTGTCATCGCAAAACCGGCACGCGCGAAGTCACAACTGGCGCGGCGAAATCGTCATGCATCGATGGGCGCGCGCCGCCCACCCAAGAGCATGCACCGCGTGATTTAGTCGCCGTTTTCTGCGACGATCCGCATTGCGCCAAGCCCTATAAGGTCAATCAATGACAGCTCGTGCTTGCCAGACCCGTCACCCTCCGTTCTGGTGCGCCGCAATAACGCACTGCGCCACCCGCCGCCTCTTTGCCGTCTTCACCCTCGTTATCCACGTAGTTCGCGCTGCCCCCGCTGCCCCCGTAGTTCGCCTGACTCGCCTTGCCCGCCGTGCCGGCCTCATTTATGCGGTCGGCGTGGGCATGAGCCTCGGACTCGCGGGCTGCATGGTGGGCCCGAACTACCATGCGCCCGCGCCGCCGACGGTGGACCGCTACACGCCGGCGCCCATGCCCGACGAAACCGCATCGTCGCCGGGCGCCGCCGGCCTCGCGCAGCGCTTCGCGCCCGGCGGCGACATTCCCGCCGCGTGGTGGACGCTCTTTCACTGCGAGCCGCTCGACACCGTGATTCGCGCGGCGCTTGCCAACAGTCCGAACATCGCCGCCGCGCAGGCCGCACTGCGGCAGGCCGCCGAGAACTATCGCGCCCAGGTGGGCGGCTCGCTCCTGCCTTCCGTGGATGCGCAGCTCGGCGCCACGCGCCAGAAGTTCAGCGGCTTGAGCGTCGGCCAGCCGGGCGTGGTCGAAGAGTTGAATCTCTACAACGCCTCGGTCAGCGTCTCGTACAAGCTCGACCTGTTCGGCGGCGCGCGCCGTCAACTCGAAGGGCTCGCCGCGCAGATCGACTACGAGCGTTTCCAGTTGCAGGCCGCCTGGCTCGCGCTCACGGCCAACATCGTGACGGCCGCAGTGAAAGAGGCGTCGCTGCGTGCGCAGATCGAAGCGACCGCGGGCATCGCGCTCGACGAAGAGCAGCAGTTGAAGCTGCTCCAGCAGCAGTTCGAACTGGGCGGCGTGGCGCGCACCGCCGTGCTCGCGCAGCAGACGTTGCTCGCGCAGACGCGCGCCACGCTGCCCTCGCTCCAGCAGTCGCTCGACCAGGTGCGCCACCAGCTCGCCGTGCTCTCCGGCAAGCTGCCTTCGGAGGCCGCGTTGCCCGAGTTCCGGCTCGACATGTTCTCGCTGCCGCAGACGCTGCCCGTGAGCGTGCCGTCGTCGCTCGTGAAGCAGCGGCCCGACATCCTCGCCGCGGATGCGCTGCTGCATCAGGCGAGCGCGCAGATCGGCGTGGCGACGGCGGCCATGTATCCGCAACTCACGCTTTCCGCGAGCTACGGCGCCGAGGCGCTCACGCCGGCCCAGGTGTTCCGCGCGGGCAGCACGATCTGGAGCATCGGCGGTAGCCTGCTGCAGCCCCTCTTTCGTGGCGGCGAGCTGCTCGCGCAAAAGCGCGCGGCGGTGGCCGCCTACGAACAGGCCGACGCGCAATACCGCGAGACGGTGTTGCAGGCCTTCCAGAACGTGGCCGATTCGCTGCGCGCGCTCGACAACGACGCGAACGGCCTCAAGGCGCAGACCGAGGCCTGGCATTCGGCCAGCGACTCGCTCGACCTCACGCGCGCGCAGTATCGCGTGGGCGCGGTGAGCTACCTCGCGCTGCTCGACGCGCAGCGTCAGTACCAGCAGACCGTAGTGAGCTTCGCGCAGGCGCAGGCGAACCGCTATGCCGACACGGCCGCCCTCTTCCAGTCGCTTGGGGGCGGCTGGTGGAACGCATCGGCAAGCGACGCAGCAAGCAATACAACGGCGCCCGCGAGCCCTCCCGTGAACTGAATCGAAGTCAATACAGAAGCGCTATGTCTCGTTCGACGATTTCGTCCCACGCCGTACAGGAAAAACGACAATGAATCAGAAACGACCCATGACGAGGCGGATGATCGTGATGCTGGTGTGCGTGGGCCTGCTGGTGGCCGCGCTCGTCGGCTTCAACCTGTTCCGCGCGCACATGATCGCGAAGTTCATGGCGGGCAATGCCGCGCCGCCCGCCACCGTCACCGCGACCGTGGCGCGCTATCAGGCGTGGCAGCCGCAGCTCGCCGCCGTGGGCAGCCTGCGCGCCGTGCGCGGCGTGGACGTGACGACGGAGATGGCGGGCCTCGTGCGCGACATCGCGTTCCGCTCCGGGCAGGACGTGAAGGCGGGCCAGTTGCTCGTCGAGCTCAACGCGGATACCGACAAGGCCCAGCTCGCCGCACTCGAGGCCGCGGCCGAACTTGCGAAGACCGTCTACGAGCGGGACCGCGCGCAGTACGAGATCAAGGCCATTGCGAAGGCGCAGCTCGACGCCGACGCCGCGGACCTCAAGAGCAAGCTCGCGCAGGTTGCGCAGCAGACCGCGCTCGTGGCGAAGAAAACGATCCGCGCGCCGTTCGCCGGGCGCCTCGGCATCACCACCGTGAATCCCGGCCAATACCTGAATCCCGGCGACACCATCGTCACGCTGCAAACGGTGGACCCCATCTATGTGGATTTCTATCTGCCGCAGCAGCAGTTGGGGCAGCTCGCCATCGGCCAGAGCGTGATCGTGGAAACCAACGCGTATAGCGGCCGCACCTTCACGGGCAAGATTCTTTCGATCAACCCGAAGGTGGACACGAACACGCGCAACGTGCAGATCGAAGCGCTCGTGGACAACCACGACCGCAAGCTGTTGCCCGGCATGTACGCGAACGTGAAGGTGGACGCGGGCGCAGGCCAGCGCTACCTCACGCTGCCGCAGACGGCGATCACCTACAACCCCTACGGCGCCACTGTGTTCGTGGTGAAGAACGGCAACGAGCAGAGCGCACAAGGCACTGCCAAAGGCAAACAGACGCAGGGCAAAACGCTGCCCGTCGCGCAGCAGGTGTTCGTCACGCCGGGCCCCACGCGCGGCGACCAGGTGGCGGTGACCAAGGGCATTGCCGAAGGCACACAGGTGGTGACAAGCGGCCAGCTGAAGCTGAAAAACGGCACGCCGCTCGTCATCGACAACCGCGTGCAGCCCGCCGACAGCCCCAATCCCACGCCGCAGGAACAATGACGGGACCCGCTCGATGAACGCCAATTTCACCGACCTCTTCATCCGGCGCCCGGTGCTCGCCTCCGTGGTGAGCCTGCTGATTCTCGTGCTCGGCCTGCGCTCGCTCGCGGCGCTCAAGGTGAGCGAGTATCCGCAGACGGAGAACGCCGTCGTCACCGTGACCACGGCCTACTACGGCGCGAATGCGGACACCATCGCCGGCTTCATCACGCAGCCGCTCGAAGCCGCGATCGCGCAGGCGCAGGGCATCGACTATCTGTCGTCCACGAGCACCACGGGCGTCTCCACCATCACGGCCACGCTGCGGCTCAACTACGACGCGAACCGCGCGCTCACGCAGATCAACACGCAGATCGCCTCCGTGCGCAACCAGTTGCCGCCGCAGGCGCAGCAGCCGGTGCTTACGGTGCAGACCGGGCAGACCACCGACGCCATGTACATGGGCTTCTACAGCGACGTGCTGCCCACCAACAACGTGACGGACTACCTGCTGCGCGTCGTGAAGCCGAAGCTCGATTCGATCGAAGGCGTGCAGACCGCCGAAATCCTGGGCGGCCGGCAGTTCGCACTGCGCGCGTGGCTGGACCCGGCGCGGCTCGCCGCACACGGCGTGACGGCGGCGGACGTCTACACCGCGCTCGGCAACAACAACTACCTCGCCACGCTCGGCGCGACGAAGGGGCAGATGGTGAGCGTGGACCTCAACGCGGCCACCGACCTGCATTCCGTGGACGACTTCAAAAAGCTCGTCGTGAAGGAGAAGAACGGCGCCATCGTGCGGCTGGAGGACGTGGCCAACGTGGTGCTCGGCGCGGACAGCTACGACTTCAACGTGGCCTTCAGCGGCAAGCGTTCGGTGTTCATCGGCATCAAGGTGGCGCCGGACGCCAACATTCTCGACGTGGCCAAACGCGTGAAGGCCGTGTTCCCCGACATGCAGAAGCAGTTGCCTATCGGCATGACGGGCGACATCGTCTACGACGCCACGGACTTCATCAACACCGCCATCTACGAAGTCGTGAAGACGCTCGTGGAAGCGCTGCTGATCGTCACGGTGGTGATCTTCCTGTTCCTCGGCAGCCTGCGCGCCGTGATCGTGCCCGTGATCGCCATGCCGCTTTCGCTGATCGGCACGTTCTTCGTGATGCAGCTGCTCGGCTACTCGATCAACCTGCTCACGCTGCTCGCGCTGGTGCTCGCCATCGGGCTCGTGGTGGATGACGCGATCATCGTGGTGGAAAACGTGGACCGCCACATGAAGGAGGAAGGCAAGAAACCGTTCGAGGCCGCGCTGATCGCCGCGCGCGAACTGGGCGGCCCGATTCTCGCCATGACCGTGGTGCTGGTCGCGGTGTACGTGCCCATCGGTTTTCAGGGCGGACTCACGGGTGCGCTCTTCACGGAATTCGCGTTTTCGCTGGCCGGCGCCGTGGCAGTTTCGGGCATCGTGGCGCTCACGCTTTCGCCCATGATGTGCTCGCGCTTTTTCCGCGCGGAACAGGAATCGGGGCGCTTCACGCAGTTCATCGACCGCCAGTTCGACCGCCTGCATCGCGGCTACGGCCGCGCGCTGCACTCCATGCTGGACACGTGGCCCGTGCTCACCGTGATGGGCGCGCTCGTGCTCGCCTGCGCGGTGTACCTCTTCATGACCTCGCAGTCGGAACTCGCGCCGCAGGAAGACCAGGGCATCGTGCTTTCGCAGATCCAGGGGCCGCCCGACGCCACGATCCAGCAGATGCAGACCTACGCCGACCAGGTGTTCGACATTTCGAAGAAGCTGCCCGAGTACTCGCAGATGTTCCAGCTGACGGGCTCGCCTACCCTGAACCAGGGCATTGGCGGCGTGCTCTTCAAGACCTGGGACCAGCGTCACCGCAGCGCCAACCAGTTGCAGCAGTTGCTGCAAAACGAATGGAACGGCATTGCGGGGGCGCGCGTGGCGGCCTTCCAGTTCCCGCCGCTGCCGGGCTCGCAAGGCTTGCCCGTGCAGTTCGTGATCAACACCACGGAGCCGTTCCAGAACCTCAACGAAGTCTCGCAGGCCATCTTGCAGAAGGCGCGCGCAAGCGGCATGTTCTTCTTCGTGGATAGCGACCTGAAGCTCGACAAGCCCCAGGTCACGCTCGTGGTGGACCGCGACAAGGTGGCCTCGCTCGGGCTTTCGCAGAGCGACGTGGGCCAGTCGCTCGGTGCGGGGCTGGGCGGCAACTACGTGAACTACTTTTCCATTGCGGGGCGCTCGTACAAGGTGATTCCGCAGGTGTTGCAGGTGGACCGGCTCAACCCGTCGCAGGTGCTCGACTACTACCTGCGTACGCCGGACGGCAACGTGATTCCCGCTTCCACGGTCACGCATCTGCAGCACACGGTGGTGCCGGAATCGATCAACCACTTCCAGCAGCTCAACTCCGCGACCATTTCGGGCGTCACGGTGCCGGGCGTCTCGCAGGGCGAGGTGCTCGACTTCCTGCGCAAGACCACGGCGCAGGTGGCGCCCTCGGGCTACTCGGTGGATTTCTCGGGGCAGTCGCGCCAGTACGTGCAGGAGTCGGGCGGGTTCGTGCTCACGCTCATGTTCGCCACGATCATCGTGTTTCTCGCGCTCGCCGCGCAGTTCGAGAGCTTCCGCGATCCGGTCGTGATTCTGGTGTCGGTACCGATGGCGCTCTTCGGCGCGCTCGTGTTCATCAACATTGGACTCGCCACGCTCAACATTTACACGCAGGTGGGACTCGTCACGTTGATGGGGCTCGTGAGCAAGCACGGCATTCTGATCGTGCAGTTCGCCAACGAATTGCAGCGCGCGGGGCGCTCGAAGCGCGAGGCACTGGAAGAAGCCGCGGGCGTGCGGCTGCGCCCGATCCTGATGACGACGGCCGCGATGGTGCTGGGCGTGCTGCCGCTCGTGATCGCATCGGGCGCGGGCGCGGCGGGCCGCAACGCAATGGGGCTCGTCATCTTCACGGGGCTTTCCATCGGCACGCTGTTTACGCTCTTCGTGGTGCCCGCGATGTACATGCTGCTTGCGCAGGACCATCACGGGAAAGGGCGTGGGGCGCGTGAGGCGGCAGTGGCAGAGGGCTGAAGCGGCGCGGCGCTTTAGTCCTTCGCTTTAAGCCCTTCGCTTTAACCGCGCTTCACTGCCGCGTCAGTCCTGCACGAGGATCGTGACGCGGCGATTCGCGGCACGCGCGGCCGCGTCGTCGCCGATCACGAGCGGCACGTTGTCCGCGCGGCCCACGGCGGCGAGCCGATGCGGCTCCACGCCGCGCTCCACGAGAAAGCGCACCACGGCGCCGGCACGCGCCGACGACAGCTCCCAGTTCGATTCGTATTTCGCGTTCGCGATGGGCACGTTGTCCGAGTGCCCTTCCACCAGAATGTTGCGTGTGGAATGCCGGGCGAGCGCGAGCGCCACCTTGCTCAACTCGTCGAACGATGCGGGCCGCAAATGCGCGTCGCCCGAATCGAACAGCACCTTCGCGTTGATCGCAATCTCCACGCCCTGCGCAACGGGCTCAACCGAAATCTCGCTCGTTTCGCGCAGCGGGGCGAGCGACGCCATCAGCTCACGCCGCGCGTGGTCGCGTTGCACGAGGGCCGGCGTGGGTGCCGCATCTGGGTGCGCATCCGGCTGCGCGCCCGCGGTGCGCTGGCCGGCCACGTGCGCGTCGAACACCTTGATTTCAAGCGCCTTGTTCTTCGCCAGTTGCAACACGTAGAGCGCGAGGAACAGCACCATCATCGTGGTGATGACGTCGGCGTACGAGATCAGCCAGCGGTCGGAACGGCCGTCCTCGTGGCCTTCGTGGTCTGCGTGATCGTGACCCGACTTCGCGGAAGCGCGTCTGCTGGAAGAGGAGGTGTCCATGACGGGAGCCCTTGGCCCGAAGCTAAGCGCTCACGCGCTCAGACGAGCGATTCCGCCGAGCGGCCGCGCACGTCGCCCGCGAGCCGGGTTTCGATCATCTGCGGCGACTCCTTGCGCGAGATCGCGAGCAGGCCGTCCATATAGAGCCGCCGGAAGCGCAGTTCGCTATCCACCTGGGCCTTGATCTTGCCGTAGAGCGGCAAAAACACGAGGTTCGCGAGGCCGAGCCCGTAGAGCGTGGCAATGAACGCAACGGCAATGCCTTCGCCCAGCCGTTCCGGTTCCAGCACGTGGCCCGTCACGTGAATGAGGCCGAGCACGGCGCCCAGAATGCCGAAGGTGGGCGCGTAGCCGCCCGCCTGCTGCCAGATGCGCGCGGCGGCCATGTGGTTGCGCTCGTAGGCATCCAGTTCGCGCTGCAATGCGTCTTCGATCACGGCGGTCGGCACGCCGTTGGCCAGCAGCTCGAGCCCGCGTTTGGCAAAGAGGCTGATGCCGCTCGCGTCGATGGATTCGAACGCGAGCATGCCGTTCAACTTGGCCTGGTCGCCCCATTCGAGCAGCACGGAAAGACTTTCGCGATCCACCTGGCGCGCCTTCACGAACGCGAGGCGCAACTGCTTGATGCCGTCGAAGAAGCGCGCCCACGTGTTCTGGATCATCACGGCGCCGAGCGTGCCGCCCGCCACGATGACAAGCGCCTCGGGCTGCACGAGCGTGGCGATGCTGCCGCCTTCCAGCGAGAACCCCACGATGATGGCGGCGGCGCCGAACAGCACGCCGAACAGGGTCAACAGGTCCATGCTTCATCGGGCTGCCGTTCGTGCGCAGGGACCGTTGCTTGCGGCCCACTACGCGCGAAAGCGACGCGCCCGCCTCCCGATAGTCTCAAACGTTTCTCTACGGCCCCAGACGGGTCGAGCGCCTCAAGTACCTCAAGCGCCTCAAGTACCTCAAGCCCCCGGCTGGGTGGAAGACGCCGCATTCACGGCGGCCGCCTTGATGGCCTTCACGGTTTCCACGAACCGCTGTTCGATTTCGCCCACCTCGATGGGGTCGATCTTGATGTCGCGCCGCATGACCCACGACACCTCGTTCTTGCGCGTCTCGGTCATGACGGAGAGCAGCCGCTCGGCCACGGGCTGGCCGCCCAGCGAAGCGAGCAGTTTCGCGAGATCGTAAGTGTCGAACGCGCTCACGGCTTCGAAGAGCGTGCGCTGGTCGACGAACGCGAGGTCGTCGATCGAGGTGATCTCGCCGCCCGGCCGTGCGTTGCGTCGCGAGAAGTAGCTCACGCCCTTCTCTTCCACGTAATCGAGCACGCGGGTCTTGCGGAACGCGAAGACGTCCTCGGCAATCTCGGCGTGCGAGAGCTTGTTCAGGATCACGGACTTTTCAACGCCGATCAGCGCTTCGAGGTCGTCGAGATCGATCAGCTCCAGCTCGCTCGCGAGCGCCACATCGAGTTCGCGATCGGCCACCTGCTGGGCGCGCTCGGTAATGCGCGTGGGGTCAAACGTGACCTGCTGGCGGCTTGATGCGCTGTCCTGGCTCGCCAGCCGGCTCGCGGCGCCGGCCAGATGTTCGGCGCGCCCGCCTTCCAGCGTGACGAGGTTGAGCTTTTCCATGCGCTTGAGCATGGCCATGACGTGCAGCCGCGAATGGCCCGCAATGGCGCGGCACTTCTTGATGACTTCGGAAAGCGGCACGGACACTTCCTCGCCGCGCCCGCGCCGGCCGTTGCCGTCCCAGCGGTCGCCGCCGCTCTCCGCACCACCCGCCATCAGCGCGAGCACGTGGGCATACGAGAGCACGCCGGGCAGGAAGTCCGCGTGGGTATAGGTGGCGAGCAGGTCGTCGCGCTTCTTCACGCGGCGAATCAGCGTGCGCACCATGTGGCGCAGCAGCGGCGAGGCGCGTTCCAGCTCCTGTTCGATGAGGCTCGCCTGCACCACGGTGAGCTGGCAAAAACTCAGCGCGCGGGCCGTATTGCCGCGCGGCTCGCCGGGCAGCAACGCGGCTTCGCCGAAGAATTCGCCCTTGCTGAGGGTGCCGAGCACGACCTTGCTGTCGTCGCAGACGGCGGAAATCTCGACTTTTCCGTCCGCGATGACGTAGACAAGGCCGTCGCTTGCAAAGCCTTCGGAATAGATGACCTCGCCCGGCGCGGCGGTGCGCGGCCATGACGATCGTTGCTGGTTCACGATGAATTCCCCGTAGCGTGTTATGGCCGCGCCGGTCCGTCCGCCCGCGGGTCGCCATTCGACCTGCAGACGCCTCCTTGACCGGCGCGGCGGTGTCGTTACATTTCGTTACTAGTTCTGGTAACGACAACGCGCGGAGATTTCTTTAACGCAAAAGGCTGATCGAAGTCACGGATTGACTTCGTGAGGTGTCGCGGGCGGTAGGGGGAAGCCGGCGCCGCCCGCATGGGTTCGCCGCCCGTGCCTGCCCGTGCCCGCCCGTGCCCATTTAGCCGGCAAAGACGAACGGGCCGGCTGACGCCCTACCCCGCCAGTTTCCGGAACGTTTCCAGCACCGCCTCACCCTTGAACGGCTTCACGATCCAGCCCTTCACGCCCGCGGCCTTGCCGCGCTCTTTCATCGCGGGGCTGCTTTCCGTCGTGAGCATGATCACGTTCACGGCCGTATTCGCGAGTTCGCCGCGAATCTTCTCGACCATCGTGAGGCCGTCCATGTTGGGCATGTTGACGTCGCTGATCACGAGCCGGATGCCTGGGTTGCCCCTCAGTTTCGTGAGGCCGTCCTTGCCGTCCACCGCCGTGTCCACGTCGAGGCCGTTCTTGCGCAGGAAACCGGCCACCTCGTCGCGCACCGTACCCGAATCGTCCACCACCAGAATTTTCGCCATCATCCTTCCCCGTTGCTTCGTTACCTTGCTTGCCAACCTGTAGGTACTGCCTAGAACAATTCCAGCTCGCCGCTGGTTTCCTCGACTGTTTCGACGTTCGCCGCGAAGTCGAGCGGCGCGTTCGCGCAGACGCAGAGCGTGGCCGCGAGCGGCACGTTGCCGCCTATCGTGAGTTCGTACGACGCCACGTGGTCCGGCTTCAGCTCGGCCAGATGCGCGAGGCTCGCGCTGCCCAGCACGTAGGGCGTGGACATGCCCAGATCCGGAAAATGGCCGACGAGCGCCTGGTTCATCGCGCCGCAGCACAGGTTCGCCACTTCCATGAACGCTTCGCGCAGCGGCTGGCCGCCCGCCGACGTCTCGCGCGCGAAGTAGCGGCGCGTGGCGTCGTCGTCGGTGAAATGCAGGCCCACGAGCAGGCGGAAAAAGAGCGACGAGATGGTGAGCACCACGACGCGCGCTTCCGGGTCCGCTTCCATGGCGACGTGGTCGGCGCGCACGATTTCGCACGTGTCGTCGGCGTGAATGACGAGCCGCGTGCGCGCCGCCTTGTGGAAAATCTGTTCGAAGCTATGCTTCGCCTGCTCGGTAATCACGTTGTTGCCTGCGCCTGAAGTTTCGCCTGAAGCTGGTTCGCGAGCACCTCGACGCTGCCGAGCGACGCCGTGATCATCTTGCCGCCTGCCTGGATGTCCTGGAACGTGGCGGCCGTGACGAGGTCGTTGCGGTCGAGGCTGTCCTTATAGCTCTTCGAGAGTTCCTGCGAGCGCGACGCGAGCGTGCGCACTTCGCTCGCCACGATCGAAAAGCCGCGGCCCGCCGCCCCCGCGCGCGCCGCCTCGATGGACGCGTTGAGCGAGACGATCAGCACGTGCGCGACGATGGACGACAGCTCCTGGTTCTTCGCGTGCATGTCGTGGTTCTGCGTCATGAGCGAGATCATCTGCTCGTGCCAGCGCTCGAAGGTGCCCGACATGCCGCGCAGACGCGCGGCTTCGTCGGCGATGCGCCGTCCCAGCGCGAGCCATTCGTCGCGTTCGCGCCGCGCGACTTCAAGTTCGCCGCGCGCGGCTTGCGCTTGCTCCGACTGCTGCGCGAGTTGCGCTTCGAAGCGCGCCGTATCGGCGTCCCGCTGCGTCGTTTCGCTTTCGAGTTGCAGCGCAAGCGTCTCTTCGCGCGCCTCGGCCGCCGCACGCGCCGTGCGTTCGCTTTCGAGTTGCGTCGCGAATGCCGCTGTCGCGCGGCCCATGCGCGCCCGGTGCACGAGCACGGCCACGATCAGCACGAGCACGCCGCCCGCCAGCGCGGCGGCGATAGATGTTTCGATCACGTCGGTTTCCTCACTGCCACTGCCGCTTTCCTTGTCTGCTACGCCCCGCGTGACGGGGCCTTCGTCGGGCGCGTGATTAGCTCACGTAGTCCGTGTTCGCGGCCGGGTGTGCCGTCTTTTGCACGCCTACGCTGTCCACCGCCAGATGCCCGGGCAGACACACCACGGTCTGGAAGTGCCGCCAGGCCGCTCCCTTGTTGTTGTCCGTGAAGCGCAGTTCGATGCTGCCGTGCTCGCGCGTGAGGAAGTTGCGCACGGCGTCCATGCCCACGCCGCGGCCCGAGACTTCGGTGACGCGCTCCGCCGTCGAAAAGCCCGGGCGGAAGATGAACTCGGCAATGGCTTCGTCGGAAAGTTCGGCATCTTGATCGATCCAGCCTCGCTCCATCGCGATGCCGCGAATGCGGGCAAGCGCGAGGCCGCGGCCATCGTCGGAAAGCGTGATCTGCAGCACGTGGTTGTCCACGCCGGCTTCGATTTCGATCGTGCCCGCCGCGTGCTTGCCCTGCGCGAGGCGTTCCGCGGCCGCTTCGATGCCGTGGTCCATCGAGTTGCGCACGAGGTGCATGAACACGTTGCGCAGCGTGCCCACGGCCTGGCTGCGCACGCGATAGCCGTTGTCGTCGATGCGCACCTGCGGCGCTTCCTTGCCCAGTTCCTTCGCGAGCGACGGCAGCGACTCCACCACGCCCGAGAGCGCCTTGCCGAACGTTTCGGTGCCGAGCAGCCGCAGCGTGTCGCGCACCGACTCGCGCATCGTCAGCAGGCCGCGCAGGTCGGCCGTGTCCGTCTCTTCGATCAGGCGCAGGCTTTCCTGAATGCGCGCCTTTTCCACCACGAGGTAATGCTCGGGGTTGCCCGCGCCGCCCGGCCCCTTGCGGCCCAGGCTTTCCTCGTTGATCACGGCGTAGCTTTCGATCGCCTCGCGCACGCGCACGAGGTCCTGCATCAGCGCTTCCTGATCCCACTTGTGTTCGCTGTCGGCGCGACGCAGTTCTTCATAGACCTGCTCGGCTTCGTGAACGATGTTGGTGAGGTGCTGGAGGCTATACGTACGCGCATTGCCCTTGATGGTGTGCATGTTGCGGAACAGCTCGGCAATCGCGGAGCCGTCGGGCCGCTCGTACTGGCGGATGATGCGTTCGTTCTCGCTGATGAAGCCCGTCGCGCTTTCCACGAAGTGATGGAACTTCTCCTGGCTCACGGCAAGAATCTCGCCGATCATCTCGAGGCGCCGCTGCTGCTCGCCGGCCTGCGCCGCAAGCTGGCGCAGTTCCGTCACGTCGCGCACGCAGAGCATGAGGCGCACCACCGTGTCGCTTTCGTCGGTGATGGCAGACCACGAGAGGTCGAGAATCTTTTCGCGGCCATCGGCCATGCGCTTCGTGATTTCGTTCACGAGCAGGTGCTGGTTGAACTCGAAGTTGATGCTGTCTTCGCCGAGGCACGCGTGAATCGCGGCATCGACCTGCGAAAGCGCGTCGGAGCCGATGTCCGTGTCGTCGAACACGAGCTTCATGAGCGGCTGGCCCGCAATCTCGGGCGTCTCGAAGATGGTTTCGAGGTACGCCGAGTATTCGGCGTGCACCACGGCGCCGTCCACCACCGTGAGAATGCCTTGCTGCATGTTCTGGAGCATGGCCTGGATGTCGGCGGTCTTCTGCTTCAACTGCGCGGAGCTTTGCTGGATCTTCTCGATCATGCCGTTGAAGGCCACGATGGAGTGCCCGATCTCGTCCATACGGCCCACCGGCACGCGCCGCGTGAAGTCCTGGCTCGACGCGATCTCGCTCATCATCGACTGCATGCGCGACAGTGGCCGCGTGATCTGGCGATAGAGCAAGAGACCAATCACCGTGAGCAGCAGCACCGCGCCGCCCGTCACGCCCGAAATCGCCGTGACGGTGGTGGCGAGCATGCCGTTCAGGCCCGCGATGGCGTCGTCTTTCTGGCGGTTCTTCTCCACGCGCATCGTTTCGACGATGCCTTCCAGTTCGTCGCGATACTGAGCGACGTTCGCAAAGAGATAGGCCTGGGCCAGTTCGTTCTTGCCCGCGGCTTTCATCTTCGCGGTTTCGTCGATGGCCTGGAAATAGTTGGCAAGGCTTTCACGCGCCTGCGTCACCAGCCCGCGCTGCGCGTGGCTCGCGGCGGATTTCTCCTGGATGTCGAGCGCCGTGTGTAGCGCCGTTTCTTTCGCCTTCAACTCGGCTTGCGCCTGCGTCACCATGTTGGCGTCGGGCGCATAGACGAGCGTCATGGTGGCGATCTGCACGTCTTTCACTTCGGAAACCAGATCCGCGGAAGCGAGTGCGCTCGGCACCACGCCCTGCGTGACCTGCTTTACATCGACCGCGCTGCGGCGCGTCTGATACACGGCGTAGCCGCCGATCGCCGACAAGGCGACGAACATCAGAACGACCAGCAACGTAATGCGGTGGCGTATGGTCATGGCACAACTCCCCGTAGCAAGCCTGCTGCTGTCTTGTAGTGGCTCGCGCTTTCTCTTCGCGGAATCGTCGAGCCCCCGGATTATCGGCGAGCGCATGTGACTCGAATGTGACGGTCACGGAGCCGGCAAGCGCCACGCCGCGCAACGGTTTATTGCTTTTCTCAGGCGTAAAGTTTTGGCCGGGACGGCCGTTAACCAAGGCGGTTCTCGGCGTCGATCTGCGTGCCGATTTTGTGCTGCGCGATCGCGCAAACGTTTGCGCAGCACCAACAACGCATAGGTCGCTTATCGCGCCGCTGCCGCCACCAGCCGCCCCACCGCGATCACGGCCTGCTCGATTTCCGGCGACCACGCGTAGCTGTAGTTGAGGCGAATGAAGTGCCCATACCCGCCCTTCGCCGAAAACATGCAGCCCGGCCCCACGGTGATGCCGGCTTCGAGCGCGTCGCGGTACAGCTGCATCGAGTCCACTTTGCGCGGCAACTCGACCCACAGCACGTAGCCGCCCTGCGGCTCTGACGTGCGCGTGCCCTCGGGAAAGAAACGCGCGACCGTTGCTCGCATCAGCTTCGCCTGGTGTGCATAGGCCTGGCGCAAGCGCCGCAGGTGATGGTCGTAGCCGTCGTTCTTCAGATACTCGGCGATGGCGAGTTGGGCAATGGAAGGCGTGGTGAGCGTGTTGAGGAACTTCAGCTTCTCGACCTGATCGCGATAGCGCCCCGGCATGGCCCAGCCGACGCGGTAAGCCGCGGTCAGGCTCTTCGCGAACGATGCGCAGTGCAGCACGATGCCCGCCGTGTCGTACGACTTCAGCGCCGTGGGGTGCACGTCGCCGTAGTGCAGTTCCTGGTACACGTCGTTTTCGATCACGGGCACGTCGTGGCGCGTGAGCAGTTCGACGAGCGCGCGTTTCTTCTCGTCGGGCATCTGGAAGCCGAGCGGATTCTGGAAGTTCGGCATCACCATGCAGGCCGCGATACGGCGCTTCGCGAGCAGGTCGGCGAGTGCGTCGATGTCGATGCCCTCGCGCGGATGCGTAGCCACTTCGATGGCGCGCATGCCCATGCGTTCGATGGCGTGCAGCATCGCGTAGAACGTCGGCGACTCCACGGCGATGGTGTCGCCCGGTTTGGCCACCGCTTGCAGGCAGAGGTTGATGGCCTCCGTGGCGCCTACGGTCACGACGATTTCGCGCGCGTCCACGGGCACGCCGTTCTCCGCGTAGCGCCGTGCGATCTGGCGGATCAGTTCCGGGTGGCCCGGCGGCAGTTCATCGGTCACGCCCCATTGCACCTTGCGGCGCGCGATGTTGTAGGCGTACCGGCTGATCTTCGCCGACGGAAAGCGCGACGGGTCCGGGTAAGGCGAGCCGAGCGGCACGGCCTTGTCCACGCCGATGGAACGCAGCGTGGCGAGCACGAGCCGGCTCACGTCCACCTGGGCCGACACGGCGGCGGGACGTGAGGCGCTCAGGCCCTCCCCGCCCTCGTTTTTCCGTGAAGCCTGCCGCTTGCCGCCCGCCGCGGCCCGCACGAAATAGCCGGACTGCGGACGGCTCTCGATCAGCCCGCGGCTTTCCAGCTGCAGATACGCGCGAATCACCGTCTTGATGCTCACGCGGTACTGCTGGCTGGTCTGCCGCACGGACGGAATGCGTTCGCCCGTACGGAACACGCCGCCGCGAATCTGGGCCTCGACGTCGGCCGTCAACTTTTCGTAGAGCTTCAACGCTTGCCTCGTTTCGTTGGACTTGCCTGCGCCATGAGGGGAAAGCGCCAGGGAGTACAGTGCGCGCCCGCAACGTGCGCGCCTGCCGAACTGTACTCCTTGAACCGCCTGCGATGTGTGCGCCTTGCACCGGCCCCGCCGCCATTAACCTTCGCTCACTGACAAAGCGCCCGCGACATTTCGGCACGCGGCTACAAGCCGCCATCGGGCGCGGCTGGTCGCGGCTAGTCGCGACCGGTGGCCATCAATAAGGCCGCACCCACCCGCGCGGCACCAGGCAACGGAGCACACACATGGCAGAGTCGAAACCCCGCGCACGCATTGCGCCCTACCATCAGCCCGCCGCAGGCTGGGGCGCGCTCAAGCACGTCGCCATCAGCCTCGTGAAAGAAAAGGTGGCGGGCGGCAAGTACCGCACGCTCTTCCGGCAGAACCAGCCCGACGGCTTCGACTGCCCCGGCTGCGCCTGGCCCGACCGCCAGCACACGTCCACCTTCGAGTTCTGCGAAAACGGCGTGAAGGCCGTGGCCGCGGAAGCCACCTCGAAGCGCGTCACACCCGCGTTGTTCGCCGCGCACACCGTCGAAGCGCTGATGCAAGAGAGCGACTACGAACTCGAACAGCACGGCCGCCTCACCGACCCGATGGTCTACGACGCACTCGCCGACCGCTACGTGCCCATCTCGTGGGACGGCGCGTTCGCGCTGATCGCGCGGCACCTGAACGCGCTGGATACCCCGCACGAAGCCGCGTTCTACACCTCGGGCCGCGCGAGCAACGAGGCCGCGTTCCTCTATCAGTTGTTCGTGCGCCTGTACGGCACCAACAATTTCCCCGACTGCTCGAACATGTGCCACGAGGCCACGAGCCGCGGGTTGCCCGGCACCGTAGGCATCGGCAAAGGCACGGTCACGCTCGACGACTTCGAGCACGCGGACACGCTCTTGATCTTCGGCCAGAACCCCGCCACCAACCATCCGCGCATGTTGGGCGAGTTGCGCGAATGCGCGCGCCGCGGCGCCACCATCGTCTCGATCAATCCGCTGCGCGAGCGCGGCCTGGAACGCTTCGCGAGCCCGCAGCATCCTGTCGAGATGCTCACGCTCGGCAGCACGCCTATCGCCTCCACGTTCATCCAGCCGAAGGTGGGCGGCGACTTCGCGCTCATCAAAGGCGTCGCCAAACGCGTGCTCGAACTGGACGACGCAGCGCGCGACGCGGGCACGCCGCGCGTGCTCGACCTCGACTTCATCGCCACGCACACCTCGAGCTTCGACGCCTTCGCCCGCGATCTACGCGCCGAAAGCTGGCCGCTGATCGAGGAAGAATCGGGCGTGCCGCGCGAGCAGATCGAAGGGCTTGCGCGTATTTACGCGAACGGCAAGCGCGTGATCGCGACCTGGGGCATGGGGCTCACGCAGCACAAGCGCTCGGTTCAGACCATCCAGATGCTCTCGAACCTCATGATGATGCGCGGCAATATCGGCCGCGAAGGCGCGGGCCTGTGCCCCGTACGCGGTCATTCGAACGTGCAGGGCAACCGCACGGTGGGCATCGAAGAAAAGCCCACGCAGGCGTTTCTCGATCGCTTAGGCCGCGTGTTCGGCTTCGAGCCGCCGCGCGAGCACGGCTACGACGTCGTGGAAACCATCGAGGCGATGCTTGCGGGCCGCATCAAGGTGTTCGTGAGCCTGGGCGGCAATTTCTCGATCGCGACGCCCGACACGCCGCGCACCTGGGACGCGCTGCGCGCCTGCGACCTCACGGTGCACATCGCGACCAAGCTCAACCGCAGCCATCTCGTGCACGGCAAGGCGGCGCTGATCCTGCCCACGCTCGGCCGCACCGAAGTGGATCTGCAAGGCGGCGTTGCACAGGGCGTCACGGTGGAAGACTCCATGAGCATGGTCCACATCTCGTACGGCATGAACACGCCCGCGTCGCCGAATCTGATGTCGGAAACGGCGATCGTCGCGCACATGGCGCACGCCACGCTCGGCAGCGCGAAGGTGGACTGGCTGGCCTACGCCGCCGACTACGCGCGCATTCGCGACGCCATCGAGCAGTCGATTGCGGGCTTCGAGCGCTACAACGAACGCGTGGCGCAGCCGGGCGGCTTCCATCTGCGCGTGGCCTCGCGCGAGCGCGACTGGCAGACCGCCACGGGCAAGGCCAATTTCGTGGCGCACCCGCTCGACACGGACACGCCCGTGCATCGCGCGAAACGTCTCTACGGCGAACGCGTGATGACGCTCATGACCACGCGCTCGCATGACCAGTACAACACCACCATCTACGCGCTGGACGACCGCTATCGCGGCGTGTTCGGCCAGCGCCGCGTGGTGTTCATCCACGCGGCGGACCTCGCGATGCTCGGCTTCAAGGCGGGCGACTGGGTCGACCTGACCACCGTCTGGGACGACGGCATCGAGCGGCGCGCGGACGGCTTCCTGCTCGTGGAGTACGACATTCCGCGCGGCTGCATCGGCGCCTATTACCCGGAAACGGATCCGCTCGTGCCGCTTTCGAGTGTGGCCGACGTGTGCAACACGCCTACGTCGAAGTCGGTGCCGGTGCTGCTGCATCGGTCGGCTGTGCAGGCTGCTGCCTGAATGCACGAGTCCATGAGTCCGCAGGAACATGACGCGGTGACACGAGAGGTACAGCCATGATCGTTCGTCCGCAGCAACACTGGCTGCGCATGCTGTTCGTCTGGAACGGCTCGGTGCTTCAGGCCATCATGCCGCAGCTTGCGATCATGCTGGCCGTGAGCGTGCTCGCCGTTGCCACGGGCGGCCGCATACTCGGCGAAAAGATTCTGCTGAGCACGGCGCCATTCACACTGTGCGGCGTCGCGCTCACGATCTTTCTCGCGTTTCGCAACAACCGCAGCTACGACCGCTACTGGGAAGCACGCACGTTGTGGGGCAACCTGCTGATCGCGGCGCGCACACTGACGTCGCAGACGCTCGCCTATGTGCCAACGGGTTCGCACGAAGGCTCGCAGCAGTTCGACCGCGACGCGTTCGTGCGCTCGCTCATTGCGTTCGCCTATGCGCTCAAGCATCAACTGCGCAACACCGACCCGTACGACGACCTCGAACCCCTTGTGGGCGCCACGCGCGCCATTGCGCTGAAGGGGCGGCAGTATCGGCCGGTCGCGATCCTCAATGATCTGCGCACGACGCTCGGCGGTCTGCACCAGCGGGGCACGCTGGGCGCCGCGCCGCTCTGGATGCTCGACGCGCAGTTGAACGAACTCGAAAAGATCGTGGGCGGCTGCGAGCGGATTGCCTCCACACCCATTCCGTTCGCCTATGGCGTGCTGCTGCATCGCACGGTCTACGCGTATTGCTTTCTGCTGCCGTTCGGCCTTGTGGCGTCGCTGGGTGCGTTCACGCCACTCATCGCGGTGTTCGTCTCGTACACGCTGATTGCGCTCGAAGCCATTGCAGGCGACATCGCCGAGCCCTTCGGCACGGCACCGAACAATCTCGCGCTCGATGCGCTGACGCGCAACATCGAACGCTCGCTGCTGGAGTTGTGCGATGAGCCGGTGCCGGCCGAGGTAGTACCGGGGCCGAAGTATCGGATTACTTGAGCGGTTGTGGAAGCGCACGTAGAGAGCCGCAATGAAGCAGACGTCAACCGCACCGCTTTCCTGCGCCCTGCAATGAATAAACAATGAACAAAAAAACCCCAACGCCGCAGCGTTGGGGTGACAGAGGTATGAAACACGTTCAACCACGGGTATGAGTGAACGCGATTCAACGTTAGATCATTGCGCGTCCTGCACATAGGCCGTAATCTGAAAATCAGTATTCCATACGAGACTGGAATCCCGGAAATGGATCGTCCACAGGCGCCACGAACGCGCGGTTCGAGCGAGCAGCCGATTAGACGTCAGAACTGCGTCATGATGCCGGCAAATGCCCCGAACTGCCCCTTGCCGTAGTTGGGATTGGTGTTGTCGCCACCGTTGACGGGGTCGTTGTTCGCATTGGCTCCGTACGGGTCGCTATAGCCGTTGCCGAGACCGATGTTCGACGTTGAACTGTTGTGCACGTAGCCCAGCTCCGAGTACAGGAAGGTACGGCGCGACAGGTTGTAGGTGCCGGCCAGCGTGTACATGGTCGCGTTGCCGTTACCGTTGTTCGCGTTGGCGTGGTAGACGGCGGCGGTGAGTGCGGCGTCTGTCGTGACCTGCCAGGCGGCGCCGAGCCATTCGTGGTTGACCGCGGTAGGTAGCGACGTGCCGCCCGGCAGCGTGGTGGGCGTGGCGGTGCCGAAGTAGCCGGCGTTGGATGCGTCCGGTGCGCTCAGGTGCTGGAAGCCGGCATAGACCTTGACCGGCCCGAACGTGACAGTGCCACCGGCCAGTATCGAGCGCGACGCCAGGTACACGTTGCTGAACTGGCCATTCGGATCGCGAATTTCGTCATAGATAGCCTGCAGCTCGAAATTAGACGCGTTGTACTGCGCCTTGAGGCCGTCCGAACGCCCTTGCGCGCTGCCGAGCCCGGTCGACGTACCGAGTTGGCCCGGCGCGCTGCCCGGGCTGCCGGCGTTCCATGTATTGGCGTTCGTGAGGTCGTACTGGCCTTTGAGCGTGAGGCCGCCGAACGATGCCGTCGTGTACTCGAGACCATTGCCCGCCTGCGACCAGTTGCGGCCGCGCACCAGCGTCGAGATCGCGTAGGCCTGCATCACCTGCGGGTCGAGGTCCCAGCTGTCCTGCTCAATTTCGCCGGCGCCGAAGTTCCCCATCTTGAACGTACCGTAGGTCTCGTTCGAAAGGCCTACCGTTGCGGCTCGACCGAACAGCGACCCGTTGCCGTACGAGCCGTTCTGCGTGTTCAGCCCCATTTCGAGCTGGAAGATCGCCTTGGTGCCCCCACCCAGGTCTTCCGCGCCCTTGATGCCGAACTCGCTTTCGCCCCAGTCACCGCTTTCGGCGCTGATCTGCGAGCCCTTCGGCAGCCCCGATTCGTACTGGACGCCGTTGTCGATACGGCCGTACAGCGTGACGCTGCTTTGGGCCGAAGCCGCAGTCGCCATTGCGCCCAGGAGGGCCGCCAGAATGGTCTTTTTCACTATGGTCTCCTAAATAGATGAAAAGAAAAAGGCGAATGATTGAAGTCGCCGGGAAAGATTTGTTTGTATGGCGCGAGGCGGATTATAGATTTGCGCCCCTGGCGCTAGATGACCGCGCGGCCCTGGAAGAAATACCGATGCTGGATTCGTTGATTAACGCTTGTGGCTGGTGTAATGCGGCGGATATTTAATTTTGGAAGTCGACCGTAATTTATTTTTCGCAGACAAAACAGTGACTTTTACTTGATCACGTAATCACACTCTATAAAAATAAATTTAGCTTCATTGAAATGACAGGTTTTTCATTTCTCTGATGCGGTCAAGCTCGCCTGAAAATGGCGATCGACGTGCCCGGCGTTTGGATTCCTGCCCGCGATTGTGGTGCGGGCGCAACTTGTCCGACAACGGACGCACGGCTAGCGCGGCGCCCCGTGTCGTGCCGCGCCGTGTCGTGTCGTGTCCACTCCGCTAGCGCACTGCCGGAAGGTTATCCCCAGTTTTTGTTGGCAAGACTGTGGACAACCTGCGGGTACGTGCCGTAAGTGCCTGATCCGAAACCCATGTGCGGCTTGCGCGCAAACATAGGCGCCGCGGCGATCGAAGCACGACGGCGCGGCGGTGAAGCTCAGGCCGCCGCCCGCTCGGCCTGGCTGGCGGGCGGCTCGTCTGCCCTGCCCGCCTCGCTGCGGATAGCCTCCACCACATAAGCCGCGTCGCGCGCGATGCCCGAAAACCGCCCCGAGCCCCACGTATGCAGCCACGGCAGTCCGACGAAATAGAGCCCCGGCAGCGGCGTGACGCCGCGCACATGCGAGGGGTAGCCGCGGCCGTTGAACACCGGCGCGTCGAGCCAGCTGAAGTCGGGCGTAAAGCCGATGCACCAGACGATGGCCGCGATGCCGCTCGCGGCAAGGTCCAGCGTGGTGCGCTCCGCGCCCGGCCGCCAGAGCGGCTCGTACGGTGAGCCAGGCGGCGCGTCGATACTGCTCTTTTCGATAAACGCGTCGATGCTCGCGTTGATGCGGTTGTAGGTGTCGTCGGCGCTGTCGAGGCTCGCGCCAAGATTCGCTTCGAAGTGCAATTGCCCCGCGCGCAGGTCATGCAGGCGGCCGTATAGCTCCATGCCTTCGCGCGCGAACTTGCGCAGGTCGATGTCGCGACCGCCGTCGCGGCCCGTCACGTAGTGGTTGGTGTTGTCGCGCACGCCCTCGCGCAACGGATGCTGCTCCACCGGCATGTCGTAGTAGCCCATGTCCGCGAGCCAGTCCACCACGTCGCGCCCGCGGTAGAAGCGCGCGCAGCGCGGCGCGTCGCCCACGGCCAGGAACACCTTGCGGCCCGCGAGGTGCAGATCTTCGGCAATCTGCGCGCCCGACTGGCCCGAGCCCACCACGAGCACCGCGCCCGCGGGCAGCAACTGCGGGTTGCGATATTCGGCCGAGTGCAGTTGCACGATGTGCGCGGGCACGCGCTCGGCCATGCGCGGAACGATGGGCGTGTGGTAGCCGCCCGAGGCCACCACGACATGGTCCGCTGTGAAGTCGCCGCGGTCCGTCGTGACGGCATAGCGGCCCAGGGTCGGGCCCTGTCCCTGTGCGTGGGAGCCCGCGAGCTTCACACGCCTCACGCCCGTGTGTTCGAGCACCGGCGCATCCACGGCGGCCACGAAGCCGTCCAGGTACGCGACGATCTCGTCTTTCTTCATGAAGCCGTGCGGGTCGGCCCCGTTGTAGGAATGCCCCGGCAACGCACATTGCCAGTTCGGCGTGACGAGGCAAAACGTGTCCCAGCGCTGGTCGCGCCACGTGTGGGTAACGGTGTGCTTTTCGAACACGAGATGATCGATGCCCGCCTGCTGGAGGAAGTAGCTCACCGAGAGCCCCGCCTGCCCGCCGCCCACGACGATCACGCTGTAATGGCCCGGCTCGCCGGCCGCGCCGGGGCGTTGGGTGGAAAGAGATGTCGACATGACGGAGTCCTGCCTCGCTGAATGACGGTTGAGAATGGCGCTTGCCGTTACGGTTACGCGCTAGCGCAACGCGATGACGGTGACCGCGGCATCGGCCACACCGGCGAAGCCCGCGGCGGTCTGCTCGATTTGCGCGAGCTGGTCCATGGCCGCGGAACACGCGAAGCCGTACTTCTCGCGCACGCGCTCCGAGCCGATGTGCAACGCTCGCCGCGCGCGCTCGACGAAGTCTTCGAGCGCATAGCGCTGGCCCGGCGCGAAGAAATCGCCGACCACGGTGGAAGGCGAATAGCAGTCGGCCTCGCTGCCGTCGGGCCAGCGGACGAGGAAATGCATGACGGGCATGAGGTGCTCCTGTGATGGTTTAACGAGAGGACTGGGGCAAGGGTCTCAAGCAACGGCCTCAAGCAACGGCTTAACGCACTGCGAGCCTTCGCTCGGCGAGCCACGCTCCGTAGATCTGCAAATGGCATCGCGCGCTCGCCGCCCAGCTGAAGCGATCGAGCAGCGCGGGCACGGCCTGCGTGAAGTCGATTCCGCCGCGCGCGTGCAGCGCACGGCGCAGCGCGCCCGCGATGGACTGCGCATCGAGCGGATTGGCCCACACGCAGACGCGCTCGTCGAGGTATTCGGTGAACGGCGCAATGCGCGAGACCACCACGGGACGGCCGCACGCAAGCGCCTCCAACACCACGAGGCCGAAGCCCTCGCGCACGGAGACCATCGCGACCACGTCCGCGCTGCGGAACAGCGCGGGCATGTCGGCATCGTCCACGGTGCCGGTCAACACCACGGCTGCGCCGCGCCCGATGCGCAGCCCGCACGCCGCCGCCCGCGCCGCGAACTGCCGCGCGTACGCATCGTGGTCGAGCAGGCTTGCGCCGCCCGCAATCACGAGTTGTGCGGCGGGCGCCGTTTGCCGCAAGCGTGCGAACGCTTCCAGCAGCATCAGCGTGTTCTTGCGCGCCTCCACGCCGCCCACGGCGAGCACCACCGGGCCACCTTCCTTCGTGATGCCGAGGCGTTGTCGCACGGCGTGGTCTTCGTCGGCGGGCGCGGTGCAAAAGCGTTCGACGTCCACGCCATTGGGCACGGTCAGTGCCGCCACGCCGTGATCGCGCTGCATACGCTGCGCCCATGCATCGCTCACGCAGAGCACCACGTCCGCGTCGTGCCACGCGCGCCGCTGCCAGTGTTCGAGGCGCAAGTCGTCGAATACGTCGAGGTGATGCACCGTGCGCACGAAGCCTGCGATGTGCCCTTCTTCCTTCAACTGCGCGAGCGCATTGCCGCTGATGCTGTCGCCCGCATGCAGGATGTCGAAATGAGCGGCACCGCGTTCGAGCAGCACATCGAGCAGTGCACGCCTTAACGCAGCGATGCGTGTTTCGACCATCGCCACCGTGTTCGCGGGCCGGTCCGTCACACGCGCGAGCACCACGCGGCAAGGCGTGTCGCGAAACATCGTCTCGCCTTGGGCGGCGGGCGCGAACACGGTCACGTCGCACCCTTCGTCATGCAGCGCACGCGCAAGCTCCAGCGTATGCACCACACCGCCGCGCGGATTCACGGAGTGTGTGAAAAGCGCCACACGCAACGCGCGGGCGGAAAGCGGTACGGGCGGCACCGTCGACGGCAAGGACGCAAGCCGATCGTTCATGACGGCCGCCGCTCGCGAGACGCAGGCAGAATGAACGGCGCATCGCGCAGGTCCCAGAGCAACGCGGCATCGCCGCGCTGCGTTACCGCGACTTCGCGCGTTGCATCCACGGTGCCGATCACGGCGCAAGCGAGCGACCGCCCGGCAAAGCGCGCGAGCACGGCATCGACGTGCGGCTCGCGTACCGAAAGCAGAAAGCCATAGCTCGGAAACGCGGTAAGCCAGCGTTCGAAGTCCGCGGCCGACTGCACGAACGCAGGGCGCGGAATCGCATCGAGATCGATACGCGCGCCCACGCCCGAGCATTCGAGCAACATGAGCGCCGTGCCCAGCGTGCCGGCCATGCTGATGTCCTTGGCCGCATCGCAATGTCCGTCCTCGGCCAGTTGCGGCAGCAGTTCGAGGTCTGCGCGCAACCGTTCGCCGGGCGCGCCCACCGAGGCATTCCAGAACGGATACGGTTCTTCGTACCGACCGCGCAGGTCGACGGCCATGACGAGACGATCGCCCGGCTTTGCATTGAAGCTGGAGAGCAACGCCTTCGCACGACCCACGATGGACACCGCCAGTTGCGCCGCACCGCTGCGCACGTTGCTGTGGCCGCCCACCACGGGCACGCCGTAGGCCACGGCCGCCGCGGCGAGCCCTTCGAGCACGGGCTGCGCAGCGGCTACGCCGTCGCTCCACAGCGCATCCACGACCGCGAGTGGCCGGCCGCCCATCGCGTAGATGTCGCTCACGTTGACCATCACGCCGCTGTAACCCGCGAACCACGGCATCGCCGCCACGAAGTCGCCCACCATGCCCTCGATGGCGAACAGCAGATAGCCGTCGCCGTCCGCGATGGCCGCACAGTCGTCGCCCACGGCAACGACCTGCGCGAGATCACGTGAACCATTCGGCAAGCGCTGGGCGAGCGCGCCCACCACGTCCGCGATGTCGGTCTTGTGCGCGAAGCCGCGGCTCGCACGCAACCGCTCGACGAGCGCGGCAAGGTTCAGCTCATTGTTCAGCTCATCGTTCAGCGCATTGAGCGGGAACACCTGCGCGGTTGGCGTCGCGTTCATCACGCGCCCCTCGACGCCACCACGAACCCTGCCTGCGGCGCATGGCACGGCGGGTAATGCGCAAGCTGCGCCTGCATCAGCCGATGTGGCCGCCCGAAAATGGCCTCCTCGGCCAGCGAGTCCCAATGCAGCCGCTCGAAAAGCGGCACGTTCTGGCTCTGCACGTGCGCGAGAAACGTGGTGCAGCCGAGCGCGTGCGCGCTCGTCACCGCGAGTTGAATGAGCGTCGTGCCGATCTTGCCGTGCCGGCGAAATGCCGCGTGCACGGCGAGCCGCGAACCCAGCCACACGCCAGGCTCCGTTTCGTGGATGCGCACGGTGCCCACCACCTGGTCGGGCAAACCCGCCATGCAACTGACCGCGACGAGCAGTTGCGCGTGCTCGTCCACGGCGTCGCGATCGTCGCCAGGGAAGATGCCTTGTTCGATGCAGAACACCGCGCGGCGCAGCTTGTACGCCTCGTTCGCTTCCCACGGCAGCGTGACCCATTTCACGCGATACGCCGTGGGCGCATAGGCGAGCGGCAGGGCATCCGGTTCGGTGGTCTCGCAGAGCACGGTCACCCCTCGTAGGACGAAAGCGACGAGCACGCACCGCACTTCGCGCAGCCGGCCTTGATCTCGGCCGAGCGCATGCCGGCCTCGCGCAACATCGCACCGAGCGGCTCCAGCACGGACCGCATAAACGCGGGCGACGGCGCCGGATGATCTTCGAGCGGCGTGCCGCTGATCGGCACGAACGGCACCACGAACGGATACACGCCGAGCGCGATCAGGTCGCGCGACATCGCGAGAATCGCCTCGGCGCTGTCGCCCAGCCCCGCGAGGATGTAGGTGCTGACCTGGGCGCGGCCGAATACGGCGACAGCGGCCTCGAAGGCCTGCATGTAGCGGGTCATCGGCACGCTTGCCTTGCCCGGCATGATGCGTTCGCGCAGCTCGGGCGTGACCACTTCCAGATGCATGCCGAGCGTGTCGATGCCGCTCGCCTTCATGCGTTCGAACCAGCGGTCGTCGTCGGGCGGCTCGCATTGGGCCTGGATCGGCAGATCGACTGCGGCCTTGATCGCAAACGCGCTTTCGCAGAGCACCTGCGCGCCGCGGTCTGAAGTGGGCGGCGTGCCGGTGGTGAGCACCATGTGCTTCACGCCGTCCAGCAACACGGCCACGCGCGCCACTTCCGCGAGTTGTTCGGGCGTCTTGCGCGCAATGGTGCGGCCCGCCGCGAGCGACTGCCCGATCGCGCAGAACTTGCAGGCCTTGCGGCGGCTCTCGTAGCGGATGCAGGTTTGCAGCACCGTGGTGGCAAGCACGTCGGCGCTGTGCAGCGTGGCGATCTGCGAGTACGGCACGCCATCCAGCGTCTGCAGCGCGTAGAAGCGCGGCGCCTTCGGAAAACGGATGCTCGCCACGGGAATCGTGCCGCGCAGCAGCGTGCTCGTGCCCGAGGCGTCGGGCGCACTCGCCACGAACGGCGAGTGCCAGGCGCTGCTCGTATGCACGGGCACCATGACCGTGACGCCGTCCACCGTCACGGCCTTGTGGTCCGACGGACCCGCGCCGCCGCGCCGGCTTGCGGCGCCCGCATGGGGATCGGCAAGACGCAGGCCGCTCGACTGCAGCTCAGTCATCAATTGCCGGCTCGCGGCCGGCAAGGTCTCTCTGGCGTTCATCGCGTTCTCCACGGAAGCCGGTGTCGAAAAATGAGGTGCCCACTGATGAGGTGCCCACTGCACCCTCGCGCGCGGCTGACATGGGCATGGGCATGAGCGGCGCGGCAGGCCGGTCGTTGATGGCGAGGCTCAGCAGTTCGGGGCGCGCGTAGTGGCCCACCGAATCCATCATGCGTTTTCGCTTGGTGATGAGCGCGAGGTCGAGGTCCGCCACCACCATGCCTTCGCCTTCGGTGAGCGGCGCGGCCAGATGCTGGCCTTCGGGCGAGACGATCGCCGTCATGCAGCCGCCGCGCAGCGCCTTCTGAAGCTTCGGGTCGGCGGTGACGGATTCGATCTGCGCGTCCGTGAGCCAGCCCGTGGCATTGACCACGAAGCAGCCCGCTTCGAGCGCGTGATGCCGGATGGTGACCTCGATCTGCTCGGCGAAGATGGGGCCCACGAGCGAGCCCGGGAACTGGCTGCAATGAATCTCTTCGTGCTGCGCCATCAACGCGTAGCGCGCGAGCGGGTTGTAGTGCTCCCAGCACGCGAGCGCGCCCACGCGGCCCATCGCGGTCTGCGCGACCTTCAGGCCGGCGGCGTCGCCCTGCCCCCAGATCATGCGTTCGTGGAAAGTGGGCGTGATCTTGCGGCGCTTGAGCAGCAGCGTGCCGTCCGTATCGAAGATCAGCTGCGTGTTGTAGAGGCTGCCGTGATCGCGTTCGCTCACGCCGAGCACCACCACCATTGCATGCCGGCGTGCCCGCGCGGCGACCGCTTCGGTCACGGGGCCCGGCACGACAACCGCTTCCTCGTAGAGCCGCATGTGGTCCGCGCCCGATGCCACGGGCGGCCGCACGAACGAAAAGTACGGGTAGTACGGCACGAAGGTTTCGGGAAAGACGATGAGCTGCACGCCCTTGCCCGCGGCTTCGTCGATCGCGGCGCACACCTTTTCGAGCGTGCCCGCCGCGCTGTGCAGATCAGGCGCGATCTGCACGGCAGCGGCGCGCACGGTGCGGCTCGCGCTTCGTTGTTCCGCCATGATGGCCCCCGCGCGACTCAGACGGTCCACGTATGGATGATCAGCGCGTCGGCCTTGCGGTGCAGCAGTTGCAGGTCCAGCACGTCGAGCGGATTGATGGGGCGAATGCCTTCGATCAGCGACGCCTCGCCGTGCCCATAGAGCGCCTGCAACGCGAAGCGGCACGCGTAGACCTTGCCGCCCTCCTCCATGAACTTCACGAGCTGCTTGTTGAAGTTGAGGTGGCCCGGAAACGCTTCGTCGCCCAGCGTGGGAAAACCGCGCTGCAAGCCGAGCGTGACGCCGGGGCCGTAGAGCAGTACCGACGTCTCGAAGCCCTTGCGCTGCAGCCGCGTGGCCTGCAACAGGTTGACGAAGCCGATGGAGCCTTCGAACGCCACCGTGTGGAACGTGACGAGCGCCTTCTCGCCGGGCTCCGCCTTCACGTCCTCGAACACCTTCTCTTCGTAATCGACCAGAAAATCGCCGTTCTTGTGAAGCGGTTGATTGACAGCGGGCATGGCTCTCTCCGATTTATCGCATGGGTTGTGCGGTTTTGCCGGGTTTGCGGATATTGCGGTTATCCCGGTTAATTCCCGTAACCGGCGCGACTAATAACGCAACGGATATGCCAATCACTGGCCCGCAAAATGCAATCAATTCCCAATCAAGCAAAGCCGAAGTCGCAAGGCGAACCGAAAAATTTTTGCGAAGGCCTGTGGCGGCGGGTGGGCGGCCGTTTCAGGCCATCCGGCGAGGCGCGAGGCGTGCACCCAGAGTGCGCGCCGCGACATTCTGTCGCGCGCCGATGGTGCGCGGCACGCCGAAACCGTGCATTGAACCGATCAATGCGATCAATGAGAGAAATGAAAGCAATCTGATTTTATTTTTATGAATATCGCGTGCTATCGTGAATTGAACCGCGAGCGTGCGGCAAAGAGGAAATTCATCGGTTATGGACAGTCTCACGCAGAATCTCACGCAGAGTCTTGCGCATCACTGGCATAAAAGGCTGGCCGAAAGCCGTAAGCCTGCTTATCTGGCCATTCCCGATCTGATCGAGGAAGACCTGGCGAGCGGCCGGCTGCGGCCACGCGATCGCCTGCCGGGCCTGCGCGACCTCGCCGCCGCGCTCGCGCTCAACTACACGACGGTCGCGCGCGCCTACGCGGAAGCGCGCAAGCGCGGGCTATTGGATGCGCGCGCCGGCAGCGGCACGTTCGTGCGCGGCAAGACGCAGACCTTGCCGCTGGCGGGCGGCAGCAGCGTCGAGATGTCGATGAACATGCCGCCCGAGCCGCCTGAACTCGCGGCACGGCTTGCCGCGTCCGCCGCGAGCCTGCTCGCCGAAACGGACCCGTACCGGCTGCTGCGCTATCAGGACTTCGGCGGCACCGCGGCAGACCGTGCCGCGGGCCGCGAGTGGCTGCGCATGCGGTTGCCAGACTGCAAAGACGAGACGGTGCTCGTCTGCCCCGGCATTCACAGCGCGCTGGTGGCGCTCGTCTCGCAGTTCGCGCGGCCCGGCGACACGATCTGCCTCGACGCGCTCGCCTATCCCGGCATCAAGGCCATCGCCTCGCAACTGGGCGTGCGTCTGCAGGCGCTGGCGCGCGACGAGGAAGGCCCGCTGCCGCACGCGTTCGAGGCGCTCTGCAAGTCGGAGAAGCCGGGCGCCTTCTACTGCAACCCGACATTGCAGAACCCGAGCACGCTCACGCTTTCCACGCAGCGGCGCGAGGCGCTCGCCGACGTCGCGCTGCGCTACAGCGTGCCGATCATCGAAGACGACGCCTACGCGATGCTGCCCGAGACCGCGCCCGTCGCGCTCGCCACGCTCGCGCCCGAACTGACGTGCTACGTCACGGGGCTCGCGAAGACGCTGGGCGCGGGGCTGCGCGTGGCGTATCTCTCCATGCCCACAGCGCGGCAGGCGCAACGCATTGCGGGCGCGCTGCGCGCCACCACCGTCATGCCCAGCCCGTTCACGGCGCTGCTCGCCACGCAATGGATCAACAACGGCACGGCGCACGACATGCTGCGCGCCATTCGCACGGAAGCGAACGCGCGCCAGGCCATTGCCGCGCAAACGCTCACCGCGTGGCCCTACGACGCGCATCCCGACGGCTTCCACCTGTGGCTGCCCATTGCGCCGCAGTGCGATTGGGCCGCGTCCGAACTGGCGCTGCATTTGCGCAACCAGGGCATTGGTGCCGTGGCGGGCGCGGCGTTCTCCACGGACGGCAACGCGCCCAATGCGATCCGCGTGTGCCTGGGCGGTCCGCAAGATCGCGCCGACTGCCGCGAAGCGTTGCAGCGCATCGCGGATACGCTCGACGATCCGCATCATCTGCACATGCCGATGATGTAGGTGAGGCCGGGGTACGCGGCCTGGTGTGCGGCCATGCATCAGGCCGCACACCAGGCTGCACACCAGGCCGCGCGCGAGCGCCGGTCACGCGACCGGGCGCGCTGTTTGCGCATCGCGTGCTGGTTGCAGCACACCACACCCCATGCGTACGACTGGCGCGGGCTTCCCGTATCATGGCCCGCACCCTTCGCGGTTCGGGCCAACGCGCACCAACACCCACCAGCGCGCGGCAACCCACGCGCGCCGCGGGCCGCACGTCCGCACCTTCGCACGTTCAAAAGGCACTCCCATGCGCCAGGCTATTCATCATCTGCAACTGCGAGCCCCCGCGCGCGGGCTCGTGGAATTCACGCGGCAAGTGCGCGCGTTCGTCGAAGAGACGTCGATCGAGACCGGGCTCTTGACCGTGTTTTGCCGCCACACGTCGGCGTCGTTGCTGATTCAGGAGAACGCGGACCCTTCCGTGCAGCGCGATATCGAGCGCTACTTCGCCACGCTCGCGCCCGAAGATGCATCACGCTACGAGCACGACACCGAAGGCCCCGACGACATGCCCGCGCACCTGCGCACCGCGCTCACGCAGGTGCAGCTTTCCATTCCGGTTGAGCACGGCGAGCCCGTGCTCGGCACCTGGCAAGGGCTCTATCTGTTCGAGCACCGGCGTCACCCGCAGTCGCGCGAGATCGTGCTGCATCTGATCGGCGAGTGAGTCTCTCGTGGGCGTGGGGTTCAACGCGAGGGCCGAGCGACACCATGCAAGCGCCCAGCGCAACTACTCCGCCACGAGCCCGTGCTTGATCGCGTAGCGGATCAGCTCCGCGTTGTTGGTGAGGTTGAGCTTCTGCATGAGACGCATCTTGTGCGTGCTGATGGTCTTCGCGCTCAGCGCGAAGGCGTCGGCGATGTCGTTGATGCTGCGCCCCGAGGCCAGCATCTGCAGCACCTGGAACTCGCGGTCCGAGAGCACTTCGTGCGGCGGCGCATCGCCTGTATGCGAATCGAACACGATGGCATCCACGAGCTTGGGGTCGATGAAGCGGCCGCCTGCCGCCAGTTTGCGGATTGCGGCGAGCAGGATCTCCGGGTCGCTGTCTTTCGTCACGTAGCCCGTGGCGCCCGCGCGCAGCGCACGCGAGACCACCTGCGCTTCGTTGTGGATGCTCAGCACGAGAATGGGCAGCGCGGGCTGTTCGGTGCGCACGCGCCGGATCAACCCCACGCCGCTGATGCCCGGCATCGTCATGTCGAGCAGCAGCAAGTCGACCTGGCAGGTGCGCAGTTTCTCCACCACTTCGGCGCCGTTGGCGGCTTCCCCGGCCACGACGATGTCGGTGGTGGTGGCGACGATCTGCTTGAGCCCGCCGCGGACGATCGCGTGGTCGTCCGCTATCAGGATATGGATCATTGTGTTGTTCCGCTTTCAGCCGGGATGATCATCGAAACCACCGTGCCCGTGCCCGGCGCGCTGTCGATGCGCAGCGCAGCACCAATCAGCCTCGCTCGTTCCTGCATGCCGAGCAGGCCATAAGAATACCCCTTGCCCGGGGCCTCGGTGTCGAAGCCGCAGCCGTCGTCGCCGATCTGCAAGGCGAAGCCGTCCGTGGTGCTGTCGAGCGTCACGTCCACGCGCGTGGCCCCCGCATGGCGCGCGACGTTGGTGAGCGACGCCTGGGCGATGCGAAACACCGCCGTGGCCGACGCATCGGGCAGCGTGGGCTCGCCGCCGCGCGCCCGGAACTGGCAGATGATGCCGGTACGCCGCGCGAAGTCTTCGGCGAGCCATTCGAGCGCGGAGACAATGCCGAAGTTGAGCGCCGCGGGCCGCAAATGGTTCGAGACGTTGCGCACCATCCAGAGCGTTTTTTCGGCGAGCTCGCGCATGTCGTCGGCTTTGCGCCGCGCCTCGCAGTCCGCGCCAAGACGCATGCGCAACAGCGCCACGTCCATTTTCAGCGCCGTCAAAAGCTGACCCAGTTCGTCGTGGATTTCGAGTGCAATGCGCCGGCGCTCTTCCTCGCGCACGGCTTCCATGTAGCCGCCCAGCTCGCGCAGCCGCTCGCGCGACTCCAGCAATTCCTGTTCGATGAGCTTGCGCCCGGTCACGTCCTGCAGCGTGCCGATCAACCGCAGCGGGCCGCCCGGCGGCGTGGGCGCGGCTTCGGCCTGCAGGCGCACGATGCGGACGGTGGGCTCGCCGCCGTCTGTGCTCACCACGCGGTGGTCGATGCCGTACGCAGGCGTGCCCGCCAGCAGCTCGCGCACCGCCTGCCGCACGGCGGGCCGATCGTCGGGATGCACGGCCTGCAGATAAGTGCGGTAGCTCGGCGCGACGCCCCGCGAGCGGCCGAGAATGCGCCACGTTTCGTCCGACCAGTGCACCATGCCCCGCGCGGCGTCCCAGGCCCAGTCGCCCAGCCGGGCGATGCGCTGGGCGTTCGCGAGGCTCGCCTCGCTTGCGCGCAGCGCCTCTTCGGCCTCCTTGCGCGCCGTGACGTCGCTGAGCCCCACGTAGATGGCGGGCGCGTCGTCGTAGGTGCCCACGCGCGCCGTGGCGATGGCCCAGAACGTCGTGCCGTCGGCGCGGCGCAGCTGGACCTCGGAATTGCCGAAGCTGCCCTCGCGACGCAGATGGTCGATGAGCGCATCGCGCTGCGCGAGGTCCACGCCGAAATCGACGATGTTGGTGCCCCGCGCGACGGCATCGGCGCCGAAGAACAGCGCGCGCATCGGCTGGTTGGTATAGAGGATGTGCCCTTCGGGCATCGAAGCGATGCACAGCGGCACGGGGCTCGCCTCCGCGATGGTGCGAAAGCGCGCTTCGCTCGCAAGATGCTTCGCGTCGGCGCGTCGCCGTTCCTCGATTTGCGCGGTAAGCCGCGCGTTCGCACGGGCAAGCTCTTCGGTGCGGCGGGCGACGCGTTCCTCCAGCGCCTCGCGGATGCGGGCCAGCGCGGCTTCGGTGCGCGCGCGCACGGCCACTTCGTCGGCGAGTTCGCGGTGCCAGGCGGCAAGCTGGCGCCGCATGCCGCGCAGGGCGAGTTGCGTGTTGATGCGCGCCACCACTTCGGGCAGACGCAGCGGCTTGGTCACGTAGTCCGCGCCGCCCGCGGCGAAGCCTTCTGTGAGGTCGGTGGCGTCGGTCATCGCTGCCATGAAGACGACGGCGATGTCGCGTGTGCGTGGGTGCGCCTTGAGCCGGCGGCAGGTCTCGAAGCCGTCGATGCCGGCCATCTCCACGTCGAGCAGGATCACGTCGGGCTGGGCGTACTTCGCGCGCTCGATCGCCTCGGTACCGTCGAGCGCCATCAGCACGCGAAAGCCCCGGTCGGCGAGGCCTTCCATGACGACGGCGAGAGCGGCCGGCGTGTCGTCGACGATCAGGATGGAGGGCGGCCCCGCAGCGTCGGAATCGAAGTGGCTCATCATGGTGGCTGGCTGGCTGGTGGCTGGCTTGGGCTCCCACGTTGCCTATGACTGCGCCCGGCGGCTCTTTGCTGCGGGTTGTTGCTGGTTGCTGATCGCTGCCGGGTTCTTCCGGCTATCCGTCGCCGCTCGCCGTGGCCGCAGCCGTGGCCCGCAGCTTTTTCTAGCCGCCGTGGCGGGCGATCGGCTCGCTGCCGCTGCCAGCCGTGGCCCATCAGACCTCTCCGTGGTACCCGTGGTACCGGCCGCCCAGAAGTCGCGTGTGGCCCGCTAGCGCCCCGCCTTCTGCCCGGCAAGGGGCGATTCCACGAGCGCCTCGTCCACGCAGCGGATCAGCGTGGCAAGCGTCAAAGCGGCCGATGCGTCCAGCGCGTCGGGATGCGAACTCTGCAACTCGCGCAGCGTGTCGCGCATGCGACGAATGGCTCTCGCGCTACCGTCCGCGAGCGGCCAGCAGTGCAGCAGATAGGTGAGCGGCACGACACTGCGCGTTTCGCACCACGTGTCGAAGAGGCACATGCAAGCACGCTCGACGCGCGCCTGCACGGCCTCGCGCTCGGACAACAGACTGGACATGATAAAAAAACCGCTCCCCGCAAATGGCGATACCGACAGCTGGCATGCTCTTGTTGCGCCTGTTCAGGCGGGCGCACGACTCATCGCCTCGGTAACCGCCTTGAAACCCGCTACGACAACAGCAACAACGATGTTCGCGCAGCGGTCCTGGCCGTGATCTCCGCATTGATCTCCGCAGCGACCTCATTAGCCGCTTCATGCGCTCCCATGCGACATGGTAGGAGCGGGCGCGCCTGCTTTCCGTCGGGAAGGCCGGAATCGGCGCGGGATAGGTGCTGAATCGCGTGTCAGGAAATCCTTAGGGCCCACTGCAGGCCGTGGCTGGCCGCGCGGGTGGGCAATCACCGGCGCCGGCTGTCGGCCTACCGGCTACTAGCTGCCGGCGCCGGCTACTGCGCGATCGTGCGCTTCCATCGCGCGTCCCATTCGGTGCGATGCGCGTTGATGGCGTCCCAGTCGACCACGGTCACCCTGCGCACCAGGTCGCTCAGGTCGCCGACGCTCTTGCGCATGGCGGGCGTGGTCGCGGCATCGCGGTTCGTTGGAATCTGCCGGCCGGCCGCGGCGGCCTTCGTTTGCGCCTCGGCCGAAAGCAGGTACTGCGCGAGCTTCTGGGCAAGTGCGGGATCGGGGTTGTCCTTCACGACGCACAGGTCCACGAGCAGGAGCACGGCGCCCTCTATCGGATTCACGTAGGCAACGGGCACGCCCCTGTCCTCCATGTCGCCCACGGCGGTGGGCGAAAGCGGAAAGAGGCCCGCCATGCCGCTCTCGATCATCTGCGCAAGCTTCGCCGAGTTCGGAATGTACGCGACCACGTTCGGGCCCACCGTGCTCGCCCATTTCGTGAAGCCGGGCTCGACGTCCCGGTCGCTGCCGCCCAGCAGACGGTTGATGGCGAGAAAGCCATGCAGCCCGAACGTGCTGGTGGCCGCGGATTGAAACACCACTTTGCCCCGGTATTTGGGATTGGCGAAGTCCATCCACGAACGGGGCGGCGCCCAGCCCTTCTGCGCGAAGAGTTTCGTGTTGTAGCCGATGCCCGTCATGCCGAGCTGGACCCCCGCGCCGATGTCGTCCTTCATGCGCGCGAACGGATACAGCTCGCGCAGCGCGGGCGAGTCGTCGAGCTTCTGGCATACGCCGCTATTCACCGCGCGCGCCATCACGCCGTCGTCGAGAAAGGCCACGTGCATGGACGGATGCGCACGGCTCGCCAGCAATTTCGCAAGCGTTTCCGACGAGGTGCCGGGCACCACCGTCACCTTCACGTTGTTGGCCTTCTCGAAGTCGGGCAGCACCTGGCTCGTGTACGCCCTTTCCATCGGACCACCGTTCATGCCGATGTAGACGGTCGTCGTCTGCGCCTGAACCGGCGCTGGCGCGGCGAGGCCGAAGGCCAGCGCGACGGCGAGCGCGGCCGTCACCGTCGCGCCGCGCGCAGTGCAAAGCGCGACGGCCCTCGCCGCGAAGGTGCTGCACAGCTTCATCGTGGGTCTCCTCGTTGGACTTCGACAATAGCGGTGGTGCGGGCAAATGGTACTGGAGGTGCGTGGGGTAAGGTCGTGTAAGGTCGCGCGAAATCACGCCGGGTCGCATGAAGTCACGCCAGGCCCGCGTGACTTCGCGTCAAACTTCGCGGCCGGCGAACCGGCATGCGTCGCGCGATGCGTCGCTCAGATCGCTTCGGGCGGCCGCGGCGCGTCGGTGTCCGTCTCCACACAGCACACGAGCACTTCGGCGTCGCCCTTCCCCGTGCTCAGGTAGACGTGGCCCATCGAGCTGTCGAAGTAAAGACTGTCGCCCGGCTTGAGCGCGTAGGCGGTGCCGTTCTCGAAACGCAGTTCGAGCGCGCCCTGCAACAGGAACACGAATTCCTCGCCGCTGTGGCGGATGTAGTCGGGAAAGTCCGCGAGCGAACGCGCACGCACGTGGGCGCGCATGGGCACCATGCGCTTGCCGGTGAGGTCGGCGGCGAGCATGCCGTACTCGTAATTGGGCGTGTCGTAGATCATCTGCTCGCCGGACGCCGTGAACGACGGCGTCATCGGCGCCTCGCGCGTGCGGGCCGCGTTGGGCGCGGCGCGTCCGAAGAGCGCGTCGAAGTCGAGCTGCAAGGCGTGGGCCAGCGCGGCGAACTTGTCGTAGGTGAGCGCGATGTCGCCGCGTTCGGCCTTGGAGATGGTGGACACCGCGATGCCGGACTGCTCCGAAAGCTGCATGAGCGTAAGCCGCCGCGCCTTGCGCGCATCGCGCAGCCGGCCGCCTACGGCCTTGTGGTCGGTCTGTGCTGATTTCGGCTGTGAAGATGAAGACGAAGCCGACGATGAAACCGGCAGCGCCACCCCGGGCGCCGTGGCATCGGCAGCAGCCTGCGGCGCGGCGGCCGGCACGGAGCGAGCGTGGGAACGGACGACAGATTTGGCCATGTGAAAACTGGAGCGTGAGATCTCGCCCCGGTGTGTGAATTCGGGCGAGGGTTTTGTCGTATACGAGAATTATTTTTTTCTCGTATAGGATAACCGCATCCCAGAGCCACGCTGAAGGAGCCGCCGCTGTGTCCACTCTCGCATTGCAAAAGGCGGGCCTCTCGAAGGCCCAGGTCATCGCCGCGACGACGCTCGGCACGGCGCTCGAGTACTACGACTTCACGATCTACAGCTTCTTCGCCATCCAGATCGGTCAGCTGTTCTTCCCGGCCGCGTCGCCCGTGAACCAGTTCCTGCTCTCCATCGGCGTGTTCGGGGTGGGCTTCGTGGTGCGGCCGCTCGGCGGCATCGTGATTGGCGGCTATGCCGACCGCGTGGGCCGCAAGAAGGCGATGGTGCTCACCATCATGCTCATGGCCGCCAGTTGCGCGTTGATCGCGACCGCGCCGACCTACGCCGTGGCCGGCATGGCCGCGCCCTTCATCGTGCTCGGCGCGCGCCTGCTGCAAGGCTTCGCCGCGGGCGGCGAGTTCGGCCCGGGCACGACGCTGCTCATCGAGCACGCGTCCGACAACACACGGGCGTTCTTCGCGAGCTGGAATTTCGCCGCCATCGCGTTGGGCATCGCGCTCGGCGCGGTGGTAGCGACCATCGTGAACGCGGCACTGCCGAAAGACGCGCTGCTCGCCTGGGGCTGGCGCATTCCGTTCCTGCTCGGCATCGTCGCGGCGCCGGTCGGCATGCTGATCCGGCAGCGCCTCGAAGAAACGCTCAGCGGCGAGGCCGATCGGGATGCATCCGCCCACGCCTACGCAGCCCAGGCCTCCACGACCCCGGCACCCCGCAAGGCGTCGGCATCGTCCACAGACACAGGGCGTTACGCCGCACTGAAAGCCGCCCTCACCACGCACCTCAAGCTCACGGTGCTCGGCACCTTTGCCGAACTGGGCGGCTCGGTATCCGTCTACATCACCGCGTTCTTCCTGCCGAGCTACGCCGTGCGCACGCTGCATCTGCCGCAGACGGCGGCCGTCGTGTCGGGCATCGTGAGTTCGCTCGTGCTGTTCGTGGCCGCGCCGCTCGCCGGCAAGCTCGCTGACCGCTTCAGCCGCAAGCGCGTGCTGGTCGTCTCGCGCGTCGTTTTGCTGGTGACGGTTTATCCTGCGTTTGCGTGGCTCTCGGCCGAGCCGTCGACGCTCCTGCTCTGCGCCGTCTCCGCGTTCCTTGGGGTCTTCGTGGCGGGGCACATCGTGCCGGTGCTCGTGATGATTCCGGAGCTGTTTCCGAAGCCCGTGCGCGCCACGGGCATCGCCCTCACCTACGTGGTGAGCGCGTCGTTCTTCGGCGGCTTTTCTCCGTTCATTGCGAGCTGGCTCGTGGCGCTGACGGGCAACGTGCTGGCGCCCGCGTGGTATGTCGCCGCGGCCTGCGCCGTATCGCTCGTGCCGGTGATCTGGCTGCGCGACCGCACGGGCGAAGTGTTGACGTAACCCGTTGACGTAACCCGTTGGCGTAATTCGTTGACGTAACCCGTTGGCGTAATTCATTGACCTGGCTCGCTGGCGCGAGCCTGTTCACCTTCATCCGACTCCGGAACCGTACTCATGTCCGAACCCGTGTCCGCCCCTTCAATCGATCGCCACGAGCTGGTCGCGCGCAGCGCTGTCGAGCTGCGCCGTCTGATCGGCGCAAAAGAGATCTCGCCCGTCGAACTGCTCGAGGCCTGCATCGCGCGCATCGAAGCCCTCAACCCCGCCGTCAACGCCATCACCGCGACCGACTACGCCGCCGCCCGCGCCGCAGCCCAAGCCGCCGAGCGCAAGGTGCTGGCGGGCGAGCCGCTCGGTCTCCTGCACGGCCTGCCGCTCGGCGTGAAGGATCTCGAAGACACGGCCGGCCTGCTCACCACCTACGGCTCGCCGATGTCGCGCGCCAACGTGCCCGCGCACGACGTCGTGCTGGTGGAGCGCCTGCGCGCGGCGGGCGCCATCGTCGTGGCGAAGACCAACGTGCCCGAACTGGGCGCGGGCGCGAACACGCGCAACCCGGTGTGGGGCGCCACGGGCAACCCGTTCAACCCCGAACTCAACGCGGGCGGGTCGTCAGGCGGCTCCGCTGCCGCACTCGCCTGCGACATGCTGCCCGTCTGCACGGGCTCGGACACAGGCGGCTCGCTGCGCATTCCCGCCGCCAAATGCGGCGTGGTGGGCTTTCGTCCGTCGCCGGGGCTCGTGCCGAACTCGCGCCGGCTGCTGGGCTGGACGCCCATTTCGGTCGTGGGTCCGATGGGCCGCACGGTCGCCGAAACCGCGCTGCAACTCGCAGCCACCGCGGGTCTTTCGGCAAGCGACCCGCTCAGCTACGAAACCGATCCGCTCAGCTTCGCCACCCTGCCCGCCTTCGATCTCTCCACGCTGCGCGTGGGCTTCACCGAAGACTTCGGCTGCTGCGACGTCGACGACGACATTCGCGCCGTGTTCCGCGCGCGCATGGCGGCGCTCGCGCCTTGGGTTCGCACCTGCGAGCCCGTGCCGTTCGATCTGGGCGACGCGCACCGCGCCTTCGACGTGATCCGCGCCGAGAGCTTCGTGGCGGGCCTGCGCGACGCGTATGCACGCGACCCGAGCGCGCTCGGTCCCAACACGCGCGCGAACTACGAGATGGGCGCCGCGATGACGCTCGCCGACAGCGCCTGGGCGCAAACCGAGCAGACGCGCCTTTTCCGCCGCTTCCAGGCCGCGTTCGAGCGCTACGACGTGATCGTCTCGCCCACCACGCCGGTCTCGCCGTTTCCGTGGCGCGAACTGTACGCAGCGCAGATCAACGGCCGCGCGCAGGAGAACTACTATCGCTGGCTCGCCCTCACGTACGTGGTGACGCTCACCACGCACCCGGCGCTCTCGCTGCCGTGCGGTGTGGATCACGCAGGCATGCCGTTCGGCTTGCAGATCATCGGACCCTTCCACGGCGACCTGAAGACGCTCGCAGTGGCGCAGGCGCTGGAGCAGGCATTCGACGCGGTGCCTGCGCTGCGTCGTCCGCGGCCCGATCTGTCGAAGCTCACGCAGCCGAACCCGTCGCTCAAGTCCATCGTGACGGCGCCGCCCGTGTTCGGCGCGGCAGCTGGCGAGCGCGAGGGTATCTCGGTGGCCTAAGGCCCCGCGTCGCGGCACGCTCACAACAACACAACGAAACAAGGAATCGCTGCAATGAAGTTCGATGCCGTCGTACTCGGCGCAGGCATGGTGGGGGTCTCCGTCGCGCTGCATCTGCAACAGCGCGGACTCGCGGTCGCGCTCGTGGATCGCCGCGCGCCCGGCTACGAAACCTCGTTCGGCAACGCCGGGCTCATTCAGCGCGAGGGCGTGTATCCGTACGCCTTTCCGCGCAACTTCGGCACCCTGCTGCGCTATGCGCTCAACCGTTCCACCGACGTGCGCTACCACGCGTCCGCGCTGCCCCGCCTGCTGCCGTTCCTCTGCCGCTACTGGTACAACTCGCGGCCCGATCGTCACGCGACCATCGCACGCGCGTATTCCACGCTGATCGAGCATTGCATTACCGAGCATCGCGCGCTGATCGAGGCCTCGGGCGCGGGCGATCTGCTGCGCACCGGCGGCTGGGTCAAGGTGTTTCGCACGGCGCAGAAGTTCGAAGCGGAGCAACGTCAGGCGCGCCGCTGGAACACGGAGTACGGCGTGCAGTTCGACGTGCTCGACGCCGCACGCCTGCAACACGACGAACCGTGGCTCAGCCACGACCTCATGGGCGGACTGCGCTATACGGACTCGGATTCGGTGAGCGATCCGAACGCACTCGTCACGGCCTATGCGCGCCATTTCGTGCGACTGGGCGGCCGCATCCTGACGGGCGACGCGACTACGCTCGAACCTGGCTGGCGCGTGACTACCGACGCAGGCGTAATCGAAGCGCGTTCGGCGGTGGTGGCAATGGGCCCCTGGTCCGACCTCGTCACGACCAGGCTCGGCTACCACCTGCCGCTCGCCGTGAAGCGCGGCTATCACATGCACTACGCTGCACAAAACGGCGCGCGTCTCAACCAGCCCGTGCTGGATGCCGAGATCGGCTACCTCATCACGCCGATGGCGCGCGGCATTCGCCTCACCACGGGCGCCGAGCTTGCGTTGCGCGATGCGCCGCCCACGCCGGCCCAGCTCGACGCGGTGGAGCCCATCGCGCGCAAGGTGTTTCCGCTGGGCGAACGTCTGGATGCCACGCCGTGGCTGGGCCGCCGCCCATGCACGCCGGACATGATGCCCGTGATCGGCCCGGCGCCGCGCCATGCCGACCTGTGGTTCGCGTTCGGCCATGCGCATCACGGCCTCACGCTCGGGCCGGTCACGGGACGGCTGATTGCCGAGATGGTGACGGGCACGCAGCCGGTGGTGGATCCGCGGCCGTTCAGGGCCGACCGGTTTTGATGGGGTGCGGGCCTGAGGTTGCGCGTGCGCGCCGCAGGTTGCCTGCGGCTGCATTAGCTAGCTGCATGGGCCACCTGCATGAGCTAGCTGCATTTGCCAGTTGCGTGGGCTAGCTGCATTAGCCAGTTGCCTGAGCCAGCCGCCTGAACCCTCCTCTCGCGCGCTTTTCCCCGCACGCTGTTCCCGTCTGCAACACGAAGCGCGCCCACGGTTCCCGACCGCGGGCGCGCTTCGTGCTGAACGGGTCGACGTGCCAGACGCAACGTGCGGCCCGTGTTGCGCGATCAATCGCAATAGCTCTGATCGACAAACACCGCGCCGGCCCCGTTCGTGCCGCGCATCGTCTCGGCCTCTTTCCAACGCACCGGTTGTATCTGCGAGGACTCTCATGCCACCCTGGCTCGCTCAGGCGGCAGCGGTGTGGCTACCGCTTTCCGTGCTCGCCGCGCTCTACGTCGCCGCGGACGTCTTGTCGCCCCGGCACCGGCCGCCCATGCGCGTGATGGCGTTCGTCTGGCCGTTGACGGTGCTTTATTGGGGACCTGTGGGGCTGATCTTTTATTTGTGGTTCGGTCGCGCGAACAGCGCGGGTTCACATGGCGTGCAACATGCCCACGGCGAACACAGCCAGCCGAGCAGCAAGCACGCTTTTTCGTCATCGCCATCACGCCCCATGTGGCAAGCCGTGTTCGAAGGCGCGGCACACTGCGGCGCGGGCTGCGCGCTCGGCGATTTCATCGGCGACTGGCTCGCCTACGGTACCCGGTTCCGGCCGTGGGGCTCGGTGTTCGCGGGCAAGGTGATGATCGGCTTCGTGCTCGCTTACGTGCTCGGCATCGTGTTCCAGTTCTTCGCGATTGCGCCCATGCGCGGCCTCGGCGTGCGCGCGGGACTCGTGCAGGCCATCAAGGCCGACACGCTCTCGCTCGTCGCTTACGAAGTGGGCATGTTCGTCGTGATGTGGATCACGTCCCACACCTTTGCCGGGCTCACGCCGAAAACGCTCGCCTATTGGCTACCGATGCAGTGGGCCATGCTCGCAGGCTTCGCCACCACGTATCCGGTCAACGTGTGGCTGATCGCGCGCGGCATCAAGGAACGCATGTAGCGCGTGTAGCGTACGAGCCCTCGCGCTCGCCCCCGGTTTCGTTTTCTGCAACCGCGCTCTCTCGCTCAATGCCGCTGAAAGTCCGGTAAAAATTCCAGGCAATGCAACGGCACCGCCCTTGCCACCGCTGCGAATGACCACGAATGGCCACGAATGGTCACCGTCGCGCGCATGCCCACTCTCTCGCTTACGTGCTGCAAGGAACGAATGTTGCGCGCGCCTCGTGGGCGGAGGTCGGAACGACGTCCGCATGCAAGTGCCATCAGCACGCTGTCAAGCGCAGCAGACGAACCCACAGGCGACGAACGAAATGAACGACGCGCCCTCATCGCGCGAATCACGCGAACCGCGAACGGAGTCCACCGGCAAAACGGACCTCACCGACGGATACGAGCGCCGCTTCGGCCCGCGCATCACCGCCCTGCGCGCCGCGGCCTACACCGTTCCTGCCGAAAGCCCCGAGGCCGACGGCACCTTCAGCTGGAACGCCACCACGCTCGTGGTCGCGCAGATCGACGCGGGCGGCGAAACGGGACTCGGCTACACGTATTCCGACGCCTGCGTGGCGAGCCTGATACGCGACACGCTCGCGCCCGTGCTCATGCACGCGGACCCGGGCGACACCGGCGTGCTGTGGCTGCGCATGCAGCAGCGCGTGCGCAACCTGGGGCGCGCGGGACTTGCCGCCACGGCCATTTCGGCGCTCGACTGCGCGCTCTGGGACCTCAAGGCGAAGCTGCTGCACGCGCCGCTCGCCCAGGTGCTCGGCATGGCGCGCGAATCGGTGCCCATCTACGGCAGTGGAGGCTTCACGAACTACACCGATGCGCATCTCGCGGAACAATTGGGCCGCTGGGTCGCACACGACGGTTGCCGCGCCGTGAAGATGAAAGTGGGCAGCGAGCCGGCGCGCGACCCCGACCGCGTGAAGCACGCGCGCGCGGCGATCGGTACAGGCGGAGCAGGCGGTTCGAGCGATTCAGGCAGCACAGGCGCCGAACTCTTCGTCGATGCGAACGGCGCACTTTCGGTACAGCAGGCACTGCGCGCCGCCGATGCATTCGCGCCCTACGGCGTGACGTGGTTCGAAGAGCCGGTGAGTTCGGACGACACCGCGGGCCTGCACGCCATCCGTCTGCGCGCGCCCGCGGGCATGGACATCGCCGCGGGCGAATACAGCTACACCGCCGACGATTCGCGCCGCCTGCTCGAAGCGCGCGCCGTCGACGTGCTGCAGGCCGACGCAAGCCGCTGCGGCGGCGTGACGGGCTTCATGCAGGCCGCGCGTCTTGCCGATGCATGGCACGTGCCGCTCTCCGCGCACTGTGCGCCGGCGCTGCATCTGCACGTGGCCGCCGCGGTGCCGGGCCTGCGTCATCAGGAGTGGTTCCACGACCACGTGCGCATCGAAGCGATGCTGTTCGACGGCGCACCCGTGCCGCGCAACGGTGCCATTGCGCCGGACCTCGCGCGGCCCGGCTGCGGCCTCGCCTTTCGCTACGCGGATGCGCGGCAGTTCGCCGTGTGAGCCGCCGCGCCACGATGCCAGGACGTCATGGCGCAATGCCGCCACAGCAAGGAGAGAACAACGGATGAACATGCGATGAACGATCAAGGTCACTCTTTTCTGTCGCTCTGCGGTGTGGCCGGCGCCGTGGGCCTCGCCGCGTTCGCTCTTGTACGCGGTGCCCACCACGACGATGACCGTGCCGCCGACGAAGGAGCCACCCCCGCGCCTAACCTCGGGTCCAGCGCTGGCTTCGCCGCTCGCACCCGCCTGCCACGCACCTCGGCGAACACCATGCCCGCCACCCGCCCCGCCACCCGCGAGCGCGACGGCACGCTCGTGCACGAGCACATCCTCGCGGCCCGCGCGTTCAACCGCAGTTCAGCCCTGCTCGCGTGGTCAGCGTTGACGGACAGCGGCATCGAACACTATCGCGGGTCGTTCGAGAATCGCGCCATGTATGCGCCGCTCGTGGCCGGCGCGCTCGCACTCGCCGCGGGCGCGCACGGCGGCACGGACCGCACGCCGGGGCTGCATGCGCTGCGACACGCGGCGTATCGCCTCGCGGCAACGGTCGGCGTGGTGGGCACGGGGTTCCATCTCTACAACGTGACGAAGCGGCCCGGGCAGTTGAGCTGGCACAACCTGTTCTACGGCGCGCCGCTTGGCGCGCCCATGGCGTTGCTGCTCTCCGGCGTGCTCGGCGCTGTGGCCGAACGGCTGCGCGACGAGCCCGCCGAAGACCCGCAACTCTTCGGCATGCCTGCGGGCAAGGCGCTCGCGCTGGTTTCCGCCGTGGGGCTGGTGGGCACCCTGGGTGAGGTCGCGTTGCTGCACTTTCGCGGCTCGTTCCAACATCGCGCGATGTATGCGCCCGTGGTCGTAGCGCCCATCAGCGCGGGGCTGCTCGCGTGCGCCGCGCTCGGTGAGCCGCGCGAGCGCTGGTGGACCCGGCTGTGGCTGCGCGTCACCGCAGCGCTAGGCGGCATCGGCGTGGCCTTTCATGCGCGCGGCATCGCGCGCTATCAGGGCGGCTGGCGCGCGTGGACGCAGAACGTGCTCAACGGTCCGCCACTGCCCGCGCCGCCCTCGTTCACGGCCCTCGCGCTCGCGGGGCTCGCGGCATTGCGTATGAGGAGCACGGAAAGATGAAGCATGGTTTGTCGACATCGTCGCCGGTACATGACCGATCGTCGGGCCGCTATCCAGGCTATGACGTCATGCGCAAGCGCGACACCGTGTCGTGGGACGACGCGACGCGCGCCGTGATCGACCATCGGCTCGCGCAGCGCGACGTCGCGCGCTTTTGCAACGAAGCGCAATGGCAGACGCTGCAGGCGTTGTGTGCCGCGATCATTCCGCAGGCCGCGCGTCCAACGTCAAACGGCAGTAAAGGCAATGACGCGGACGATGCCGCAACACACGAACCCGCCGTGCCCCTCGCCGCCTACATCGACGCCAAACTCGCCGACGACGTGCGCGACGGCTTTCGCGACGCTCGGCTGCCGCCGCTGCGCGAAGCCTGGCAAACCGGTCTCGCGGCGCTCGATGCGGCGAGCCGCACGCGTCACCGCGTGCCCTTCGCGCAACTCGACAACGCATCACGCGACGACCTGATTCGCGACATGCAGCGCGGCGCGCTCGATGGCCCCGAGTGGCACGGCATGCCGAGCGGTCTCTTCTTCACCGAGCGCGTGCTGCACGACCTCGGCTCCGCGTACTACGGACATCCGCAGTCGTGGAGCGAGATCGGCTTCGGCGGCCCGGCAAATCCGCGCGGCTATGTACGCATGCAAGCCAATCGCCGCGACCCGTGGGAGCCCGCCGAGGCACACGACACCACGCCCGCAGACATGGCGCGCGTGGAACGGGAGAACCGCCGTGTCCGATGACGCGCTCACCGATTCCCTGACCGACGCCCTGCACCACCCGCGCGGCAAGCACGGCCGCGCGCCCGACGTCTTCACGCGCGGCGGCTGGGTGCCGATGCGCGAGTACCGCCAGGACGAGCCCGTGGACTTCGCGATCGTCGGCACCGGCGCGGGCGGCGGCACGCTTGCCTGTCGGCTTGCGGAGCACGGTTTCAAGGTGGTTGCGCTCGATGCAGGGGCCTGGTGGCGTCCGCTCGAAGAATTCGCCTCCGACGAAACGCACCAGTCCAAGCTCTACTGGACCGACGAACGCCTCTGCGACGGCGACCATCCGTTGAAACTCGGCAGCAACAACAGCGGCAAGGCCGTGGGCGGCAGTACCGTGCATTTCGCCATGGTGTCGCTGCGCTTTCGCCCCGAGTGGTTCAAGTCGCGCAGCCTGCTCGGCTACGGCGCGGACTGGCCCATCGACTGGCGCGAGATGTGGCGCTACTACAGCGAAGTGGAAGACGCGCTAAAAATTTCAGGCCCCGTGCGCTACCCGTGGGGGCCGCCGCGGCCGCGCTATCCGTATCGCGCGCACGAGTTGAACGCCTCGGCGCTCGTGCTCGCACGCGGTTGCGAGGCGCTCGGCATTCCGTGGACGCCCACGCCGCTCGCCACCGTCTCCGCACCGCGCGGCGCGGCGCATCCGTGCGTCTATCGCGGCTTCTGCGTGACGGGCTGCGCGACCAACGCGAAGCAAAGCGCGCTCGTCACGTGGATACCGCGTGCGCTGCGCGCCGGTGCCGAGATTCGCGACCTCGCGATGGCCGGCCGCATCTCCGTGAACGATCAGGGCCGCGTGGACGGCGTCGAGTACTTCCGCGAAGGGCGCTGGCAATTCCAGCACGCGCGCAACGTCGTGGTGGCGGGCTATGCGATCGAAACGCCGCGCCTCTTGCTGATGTCGGCCACGCCGCGCTTTCCCGACGGTCTCGCGAACAGCTCGGGTCTCGTCGGCAAGAACCTGATGGTGCAGTCGAACCAGGCCGTCTGGGGCCTCATGGACGAAGAAATCCGCTGGTACAAGGGGCCGCCCTCGCTCGCGATGACCGAGCACTGGAACTACACCGACAAAGGCAAGGACTTCTTCGGCGGCTATTGCTACATGAGCCAGGGGCCGCTGCCGAAGGCATGGGCCGCGGTGCAAACGGGACGCGGGCTGTGGGGCGACGCGCTCGCCGCCGAGATGGAGCAGTACAACCATCAGGCGGGCCTCAAGATCGTGGGCGAAACGCTGCCGCAGGAACGCAACCGCGTCACGCTTGCCGACGAAAAAGACCCGTACGGCCTGCCCATTGCGCGCGTCACGCATTCGTACTGCGAAAACGACCTGAAACTCGTGGAGCACTCGCTGGAATTCATGCAGCGCGCGCTCGAAGCGGCGGGCGGGCGCAACGTCTGGAAGCAGCACGACGACACCTGCCATCTCAACGGCACGGCGCGCATGGGCGACGACCCGCGCACGAGCGTCGTGAACGCCGACTGCCGCAGCTGGGACATTCCGAATCTCTGGGTCTGCGACGGCTCGGTGTTCCCCACCGTAGGCGGCGTGAACCCGTCGCTCACCATCCAGGCCATTGCGTGCCGCACCGCGGATCGCATCGCGACGCTGCGCTCGCGCGGCGAACTCTGATGACTCCCCACACAAGCACAAAGGAGACAACGTCATGCCGTTCCTTTCACGCACACCGAAAGTCGTAGTCGTTACGGGCGCGAGCGCAGGCGTGGGCCGCGCGACGGCGCTGTGCTTTGCGCAGCGAGGCGCCAACGTGGCGCTCATCGCGCGCGATGCCGAGGCGCTCGAAACCGTCGCCGACGGCATTCGGCAGCTGGGCGCCCGCGCCCTGCCCGTTGCGCTCGACATGAGCGACGCCGACGCCGTGCACGCCGCCGCGGATCGCGTGGAACGCGAACTGGGCCCCATCGACGTGTGGGTCAACAACGCGATGGTGACGGTGTTCGCTCCCATCACGGAGATTGAACCCGCGGAGTTCGCGCGCGTCACGGACGTGACCTACCACGGCTACGTGTGGGGCACGATGGCCGCGCTCGCGCATATGCGGCCGCGCAATCGCGGCACGATCGTGCAGGTGGGCTCGGCGCTCGCGTATCGCGCCATTCCGCTGCAATCGGCGTATTGCGGCGCCAAGTTCGCCATACGCGGCTTCACCGACGCATTGCGCAGCGAGCTGCTGCACGAGAAAAGCCGCGTGCACGTAACGATGGTGCAGATGCCCGCGCTCAACACGCCGCAATTCGACTGGGCGCTCTGCCGCCTGCCGGGCGAGCCGCGGCCCGTCGCGCCTGTCTACGAACCGGAGGTGGCCGCGCGCGCCATCTTCTGGGCCGCCACCCACAAGCGGCGCGAACTCGACGTGGGCTTCTCGTCCGTGAAGGCGATTTTTGCGAACCGGATCGCGCCGGCATGGCTCGACCGCTATCTCGCACACCATGCGTGGCGCGGCCAGCAGCGCAAGACGCCTACCGACCCCGCGCGCCCCGTCGACCTCTGGGACCCGGTGCCCGACAAGCATCGCCTGCGCGGCGCGTTCGGCGACGAAGCGCGCGCCACCAGCGCCGCGTTGTGGCTGGACACGCATCGGCGCACGGCGTTCGCCGCGGCGACCCTCGCGCTTGCCGCGCTCTTCGCGTGGCGCAGGCGGGGAGGCGACGTATAGGGACGGTGCAGGCGCCTCGCGCGCCCAGCGCGGCCGACGTGGCACCGTCCTTGCGACCTCGGCACATGTGATCGGTCTCACGCCGGTCTCATGCTGAAATGAGGAGGAATCAGGATGGCTAACGAAACACGAAGGCAAGTCAGAAGCGAAGCACGGCGTTCGCTGCCGCAGTTCGACCGCCCCTTCCGCGTGTTCGCTCATAACGGCCGGGTGCTCGCGCAAAACGTTGCGGGCAAGCTGATCGACATCGGCGCAATGGACCGCGCGGAAGGCACGGCATGCTCTGTGCGTCTCGACGTGGATGGCATCGAAACCGGCCCGCAGCCTGATGAGGAAGCAGCGCTGCGCGCGCTCGTACCGCTCTTGAGCTTCGATTACCTCGATGCGCTTTTCACGAGCGAAGCCGATGCGCGCTTCGAGGGTCTGCTCGACGATCTGCCGCACGTCATCTTTACGCTGCCCGAGACGATGCCGCACGAGATGGCGCAAGGCCGGCCACGCCAGCTGTTCTGAGCGAACGAAAGCGCGCGCTCATGCTGCGCTTCACCTCGCCCGCTGCACTGCGTCCGCTGCCACGCTCACCATCACCTTGAGCGGCGCGGGCTGGCGGTTCAGCGCGGCCACCACGTTGCTCACGCGTTCAGGCGTGGTATCGGCGAGGTCGATGATGAGGCTTTCGGCGCCGCGCTGCGCGTCCACGATCGCCTTGCAGCCGCTCACCTGAACGTCATACCGTTGCAGCGTTTTCCATACGGCGATCACGCTGAGCTTGCCGCGGTCGGCACTGACGATTAAACGTTGCGCGTTCATGGCGTGACCTCCATCGAACATCCGAAGGGTCCTAAGGGTTCTGCAAAGGCGGGCAATACCGATGCCGGAAACGTCTGAAGAGTTTAGGCGAGGCACGTGCGCCGTCAACCTCGCATTCCTCGTGCCTCGCGCCACGGTACTCACACCGCGCGAAACGGCCTATGCGGTGAAACCCGATACGCATCCGTCGTAGACCGCCGCCGGCGCGAGACCCGCGCTCATGCGCACGCCGTCGGCGAGCATGGTGCAGGCGCCGCACTGCCCGCGGCCGCAGCCTTCCCTGGTGCCCGTGAGATGCAGGTGTTCGCGCAGCAGGTCGAGCAGCGTGGCCCACGGTTCGACTTCGAGTTCGTACCGTTTGCCGTTCACCGTGAGCGGGGCGGGGACGGTGGCGGGCTCGTTGTGTTGGGCAGCGATGTCGAGCGCGGCGCCGCCGATCGGCGCCGAGACCTTCAGTGCCGGGCCCGGCCCCAGCGTCACGTCGCGGCGCCAGAGCGTGGCGGCCTTCAGCGCCTCGCCGCCTTCGAGCACCCGCCCGGGTGTCGCCGTGGCAAACGCCCTGTCGTCACGCGCGAAGCCGCTGCTGAGCATCCGCAAACATCTTGCGCAATTGATGCCGCTCCTCGTCGCTCAGACACTCGACGGCAGCCGGCATGCCCAGCACGACTTGCAGCGTGAGGTCACCGCGCTTGCCGTGACGATCCGCAAGGCCCTGCCCGCGCAGCCGGATCGTGCTGCCCGGCTGGGCGTTCGGCGTAATCGCGAGTTGCAGCGGGTGGCCCAGCACCTGCGTCTCAAAAGGACCGCCCAGCGTCGCGGTGACGAAATCCACTTCGATCTCGCAGGCCAGATTCAGCCCGTCGCGCCGGAACGCGGAACCGCAGACGATCGCAACAGAAAAGATCGCATCGCCCGGCGCGCCACCGTTCACGCCCGGCTGGCCGCCGCCTTCCACCACGAGCCGCTGCCCATCCCACGCGCCTGCGGGCACCGGCACGGTCTGTGATTTGCGCTCGCTCGTCACGCCTGTGCCGGCGCACGCGGCACACAGGCGCCCGCCCAGCGGCCGGCCCGTTCCCGCGCACGCGGCGCAGCGCGCGCCGTGAGACGTCAGCCCGCTGCCGTCGCAAGCCGTACAGCCGAAGGCCGACGCGTGAGACCGACGGGACTGGCCACACTCACGGCACGAGACATTCACGGGATAGCTGGCCTCGACGGCGCCGCCGTGAATGGCCGCGTCAAGTGGCACGAAGAGTTCGACGAGGCAGTTCGCGCCGCGCATCGGCGGTCCGTGGCGAAACTCGCGCGCGGCCGCGTGCGCTGCGGTTTCCTTGCTGCTGTCTCTGCCACTGTCTTTGCCGCTGTCTCTGCCACTTTCCCTGCCGCGGTCTTCATTACCGCTGCCTTTGGCCGGGTCTTTGCCCGGCCTTGCTGCCGGTGCTCTCGCGGACGCGGGCGACGCCGGCGCCTCGCGCGTGCCCATCAGGATCTCGAACGCTTCCTGCACGCGCTTGAACACCGGCTCGACGGTCGACTCCCGCCCCTTGTTGCGGTCCGGATGGTACTTCGCCCGCAGCCGCCGGTATGCGCGTTTGATGTCCGCCGGCGACGCCGTGCCCGACAGCTCGAGCCGTCTGTAGTATTCGTCGAGGCTCACGCGTTTTCCCCGTCTGATTTTTCTGGAAGCGCAAGTCTATCAAGACAGGGATGCAACGGGCGGCGCAGTTCCCGCAGTTCCTATTGCCCCGCCGCCACGCCAGGCTGCACGCGCCGCGCCGCCGCCGAAGGCATCATGAGCACCGCGACCGCCAGCGAGATCAGGCACCCCGCCACGACTTCCTCCACACGCAGCCGTGCGAGCGGCACGATCTCGAAGCCGAGCGCCCCATAGACCAGCCCCACGAGCACCGTGATGAAGAAGACGCCTCGCGCGTAGGCGTGAAAGATGTAATAGGCCCAGCCGAACACAGACAGCACCATGGCTGCCGCGAGCACGCCCGGCGTGTGCCGGAACGCGGTCACGACGAGTGCGCTCACAAGCGCCCCGGCAAGCGTTCCCGCGAGGCGCTGCATCACACGGCTGATGGTGTGCTCGCGCGACGTGGTGCCGAGGAACACTACGAACGTGCTGATGACCGCCCACATCCAGCGCTCTTCCGACAACCCGCTGCCAATCAGCATCGCCAGCGCCGCCGCAAGGGTCGCGGGTATGGCGGGTAGCCATGCGAGCGCGCGTCCGCGATGCGCGAGCGCGATGAGCGCGACGAGCACGGCCTCTTCGCGTCGCCATAGCGCGCGCAGAACACAACGGCCACGCCGCGCCGAGCGATTGAAGCGCGCCACTGTGCGCAGCATGCCGCGCGCTACGGCGCGCGTGGTCAGCGGCCACATGGACGACGCCCCACGCGGCTTCACGGGAATAAGGACGCGCGACACGAACGTCACGACGGCAGGCGCACAGGCCGACACAGCGAGCATCTCGACCACTGCGGCAGGCTGTGGATGCAGGTACAGCCCGAGGTAAAAAGCGACCAGCGCGAGCATGGCGCAGCCGATCGCGCGCGGCCCGCTGCGCTGGTACAGCATGCCCGCGAACACCACGAACAGAAGGCCGGCGGCACGCATGGCCGGTTGCGCGGCCACCGCCGCGGATGCCACGAAGCACGCGCAGGTCGAGGCATAGAGCCAGCCGAGCGAGACCATCCAGTTCGACCATCGCGCGTCACGCAGAAAGAGCGGCGCGATCATCCCGAACAGCACGCCAAGGGCGGCCACGGTAAGAGATTGATGGTGACGTAGCGCCCAGCCTGAGGCGAGCACGGCAGTGGCCAGGGTCGCAAGCGCCGAGCGTGCGGCATTGCGAAGACGCAGCAGCCCGGGGTCCGCGATCAGCGCGCGGTGATGCAGGACTTGAAACACGCGCGAGGAGCGCGCGCGGATTGAACAAGCAGCGGCAATCATCATGTTCGACGACGTTCATGCGGATCGGTCGCCCGGCTTGTGGCCGCGCGCCGATGGCCGGATTGGCGCCCGGCAGTGAGTCGGCACCGACGCGCGCTTGCGCCGGGATCTCCGGCTACACGCGCATTCGGCGAACGTTGGAACCGTGCCGCGCCGCGCGCGCATCCCGGTGAGGACGCTGGCGCAGCCAGATGGAAGGCAGGGTTTTCCCGGATGATAACTGGACAAAATTGCGCGCAACGCTCCGGGCGCGCGTCGGGGTGTCGGGGCGTCGGCGCGTCTTGGTGATGAAAGCGGGTCTCAGCGCGGCTGGAATGCGATCACGGCCATCCCGGCCAGCGCCAGGGCGACGCCGGACCAATCCCAGGCTGTGGGCCGAATGCCTTGCGCGGCCCACAGCCAGACGAGCGCCACGGACACGTACACGCCGCCGTAGGCCGCATAGACCCGGCCCGCAGCGGCGGGATGCAGCGTCAACAGCCAGGCGAAGAGCGCCAGCGAGAGCGCAGCCGGCGCGAGCAGCCAGACGCTGCGTCCTTCGCGCAGCCACAGATAAGGCAGGTAGCAGCCGATGATTTCGGCCGCGGCAGTCGCAACGTAGAGAAGGAACGTTTTCATTCGGCAATCGGGGTGGCGAAGCGGCGGTTGCCGGAGACCCGCATAAGATTCGGGCGGCCGCGATCCGCCTGATCTACCGCGTCGTCGGTGCCGCTTTCGTGCGAGCGGAAAGTGCGCCGATGATACCGCCGCGAGCGAACGACGCCGGTTATCGCCGCATCAGCCGGTGATTTCCGCGCGCTCCTCCGACACCTCCGCCGCCGCCTTCACCAAAGCCTCGCCAAGCCCCAGCCGATCACTGAGGTATGCCCCGAAATCGGCACGCACCTCGGGGTGGCGCAACGCGAACTCCACGGTTGCCTTCAGATAGCCGAGCTTGCTGCCGCAGTCGAAACGCGTGCCGTGATACTTGTACGCGAGCACCTGTTCGTCGGCGAGCAGCGACTGGATGGCATCCGTCAGTTGCAGTTCGCCGCCCGCACCCGGCTTCAGCGCACGCAGGTGCTCGAAGATGCGCGGCTTGAGCACGTAACGCCCCACCACCCCCAGGTTCGACGGCGCCACGTCCGGCGCCGGCTTTTCCACGATGCCCGACATCTTGATGATCGAGTCTTCCCACTCCTTGCCGTCCACGATGCCATACGACTTCGTGTCTTCGGGCGGGATCTCTTCCACGCCGATCACCGAGCTGTGATAGTGGTCGAACACCTCGATCATCTGCTGCATGACGGGCGGCGTGCCGTACAGCAGGTCGTCCGCGAGGATCACGGCAAACGGGTTGTCGCCCACGAGCTTTTCAGCGCACAGCACCGCGTGGCCCAGGCCCAGCGCTTCGGGCTGCCGCACGTAGAAGCAGTCGACGTGGCTCGGCTTGATGCTGCGCACGAGTTCGAGCAGCTTGTCTTTGCCGCGCGCTTCGAGTTCGGCCTCGATCTCGTAAGACTTGTCGAAGTGATCTTCAATGGCGCGCTTGCTGCGTCCCGTCACGAAGATCATTTCGGTGATGCCGGCGGCCATCGCCTCTTCCACCGCGTACTGGATCAGTGGCTTGTCCACGATCGGCAGCATTTCCTTCGGGCTCGCCTTGGTGGCGGGCAGAAAGCGCGTGCCGAGACCGGCCACGGGGAATACCGCCTTGGTTACTTTGAGCATGTCGTTACCCTGGTCCTTTGTCCGCACGCGGTGCCTCCAGCACTGCGCCATGCCCCGCATGCGGCAACTGCTGCGGCCAAAACGGCCGCCGCGGTGTTCAGGCAGGCAGCCGCGAAAGCTGCGCGGTCAGCTTGCCAATGGTGGTTTCATATTCTGCCAGCCTTCTCTGTTCCTGCTCAACGACAGCAGGCGGGGCCTTTGCCACGAAGCTCTCGTTACCGAGCTTCGCGTTGCACTTCGCGATTTCCGCGGTGAGCCGTGCAATCTCCTTAGACAGCCGCTCGCGCTCCGCGGCCACGTCGATCTCGACCTTGAGCACGAGCTTGTCCGTTCCCACGATAGCAATCGGCGCGCCATGGGCTTCGCCGTCGAGCGTCGCTTCGTCGGCGATGATGCGCACCTCGGAAAGCCGCGCGAGCGCCTGGGCGTACGGCGCGAACGTGGCGAGACGTTCGGCGTTGCCCGTGGCGAGCAGCGGCACCTTCGTGGCGGGCGAGAGGTTCATCTCGCCGCGCAGGTTGCGGCACGCGTCGATCATCGCTTTCAGGTCCGCGACCCATTGCTCGGCGGCTTCGTCGATCTTGCCCGGTTCGGCGACAGGGTAGGGCTGCACCATGATGGATGCCTCGCCTTCGGCCTTGCCTGCCGGATAACGGTTCGTGAGCGGCGCAACCTTTTGCCACAGGGCTTCGGTAATGAACGGAATGATCGGGTGGGCGAGTCGAAGCACGGTTTCGAGCACGCGCAGCAGCGTGCGGCGCGTGGCCCGCTGTTGCTCCGGCGTGCCGTTCTGGATCTGCACCTTGGCGAGCTCCAGGTACCAGTCACAGTATTCGTCCCAGATGAACTTGTATGTTGCGTTTGCCACATTGTCGAAACGGTAGTCCGCGAAGCCCTTTTCGACTTCCGCTTCCACGCGCTGGAGCAGCGACACGATCCAGCGGTCCGCCTGCGAGAAGTCGAGATAGCGGCCCGGACCGCAGCCGCCCGCGCCGTCGGGACCGCACGCCGCGGCCTTTTCGCCGAAGCCGCAGTCGTGGCCTTCGCAGTTCATCAGCACGAAGCGCGTGGCGTTCCAGAGCTTGTTGCAAAAGTTGCGATAGCCCTCGCAGCGCGCAAGGTCGAAGTTGACGTTGCGGCCCAACGTGGCCATCGACGCCATCGTGAAGCGCAGCGCGTCGGTGCCGAACGCGGGGATGCCGTCCGGAAACTCCTTGCGCGTTTTCTTTTCGATGCTGGCGGCCTGCTTCGGATTCATGAGGCCCGTGGTGCGTTTGGCGACGAGCGATTCGAGATCGATGCCGTCCACGATGTCGATGGGGTCGAGCGTATTGCCCTTGCTCTTCGACATCTTCTGGCCCTCGTGGTCGCGCACGAGACCGTGCACGTAGACCGTATCGAACGGCACCTTGCCGGTGAAGTGCGTGGTCATCATGACCATGCGCGCCACCCAGAAGAAGATGATGTCGAAGCCCGTGACGAGCACCGAAGAGGGCAGGAAGGCCGCGAGTTCCTTCGTTTCGTTCGGCCAGCCGAGCGACGAGAACGGCACGAGCGCCGACGAGAACCACGTGTCGAGCACGTCTTCGTCACGCTTCAATGCGCCCGCATAGCCCTTCGCCGCGGCCTGCGCGCGCGCCTCGTCTTCAGTGCGCGCGACGAACACTTCGCCGTTGTCGCCGTACCAGGCGGGAATCTGATGGCCCCACCACAGCTGGCGCGAGATGCACCAGTCCTGGATGTTTTCGAGCCACTGGTAGTAGGTGGTGGTCCAGTTCTCGGGCACGAAGCGGATCTCGCCGTTGCGCACCACGTCGAGCGCGGTCTCGGCAATCGATTTGCCCGGGTGGAACGTGCCTTCGGGCGCGGGCTTGCTCATCGCGACGAACCATTGGTCCGTGAGCATCGGTTCGAGCACCACGCCCGTGCGGTCGCCGCGCGGCACCATCAGCTTGTGCGGCTTCACGGATTCGAGCAGGCCCGCGGCGTCGAGGTCGGCTACGACCTGCTTGCGCGCGTCGAACCGGTCGAGCCCGCGGTATTGCGCGGGCGCGTTGTCGTTGATCTTCGCGTCGAGCGTGAGAATTTCTATGGCGGGCAGCTTGTGGCGCAGGCCCACCTGGTAGTCGTTGAAGTCGTGCGCGGGCGTGACCTTCACGACGCCGGTGCCGAACTCGCGGTCCACGTAGTCGTCGGCGATCACGGGAATCTCGCGGTCCGTGAGCGGCAGCTTCACCATCTTGCCGATCAGCGCGGCGTAGCGTTCGTCTTCGGGATGCACCATGACCGCGACGTCGCCCAGCATCGTTTCAGGCCGCGTGGTGGCCACCGTGAGATGGCCCGAGCCGTCCGCGAGCGGATAGCGGATGTGCCAGAGGTGGCCGCTTTCCTCTTCGCTCGTCACTTCGAGGTCGGACACCGCGGTGCCGAGCACCGGGTCCCAGTTCACGAGCCGCTTGCCGCGGTAGATCAGGCCTTGCTCGTAGAGCCGCACGAACACTTCGCGCACGGCGGCCGACATCTTGTCGTCCATCGTGAAGTATTCACGCGACCAGTCGATGGAGGCGCCGAGGCGCCGCACCTGGCTCGTGATCGTGGAACCCGACTGCTGCTTCCACTCCCACACGCGTTCGACGAACTTCTCGCGGCCCAGGTCGTGGCGCGAGACGCCTTGTGCGTCGAGCTGGCGTTCCACGACGATCTGCGTGGCGATGCCCGCGTGGTCGGTGCCCGGCACCCACAGCGTGTTGTCGCCGAGCATGCGGTGGTAGCGCGTGAGCGCGTCCATGATCGTCTGGTTGAACGCGTGCCCCATGTGCAGCGTGCCGGTGACGTTCGGCGGCGGCAACTGGATCGAGAAGTTCTGGCGTCCCGGTTCGAAGGCGGGCGCGGCGTAGCCGCGTTTTTCCCACTCCGGGCCCCACGAGGCCTCGATCGTCTGAGGCTCGAAGCTCTTGGCAAGCGTGCTGTCGCTCATTATGGAAGTCTGCCGAAAAAATGCGTGAAGAGAGGCGTGAAACCTTGAATTATAAAGGGAGGCGCGGCGGACCGGCCCGCGCAGGCGGGGACGGCGCGCCGTGGGCGGCGCGCAGGGAGCGTGATGCGGACACTGAAGGGCGGCGTGATAGCGGCGCGCAACGCGTAGGGCGTCGCGCGTAAGGTGGACAACGGCAGGACCGCAGGGCCCTGTCGAACGTTGCGGGAAGGGCGTGGGTGCGGTGGTGGTCTGTGGCGGCGACGGCGGCGCTCGGGCACGCTCTCGCGGCCGGTCAGCCGTGTGCCCAGGCGGGTGCCTGGTCGTACGCCAGCGGCAAGCCTGCCTTTACGACTTCGAGAGGAACTCCACGTTGCTGCGGTTGCCCGAGGCGCTGTCGTACGACACCACCTGCGGACCCGAGCCGCCTTCCGTGTTGTTCGAGCCGATCAGCGTGATGCGGCCGTTGTCGTTGCTCGCGACGATTTCGGTGTGCTCGTCGCCGCCGATGATCACTACGTCGCCGGGCTTCGCCTGGCTGCGGCTTTCCGTGTGCCAGCCGTCCTGCTTGAGTTCGGAGTCGAGCGTCGCGACGCTGTTGGTGTGCTGCGATTCGGGGAGCTCGCCCGCCTTCGTGAGGCACGCCGAGACGAAATTCGCGCAGCAGACGTCCGTGGGAATGCCGCGGTCCATGGGCACGTTCTGGTTGGCCATGATGCTCGCGGCCGAATGGTCGAGCAGCCCCTGGGCGATGCCGGCCGGGTTGCCGGAGCCCGCGGGCGCCACGTTGGAGTCGCCGTGCTGGACGGGGCCGCCGGACGTGCTGCCCGTACTCGTACTTCCGACCGCGCGGGAGCCGCTGCCATAACCTCCGCCGCCTCCGCCACCATAGCCACCCGTGGGCACGGAGCCTGAGGTGGGCACCGATCCGTCGTTTGACGAGATCGACTGGTTCAGTTCCTGCAGCAGCGCGATCAGCACCTGGAGTAGTGCCGAGTCGAACTGGCCGTTGCCGCTGCCCTGGGTGCCTTGCGGGTTCGTGGACCCGAAGAGCTGTTGCGCCGCCTTGCTCGCGGTGCCGGCGTTGCCGTTCTGGCCGAACGTGGTTTTTTCCCAGCTGAAATAGGGTTGCAGCCCGGTCGTGCCGCCCAGCAGGCTTTCGAGCTGCGGGTCGGTCGCCGAAGAGCTGTACGAACCGTAAGAGCCGGTGCCGGACGACGGCACGGTATCGAAGGACAAGGCCGAAATCGCGCTCGACATGTTGAATGCCTCCCGTGGCTTGATCCCCTTGCTGCCCTGCAGCCGCACGGACGTTTGGTGTGACGCACCGTCACACCAAACGTCCGTGCGGCGCCTGGAACCCCCAGGCACCGCGCAGCACGTCCTGCACGCAAGGCGGGCGATCATTGCCGATGATGCGGCGGCGGCGGAGCCCGGCAAGCCGCGCGTGCGAAGTGGCGCACGCGAATGCGAAGTGCGCATGCGAAGCGCATGGCAGACAGCGGCCTGCGCCTTTTACCTGCGCCGGTCACGTACGACGGCTACCTGCGCTAGCCAAGCCACGACGACCCACCTACGCCAAGCCCCACCCACCAACGCTCCCGCGTCCCCAAGCGCCCGCGACTTATAATGTCGGACGATCCGCGCCACGCGCCGGCCAGCCGCCGCAACGTCCCCGTTTTTCTCCTGATTCCCCCATTTCCTCATGCCCGATCTGCTCGCGAACCTGAATCCGGAACAACATGCCGCCGTCACGCTGCCCAACGAGCCGGCGCTGATTCTCGCCGGGGCCGGCAGCGGCAAGACGCGCGTGCTGATCACCCGGATCGCGTGGCTGATCCAGCAGGGGCTCGCCTCGCCCGCCACCGTGCTTGCCGTGACGTTCACCAACAAGGCGGCGCGCGAGATGATGGGGCGGCTCTCGGCGCTCTTGCCCATCGATACACGCGGCATGTGGATCGGCACCTTCCACGGTCTGTGCAACCGCATGCTGCGCGCGCATTACCGCGACGCCGGCCTGCCGGCCACGTTCCAGATTCTCGACACGGCCGACCAGCTCTCCGCGATCAAGCGCCTGATGAAGGGCCTGAACATCGACGACGAGAAGTACCCGGCGAAGAATCTGCAGTACTTCATCAACAACGCGAAGGAGCAGGGCCTGCGTCCGAAGGACGTGGACGTCACCGACAACTTCAACCGCAAGTTCGTCGAACTCTACGAAGCCTACGACCAGCAGTGCCAGCGCGAAGGCGTGGTCGATTTCCCCGAGCTGCTGCTGCGCTGCTACGAGCTGCTTGCGCACAATCCGCCGCTGCGCGCGCATTACCAGGCGCGCTTCCGGCACATCCTTGTCGACGAGTTCCAGGACACCAACAAGCTGCAGTACGCGTGGCTTAAGCTGCTCGCGGGGCAGAGCAACGCGATCTTCGCGGTGGGCGACGACGACCAGTCCATCTACGCGTTTCGCGGCGCGAACGTGGGCAACATGCGCGACTTCGAGGAAGAGTTTCGCGTGCGGCACCTCATCAAGCTGGAGCAGAACTACCGCTCGCACGGCTACATTCTCGATGCCGCCAACCAGCTGATTGCCCACAACGCGCGCCGGCTCGGCAAGAACCTGCGCACCGACGCGGGCCACGGCGAGCCCGTGCGCGTCTACGAAGCGGCTACGGATTCGCAGGAGGCGGGCTGGATCGTCGAGGAAATTCGCGCGCTCATCAACACGGGGCTCGCGCGCAACGAGATCGCCGTGCTCTACCGCAGCAACGCGCAGTCGCGCACCATCGAGCACACGCTCGTGAACGCGGGCATTCCGTACCGCGTCTACGGCGGCCTGCGCTTCTTCGAGCGCCAGGAAGTGAAGCACGCGCTCGCCTATCTGCGCCTCATCGACAACCCGACCGACGACACCGCGTTCGCGCGCGTCGTCAACTTTCCGGCGCGCGGCATCGGTGCACGTTCCATCGAACAGCTCACGGACGCGGCGCGTCTCTACAACTGTTCGATGGCGGCCGCGATTCCGTATGTGGTGGGCAAGGCCGGCTCGAGCCTCGCGAGCTTCGCGAATCTGATCGCGAAGATGCGTGCCGAAACGCAGCAAATGAGCCTGCCGGAAACGGTCGAATACGCCGTGCGCGCGAGCGGCCTCGCGGACTTCTACCAGAACGAGCGTGAAGGCCAGGACCGTCTCGAGAACCTTCAGGAACTCGTGAACGCGGCGGCCGCTTTCGTGAGCGAGGAAGGCTATGGGCTCGACACGCCGGCGCGCTCCATTCCGCTGCGCCCCGGCGCGACCTCCGCACCCGAACTGGCGACGGCGGCAGGCGACGAAGTCGAAGTGCTCGACGCCCCCGCCATCACCGACCCGGCGCAGAACCCGGACATGATGACGCCGCTCGCGGGCTTTCTCTCGCATGCCTCGCTCGAAGCCGGCGACAACCAGGCGCAGGCAGGCCAGGACGCCGTGCAGCTCATGACCGTGCACGCGGCCAAGGGGCTCGAATTCACGGCCGTCTTCATCACGGGTCTCGAAGAGGGGCTCTTTCCGCACGAGAACAGCGCGATGGAAGCGGACGGCCTCGAAGAGGAACGCCGGCTCATGTACGTCGCGATCACGCGCGCGAAGGAGAGGCTCTATCTCTCGTTCGCGCAGAGCCGGATGCTGCACGGGCAGACGCGCTACAACATCCGCTCGCGTTTCTTCGACGAACTGCCGCAGGACACGCTGAAGTGGCTCACGCCGAAGGTGGAGGCGGGCGCACGCTGGGGCGGTCGCTCGGACAACGCAGGCTGGGGGCGCGACTGGTTCGCGCGTCCCGATTCGCAGCGCTCCGGCCGCGACGAATACCGCGGCGAGCCTTCCGCTCCGCTGCCCGCGTTCGCCAACGCGCAGCGCGCGGCCGAGACGGGCTTTCGCGTCGGCCAGCAGGTGTTCCACACCAAATTCGGCGAGGGCACGATTACGGCGCTCGAAGGCAGCGGCACCGACGCCAAGGCGCAAGTGCGCTTCAAGCGCCACGGCGAGAAGTGGCTCGCGCTGGCGGTGGCGAAGCTGCAACCCGTGGAGTGAGCCGCGCATCCGTTCGCGTCGAAGCCGCCCAAACCTGACATCAAGAAAATGAACCAGACCACCCACGTTTTTCCGCGTCCCCTCGGCGTGCTTGCCGCGCTGCCCGAAGAACTCGGCGACCTGATCGCCACCATGCGCGCCGAGTCCGGCGTGAAGACCGTCACGCACGGGCGTCGCGACTATCACGTCGGCACCGTGCACGGCGCGCCGTGCGTCGTCACGCTCGCGCGCGTGGGCAAGGTGGCCGCGGCGGCCACCACGAGCGCGCTGATCCACGCATTCGACGTCGACGCCGTGGTCTTCACGGGCGTGGCGGGCGGCGTGGGGCCGCACGTGCGCATCGGCGACATCGTGGTGGGCGAGACGCTGCTGCAGCACGATCTGGACGCCTCGCCGCTCTTTCCGCGTTTCGAGGTGCCGCTGCTCGGCATGGCGCGCTTTGCCGCCGACCTGCGTCTCGCCGCGCAGCTCGCCGCGGCGTGCGAGCGCTTCGTGGCGGAAGAGGGCGCGGCGCTCGCGGCCCACTTCGGCACGGCGTTGCCGCAAGTGCATCGCGGGCTCGTGATCAGCGGGGATCAGTTCGTCGCGAGCGCCAGTGCGGTGCAAGCGCTGCGCGCCGCGCTGCCCGACGCGCTCGCCGTAGAGATGGAAGGCGCCGCGATCGCCCAGGTGTGCCACGAATACGAGGTGCCGTGCGCGATCGTGCGCACGGTGTCCGATACCGCCGACGACCACGCGCCCACATCGTTCGCCTCGTTTCTCACGGAGATCGCGGGCACGTATTCCACCGGCATTCTGCGGCGCTTTCTGGAAGCGCGGGCTGGGGAACTGGCTGTTTAGCGCGAGCCACTTAACGCCGGCCGTTTCGCGCCGGCCGTTTAACGCAGACCGCCTAACGCAGACCGCCTAACGCAGACCGCCTAACGCAGACCGCCTAACGCAGACCGCTTAACGCGGACGCCATGCCGAGCGCCGCCTTGTTTGTCATCCGACGTCTAGCCCGTCTCCGAAGCTGACCCGCTGAACCGTTGCGGCCGCGCTTTTCATCACCCACGCGCCGCCGCAACACACCAAAAGCCTACCGCCCCTTGTCCTCGTCCAGCGCCGCGCGCACTTCGTGCAGCGCCATGGCGTCTTCGATGGTGGGCAGGTCGCCCGGGTCGCGGCCTTCGGCGAGCGCCGCAATCGCGCGGCGCAGCAGCTTGCCCGAGCGCGTCTTCGGCAGCATCGCCACCAGATGCACGCGCGCGGGCCGCGCGATGGCGCCCAGTTGCCGGTCCACCGTCGCCGCGAGTTCCGCTTCCAGCGTGAGCCGCGCGGCGTCGTCGGCATAGCGCCCCGGGTCGCGCACCACCACGAACGCGCGCGCGGCCTGGCCCTTCAGCGCATCGCTCACGCCCACCACCGCGACCTCGGCCACGGCCGCATGGCTCGACAGCGCTTCCTCGATCTCGCGCGTGCCCAGGCGATGGCCGGCCACGTTGATCACGTCGTCGGTGCGGCCGAGGATCGTGACGTAACCGTCCTCGTCCTGTACGCCCCAGTCGAAAGTCGAGTAGACCTGCTCGCCGGGCACGCTTTCCCAGTAGGTTTTCACGAAGCGCGCGTCGTCGCCCCACACGGTCTGCATGCAGCCGGGCGGCAGCGGCCAGCCGAGCGTGATGACGCCCTTCTCGCCGGGGCCGCACGGCTCGCCCGTGTGCTCGTCGCGCAGCGTGACGTTGTAGCCGTACACAGGCACGCCGGGCGAGCCGAGCTTCGGCGGCAGCGCTTCCACGCCGCGCTGGATGGCAAGCATCGGCCAGCCGGTTTCGGTCTGCCAGTAGTTGTCCACCACAGGCTTGCCGAGCGCGCCCGAAATCCACGTCGCGGTGGGCTCGTCGAGCGGCTCGCCCGCAAGGAACAACGTGCGCAGGCTCGAGACGTCCGCGGCGGTGAGCAGCGCCGGGTCCTGCTTCTTGAGCACGCGGATCGCCGTGGGCGCCGTGAACATGAGGTTGATGCGGTATTGCTCGACGAGCCGCCACCAGATGCCGCCGTCCGGGCGGATCGGCGTGCCTTCGTACATCACCGTGGTCATGCCGGCAATGAGCGGCGCGTAGATGATGTAGCTGTGGCCCACCACCCAGCCGATGTCCGACGCGGTGAACATCACGTCGCCGGCGCGGCCTTCGAAGATGTATTCCATCGACGCCGCCAGCGCCACCGCATAGCCGCCCACGTCGCGCTGCACGCCCTTGGGTCGCCCGGTGGTGCCCGAGGTGTAGAGCACGTAGGACGGCTCGTTCGATTCGAGCCACTCGCAGGGCACGTGGGCGTCGAAATACTGCTCGCGCAGCGGCTCGTAGTCGACCAGATAGCTCGCCGCGAGCCGTTCCGGCGCGAGTTGCCGGTCGATCAGCAGCACCTTCGCGGGGTGGTGCGTCGCGCGCGCGAGCGCTTCGTCCACGAGCGGCGTGTAGTCGATCACCTTGCCGGCGCGCGCACCGGCGTCGGCGGTGACGATGAGCACGGGCTTCGCGTCGTCGATGCGCGCCGCCAGGTTGGGGGCCGCGAAGCCGCCGAACACCACCGAGTGAATCGCGCCGATGCGCGCGCAGGCGAGCATCGCGAAAAGCGCTTCGGGAATCATGGGCAGATAGATCAGGACGCGTTCGCCGCGCGCCACGCCGAGCGAGCGCATTACGGCGGCCATGCGGTTCACCTCGGCGTGCAGTTCCGCGTAGGTGTAGCGGCGCTCGATGCCGGTTTCGGTCGAGACGTAGATCAGCGCGTTCTGCTGGGCGCGGTCGGCCAGGTGCCGGTCCACGGCGTTGTGGCAGAGGTTCGTGCGGCCGCCGCAGAACCAGCGCGCGAAGGGCGGGCGCGAGCGGTCGAGCACGGTGTCGAAGGGCGTTTCCCAGTGGATTCGCCGGGCCTCGTTGCGCCAGAAGGCTTCGGGATCGGCAATCGACTGACGATGAAATTCGGCGTAGCGCGGCATGGCGGCGTCCCTCCGGCGAGAGCCCGTGGCCAGCGGCGCACGCGCCGCGCGGGGCGCTGCGCGTGTCTTGCGCGGCCCCGCCGGCTGCCGTCCGTCGCTTGCCCCGTGTGGTGGATTCCGTGTGATGGATTCGTCCGGGGCAGGATAGTGCAGCGCCCCCGCCGGCGGCAACGCGGGTAGACCATGATGCGCGCGCGTGTCGCGGGGGAGGCTGGAGATGTGTCGTGCGATTGGCCTACCCGGTTGCCTCGCCCGGTTACGTTGCCCGGCAGCTTCGTTCAGTGACGAAGCGCGTTTGTCCCGCTCAGTTGGCGGACTCAGTTGGCGGGCTCAGTTGCGAGGCTCCGTTGCCGGGCTCAGAGACCCTTGCGCACGTTCGCCGGCTCCACCACCACGGTGCAGGTGATGCCCGCGGCCAGCACCACGCCTTCCGGCACCTCGTCGATATGGATGCGCACCGGCACGCGCTGCGCGAGGCGCACCCAGTTGAATGTCGGGTTCACGTCGGCGAGCAGTTCGCGGCTTTGCGGATTGTCGCGGTCGTAGATGCCGCGCGAGATGCTCTCCACGTGGCCCTTGAGCACCGGACCGCTCATCAGGCGAATCTCCGCCTTGTTGCCCACTTTCACGCGCGGCAGCTTGGTTTCCTCGAAGTAGCCGTAGACCCAGAACGAGTGGCTGTCCACCACCGCGAGCCGCGCGGTGCCGGCGATCGCGTAGTCGCCGCGGAACACGTTGAGGTTCGTCACGTAGCCGTCCACGGGCGAGATCACGCGCGTGCGCGCGAGGTTGAGTTTGGCCGCGTCGAGCTGCGCGAGCGCTTCCTGGTACTGCGCCTGGGCCGCGCTTGCCGCATGCGAGGCGTTCTCGCGGTTTTCCGCCGACACCACCTGGCTGTCCATGTCGGCGCGCCGCTTCGCGTCGTCGAGGCGCATCTGCAGGTCGGCCTTGCGTGCCGCGACCGTGGCCTGCGCCTGTTCCACGGCGATCTGGTAGTGCGAGGGGTCGATCTGCATCAGCAGGTCGCCCTTTTTCACGATCTGGTTGTCGCGCACGGGCAGCTCGACCACGGCGCCCGAGACGTCGGGCGCGATGTTCACGACCTCGGCGCGCACGCGGCCGTCGCGGGTCCAGGGCTCGTCCATGTAGTAGATCCACAAGGTGCGGCCGATCAGTATCGCGACGATGAAAATGACGGCCGTCACGACGAAGCCGATGATGTTTCTGAGGGTCATGTTTCGACTCTTGTCAGCGTATTCAGCGAATGGGTGTGTGCGGTGGAACGTGCGTCCGGTGTTCAGCCGTAAACGAAGAGCCCCAGCGTCGTGCACACGCACACGAGCAGGCTTGCCCGGAAGAGCGACGGATGCCACACCGCGCGATACAGGCCCGTGCGCGCGAGCAGCCGGTCGAGCCCCCAGGTCAGGACGGCGCCCAGAATGAAGATCGGCACGATGGCCGGCATGTAGGCATCGAGGAAAGCGATTTCACGGGGCATGGCGGTCTCCTTCATGGCGGCGGCCCGGCGCAACGGCCGCTTCGAGCGGCGATTGCGGATCGAGCAGCGCGCTGCGCACGAAATGCAGGTAGCTCAGGATGCGCTGCAGCTTGTGGCGTTCCTCGCGCGGCGGCGAGAACGTGACGAGCGCCTGCTGCGTGGCGGCGATGGCGTCCGCGGTCGCCGCGAGTGCGGTGTCGAGCCGGCGCCCGTTGGGCGCCTGAAACAGCGCCACCAGCGGGTCGCCCAGCCGGCGGATCGCTACGCGCCACGGCATGCTCGCCTCGTAGCGCGGGTCGTGCGGCAGCGTACCGATTTCGTTGCGCAGGTCGATCATCGCGTTGCCCACTTCGAGCACCGCGAAGAGCCAGCGCAGCGTGTCGCGCTTCACCTCGGGCTCGTCCTGGGCGAGCGAGTTGATCTGGAACATCAGGTCACGTGCGCGGCTTTCGAAGCGCGAGCGCAGCCGCGTGAGCCGCCCGCGGCAGGCGAGCGCCACCTCGTCGCGCAGATCGGCGAAGAGGCGGTTGCGCAGCCACGGCGTGGAAGGCGGCAACAGCACGGCGAACGCGATGGCAGAGACGAGCATCGAAAGCACGAGCGCGAGCGCATCGTTCATGAAGCTCACCGGCTCGTAGTGGATCAGGTTGTCGGGGCCGGCGAGAAAGCAGAAGAAGATGCAGTAGCCCGCGCCGATGCCCGCGTATTTCGGCCGCGTGGTGAGGAACACGCCGAACGCGAGGCAGGGCGTGAGCACGGCGCACAAGAGCGGAAAGCCGTCGATGTGCGGATACACGCCGAACGTCACGATCATGCCGACGAGCGACGAGAGCATCGTGCCGAGCGCCATCTGGAACGCCATGCGCGCGGGATACGGCGACGACGACGCGAGCGCGCAGACGGCCGCCGCGTTGAGCACGAGCGTCGTGCCGCTCGGCCACGCGGTCGCGATCCAGAAGGCGCCGAGCGCGGCCATCACGAACGCCGCGCGCAGTCCTGCGACGCCGGCCGCGATCAGGTTGGTCTTCGGCTCGTAGCGTTCTATCCAGCGCTCGCGGGCGTGCGTGTTCACGGCGAGCGAGGCGTAGGTCGCGGTGTAGGCGTGCAGGTCGTCGAGGAAGCGGTAGAGCAGTTCCGAAGCGGTGTCGAAATCGAGCAGCGGCACGTCGGCGCGGGATTCGAGCAGGGCGCGCGTCGCGCGGATGCGGCGCGGCAGCGCGGCCCGATAGGCTTCGAGCTGCGCAGCGGCGTGCTCGGCGTCGGCCGCCGTGAGCACCGGTTCGCCCGACTTCGCGAGCAGCGGCGCGATCTCGTGGAAATACGGCTCCAGTGCTTCGATGGTGGCGTGCGCGCCGGCGTCGTGCAGCCGGTTCATCAGTTGATGCAGCCCGTGAAAGCGCGTGGAGGCCGTCATGAACTCGCTGTTCAGGCGCGCGAGCCGCCCGCTGCGCATGCGCGCGTCCGGGCTTTCGAACACGGCCACGCTGCGCGTGGCCTCGAAGCCGACGATGTCCGCGACGAAGCGTGCGTTGGTGGCCTCGATCTGCGCGCGGTCCGCCTGTCCCGCGAGCGACGCCGAGACATACTCGACGAACGCCGAAAAGCGTGCGCGCACCGTGCTGCGCATCTGCTCGCCGGCGAACTGCGGAAACACGAGCCCGCTGACGGCGCCCGAGCAGAGAATGCCCACCACGATCTCCGCCACGCGCGTGAGTGCTGACATGAACGCGTCGTCAGGATGTTGCGAGGCCGGAATGCCGATCAGCGCCGCCGTGTAACCGGCCAGCACGAAACCGTACGAGCGGAAGTTGCGGTTGCGCGCGGCGCCTGCCGTGCAGATGCCGACCCACAACGCCGTCGCGGCGATGAACAGCTCCGGCTGCTGGGCGAAGAGCCCGATCAGCGCAAGCATGACGACGAGGCCGACGAGCGTGCCGCCTATCCGGTAGAAGCTCTTGGCGAAGACCATGCCGCTTTGCGGCTGCATCACGATGAAGACGGTGGTCATCGCGGTGCGCGGCTGCGGCAGGTCGAGCCGCATCGCAATGCCGAGCGCGAGCAGACCGGCCGCAATCGCCTTGAACAGGTAGATCCACGTGAGGCCGTCCGTGCGGGCCCATTCGGCGAAGGCCGGGACGAGCGCGGCACCCGGTACGCGCGGCGCGGAGGAGGAAGGAGCGGACACGGGCAGTCCTCAGGGAGCGGGCCGCGGCGTGGCCGACGCGGTCGGCGCGGTCGGTGCTGTGGCGCGCGAGATTTCCGGGGTGGTTCCGTTGCCGACGGTACTGCCGCTGCCTGCGGTCGGCACCGTGACAGCCGGTGCGCGATTCACGTCGAGCGCGGCGGGCATGTGCGGCAGCAGGCTCGCGTCGCGGCCGTGCGCGGGCAGCGCATCGGCTTGGCGCGGACCGTCGGCCGGATCGGCGAGGCCGCCGCCCAATGCCGCGACGAGCGACGCGTGCGCGGTGAGCTGCGCCGCCTGGATGCGCGCCACGCCTTCCTGCGCGCGCAACAGCTGCGTCTGCGCCGTGAGCACGTTGAGGTAGTCGGTGAGGCCGCGCCGGTAGCCTTCCACGGAAAGATCGTAGTTGCGCTGCGCCACCGCGACCGAGCGCTCGGCGGAGGTTTTTTGCGTGGCGAGCGAGCGGATGCGCACCACCTCGTCGGCGATCTGCCGAAGGGCGGTAACGAGCGTCTGGTTGTACTGGTCCACGGCGGCGTCGTAACCCGCCGATGCTGCGCCCAGTTGCGAGCGCAGGCGCCCGCCGTCGAAGATCGGCAGCGACAGGGCGGGGCCAGCCGTCCATCCGCCGTTGGCCGCGTGCAGGAATTGCAGCATCGGGCCGGCTGCGGCGAAGCCGCCGAGCGACGCCAGCAGATTGATGTTCGGATAGAAGTCGGCCTTCGCGACGTCGATGCCGCGTGCCTGCGCGGCCACGGTCCAGCGCGCGGCGACCACGTCGGGCCGATGGCCGATCAGGTCGGCGGGCAACGCGGAGGGCAGGCCCGCGGGCGCTGTGAGCGCAAGCTTCGGCCGCATGATGGTTTCACCGGCGCCGGGCCCCTTGCCCGCGAGTGCGGCGAGCTGGTTCTGGCCGAGCGCGATGGCTTCGCCCAGGGCGTCGATCTGCCGTTCGTACTCGGGCAGCGGCGTTTGCGCCTGGGTCACCTCGAGCTGCGTGCCGATGCCGCCCTTCAGGCGCCGCTCTGCGTAGGCCAGCACCTTCTGCTGCTGCGCGAGCGTGGCGCGCGCGATGTCGAGCAGCGCGTAGTTCATCGAGAGTTCGACGTACGCGCGCACCACGTTGGTTTCGAGTTCGAGCCGGGCCGCGCGGGCGTCGGCGGCGCGGGCGTGCGCGGCGTCGAGCGCGCGTTCGGCCGCGCTGCGGTCGCGGCCCCACAGGTCGAGGTGGTACGACAGGCCGAGCGTGCCCGTGTTGTTCCAGGTGTCGGCGTTGGCGAGCGGGCCTGGCCCGTAGTAGACGTTGTCGGGCCAGTGCTGACGCTGCATCGAGAGGTCGCCCTTGATCTGCGGGGCGAGCGCGGCTGCGGCCACACCGGCCATGGCTTGGGCGTCGCGCACGCGGGCCTCGGCGACGGCCAGCGTCGGGTTGCCGGCGAGCGCGGCGTCTACCCATGCGTCGAGCTGGGGATCCTGGTAGGCGCGCCACCAGTCCGCGGCGGGCCAGGCGGCGTCGGCGTTGGCGGCGCGGATGGCCGCGCCCGCGTCCAGCGACGTGGCGTCGAGACCCTGCGCCTGCGGTGCAATGCCTCCGGTACTGGCGCAGCCGGCGATTATCAACGAGATCGTAAGAACCGTGAGGGTGGCTGTCCCTTTGCACACCGGAAACCGCACAATTCCCTCCTGGATCGACATAGAAAGCGTGATGAAAAGCAATGACGCATTATATTTTTTGGCCGATTCTCGAATAACCCGCAAGAGTGCAAGGCATTATTACGGACCTTGAGATAATCATACTTGCAGCTTGTGCAACAATCCCTGTCGTCAGGAGGAGGGGAGCGATGGACACACTACAGAACATGCGGGTATTCGTCAGGGTTGTCGAAGCGGGTAGCTTTACGGGTGCCGCGCAGCACCTCAATACGACGACAGCTTATGCCTCGCGCGCGGTTTCCGACCTCGAAGCGCATCTGCGCACACGGCTGCTCAACCGCACCACCCGGCGCATCGCTCTTACCGAGGCCGGCGAGCGCTATCTGCAGCGCTGCGAGCAGATCCTTGCGTACGTCGACGAAGCCGAGGCCGAAGCGGGCGACGCGCATGCCCGCCCGTCCGGCCGGCTCAAGGTGCACGCCATGACGAGCTTCGGCCAGCATTACGTCGTTCCGGCGGTGAGCCAATACCAGCAGCGCTACCCGGACGTTCACGTGGAACTCACGCTGGCCCAGCGCATGCCCGACCTGCTCGACGAAGGCTACGACGTGGCGCTGGTGCTCGCCACGGAACTGGCCGACTCCGGCTTCGTTTCGCAGCGTATCGGAAGTGCTTTCAGCATTGTGTGTGCCTCGCCGGCTTACCTCGAACGCCACGGGGTGCCGCAGGTGCCCGCCGACCTCGCGCGTCACGTTCTCTTGCAGATGGTGACACCGGTGTTTCCGTCCACCCATTGGGATTTCAACGGGCCGCACGGACGCGAGTCCGTGGAGGTCGGGCCATCGCCCTTTCAGGTCAACGTGGCGGAGGCCATGGCGTCCGCCGTGCGGGAAGGCATGGGCATTGCCGTGCTGCCCATCTACTCGGCGGTCAATGGGTTGAAAAGCGGTGAGCTGGCGTGGATCCTGCCCGAATACACGGCGCAGGAGATGAACGTCTACGCAGTCTACCCGTCGCGGCAGTATCTCGACGCGAAGATTCGCACGTGGGTCGAGCATCTGCGCGAGACGCTGCCGGCCACGATGGCCGAGGACCAGGCCGCGCTGAAGCGCTTTGCGCGCAAGTAGCCGCGCTGTTCGCGTTTGGTGTTCGGCCGGATGTCCCTCCGGTTCGTGTGTCCGGTCTTGTGTCCGCTGATGTGGGCATGCCGCCTGCGGCGCGTCCTGTGTCGACTGCCGCTCGGCGTGTGATATGTGACCTGCTGTTACACGGCGCATGCGGCGTACAACACTTGCTTACTTTTTCGCGCGGCGCCGTTTGCTAACGTGTCGGGACCGGCAAGACCGAAGCAAGGCATAACGAAGAGGATTGGTATGGACACGCATCTCATGATTGGCGTCGCGGTGATGGTGGGACTGATCGGCCTCGCGGCGTCGCGCGACCTGCTTCAGGCGCTGCGCGCTCAACTGCGGCCCGCGACCGTGCGGATCACGACGGGCGGTGCGCGGCGCGTGGTTTCTTCGCCTCGCGACGTGTCGCACGGAGATTGAGGCGTCGGCCTCAGATTTCGATCACCTTGTCCCAGGCGAAGTGGCGGTTTTCCAGCCGGCCCGTGCGCCGGTCCACATAGCCGCGCGGATTGCACACCACGCGTGTGCCGTTCACCGTGTAGTCGAATGCTGTGTGCGTATGGCCGTGTACCCAGAGCGAGACGGGTGCGCGCACCAGCGACGGCAGGTCGTTCACGAAGCCCGCCGATACCGGATCGGCCGCATACCGGGCCGCGAGACTTTGCCGGTGCGGCGCGTGGTGCGTCACCACGATCGTCTTGCCTGAGAACGGCTTCGCGATTTCGGCTTCCAGCCACGCGCGGGCCCTGGCGTGCATGGCCAGCGTGTCGGCGGGCGTGAAGTCGCGCGGCGCGGACGTGGCGGCGGCCGCGCCGGCTTTGGCGTTCGCGGGCCACGAGACCTGAATCAATCCCCGGAAGTCCAGCATCACCTTGTTCGCCGCTTCAATGGCTTCGCGGCGCGTTGCCTCGTCGGCACCGAAGAGCGCGAAGTCGGTCCACAACGTGGTGCCGAGCACGCGCCAGCGCCCCTCTGGGTCCACCAGCACGGTGTTGTTCAGGAAGTGCACGTTGTCCACCGAACGCGCCGCGTCCTGCATCGCCGTTTCCAGTGCGCCGAAGTCGCCGTCGTAGTACTCGTGATTGCCGGGTACGTAGACCACCGGTACCGCGGCGTCGAACGTTTCAGCGGCCCAGCGCAGCCCCAGCGCGTGGTTGTGGATGTCGCCCGCGAGAATCACGAGGTCGGCCTCGGCGTGGGCAATGGTGTCCGGCTCGTCGCATTCCAGATGCAGATCGGACAGCACACGAATCTTCACGACGACAGCTCCTCGACGGTTGCTTCAACAGTTGGGCTTGTTTCGCTTCGCGCCCCGGCGAACACCCGACGGGCGGCATGGCGCCCGCGATGGTCCTGGATGGAAGGGCGCGACTAGGGATTGAAGCGTACCACCTTGCCCGGGTTCATCAGGTTGAGCGGATCGAGCGCCTGTTTGAGCGTGCGCATCAGTCGCACTTCGACTTCGCTCTTGTAGTGCGCGGCGTCGTCCACCTTCAACTGGCCGAGACCGTGTTCCGCGCTGATGCTGCCATGGTGGCGGTGCACGCTGTCGTAGACCACGCGGTTGATCGGGCTCTGGTATTGCGCGAGGAACGCCTTCGCATCCACGCCTTCGGGCGCCTGCACGTTGTAGTGCAGATTGCCGTCGCCAAGGTGGCCGAACGTCACCATGCGCGCGCCGGGCGCGGCTGCGGCGATGGCGGCGTCCGTTTCCGCGATGAAGGTGCCGATGCGCGAAATGGGCACCGCGATGTCGTGCTTGATGTTGAGTCCTTCTTCCGCCTGCGCGAGCGGGATGTGCTCGCGCAGATGCCAGAACGCCTGCGATTGCGCGAGGCTTTCCGCGACCACCGCATCTTCCACTAGACCCTCTTCGAGCGCCGTCTCCATCAGACGCTCGAAGAGTCCGCGCGCGTGCTCTTCGCTCTCGCTGTCGGACAGTTCGAGCAGCACGACCTGTGCGTGCCGGCTCTCGAACGGATAGCGCATCTGCGGGAAATGCCGGTTCACAAGTTGCAGGCAGAAATCGGACATCAGCTCGAAGCCCGTGAGAAGCGGGCCCGCGAAGCGTTGGGCGAGCGCGAGAAAGTCTAACGCGGCGTGCGGCGAGGCGAGTGCGGCAAGCGCCGTGACGCGCGCGGCGGGCAGCGGATGCAGCTTCATGACGGCCGCGGTGATGATGCCGAGCGTGCCTTCGGCGCCAATGAAGACGTCGCGCAAATCGTAGCCGGTGTTGTCCTTGCGCAGCCCGCGCAGGCCGCTCCAGATCTCCCCTTGCGGCGTCACGACTTCGAGGCCGAGGCACAGTTCGCGCGTATTGCCGTAACGCAGCACGCCGGTGCCCCCGGCATTCGTCGCCAGATTGCCGCCGATCGTGCAACTGCCTTCGGCGGCGAGCGAAAGCGGAAAGAGCCGGTCCGCTTCGCGGGCGCGCGCCTGGACTTCGGCGAGTACGACGCCCGCTTCGACGGTGATGGTGTTGTTGTGCGGGTCGACGTCGCGTATGCGGTTCAGGCGCTTCACGCTCAATACTGCCTGCGTGCCGCTTGCGTCCGGTGTGGCGCCGCCCGCGAGCCCCGTATTGCCGCCCTGAGGCACGAGCGCCACGCGGTGCTCGACCGCGGCGCGCACGAGCGCCGCCACCTCTTCGGCGTTGGCGGGCGTCAGCACGGCGCAGGCGGCGCCCGTGTAGCGGCGGCGCCAGTCGGTGAGGTACGGGGCGGTGTCGTGCGCATCGGTCAGCACGTGCTGCGCGCCGACGATCTCGACGCAGGCGGCAATGAACGACGAAATGGCAGTTTCAGCGGCTTCGGACATGATGAAGTGGGACGAAGGTAGGTATGCGGTGTCGGTTTGATTTGCGGCGTGTTGAGTGGAGTATCGCGCGACGTGTTGCGTAAGGTGCATTAGCCGGATGGCTATCGAGCGGGCCGTTCGGGGACGTATTCGCGCCCGGTAACGCGACAGGCCGGCAAGGCACGCGCTACTGTTGTCCAGGCGGCGCGCGTCGCGCAGCGCGCTTGAACGGCGCGACATAGACGAGAGCAGCAACAAAAAAAGCGCCGGCGAGCACGACCTCGACCCAGCCCAGCCGGCTCGACAGGCCGCCGTCCGTCATGCCGCGCACGACGCCCTCGGCGACATACAGCAGCACGAGCATTGACGCCCATTGCAGCGTGTACAGGTTGCGGCGAGCCACGCCGCGCAGCGCGAACAGCAGCGGGGCGGCCTTCAGCACGAGGGCCGAACCGCCCGGGCGAAGCGGCGCGAGCCACAGCTCCCATGCAATGCAGAGTGCGATGAGCCCCACGAGCGCGGCAAGCGCGCCGCGCGCCGCGGCACGCGACGACTCGACGCGTGCGTTCGCGGCCTGCGCGCTGCCGGCATCGCGAGGGACGTTCATGGCCGCTCGTTCAGCATGGACGCCGTACGGGCCAGCCGTGCGCCCAGCGCGATGGCGAGCGTGCGTTCGTCGGCGGAGATACCGTTCGCCGCTGTACCTGCGCGGGCGAAGTGCGAGGCGCCGTAGGGCGTGCCGCCGCTTTGCGTGGTGGCGAGCGCGCTTTCGGTGTAGGGAATGCCGACGAGCAGCATGCCGTGATGCAGAAGCGGCAGCATCATGGAAAGCAGCGTGGATTCCTGGCCGCCGTGCAGGCTGCCGGTCGACGTGAACACGCAGGCGGGCTTGCCGGCGAGCGCACCCGAGAGCCATTGCGGCGTGGTGCCGTCGAGGAAATACTTGAGCGACGCGGCCATGTTGCCGAAGCGCGTGGGTGAGCCGAGCGCGAGACCGGCGCATTCCTCGAGGTCACGCAACTCGGCGTAGGGCGGACCGGACTCGGGGATGTCGGGCTGTGTGGCTTCGCAGACGGTGGATACGGGGGGCACGGTGCGCACGCGCGCCTGAACACCGGGCACGCTGTCGATGCCTTGCGCAATCGCGAGCGCGAGTTCGCGGGTTGCGCCGTGCCGGCTGTAATAGAGCACAAGGATGTCTTTCATAGGCCTCGTCGGTGAACAGGTATTATAGGGGTTGGGTCGGCCGCGCATGCCGCGCGCGGCGCACACTTCGATTGAGGCGGGGCGATGGACTGGTTGTCGAAAGTGCGTGTGGATCTGGATCTCGTGCGGCGGCTCGCGCGCTTTGCTGCGCGGCGTAGCGCAGAAGACCGCATCCCCCAGGTGGCCGGCAGCCTGACCTTCACGACGCTGCTTTCGCTTGTGCCGCTCGCTACCGTCGCGTTCGCACTCTTCACGGCCTTTCCGATTTTCGCGCAGTTCCAGATGTCCCTGCAGGGCTTCCTCGCGGATCACCTGATGCCCTCGCAGATCAACGACCAGATCTTTCGCTACCTGAACCAGTTCGCGTCGAAGGCCAAGGGCCTCACGACGATGGGCATGATCGTGCTGTTCGTCACGTCGGTCATGACCATGATGACCATCGAATCCGCGTTCAACGTGATCTGGCGCGTGCGCAAGCCGCGGCCGTTCGCGCAGCGCGTGCTGGTCTACTGGGCCGTGCTCACGCTGGGGCCGATTCTCGTGGGCGTGAGCCTTTCCATCTCGTCGTATCTGTTCACCAAGTCGCTTGCTTTCGCGGCGGGCCAGAGCGGCTCCGGCGTGATCGAATGGCTGCTGACAGGTGCCATGCTGCCGCTCATGGTGCTCGCGTTCACCATGCTCTACGTCTATCTGCCGAACTGCCGCGTGGAATGGCGCGACGCGGTGGTGGGCGGCGTGTGCGCGGCCGTCGCGTTCGAGTTGGCCAAGCGCGGCTTCGGCTATTACGTGCGGCGCATTCCCACCTATACGGCCGTGTACGGCGCGTTCGCCGCGGCGCCGATGTTTCTCCTGTGGATGTATCTGAGCTGGTTCATCACGCTGGCGGGCGCGATGATCGCGTCCGCCTTGCCGGAAATACGCATCGGGCAATTCCACCGGCCGCAGTTTCCCGGCAGCGATCTGCTGGACGGGCTGCAACTGCTCGGCCGGCTTGCCGAAGCACGTGACGCCGGACGGCCCGGCCATACGCTGCCCGAGCTTGCGCGCATGCTGCGCCGGGACATGGAAACCACCTCGCGGTTGCTGCAGCGCTTCGAAGCGCTCGAATGGGTGGCGCGGCTCGAGCAGGGCGGGGCTGAACCGCGGTTCCTGTTGATCGCCAATCCCGGCCAGATTTCGGTGGCGCGCCTATTCGGCCTCTTCGTCATCGACCGCGACGAGCTCGAGTATCAGCTCAAGCTACGCTCCAGCCGCGTGGATGCAGCCATGCTGCTTGCCGCGCTCGATAACGAAAAACTCGCCTTGTCGCTGGCTTCCCTCATGGCGGCGCGCGAGGCTCGCGCGGCTTTCGCCGGGAGCGACGCCCATCACCCGTCGTCCATGCCGCACCAGACGGCAGTGTGACCTTTCCCTACAAAGGCAGCTTGCCGCGGCAGATGTCCGCGAACATTACCCAGTCGCCCATCAGACTGTAGATCGGGTGTCTGAAGGTGGCGGGACGGTTCTTCTCGAAGAAGAAGTGCCCGACCCACGCGAAGCCGTAGCCGCACACGACCGCCGCCGGCAACCAGGGCCAGTGGCCGGTGGCGATTGCCATGGCCACGCAGCCGATCACGCCCAGCGAACCCACGAAGTGCAGCCGCCGCGATACCGGATTGCGATGCTCGCCGAGATAGAACGGGTAGAACTCGTCGAAGTTCGCGAAGTGTTCGTTTTCGCGGTGCGTGGTGCGTTCCATGATCGCCTCCTTGCCCTCGCTGTGGCGTTCGTGATTGCGTTCGAACGATTGTGCTGCTGTCGTACCATCCGTGCAACCCGGCTATCCGGCCGATGCCGCGACACGCGCGCAACCGCTATCGTGGTGCCTGCGATGGCCGTTTCGTCTCAGGCAAGCAATGCACCCGGGCGTGATGCAAAGGCGAACAGGCTGTCGAGCGTGGCGTCGGGTTGCTCGGCCATGATGGCGTGTCCTGCGTCGAGCGTCACGGTATCCGCTGTCACGCCGGCCCGCGTGAAGGCATCGGCCAACGCGCGCGCCGCACGCGGCGGCGTCATGACGTCGCGCCGGCCGACGATGATTCGCACCGGACAGCGCACGGCCGCGGCGCGTGCGAGGCCGTCGGCATACGCGTTGCAGGCGGCGAAATCGGTATGGAACAACTGGGGTTCGCCGCGCGCCGACACGCGTTCCATGAGCCGCTGGTTCATGCCGTGCAGCCAGAACCCCGGGCCGGGATTCGACGGTTTGGCCGCGATCGTCGAGTGTGACCATGCGTTCACCATGGCGATCGCTTCGGGTTCGCGCTCGCGGGCGGCATCGAGCAAGGCGGGCGAAACGGTCATGGGCAACGCGGTGGCGAGCATCGCGAGATGCGTGGTGCGCGCCGGATAGCGTGCGGCGAAGTCGAGGGCGATCAACGAGCCCATGCTGTGACCGGCCACGAAGGCGCGCTGCACGCCCGCCGCGTCGAGCAATGCGGCGAGCCAGTCCGCCATGGCGGGAACGTCGCGCAATGCCGGCCCGGCGCTGCGGCTGTGGCCCGGCAGGTCGACCGCGAGCACGCCGAAGCCGTGGTTTGCGAAGTAGCGCGACTGCAGTGCCCACACACTGTGATCGTGCTCGGCGCCGTGGACGAACACGGCCGTCGGCAGCGCCGGATCGAAGGGCTTGCCGCCGGTATAGACATAAGCGGGTACGCCCCGCACGTCGAGGATCATGGCGCCTCCTTGCCTGCCCGCGCCGGGTTGGCGACGGCAGAGCCGGGAGCCGAGGCGGGAAGCGCGCTTGCCGCGGGCGCGGTGTTTTTCTGCGCGGCTTTCAGCGCGCGCTTGAGGTCGTCGATCAGGTCGTCCGGGTCTTCGAGGCCGATGGAGAGCCGGATCGTGCCTTCGGCGATGCCTGCTGCGGCGAGGGCGGCGGCATCCATGCGGAAATGCGTCGTAGAGGCCGGATGGATGACGAGCGAGCGGGCGTCGCCCACGTTGGCGAGATGTGAGAACAGGGTCAGGGCTTCGATGAAACGCCGCCCGGCGGCGCGATCGCCGCGCAGGTTGAAGCTGAACACGGCGCCTGCTCCGCGGGGCAGCAGGCGTTGCGCCAGCGCGTAGTCGCGGTGGGTCTCGAGCTCGGGATAGGCGACCGATTCCACCGCTTCGTGCGCGGCCAGAAACTGGACCACCTTGCGCGTGTTCGCGACGTGCCGGTCCATGCGCAGCGGCAGCGTTTCCACGCCCTGCAGCAGTTGCCATGCGGCCTGCGGATGCAGACAGGCACCGAAGTCGCGCAGACCCTCGCGGCGCGCACGCAGCAGGAACGGGGCAACGGTGCTTTCCTCGGCGAACACCATGCCGTGGAAGCCCTCATAGGGCTCGGTCAGTTCGGGGAAATGGCCCGATGCGTCGAAGTCGAATGTGCCGCCATCCACCAGCACGCCGCCGATCGTCGTGCCGTGGCCGCCCAGGAACTTGGTGGCCGAGTGGTAGATCAGGTCGGCGCCGTGCTCGAACGGGCGCAGCAGGCAAGGCGTGGTGAACGTGGAGTCGACGAGAAGCGGCACGCGGTGTTCGTGGGCGATCTGGGCCACGGCAGCGATGTCGAGCACGTCGAGCCCGGGATTGCCCAGCGTTTCGCCGAAGAGCAGCCGGGTTTGCGGGCGCAGCGCCGCGCGCCAGGCGTCGAGGTCATGAGGCGGAACGAATGTGGTCTCGATGCCGAAGCGCCGCAGCGTGTAGTGGAGAAGGTTATGCGAGCCACCGTAGAGCGCGCTGGAGGCGACGATGTGCGAACCCGCGCCCATCAGCGTGGCGATGGCGAGATGCAGCGCCGCCTGGCCGCTTGCGGTGCCGATGGCGCCGACGCCGTTTTCGAGTGCCGCGATCCGCTCTTCGAATACGGCAACGGTCGGGTTCGAGATGCGCGAGTAGACGTGGCCTGCACGCTCCATGTTGAAGAGCGCGGCGGCATGGTCGGTGTCGCGGAACGAAAACGAGGTGGTCTGGTAGATCGGCGTCGCGCGGGCGCCCGTGGCGGGATCCGGGGCCGCGCCGGCATGCAGCGCGAGCGTGTCGAAACGGTTGGCGGACATGTCGATGGGCCCGGGCCGGTGCGGCCAGAACCTTGTGAGGTAAGGGAGTGAGCGATCGTAACACCGGGCTGCGCGGCATCAAGTGCCGTTTTCCCCCAAGCGTGTCGATGGACCTGCTGAAGGGGCCGCTGTGCGAGGCGGCCGTTGCCGGTATTTCGATCGCAAATGAATGCCGTTGTGCGTGGAATGGCCGCTTTCCTTTTGCCGACCTTTCCGCTAGCATCAAAAATCAGTCTGCATTGCTTATGCGGCATGGGCTTTTGCCCCGCGCATTGCCGCTCGAGCGCCCTATGTCTGGATAAGTCCAGATAAGTCCGCATAACCAGCCGCATTTGTGAATTGCATTTACACCCGTATCGCCAGGAGACGACCATGCGAGTCAGCGACATTTTGAAGGTCAAGGGCAACACCCTTTTTACCGTGACGCCCGACACGCCGCTGCACGCCGCAGTCAACACCATGGCCGAGCACGACATCGGGTCGCTCGTCGTGATGGAATATGGCGATCTGGTCGGCATGCTGACCTTCCGTGAAATCATTCTGACGCTGCGCAAAAACGATGGCAGCCTGGGCGCGGCGACCATCCGCAAGGTAATGGACGACCACCCCGTCACCTGCACGCCGGAAACCGACGTCAACGAAGTGCGACGAATGATGCTCGAACATCACGTCCGTTATCTGCCCGTTTTGGACAGCCGCACGCTGATGGGGGTGATCTCGTTCTACGACGTGGCGAAGGCCGTGGTGGAAGAGCAGAGCTTCGAAAATCGCATGCTGAAGGCATATATTCGCGACTGGCCCGAGGAAGAGGGCGAGCAGCCCACGCGACAGTAAGCGCCGGCGGTTGCTCCGTCGGTGGTTCACCGGGTGGGCTCGCGCCACGGGCGAGCAAGCTGTGCGCCGTGAGTTCGCGATCGCTGGGCCGGTTCCAACCTGTCGGCGGTACCGCGGTCACCGTTTCGAGAGAAAAACGCGCGCAGCAGGCGCGCGTTTTTTTGTTGAACTCACCTGGCCGTCGCTGGCCGTCGTGGCCTCTACCCCGGCCTCTACCTCAACACCCGCTTTCACCAGGCGGACATTGCCGGTGCCGGCCCCATACCTGCCCCTCCTGCCTCCCTCATGAGCGACCGCCCCTTACCCGTTGCGCGCCGCGCCCCTCGCGACGGCGAGGTACACGAATCGCAGTTCAGGCTGCTGCGCGAGCGCCGCTTTGCGCCGTTCTTCTGGACGCAGTTCCTCGGCGCGATGAACGACAACGTCTTCAAGATCGGTTTCACCTCGCTCGTCACCTATCAGACGGCGCGTTTTTCCGGCGTGGATCCGAAAACCGCACCGTTCCTGATTTCCGCGATCTTCATCCTGCCTTTCGTGCTGCTGTCGGCGACCTCGGGCCAGATCGCCGACAAGTACGACAAGGCCATGCTCACGCGTTTCGTGAAGACCTTCGAGATTGCCGTGATGCTCGTCGGCGGCGCGGGGTTCTGGCTGCACAGCGCGGCGCTGCTCTACACCTGCACGTTCTTGATGGGCGTGCATTCCACCGTGTTCGGTCCCGTCAAGTACGCCTACCTGCCGCAGCACCTCACGAATGCCGAGCTGGTGGGCGGTAACGGCATGGTGGAGATGGGCACGTTCGTCGCCATCCTCGTAGGCACGATTGCCGGCGGGGCCGCGGCGGGGCTGCCGGGCAACGGTGCGGCCGTGCTGGCGTGCCTGTGCGTTTCGGTTGCGCTCATCGGACGTTTTGCCTCGGCATTCGTGCCGCCGTCCACCCCTTCGCAGCCGGAGCTGCGAATCAACTGGAATCCGGTTAGCGAAACCTGGCGCAACCTCAAGCTGGCCCGCGGCAATCGCACGGTGTTTCTGAGCCTGCTCGGTATTTCGTGGCTGTGGTTCGTGGGCGCGACCTTCCTCGCGTCCTTCTTCAACTTTGCGAAGGACGTGCTCTCAGCGAACCCCGATGTCGTCACCGTGCTGCTTGCCACCTTCTCGGTGGGCATCGGCACGGGCTCGCTGCTGTGCGAGCGGCTCTCGAAGCGCCGCATCGAGATCGGGCTCGTGCCGCTCGGCTCCATCGGCATCAGCGTGTTCGCCATCGACCTCTACTTCGCGAGCCACGCGCTGCCGCGCGCCGGGCACCTGCTTGCGGTCGGCGAATTCCTGCGCGTGCCGGCGCACTGGCGCATCCTCGCCGATCTGTACCTGCTCGCGATGTTCGGGGGCTTCTACAGCGTGCCGCTCTATGCGCTGATCCAGAGCCGCAGTGTGCCGAGCCATCGTGCGCGCATCATCGCGGCGAACAACATCCTGAACTCGCTGTTCATGATCGTCTCGGCGCTGATGGCGATGGCCCTGACTTCCGCGGGCGTCGGCATTCCGGGGCTCTATCTCGTCACGGCGCTTCTCAACGTGGCGGTGGCCGCCTACATCTATCTGCTCGTGCCGGAGTTTCTGCTGCGCTTCGTCGCGTGGCTGCTCGTGCATACGGTCTATCGCATCCGGCTGGTGCACACGGAGCGCATTCCGGCCGAAGGGCCGGCCGTGCTCGTCTGCAATCACGTGAGCTATGTCGATGCGATCGTCATCATGGCCGAAAGCCCGCGCCCCATCCGCTTCGTGATGGACCACCGGATCTTTCGCGCGCCGCTGGCCGGCTGGCTGTTCCGCCACGCGAAGGCCATTCCGATTGCGCCGGCGCACGAGGACGCACACCTGCTTGCGGCGGCCTACGAACAGTGCGCCAAAGTGCTCGCCGAAGGCGAACTGGTCTGCATCTTCCCCGAAGGCAAACTCACGCGGACGGGCGAGATCAACGCGTTCCGTCATGGCGTGATGGAGATCATCGAACGCATGCCGGTGCCGGTGATTCCAATGGCGCTGCGCGGCCTGTGGGGCAGCGTCTTCTCGCGCGACGAAAGTGCGCACCTGCCGCGGCCGCTGCGGCGTGGTGCGGTCAGCCGGCTCACACTTGCGGTGGGCGAGCCGCTCGACCCAGCCAGCGTCACGCCGGAAGGGCTCGAGGAGATCGTCACGGCGCTGCGGGGCGCCCGGCGCTGAACGCGCGGGCTGGCATAATAGCGGCTTCCCCGTTTTACTTTGGACGACGCTCATGTCCGGCAACACGCTCGGCACGCTCTTTACCGTCACGACCTTCGGCGAATCGCACGGCCCGGCCATCGGCTGCGTGATCGACGGCTGCCCACCCGGCATGGCGCTCACTACCGAAGACATCCAGTTCGAACTCGACCGCCGCAAGCCAGGCACGTCGCGCCACGTGACGCAACGCCAGGAAGAAGACAAGGTCGAGATTCTCTCGGGCGTATTCGAAGATGTGACGACCGGCGCGCCCATCGCGCTCCTCATCCGCAACACCGATCAGCGCAGCAAGGACTACGGCAACATCGCCGAAACCTTCCGCCCGGGTCACGCGGACTACACGTACTGGCAAAAGTACGGCATTCGGGACTATCGCGGCGGCGGCCGGTCGTCGGCGCGGCTCACGGCGCCCACCGTGGCGGCCGGCGCCGTGGCGAAGAAGTGGCTGCGCGAGAAGTTCGGCGTGGAGGTGCGGGGCTACATGAGCGCGTTGGGCGAGATCGACGTGCCGTTCGTCGACTGGTCGCACGTGCGCGAGAATCCGTTTTTCGTGCCGAATGCCGACATCGTGCCGCAGCTCGAAGCCTACATGGACGCGCTGCGAAAGGACGGCGACTCGATCGGCGCGCGTATCAATGTGGTGGCGTCGGGCGTGCCGGTGGGCTGGGGCGAGCCGTTGTTCGACCGGCTCGACGCCGACATCGCGCACGCGATGATGGGCATCAATGCGGTGAAGGGCGTCGAGATTGGCGCCGGCTTCGCGAGCGTGGCGCAACGTGGGTCGGTGCACGGTGACGAACTCACGCCGGAAGGCTTCGTCGGCAATCATGCGGGCGGCGTGCTGGGCGGTATCTCGACGGGGCAGGACATTACCGTCTCCATCGCAATCAAGCCGACGTCGAGCATTCGTACGCCGCGTCGCTCCATCGACAAGGCGGGGCAGCCCGCGACGGTGGAGACGTTCGGTCGCCACGATCCCTGCGTTGGCATTCGCGCCACGCCGATTGCCGAAGCGATGCTGGCGCTCGTGCTGATCGATCATGCCTTGCGGCATCGCGCCCAGTGCGGCGACGTGGTGACCACGTCGCCGAGGATCGCGGCCGGAACGCCCTGAAGCGTTCGGGCGCAAGCACCACGCCGTAAAAAGAAACGCCGCTTGAAAGCGGCGTTTTTTTGTATCGGCGGAAAAAGGGCCGTCGTGCCTGAGCGCGGACGGCCCCGAGTCCTCACATGTTCGGATAGTTCGGCCCGCCGCCGCCTTCCGGCGTCACCCACACGATGTTCTGCGTCGGGTCTTTGATGTCGCAGGTCTTGCAGTGCACGCAGTTCTGCGCGTTGATCACGAGCCGGTCGTTGCCGTCGTCGTTCTTCACGAATTCGTAGACGGCGGCAGGGCAGTAACGTCCCTCCGGTCCCGCATACGTGCGCAGGTTCACGTTCACGGGCACGCTCGGGTCCTTGAGCGTGAGGTGCGCCGGCTGGTTTTCCTCGTGATTCGTGTTCGAGATGAACACCGACGAGAGTCGGTCGAACGTGAGCTTGCCGTCCGGCTTCGGATACTCGATCGGCTTGCACTGCGATGCGGGCTTGAGCATCTCGTGGTCCCAGTGCTGGTGATGGAGCGTCCACGGCACGTTGCCGCCGAAGAGCTTTTGCTCGATGCCGACCATCAGTGTGCCGAGGTAGAGCCCCTTGCTCATCCACTGCTTGAAGTTGCGTGCACGGTGTAGTTCCGTGTAGAGCCACGAGGTCTTGAACGATTCGGGGTAGGCGGTAAGTTCGTCGGCGGTGCGGCCGGCCTGCACGGCGTCGAAGGCGGCGTCGGCAGCCAGCATGCCGGTCTTGATTGCCGCGTGCGATCCCTTGATGCGCGAGGCGTTGAGAAAGCCGGCGTCGTCGCCCACCAGCGCGCCGCCCGGAAACACGAGCTTCGGCAGCGACATGAGGCCGCCCGCCGTGATGGCGCGTGCACCGTACGAAACGCGCTTGCCGCCTTCCAGAAACTTGCGGATTTCAGGGTGCGTCTTGTAGCGCTGGAATTCCTCGAACGGCGAGAGGTACGGGTTCGAATAGCCGAGCCCCACTACGAAGCCGACCATCACCTGGTTGTTGTCGATGTGATAGAGGAACGAGCCGCCGTAGGTCTGTGAGTCGAGCGGCCAGCCGGCCGAATGGATGACGAGGCCCGGCTGGTGCTTCGCGGGATCGATTTCCCAGAGTTCCTTGATGCCGATACCGTACACCTGCGGGTCGCTGTCGCGGTTCAGCTTGAACTTCTCGTTGAGCTGGCGGCCCAGATGCCCGCGCGCGCCTTCGCAGAAGAGCGTGTACTTCGCGTGCAGTTCCATGCCGAGCTGGAAGTTCTCGGTGGGCTGGCCGTCCTTGCCGATGCCCATGTTGCCCGTGGCCACGCCTTTCACCGAGCCGTCTTCGTTGTAGAGCACCTCGGCCGCGGGAAAGCCGGGGAAGATCTCGACGCCCGCGGCTTCCGCCTGCTGGCCGAGCCAGCGCGTGACGTTCGCGAGGCTCACCACGTAGTTGCCTTCGTTCTTGAAGTTCTCCGGCAGCGCCCAGTGCGGGACGGTGCGCGCGCCCGTTTCGGTCAGAAACAGAAAGCGGTCTTCGGTGACGGGCACGTCGAGCGGCGCGCCTTTTTCCTTCCAGTCGGGAATCAGTTCGTTGATGGCGCGAGGGTCCATGACCGCGCCCGAGAGAATGTGCGCACCGATTTCCGAGCCCTTTTCCAGCACGCACACGCCGAGTTCGACGCCTTTTTCCGCAGCCCGCTGCTTGAGACGGATGGCGGCCGAAAGACCGGCCGGGCCGCCGCCGACGATCACGACGTCATACTCCATCGATTCGCGTGGACCGTACTGCTCAATGAGACTTGCGGGGGTCATCGAAGCTCCTCTTGCCGTTAGAATGCTTTTTTCGGGAACGTATTGTCCGGTAACGTCTGACACCCCGCAACCCGAAGAGCGCAGATTAGCACGATCGTTCTATTCTTTGTGCTACCGTATTGACGCACGTCCGGCCGTGCCGCAACGTGCCGTCCACTCAACGCTCAACACCTACAAGGAACGACAATGGGCCGTTCGATCAATCTGGAAGGCAAGGTCGCGCTGATCACCGGCGCATCGAGCGGACTGGGCAAGCGCTTTGCCCAGGTACTCTCGCATGCAGGCGCAAAAGTCGTGCTGGCTAGCCGCCGCGTGGAGCGCCTCAAGGAACTGCGCGCCGAAATCGAGGCGTCGGGCGGTGCGGCGCACGTCGTGTCGCTCGACGTGACGGACTACCAGAGCATCAAGTCTGCCGTGGCGCACGCCGAGACCGAGGCGGGCACCATCGACATTCTCGTCAACAACTCGGGCGTCTCTACGACGCAGCGCCTCGCCGACGTCACGCCCGCCGACTTCGAATACGTGTTCGATACGAATACGCGCGGCGCGTTCTTCGTCGCGCAGGAAGTGGCCAAACGGATGATGATGCGCGGCAACGGCGCACACAAACCGGCGTACCGCATCATCAACATCGCGTCCGTGGCGGGTTTGCGCGTGCTGCCGCAGATCGGACTCTATTCGATGAGCAAGGCAGCGGTGGTCCACATGACCAAGGCCATGGCTCAGGAATGGGGACGTCATGGCATCAACGTCAATGCCATCTGCCCGGGCTATATCGATACGGAGATCAACCATCACCACTGGTCGACGGAGCAGGGGCAGAAGCTGATTTCGATGCTGCCGCGCCACCGCGTGGGCAAGCCCGAGGACCTCGACGGCCTCTTGCTGCTGCTCGCGGCCGATGAATCGAATTTCATCAACGGCTCGGTGATTACGGCCGACGACGGCTTCGGGCTCGCGTGAAGACTGACGTGAAGCGTCACACGAAATAACAGGAAGAGAAGTTCGATGAGCGAGCAGGCGTATCACCCCGTCTTCGAAATGTCGATGCCCATTCGCTGGGGCGACATGGACGCGTTCGGCCACGTCAACAACACGGTCTATTTCCGCTACATGGAGCAGGCGCGGATTTCGTGGTTCGAGCATCTCGGCATCGCGGGCGGCAACGGCGAGGGGCAAGGGCCGGTGATCGTCAACGCATCGATGGAGTTTTTGCGTCAGCTTCACTATCCGGGCGACGTCGTGTGCCGGATGACGGTCGGCCAGCCTGGCCGCAGCAGCTTCGACACCGGTTTCGAACTGCGCCGTGCGGACGACCCCGACACGCTCTATGCGCGCGGCAACGCCCGCTGCGTGTGGATCGATTACGCCGCCGGCAAATCGGTGCCGATGCCGGATCTGTTGCGCGCCACGATCGAGCGGGCCGAACTCGTCAAGGCCCGTTGAGGCTCACTACCCTGGCCAGATGAGCAGGCCAGCTGAACAGGCCGGCTGAGCGGGCCTGCTGAACAGCTTCAAGCCGGCGTCCAGCCAACAACATCACACCGGCCTGTCAACCGGCGAGCGCACGATCCCGCTCGCCGGGTCTTACTGCCCCAGCAGCCGCTGCAACAGCTCGGTGGCGTTTCCCGTCCCATACTTGCGCATGAGCCGCGCGCGGTACACGTCCACCGTGCGCGAGCTGATATCCAGAATCCGCCCGATCTGCTTGCTCGTCTTGCCTGTGACGAGCTGGGCGGCAATCTCGCGCTCGCGCGGGGTGAGTTCTACGGCCACGCGGCGTGTGGCGCTGAGGTCCTCGAAGGTCCAGACGCCCGCCGCGTGCGGCTCGGCGCGGTCCAATGACCGCCCCGTCACGTGGCACCAGAAGAGCTCGCCGTCGGCGCGCTTCATGATGCGGTCGTCCGCGTAGCTGCCTTGCGCGGTCATGATGGGCGGGATGCGCGCGCCGATGCGCTCGAACTCGTCCGCCGACGGATACAGCACCTGAAACGACTGCCCGATCAGCGACTCGCGCCGGCACCGGAAGATCGCCGCGAGTTCGTCGTTGCAGTCTTCGATGATGCGATCGCGCGCGAGCACGAGGCCGATCGGCGCGAGATGAAAGGCGGTCTGATAGTCGAGCGAACGTTGGTCGGGCATGGGCGAGGCCGCCACGGTGGTGAGGTTACTTATGTATTTTTGCGTATTGTGCCGCAACACCGCTGCATCGTACCCTTTGCGGCAAACGAGAAGAGCGCGGCGAGCGTTGCCCTGCAAGGCGCCGCGCCGGCGTGAGGCGCACGGCCGGATGTCCATTCGGCCTGCTGCAACGGCATGCCGCCGTGTGGCTAGAATGGCGTTTGCCAACTGGCTGCCGGCGAGTTTTGCCGCGCACTGCGCCGATCCGGTTTTCGGGTTTCCATTGAGGAAGGGACAAACTGATGAACAAGGTCTATGGGAGCGCGGCTGCCGCGCTCGAAGGCATCGTCAAGGACGGGCAGACGTTCGCCGTGGGCGGCTTCGGCCTGTGCGGCATTCCGGAGGCGCTGATCGGCGCGCTGCGCGATTCGGGCGTCAAGGGCATCACCTGCATTAGCAACAACGCGGGCGTGGATGGTTTCGGCCTCGGCCTGCTGCTCGAAACGCGGCAGATCAGGAAGATGATCTCGTCGTACGTGGGCGAGAACAAGGAATTCGAGCGGCAGTACCTCGCGGGCGAACTGGAACTCGAATTCACGCCGCAAGGCACGCTCGCCGAAAAACTGCGCGCGGGCGGCGCCGGCATTCCGGCCTTCTTCACCAACACCGGCTACGGCACGCTGATTGCCGAGGGCAAGGAAACCCGCCAGTTCGGCGACAACCACTACGTGCTCGAGCATTCGCTCACCGCCGACGTCGCGCTCGTGAAGGCGTGGAAGGCGGACAAGGCCGGCAACCTCGTCTATCGCCGCACGGCGCGCAACTTCAACCCGATGTGCGCGATGGCCGGCCGCATCACGGTGGCCGAGGTCGAGGAAATCGTGGAGACGGGCGAACTCGATCCGGACGCGATCCACACGCCCGGCATCTTCGTGCAGCGCATCGTGCTCAATGCGCATCCGGAAAAACGCATCGAACAACGCGTCGTGCGCGCAAAAGGAGTCTGACCATGGCATGGAATCGCGATGAAATGGCCGCGCGCGCGGCGAAGGAACTGCAGGACGGTTTCTATGTGAACCTCGGCATCGGTCTGCCGACGCTGGTGGCCAACCACGTGCCGGCGGGCGTCGAGGTGTGGCTGCAGTCGGAGAACGGGCTGCTCGGCATCGGGCCGTCGCCCACGGACGAGGAAGTGGACGCCGACCTCATCAACGCAGGCAAGCAGACGGTGACGACGCTGCCCGGCTCGTCGATCTTCTCGTCGGCGGACTCGTTCGCCATGATCCGCGGCGGCCACATCAACCTGGCGATTCTCGGCGCCATGCAGGTGAGCAAGAGCGGCGACCTCGCGAACTGGATGATTCCGGGCAAGATGATCAAGGGCATGGGTGGCGCCATGGACCTCGTGGCCGGCGTGAAGCGCGTGGTCGTGCTGATGGAGCACGTGGCGAAGGGCGATCAGCACAAGATCGTCGATGAATGCTCGCTGCCGCTCACGGGCGTGGGCGTGGTGGATCTCATCATCACCGACCTCGGCGTGATCGACGTGACCGAAGACGGTTTGCGGCTCGCCGAACTCGCGCCTGGCGTGACGGTGGACGAGATCGCGGCGAAGACGGGCGCCCCGCTCGACGTGAGCGCGGTGAGCTGAGCGGTATCACGGTTGGCGAAAAGCGGCCTGATGGTGGGTTGCTGTGGTCGCCGCGGTCGCTTGCAGGCGGGGCTGTGTGGTCGTTTGAGGTTGCGTGAGGTTATGTCGGCGAAACGTGACCCTTGTTCGGTAAATCGATTCGAAGCGGGCGGAACGTTCGGAAAGAGCGTTCCGCCCGCGGTGTTTGGGCGGTCGCGTTGCGCGTGACGCTCGTCGCGCTTTCCCTGAAAAACGCGTTGGTGCGGTTCCCCGCCGTCTACAATCGGACTCGTGCCGCCGGCGCCGCAGCGGGCCCGGCCCCGACAGTCTTCTGCCAGGACAGGACCTCACGATGACCGCCACGTCTACCGCCTTGCGCCAGCGCTTCGTTCAATGCATCAGCCCCGGCGGTCTGCACCGCATGGCCTACACCGAATGGGGCGACCCCGCGAACCCGCGCGTGCTTGTCTGCGTGCACGGGCTCACGCGTTCGGGCCGTGACTTCGACCGGCTCGCGGCCGCGGTGAGCGACACCTATCGCGTGGTGTGCCCCGACGTGGTGGGCCGCGGCCTCTCGTCGTGGCTCGCCGACCCGATGGGTTACGGCGTCGCGCAGTACGTTGCCGACATGGTCACGCTGATCGCGCGCACGGGCGCTGAAAAAGTGGACTGGTTCGGCACTTCGATGGGCGGGCTGATCGGCCTCGCCCTGGCGGGCCTGCCCGATTCACCCATCGGCAAGATGATCGTCAACGACGTCGGTCCCCATATCGAGCCGCAGGCGCTGGCTCGCATCGGCGAGTATCTCGGCAAGCCGGCGCGCTTCGAAACGCTGCAGCAGGGCATCGATCATGCCGCGTTGCTCGCGCAGTCGTTCGGCCCGCTCACCCAGGAGGAGTGGCGCGAGATCAACACGCCGCTCCTGCACGAGGTGGACGGCGCCTGGGCATTCCGTTACGACCCGCGCATCGCCCAGCCGTTCGGCGCCACGACACCCGAGCAAAACGCGCTCGGCGAATCGATACTCTGGCGCTCGCTTGCGGCCTTCCCGGGGCGCATGCTCGTCGTGCGCGGCGAGCAGTCGGATCTGCTTTCGCGTGAGACGGTGGCGCGCATGGTGAGCGAAGGGAAGGCTGTTGCGAGCGTCGAAATTGCCGGTGCGGGCCATGCGCCGGCCTTTCTTGCACCTGACCAGATCGCTATCGCGCGACGTTTCCTGATCGGCTGAGCCGCGCTCGGGTCATAATATGCGATTGCACGCCTGCGCGAGGCAGGCGGCCGCGCATGGCGCTGCACCATTGCCGCAGCGTGCCACCTTCACCACACCAACAGGAAACCTTATGGCAGTCAATCGTCACCACGTCGGCCCGCGTCTCTCGGAAATCGCCGTGCACAACGGTACCGTGTACCTGGCCGGCCAGATCGCCGAAGACACGAAGCAGGACATCACCGGCCAGACCCGCGAGGTGCTCGACCACATCGACCGCCTGCTTGCCGAAGTGAACAGCGACAAGTCGCATCTGCTTTCGGTACAGATCTTCATCTCCGACATGGCCAACTTTCCCGGCATGAACGCCGTGTGGGACACGTGGGTCGTGCCGGGCGCCACGCCGCCGCGTGCCACGGTGGAAGCGAAGCTCGCGAACCCGGCGTGCCTCGTGGAAGTGGTCGTAGTGGCGGCGCAGCGCAGCTGACGGTTGGGCGGGGCAGCCCGCGGCGCAAGCGGCTGCGGTTTGTTGCCCTGCAATTGACCGTGCGGAAGCTTCGGCTGCCGCATGGCGGTTTCATCGTTCCAGCCCGGCATGATTGCCGGGTCAAAGCATCATGAGTCGCGACAATCTCCCCACCACCACGAGTCCGGTGCCGTCCATCGACGACGCGCTCGCGTTCGTGCGCGAGACCGCCGGTGACGCGCGACTGCCGTCCGGCGAACTGCTGATCGAGCATGCGGCGGGGACGGCGTCGATCATGGGCAAGCTCAACGTCGATTCGCCCGCGGTGCTGGCGGCGGCGCTCTTCGCGCTCACGCCGTATCTGTCGGACCCCGAGCGCATTCTGGCCGAACGCTTCGGCGAAGAGGTTTCGCAGCTCGTTGCGGACGTGCGCAAGCTGTTGAGGCTCGGCACCGTCAGCATGCGCGCCGCTCAGAATGCGATGCCCGAGGCCGGTCGCGACGCGCAGGCCGCGCGTCGCGCGCAGGTCGAAGCGTTGCGCAAGATGTTGCTCGCGTTCGCGCAGGACATCCGTGTCGTGCTGATCCGGCTCGCCTCGCGGCTGCAGTCGCTGCGCTACTACGCCGCGGCGAAGCTCACGCCGTCGCCCGACGTGGCGCGCGAGACGCTCGAAATCTACGCGCCGCTTGCGAACCGGCTCGGCATCTGGCAGTTGAAGTGGGAGCTCGAGGACCTCGCGTTCCGCTTCGAAGAGCCCGAGACCTACAAGCGCATCGCGAAGTTGCTCGACGAGAAACGCGTGGAGCGCGAGAGCTACGTCACGCAGGCCATCGATCGGCTGCGCGCCGAGCTTGCCGCCGCGCACATCGATGCGGAGGTGTCGGGGCGGCCGAAGCACATCTACAGCATCTGGCGCAAGATGCGCGGCAAGGAGCTCGATTTCGCCGAACTCTACGACGTGCGCGCGTTTCGCGTCATCGTTCCCGACATCAAGGATTGCTACACCGTGCTCGGCATCGTGCACAACCTGTGGCAACCGGTGCCGAGAGAGTTCGACGACTACATCTCCCGGCCGAAGCCGAACGGCTACAAGTCGCTGCATACGGTTGTGATCGGCGACGACGGGCGCGCGTTCGAAGTGCAGATCCGCACGCACGAGATGCACCAGTTCGCCGAATACGGTGTGGCCGCCCACTGGCGCTACAAGGAAGCGGGCGTGCGTGGTTATGGCGGTCAGTTCAGCGCGAGCGACCGCTACGATGAGAAGATCGCATGGCTGCGCCAACTGCTCGCGTGGAAAGACGACGTGTCCGACGGCCGCCAGCCGTGGGACCAGTTGCGCCAGGCTACCTTCGAGGACGACCACATCTATGTGATGACGCCGCAGGCGCGCGTGATCGCGCTGCCGCAGGGCGCAACGCCCCTCGACTTCGCGTATCACCTGCACAGCGAGCTGGGGCACCGCTGTCGTGGCGCGCGTGTCGACGGCGCGATGGTGCCGCTCAACACGCCGCTGCAGAACGGTCAGACGGTCGAGGTCATCGCGGTGAAGGAGGGCGGGCCGTCACGCGACTGGCTCAACCCGCAGCTCGGCTATCTGCAAAGCCCGCGTGCACGCCAGAAGGTGCGCGCGTGGTTCAACGCGATCGAGCACGAAGAGAACATCGCGTCTGGCCGCGCAATGGTGGAAAAGACGCTGCAGCGCGAGGGCAAGACCTCGGTCAATCTGGACCAGCTCGCGGCCAAGCTCGGGTTCAAGTCGACCGACGATCTGTTCTCCGTGGTCGGCAAGGAAGAGTTCAGCCTGCGTCAGGTGGAGCAGGCGTTGCAGGACGCGCCGCCGCCCGAGCCGGAAACGGAAACGCCCGAGCAGATCACGAAGCGCGCGAGCGGGGCGAGCGTCGCGCATGGCGCATCCACCGGCGTGCTCGTGGTAGGCGTGGACGCGCTGCTCACGCAGCTCGCGCGATGCTGCCGTCCGGCACCGCCCGACGACATCAGCGGCTTCGTCACGCGCGGCAAAGGCATGTCGATCCATCGCACGGATTGCCCCACGTTTCGTCGCATGGCCGAGCGCGCGCCTGAGCGCGTGCTGCAGACCACGTGGTCCGCGGACGTGCTGAGCGGGCGCGGACAGTCCGTCTATCCCGTGGATCTCACGATCGAGGCGAGCGACCGCCAAGGGCTGCTGCGCGACATCTCCGAAGTGTTCGCGCGCGAGAAGATCAACGTGATCGGCGTGAAGACGCAGTCGCGGCGAAACGCGGCTTTCATGCAGTTCACCGTCGAGGTGTCGAGCGCGGCGCAAATCCAGCGTGCATGCACCCTGCTGGGAGAGGTGCAGGGCGTGGTGCGGGCCGCGCGCAAGGCATGAGGCGTTTTCATGTCGCCGCATAAAAGTGCTTGCCAAGTGTTCCGGTACTCCATATAATTTCAGCTTCTTCAGGCTCGTAGCTCAGCTGGTTAGAGCACCACCTTGACATGGTGGGGGTCGTTGGTTCGAGTCCAATCGAGCCTACCAACGAAATCGGAAGCCTGGTCATGCATCGGGTTTCATGCGGTATCAGCAGTAGTACAAACGGCAGTGCACGCGCTCTTGCGCATAAGGCGAATACGGTTATGACACCGCGAACGTTTACCGAAACTACTTCGGAGCGACGCTAGTCGAGGACCCCTTTCGCCTCTGTATTTCGCCGTGTAGTCTGGTTCGAAATGTGAATGCGGCCCCTCGAAAGCGGGGCCGCATTTTTTTTGCCCTGGTTTCGTTGCCGGTCCGCGTAGGGTTTCTGTCTTTCACCTGTTGACGTGCCGCCGGCCGGCACATGGAGAACGCAATGGTTTCGATACGTCTGCCCGACGGTTCTGTTCGACAGTACGATCATCCCGTGACGGTCGCCGAAGTGGCCGCGTCGATCGGCCCCGGTCTCGCGAAGGCGGCGCTCGGCGGCAAGGTCGATGGCGAGCTCGTCGATACGTCGGCGCTCATCGACCGCGATGCGTCGCTTGCGATCGTCACGGAGAAGGACCCCGACGGTCTCGACATCATTCGCCACTCCACGGCACACCTGTTGGCGTACGCGGTGAAGGAGCTTTACCCGGAAGCTCAGGTCACGATCGGACCGGTGATCGACAACGGCTTCTATTACGACTTCGCGTACAGCCGTCCCTTCACGCCTGAGGATCTCGAGAAGATCGAAAAGCGTATGCAGGAGCTCGCAAAGAAGGACGAGCCGGTTACGCGTCGCGTCGTCTCGCGCGACGAGGCGGTCGACTACTTCAAGAGCATCGGCGAGAAGTACAAGGCCGAGATCATCGGATCGATTCCCTCAAGCGACGAGATCAAGCTCTATTCGCATGGTGGGTTCACGGATCTTTGCCGCGGCCCGCACGTGCCGTCCACGGGCAAGCTCAAGGTCTTCAAGCTCATGAAGGTGGCGGGCGCCTACTGGCGCGGCGACGCGAAGAACGAGCAGTTGCAGCGCATCTACGGCACAGCCTGGGCGAAGAAGGAAGAACAGGACGCGTACCTGCACATGCTCGAAGAGGCGGAGAAACGCGACCACCGCAAGCTCGGCAAGCAGTTGGACCTGTTCCACATGCAGGACGAGTCGCCCGGCATGGTGTTCTGGCATCCGCGCGGCTGGACGCTCTGGCAGCAGGTGGAGCAGTACATGCGCCGCCGCGTGGCCGAGGCCGGCTATCTCGAGATCAAGACGCCGATGATCATGGACCGCTCGCTCTGGGAAGCGTCCGGCCACTGGCAGAACTATCGTGAAAACATGTTCACGACGGAGTCGGAAAAGCGCGACTACGCCATCAAGCCGATGAACTGCCCGGGCCACGTGCAGGTGTTCAATCATGGCTTGCGGTCGTACCGCGATCTGCCGCTGCGTTACGCGGAATTCGGCTCGTGCCATCGCAACGAGGCTTCCGGCGCGCTGCACGGGCTCATGCGCGTGCGCGGCTTCGTGCAGGACGATGCACACATCTTTTGCACGGAAGATCAGTTCATCAGCGAGTCGATCGCTTTCAACACGCTCGCCATGAGCGTGTACAAGGATTTCGGCTTCGATCACATCGACATCAAGCTGTCGCTGCGTCCGGACTCGCGCGCCGGCACGGACGAAACGTGGGATCGCGCAGAGGACGGCCTGCGCCGCGCGCTCACGGCCTGCGGTGTGAGCTGGGAAGAGCTGCCGGGTGAAGGCGCGTTCTACGGTCCGAAGGTCGAGTACCACATCAAGGACGCGCTCGGCCGCTCGTGGCAGTGCGGCACGCTGCAGCTCGACATGGTGCTGCCGGAGCGCCTTGGCGCCGAGTACGTGGCCGAGGACAACAGCCGCCGGCGCCCGATCATGCTGCACCGGGCAATCCTCGGATCAATGGAGCGCTTCCTCGGGATCCTGATCGAGCACCATGCCGGCGCGATGCCTGCCTGGCTGGCTCCGATGCAGGTGGTTGTGATGAATATTGCTGAAAGTCAGGCCGAATATGCGCAAAAATTGGCCCAAACGTTGCAAAAACAAGGGGTTAGAGTAGAGGCCGATTTGCGCAACGAGAAAATTAGCTATAAAATACGCGAACACACGCTCGAAAAGGTCCCGTACCTGCTGGTGGTCGGCGACAAGGAGCGTGAAGCGCAAACGGTAGCCGTGCGTGCCCGTGGCGGTGTCGATCTCGGTGTGATGCCGGTCGATGCCTTCGTTGAACGCCTGCGTGAAGACCTGCAGGCGTTCAGGTAAACCACCTGGCAGCGCGGCTCGTTTTTTTAATTTTTAGAGGAAACGTAACATCGCTACTGAAAAGTCGCATCGCATCAACGGCGAAATTACCGCGCCCGAGGTGCGTCTCGTCGGAGTCGATAACGAGCCGCTCGGCATCGTGAAGCTTGCAGATGCTTTCCGTCTGTCGGAACAACAGGATCTCGACCTGGTAGAAATTGCCCCGCAGGCAGTGCCTCCGGTGTGCCGCCTGATGGACTATGGCAAGTTCAAGTACCAGGAAGCGAAGAAGCAGCACGAGGCGAAGCTCAAGCAAAAGGTCATCCAGGTCAAGGAAGTGAAGTTCCGCCCCGGGACCGATGACGGCGATTACCACGTCAAGCTGCGCAACCTCGTCCGCTTCCTCGAAGACGGCGACAAGACGAAGATCACGTTGCGTTTCCGTGGCCGCGAAATGGCTCACCAGGAAATCGGTATGCGCATGCTGGAGCGCCTGCGTACTGACCTCGACGAGGTGGGGCAGGTCGAGCAGATGCCGAAAATGGAAGGGCGCCAGATGATCATGGTGCTCGCTCCCAAGAAGAAGAAGTAAGCGCAGGGCAAGCGCGATGTGCCGCAAGGCACTTCGCTGCCGTGCGAAGCAGGTTAGTGCGCGGATTGTCGTTAGACGCTTCGCGCCAGCAGGTTCCGGAACGGCGCCCGCATCCTGTGTCGATCTCAGTGATCGGTGCGGCGACGGGCGTTTTTCCTGAAAGCGGCGGCCAGCATCACCGGCCGGCTGCATACCAAGTGGAGTGGGTTTCGAAGGGCGGGTGAAGGGCAAACGATGGTCCCGGGCTTTTGCATCGGGCGTTCGCGAGCCAACCGCACACCCATGTCCATCAAATAATGGAGTTGTCTGTCATGCCCAAGATGAAGACCAAGAAGAGCGCTGCGAAGCGCTTCGTGGTGCGTCCGGGTGGTACCGTTAAGCGCGGTCAAGCCTTCAAGCGCCACATCCTGACGAAGAAGACCACCAAGAACAAGCGGCACCTGCGTGGCGCTACGGCCGTTCACGATTCCGATCTGAACTCCGTGCGCGCAATGCTGCCGTTCGCGTAACCCTCAACCGATACTCATAGGAGCGAAACATGCCTCGAGTCAAACGTGGGGTTACCGCACGGGCCCGTCACAAGAAGATCATCAAGCTGGCCAAGGGTTACCGCGGCCGCCGCAATAACGTCTATCGCATCGCCAAGCAGGCGGTCATGCGCGCAGGCCAGTACGCCTACCGCGACCGTCGCAACAAGAAACGTGTGTTCCGCGCACTGTGGATCACGCGTATCAACGCGGCGGTGCGTCAGCACGACATGACGTACAGCGTGTTCATCAACGGCCTGAAGAAGGCGTCGATCGAACTCGACCGCAAGGTGCTGGCCGACATGGCTGTGTTCGACAAGGCTGCTTTTGCTGCTGTCGTCCAGCAGGTGAAAGCCGCCGTTGCGGCCTGATCGCTAACCAGGCGCTCAGGTATTGCGTGGTTGGTTGCAGCGAACATTCCGGCTTGCCGGTGACGCTGCAACAAAAACGGGGCTCCTCACCGAGCCCCGTTTTTGTTGGTCGAGCCAGTCGCGCGTGGGTGTCGGACCGGTCGTGCTCCGGCTCCGCTACGCCGTACTACAGACACTGAAACACTGACGTTGAAACGATGGGACCAATGGATCTGGACCAGATTGTCGCTGACGCGCAAAGCGCCTTTGCCGAGGCGCCCGATGTCAACACGCTCGAGAACGAGAAGGCGCGCTTTCTCGGCAAGTCGGGTGTCCTCACGGAACGCCTGAAGGGATTGGGCAAGCTTGACCCCGAAACGCGCAAGACCGAAGGCGCGCGCATCAACGTCGCGAAGCAGCAGGTGGAAGCGGCGCTGACGGCACGCCGTCAGGCGCTCGCCGACGCGCTGTTGAACCAGCGCCTCGCCGCCGAAGCCATCGACGTCACGCTGCCCGGTCGCGGCATGGGCGCAGGCAGCCTTCATCCGGTGATGCAAACGTGGGAGCGCGTCGAGCAGATCTTCGGCTCGATCGGCTTCGACGTGGCAGACGGTCCCGAGATCGAGACCGACTGGTACAACTTCACGGCGCTCAACAGCCCCGAGAACCACCCGGCGCGTTCCATGCAGGACACGTTCTACGTGGACGGCAAGGACAAGGATGGCCGCCCGCTGCTGCTGCGCACGCATACGAGCCCCATGCAGGTTCGCTATGCACGCACTCACACGCCGCCCATCAAGGTCATCGTGCCGGGGCGCACGTATCGGGTAGACAGCGACGCCACGCACTCGCCGATGTTCAATCAGGTCGAAGGCCTGTGGATCGACGAGAACATCAGCTTTGCGGACCTCAAGGGCGTCTACTCCGATTTCCTCAAGAAGTTCTTCGAGCGCGACGACATCCTGGTGCGTTTCCGGCCGTCCTACTTTCCGTTCACCGAGCCCTCGGCCGAGATCGACATGATGTTCGAGCAGGGCAAGAACGCGGGCAAGTGGCTGGAGATTTCCGGTTCGGGGCAGGTGCATCCCACCGTGATCCGCAACATGGGCCTCGACCCGGAGCGCTATATCGGCTTTGCCTTCGGTAGCGGTCTCGAGCGTCTGACCATGCTGCGTTACGGCGTGCAGGACCTGCGTCTGTTCTTCGAGAACGACCTGCGGTTCCTGAAGCAATTTGCCTGACCCGCGATACGACCGAGCGGCTGCGCCCGTGGACCGGGCCGCGCCGCCCACTGGCCGGCCGCGCTGCAACGAGGCGAGTCGCGCGGCGCCGTGCTCCTAACCTGTTGGAACGTACAGACTCATGCAATTCCCGGAATCCTGGCTCAGAACCTTTGTCGATCCGCAGCTCACTACCGAAGAGCTGTCCCATGCGCTGACGATGGCTGGTCTCGAGGTTGAGGGGCTGCGCCCGGCTGCGCCGCCCACGTCGAAGATCGTGGTGGGGCGCGTGCTGGAAGTGGTCAAGCATCCGGACGCGGACAAGCTCAACGTATGTCAAGTCGATGCCGGCACGGGCGCGACGCTGAACATCGTCTGCGGCGCGCCCAATGTGGCGCCCGGCATCAAGGTGCCCGTCGCGCTGGTGGGCGCGCAGTTGCCGCCGGCGGAAGAGGGCGGCGCGCCGTTTGCCATCAAGCTCTCGAAGCTGCGCGGTGTGGAGAGTCAGGGCATGCTGTGCTCGGCGCGTGAGCTGAAGCTTTCGGAAGATCACAGCGGCCTGTTGATCCTGCCGGAAGACACGCCGATCGGCCAGGACATCCGCGAAGCACTCAATCTCGACGACACCGTCTTCGAAATCAAGCTCACGCCGAACAAGGCCGACTGCCTTTCCGTCTTCGGCATCGCGCGCGAGACCGCAGCCATCACCGGTGCGCCGTTGAAGGCGCCGCAGTTCAAGGCTGCCGAAGTGAAGCTTGCCGATACGCTGCCGGTACGCGTTTCCGCGCCCGATCTGTGTGGTCGCTTCTCGGGTCGCGTGATTCGCGGCGTGAACGCGCGCGCGAAGACGCCGCAGTGGATGGTGGCGAGGCTCGAACGTTCGGGTCAGCGCAGCATCTCGGCGCTCGTCGACATCTCGAACTACGTGATGCTCGAATTGGGCCGGCCTTCGCATGTGTTCGATCTCGACAAGATTCACGGTGCGATGGACGTGCGCTGGGGCCGCAAGGGCGAGACGCTCAAGCTCCTGAACGGCAACACCATCGAAGTGGACGAGGCCGTAGGCGTAATCGCGGACGATCACCAGATCGAAAGCCTCGCCGGCATCATGGGCGGCGACAGCACCGCTGTTACGCTCGATACGACGAACATCTACCTCGAAGCCGCCTTCTGGTGGCCGGACAGCATTCGCGGCCGCTCGCGCCGCTTCAACTTCTCCACCGACGCGGCGCATCGCTTCGAGCGCGGTGTGGACTGGTCGACGACGGTCGAACACATCGAATATCTCACGCAGCTCATTCTCGGTATCTGCGGCGGCGAGGCCGGCCCGGTTGACGACCAGGTCGTCAATGTGCCGAAGCGCGAGCCGGTGAAGATGCGCGTGTCGCGCGCGAACCGGATCATCGGCGTGCAGATCGGCGCGGACGAAATCGCGCAGATTTTCATGCGTCTCCGTCTTGCCTTCGAAAGCGACGGCGAGACGTTCTCGGTGACGCCGCCCGCGTATCGCTTCGACATCGAGATCGAGGAAGATCTGATCGAGGAAGTCGCCCGCATCTACGGTTTCGAAAAGATTCCGGCGCGTCCGCCGGTTGCGTCGAACGTCATGCGTCCCACTCACGAGACGCAGCGCTCCGTGCACGACATTCGCCATGCACTTGCCGCGCGCGACTACGCGGAGACGGTCAACTTCAGCTTCGTGGACGCCGAATGGGAGCACGACTTCGCCGGCAACGACAAGCCCGTGCGTCTGCTGAATCCCATCGCGAGCCAGCTGTCCGTGATGCGCACCACGCTGTTCGGTAGCCTGATCGGCGTGCTGCGATACAACCTGAACCGCCGCGCCGAACGCATCCGCGTGTTCGAGGTGGGTCGCGTGTTTCTGCCCGATGCCTCCATTGCTTCGGGCGAGATGACCGTGGAAGGTTTCGCGCAGCCCAAGATGGTCGGCGCGCTGGCCTATGGCTCTACTGCGGACGAGCAGTGGGCGTCGCCCACGCGTGCCGTCGATTTCTTCGACGTGAAGGGCGACCTGGAAGCGTTGCTCGCACCGACCGTGGCGCGCTTCGTCAAGGCCGAGCATCCGGCGTTGCATCCGGGGCGTTGCGCGCGCATCGAAGTGGACGGGCGCGCAGTGGGCTGGATCGGCGAACTGCATCCGCGCTGGATGCAGAAGTACGATCTGCCGCACGCGCCGATCCTGTTCGAAATCGAAGCGCAGGCGCTCATGCAGCGTGCGCTGCCGAGCCCGACGGACGTGTCGAAATTCCCGCCCGTGCGTCGCGACATCGCACTCGTGGTCGACCAGAAAATCGAGGTGCAGGCGCTTCTGGACGAGATGCAAAAGGCCCTTCAGGAAGGTCCCGCGAAGATCGTTCAGAGGGTTGCGTTGTTCGACGAATTTCGTGCAAAATCAAACACTTCCGGTGGTATGGCTGCGCACGAGAAAAGCCTTGCCTTCCGGGTGACCTTGCAAGATACTGGCGGGACCCTTCAGGACGAAACGGTCGATCAGGCCATCAAGTCTCTGGTGGATCGCCTGGCTCGAGTCTATGGCGCCCGGTTGCGCGGATAACCGAAACGGCAATTCGCGCATAGCAGCTTACTGGTTCGCGCGCCATTCATAGCTACATGAACGAAATGAACTCGAGCGATTTCGAAGCCCTTCTTGCGGCGCAACGCAGCGCCATGATTCGCGACATCCCGACATCAACGGCCCCCGCCTCCACGGAGACGCCTACGCTTACGAAGGCTGAACTCGCCGAATTGCTGTTCGATAATGTCGGGCTCAACAAGCGCGAAGCGAAAGACATGGTGGAGGCGTTTTTCGAGGTGATCCGCGATGCGCTGGAAAGCGGCGAGAGCGTGAAGCTCTCCGGCTTCGGCAACTTTCAGCTGCGCGACAAGCCGCAGCGGCCCGGTCGCAATCCGAAAACCGGCGAGGCCATTCCGATTGCGGCACGTCGCGTCGTCACGTTCCACGCCAGCCAGAAGCTGAAGGCGCTCGTCGAGAACGGCGCCGACACGAGTTACGCGCGCAACTAGACGTTGCGCCGCGGCGCCATGCGACGCGCGGCGCAACCGTGGCGAACGCCCTTCGCAGCACCTCTACCAACACCACGACGGCTAACCGGCGATGACAGCGACAACTGAAAAAGTCGTCTTGCCTCCGATTCCCGCGAAGCGTTATTTCACGATCGGAGAGGTGAGTGAGTTGTGCGGCGTGAAGCCGCACGTGCTGCGGTATTGGGAGCAGGAGTTCACGCAGCTGAAGCCCGTGAAGCGGCGGGGCAACCGACGCTACTATCAGCATCACGAGGTGCTGCTGATTCGCCGGATTCGCGAACTGCTTTACGAGCAGGGGTTCACGATCAACGGCGCGCGCAACCGGCTGGACTCGCGTGGCGATGTGGTGGAAGAGCCTGTGCGCGAGATGGACAGACAGGTGCATGCGGTAACGGCAAAACCGGCATCGAGCGTCGATGTCGAGCAACTGCGTCGCGATCTGCTCAACGTGCTCGACGCGCTGAGCCATTAGCCGGACCGACGTTGCGGTAAGTTCGTACGTAAAGGTTCTAAACGCACAAACACTCTGTTATACTTTTGTGCTTTCGGGGCGTAGCGCAGCCTGGTAGCGTACCTGCATGGGGTGCAGGTGGTCGGAGGTTCAAATCCTCTCGCCCCGACCAGAACAAGCCCGCGTAATCAACAGGTTACGCGGGCTTCTCTTTTTGCGCTCTTGGGTATGTCGTCGTCCCTGGTAACGGTTGCCTTCTCGTTGCCTGGACATTCCCCGGTAGCGACATCGCCGGCACCCTCACGCTGCGGATTTGCCATATCGAGGCTAGCATGTGACCGCGATGACGCACTGAACTAGTTGTGCTTCGTTCGGCTCGTGCGGAATATCGTCCAACGCGGACGGAATCGCGCTCGGCAAACATCTTCTTCAGCCGCGCATTCTCTTGCTCGAGTTGCTTGAGCCGCTTCACATCGGCGGCTTCCAGCCCGCCGAAATGCTGCCGCCAGTTGTAAATGGTTTGCTCGCTGATCCCGTGCTTCTTCGCGGCCTCAGCGACCGGCGCCTTGTCCGCCTCGCGCAGGATGGTGACCATCTGTTCGTCGGTAAACCGGCTCGTCTTCATGACTTCCTTTTCTCCGTTGGAAGCCATTCTCTCAAGTTTCAACCGGTCCGAAAATTCCAGGGCAGGTCAATCTGGCAGACCGCCTGCTCTCGGTCGTCAATCCTTCAAGACGGTCCGGGTCGGTGCTTACCGAAGCAGTATCCACTTCGGCCTTTCGGGCTAAACGATGCGTGGTGCTGTGCAGCGCGCCGACAGCGGCTCTGAACGACCCGCAAGGGGCGGTGGAGACTGCGGAAAGTGGGTGTTCGCGCCATCGCTTGACTACGTATAGCTGGCGCTTGGGCCATGTAGCGTCTCCTCGCAATTGTCCAGCAACTGACACAATGCGTCGAAAACCACGCGGACCCGTGCCGGTACCGGTATCCGGTAGGGCCGGTATACATACATGACGGCGGCGGCAGGGCGCAGTTTTTCTAGAACGGGGACAAGGCGATTTTCACGCAACAGCGGCGTGGCGAGATGCCCTGGCAATTGACCGAAACCCATGCCGGCCAGCACGGCCTCGCATTCCGCTTCCGGATCGTCCGTGACGAATACCGGATTCGTGGGTACGAAAGGCTCCACGCCATTGAGTAGCCAGGGCCATGGGCGGCCGGTATTGCGGTCGATCAGCATGGTGAGCGGAGCCTTCTCCAATGCCGTCTGGTTTTCGGGTTCACCCCATCGTGCCACGAGTTCCGGCGAGCCAGCAATCACTAGCGATGCGCCCGATACCGCTCTCGCGACATGGCTGCTATCGCGCATCGGCCCGATGCGTACGCCGATGTCGATCCGTTCGTCCACGACATCGGCGAGCACTTCCGACAAACGTAAATCCACGACAAGACCCGGATGACTCGCGACGAGCGGCGCGAGCCCCGGTGTGATAACGCGCCGTCCCAGTGAGGTCGGAGCGGCAATCCTCACCGTGCCGGCGAGCTCGCGAGGGGCGTGGTCGGCACCATGCGCAAAGATTTCGTCAATGCCTGCAATCGCGGCTGCGCTCTTCGAGGCGAGCTGCTCGCCGACGTGTGTGAGCCGCACCCCACGCGTGCTGCGATGAAAGAGCGGCTCGCCGAACTCCGCTTCCAGTTCCCGTATAACGCGCGTAATGACCTGCGGCGACACGCCCATTCGTGTGGCAGCTGCCCGGAAGTTAGCACTTCCGGCGGCTACACAAAAAATTCGCAACGCTTCGAATCGGTTCATGCGCTTCTCCACATGGCGTTCCGGATACAGGAATTGAGAAATCGCGGTGCATTCATTTACGCGATTACCGGCACGGTCGACACTAGCCGACGCATACCCGATCCACTGCCTGATGGCCGCTGCTCCACATTTCCTGACGAAACTCGGGCCGGCTCTACGGGCATCACTTCAAGGCGAACAACGCACATGCATTCCATCCTGATGATTCTGACTGGCGCGACAACATGGACACAGAAAGACGGCACGCAACGTCCAACCGGCTTCTGGGCCGAAGAGTTCGTCACGCCGCATGACATCTTCATACGGGCCGGCGCCCGCATCACGCTGGCTACGCCAGCCGGCAAGCCGTCGATTGTCGATGCCCTGAGCCTCTCGCCGCAGGGCAATCACGGTGATACCGAAAAAGTCGCCGAACTGGCGTCTTACCTCGAGCGCTTTGCCGACGCCCTACGCGCGCCATTGCCCACCGAGAACGTGAACGCTGCCGACTTCGACGCCGTGTTCGTGCCGGGCGGACACGGCCCCATGCAGGATCTCGCAGTCGACGCAGGCGTAGGCAGGATCCTGCAAGCGGCACTTCATAACGAGCGACAGGTCGTTGCAGCGGTATGCCACGGGCAGGCGAGCTTTCTGTCCGCGGGCGACGCTCAAGACTGGGCGTTCAAAGGCAGAAGAATGACCGCCTTCACCAACGATGAAGAGACGCAAGTCGGCCTTGCCGCCAACGCACCCTGGTTGCTGGAAGATCGCCTCCGCGCTGCCGGGGCCTTGTTCGAAGCGGGCGCGCCGTGGAGCAGCCACTTAGTGATCGACGGCAACCTCGTCACGGGGCAGAACCCCGCATCGGCGGGCGCGGCCGCTGAAGCGGTGCTGCACCGGCTTGCGTCGCTCGCTGTCTGCGCTTGAGCGCACTGCGCCGGCCCGCGCGCGACCGCATCAGTTCGCCGCGTTGCTTTGCGAGCGGGGCCGACCGCCCAGCAGGGCGGTCGCCAGCGCCGCAGACTCGAGCAGGGCGACCACATGCTTTGACCCGGGCTCGAAGTCCAGCACGGTGTCGGCCCCCACGAGGCTGATGACGAACTTGACGTCGCCGGTCCAGTTGATGACCGGCGCCGCAATAGACGCGTAGCCCGCAATGTCCGAACGCCGCATGGTTGCGTAGCCGTTCGCCTGCAGTTCATGCATCACGTCCGCGTGGAATGTTTGGATCGCGTCGCCGCCTGCTTTGCGCGAGGCCAGTTCCTGTTCGAGAAACGGTCGCGTCACGGCGAGCGGCAGGCTCGCAGCGAACACCTTGCCTGCTGCCGTTGAGAGCAACGACATCAGACCCGTGCGTAGCTCGAATGCGCCGCGCTGCTGTCCTTCGAGTTTGAAGAGGCTCAACACGCCGTCGGTCGTCCACATCGTGATGGCGCCGCTGCACTGTGTGGCGTCGCGCAACTTTCCCAATTCGCCCCGCACCACGTCGAAGCCGTCGATCTGCCGCGTTGCGCTGACCCCCAGCATCAGTGCCGCCGGGCCAAGCCTGTAGTAGCCCGGTTTCTCGTCCGCCGCGGCAAGACCCGTGCGCACGAGGCTCACGAGATAGTTGTTTGCGGCACTGGGTGTCATCTCCGCGCGCGTCGCGATCTCTTTGAGCGGCAGGGCCTGCTGCGTGTTCTGCAATGCCATCAATAGCCGGAAAGCGATTTCGACGGACTGAATACCGCGTCGCTCGTTCTTTTCAACCGGTTCTGAAGTGTCTGGTTGTTCCATTTCTCGTCAATTCCAGCAAGTCAAATGCATGCGTTCGTCTAGGGATTAACCCGGGCCTCGCGCGCAAGCCATGGCGCGCGCCGCGGCGCGCAACCCCTGCTCCCACAACGTTTTGCGACCGATCCCCGCATTTTTGCACGGGTTGAGCACCTGGCGCCCTTGCATTGACAGGGCGCGCGCACGGCGCATAATACAACCATACACCACGCGTTCAACAATATACCACGAACGCCGACGCAAGAACAGTGCGGCCGCATCGGGCCGCGACGGCGGTCGTTTCCCAGTCAGGAGAAGCAGGCATGGCGATCCAGAAGATTCAAAGCGTCTACACGGTCGTCCGCGACATGGACAAGGCGCAGGCGTTTTACGAGCGTGCTTTAGGGCTCACGCTGAAGTTTCGGGACAGCTCGAAATGGCTGCAGTTCGGCGTGGGCGGCTCGAACTTCGCGCTGAGCTCCGTAGAGGAGGCCGCGCCGGGAGCGACAGGCAGCGTCGTCGTTTTCGAAGCGGACAGCGTCGACGGAATTCGGGAGCGCGTCGAAGCCGCCGGCGGCGAGTTCGTTTCGGAGCGCGACATGGGCTCGCACGGCAGGGTGCTGGTCTTTCTCGATGCCGAAAGGCAGATCTTTCAGGTTTTTTCCCGGCAGCCATCCGCGTGATAGATAGCCCGGACATCAATAAGGAACCCTCATGAAATTCGGCATTTTCGATCAAAACGACAGGAGCGGCCGTCCGCTCGCGCAGCAGTACGAAGAGCGTCTTCAGCTTGCGGAGCTGTTCGACGCCAACGGTTTCTACTGCTATCACACGAGCGAGCATCACGCGACACCGCTCAGCACGACGCCGTCGCAGAATGTGCTGATGTCGGCTATCGCGCAGCGCACCCGCCATCTCCGGCTCTGTCCGCTCGTTTATCTGCTGCCGATTCATCATCCGGTGCGACTGGCGGAAGAAATCTGCATGCTCGATCACCTGAGCCACGGCCGCTTCCAGTTCGGCATTGGCCGCGGCGCGTCTCCGCATGAACTCGCGGCAATGGGCATCGATGCCGCGAATGCCGGGAAGATGTACGCGGAATCATTCGACGTCATCGCACGGTTCTTCACTTCGGACAGGCTGAATTTCGCGGGCCAGTTCTGGCAATTCGACGACGTCCCGGTAGAGATCAAGCCGCTGCAACATCCGCATCCGCCGGTGTGGTATGCGCTCGCGTCGCCGGATTCGACGGTGTGGCCCGCGCAACGCGGCATCAACATCGTGTGCGGCGGTCCGGTCGAACGAATCCGCGCGGTTACGGACCGTTATCGCGAAGAGTGGAGCAAGACGCACGATGCTCACGACGAGTTGCCGCTGATCGGCGTGAACCGCTACATCATCGTGGCCGATACGGACGAGGCCGCGCTCGAGATCGGTCGCAAAGCATGGCCGACATTCTTCGGCAACTTCATCCGGCTGTGGCGAAAGCACGGTACGGAACCCGTCAACGCAAAGCTGCCGCCCGACTTCGACTCGCTGCTTGCGAGCCGTCACGCGGTGGTGGGCTCGCCCGAAACGGTCACGAAGGAACTCGCCAGCCAGATCGCCGATGGTGGGCTCAACTACCTGATCGGCAGCTACGTGTTCGGCGACATGGCGCACAGCGACGTCGTGAAGTCGGTGAATCTGTTTTCCGACCATGTGATGCCGCATCTAAAAGACCTGGGGCAAGTCGCTTTGCGCCCTGTCCTCGAAGAAACGCAGCGGGTGTGACCATGAGCGATACGAGCCGGTTCGATGCGAAGGAACTGCGCCAGGTGCTCGGCTCCTTCGTGACGGGTGTCACGGTGGTCACGACCGCCGATGCCGAGGGCAAGCGCTATGGTGTGACGGCCAATTCGTTCAGCTCGGTATCGCTCGATCCGCCGCTGGTGCTGTGGAGTCAGGCGACGAAATCGCCGAGTCATCCGGTCTTTCTCGAAGCGCCGCGCTTCGCGATCAACATTCTTGCCGAGGACCAGATTGAGTTGTCGAATCGCTTCGCGTCATCGGGCATCGACAAGTTCGCAAACGTCGAGACCGACAGCGGCAAGGGCGGGGTGGCGCTGCTGCGCGGCTGTTGCGCATGGCTGGAGTGCAAAGTCGTGTCGCGGCTGCCGGGCGGCGACCACGTGATTTTCGTCGGAGAGATCGAGGCGTTCCGCCGCACGGCCCGCAAGCCGCTCGTATTCGGCGGAGGTCAGTATCTGGTTGCCGATCCGCACGATTTCGGCAAGCCGCCGCCAGGCATCTCGACGACTGTGCAGTCACAGTTGCACGCGATGCGGCTCGGCGCGCGCGCCATGGCGCGTCTTGCGAAAGACTTCGATCAGACGCTCGCGCTCGCCGTATGGGGCAATCATGGACCGACTATCGTCGCGTGGGAGCCGTCGTCGGAGCCCGTCAGCCCGCAACTGCCGGTGGGACTCACGCTGCCCGTGATGTCGACGGCGACCGGCGTCGCGCTCGCGGCTTATCTGCCGCCGGAAGCGACGAACCGCTTTGTCGGCGCCGAACTGATTGCCGCTTCGGCGGGCGAAGTGGACTGGCCGGCCACGCCGCAGGCGTGGGCCGACGAACTGGCAAGCGTGCGCCTGCACGGGCTCGCGAGGCGTACGCCCGGAGCGTTCTACGGCGCGCACACGATCATCCACGCATTGAGCGCACCGGTGCGCGGCGCGGATGGCACAGCGGTGCTCGCGATAACGGCGGTAGGCGACGCGGCGCGCTTCGAGCCAGAATTCGACAGCCCGTTTGCCCGCGCGCTGCGCTCGACCGCAGCCGATCTGTCGCGTCGGCTGGGCTACGTCGGTCAGACGGAATCGCCGGATCTTGCACACGCCGCCGAGGGTTGATGCGATGCCGAACCTCTCTTCTGCCGATCTCGCCTTGCTCGAGGCCGATCTTCCGCCCCCGATGCGCGTGGAGGTCGACTCTGACCGTTATGCGACGGAACGTGGTTATGTCGAACTGCGCGCAAGCGGGCCGGCTCGCGCGCCGGTGATCGTGTGCCTGCATGGCATCGGCTCGAACTCCGCGGGCTATCGCGCGCAGCTCGCGGGTCTGTCCCACCGGTTTCGCGTCATTGCCTGGAATGCGCCGGGCTTTGGCGCCAGTACGCCGCTCGCCATGGCCGAGCCCCCCGCCGACGACTACGCCGACGTGCTTCTGAGTCTGCTCGACCAGTTGCAGTGCACGCGCATGGCCGCGTTGGTCGGCAGCTCGTGGGGAAGCGTGATCGCGATGGCGTTCGCTGCGCGCTACCCGCATCGGCTCGGGCGGCTCGTGCTCGCGGCACCCAATACGGGGCGTGGCCGGTTGGCGGGCACGACAAGGGACGAAGCGCTCGCACGCATGCTCGATTCGGGTAGGACACCTGACGGAGCGTCACGCGCAGCGGTGGTGGCTCGCCTGCTCCCGGCCGATGCGACGTCGCAAGTACGGGAACGGGTGGCTCAACTGCGCGATGCGGTGACGCCATGCGGATGGGCACAGGCGGTTCGAATGCTGTTCTCCGTGCACACGCCTTCTCTCGTCGGTGATATCCGATGCCCGATCGACATGCTCGCTGGTGCGCGCGACACCCTGGCTCCAGTCGAACAGCATGCGTTGCCGTTGTGCGAAGCCGCTCCCGGAATCCGGCTTCACGTGTTCGAAGACTGTGCACACATGCTGAAGCTCGAAGCCCCGACGCGCTTCAACGCCATCGTCCGCGATGCGGCTGATCGCGCAGGCTGACAGGGCAACCCTGACGGACGCCGCAACGACGTCCGCCAGACAAAACAGATGGAGACGAACGTGCAAACGGATTCGACTACGCCTGCGCGCAGGCACGGGTGGATGGCTGCGATGTTGTGTGTCATCAATGCGGTCGCGTTCATCGACCGCAGGGCGCTGCCGCTTTTGATTCAGCCGAGTCGGCAAGGTGAGTGGACTGCATTTTTCCCGTGTTCTGCGCGGTGGGCATGATTTGCCTCCTTGGTGTCTCAAGGCAATTGCACCGAGAGTCCGGGCACGAACCTGAACTGGCGCAGACCGGCTGACATGCGAAATGCGCCGTACCCGCACGGCTGGCGACTGATGGCCAATTGAACCGCGGGAAATCACAAAAAAAATCTATCTTGGAGACATGAATGAGGAAGAGACTGATAGCGGCCGGTGCGCTAGGGATGTTCGCGGCCGCCGCCCATGCGGAGTCGAGCGTGACGATCTATGGAATATACGATGCGGGCCTGCGCTACCTTCACGAGGCGAACGCCGCGGGCCAAAGTTCGGTAAGCATGGGCTCGAACGGCACGTCGACGCCGAATCGGCTCGGCTTCAAGGGCGTCGAGGAACTGGGCGGCGGGTTGAGCGCGCACTTCAACCTCGAAACGGGCTGGAACGCAGGCAACGGCGCGCTCGAATCGACAACCGGCTCACCCATCACGGGCAACTGGGCGTTGTTCCAGCGGTTGGCGATTGTCGGAATCTCGCACGCGCGCTGGGGAACCATCGACCTCGGCCAGAACTACAGCGTGGGCTGGCGCACGAGCTACGACTACGATCCGTTCAACTATCGTTATCCGACCATCGATCCAGTCAGCGCCATCGTGCCTGGCAGCAGCGTCTTGCAAGTGACCGCCGGCGTGCGTTTCCACAACGATGTTCAGTACACCGGCGTGTTCGGTCCGATCACCGTGCGGGCCGAACACGCGTTCGGTAACGTCGCGGGCGCCGTTACGGCCAATACGGCGACTGCGGGATCGCTCGCATACAAGTCAGGGCCGTTAGTGATAGCGGGCTCGTATACCACTCGCAAGATCGCGACGACGGGCGGTGTCTTCACCGGTGCGCCAGCGGTTGCGGGGCCGCCGGCCGTTGCCGGCGAGCCCACCGTCAACGCGAACACGCCCACCTATGCGGACCGCTCGTGGTCTGCGGGCGCCGCGTACAGATTCGGATCTGTACGAGTGTCAGCCGGCTACAACGACGAGCGCCTTGCCGGGGCGCTCAACAACGTCGTCGCCGGACTGCCGTTGACGCCGGCGCAAGGCGACACACGTGTGCGGGGCGGCTGGTTCGGCGCAAACTGGACTGTGTCTCCATTCTTCAATCTGGCGGCCGGCTGGTTTCGCACCCTGGTCGATACGCCGATCGCCCGGGCAGCGGGCGCCGCCTCCGGAACCAGCGGCAAAAAGGATCTGCTGATGTTCGCGGCGACCTGGTCCTTGTCGAAAACCACCTACCTGTATGGCGAAATCGATAGAACCGCGCTCTCCGGAAACCAGGTGCTCGGCTATGGCACGAAGACGACGCAGCGTCATCCGCTGGGCGTTTCAACGGGGCTTGTCGTGGCATTTTGAACCGCTGCAAGAGACACATTTTTGAAGGAACGGTTATGACTGATGTGCTGAAAGGGTTGTCGCGCTTTGCCGCCGAGGCCGCGTTCGACGATCTGCCGCATGCGATCGTGCACGAAGCGAAACGTGTGCTGCTCGATTCGATCGGTTGCGCGCTCGCATCGATATCGTCGGAGAAGGGGCGGCTGTGCATCGCGCTGTCCCAGCGGCTCGGCGGCCCGGCCGAGGCGTCCATCATCGGTGTGGCAGGCAAGGTGTCGCCCTGCAACGCGGTGCTCGCGAACGGCGAACTCATCAACGCGATGGATTACGACGCGCTCGTGATTCCAGGTGGCCACGTGTCGCCCTACGTCGTACCGCCCGTGATGGCGATTGCCGAGCAGCGCAACGCTTCGGGCAAGGACCTGATCCTCGCGACGGTGCTGTCGCACGAAGTGGCGATGCGCGTTACGCGCGGCATGTCGCCGATGATCCAGGTGTTCGCCGAAGGCCCCGACGCGCAGCGCTACGAATGGACGACACCGTACGGCGGCTCACGGTTCAACGTCGGTGCTGCGGCGGGTGTCGGGCGCTTGCTCGCGCTCGACACGCAACGGATGACGCACGCGCTTGGCCTCGCAGGGCATTACACGCAGGTGCCGACGCACGGCAAGCTGTCGTACAGCGTGCCCACGTCGATGGTGAAGTACGGCACGCCGGGATGGCAGGGCACCGGCGCGATCGTCGCCTGCTATCTCGCCGAAATAGGCTACCTCGGCGACGAGACGCTGTTCGACGGCGTGAGTGGCCTATGGCGCTTCACGGGAAGCGATACCTGGATGCCGGAACGCGTGCTGCCGGGTCTGCACGACGAGTGGCTCTTCGCCGAACAGCAATACAAGCCTTATCCGTGCTGTCGCGTGCTGCACTCGAGTCTCGACCTGTTCTACCGCATGGTGGGGCTGCATGGATTCACGCCGGACGACATCGACAGCATTCGTGTGTTCGGCCCGCAATACTGCGAAAAGCCGCATCTGCAAAACCGCATCATCCGCAGCGCAATCGACGCTCAGTTCAGTGCGGCGTACAACTTCGCGGTCGCCGCGCACGGGGTAACGATCGGCCACGAGTGGCAGGACGACGCCACGATGCACGACGCGAAAATTCTCGCGTTCATGGACAAGGTGACGTGTGAAGTACACCCGGAATACACGCGTCGGCCGCTCGCGGATCGCTTGATGAGCCTCGGTCGCATCGAAGTGAGCGCGAATGGCCGCACGTACACCGACGAGACAACGTTCGCGTACGGCACGCCACGCCCCGGCTTCGAAATGGACGATGCCGCACTGATCGGCAAATTCAGGCACAACGCGCGACGCGTGCTGACGCCGGCGCAGATCGATTCCGCCGTCGACGCACTGATGGATCTGGAGAACGTGCGCGCGGTATCCGGCTTGATGCGGCATATCGTGCCCGCGCACGGCAGCGACGCGACCTGACTCACAGAAAGCAAGGCAAGGAGAGATCACATGTCCGCATCGGCGGCAAAGCAGATGAACACGAAACCACTGGAAGGGCTTCTGGTGGTCTCCATAGAGCAGGCGCTGGCCGCGCCGCTGTGCACCGGCCGGCTCGCCGAAATGGGCGCGCGCGTCATCAAGATCGAACGCGCGGAGGGCGACTTCGCGCGCGGCTACGACGACGCGGCGAACGGCGAGTCGTCGTACTTCGTCTGGACCAATCGCGGCAAGGAGTCGCTCGTCCTCGATTTCAAGCAACCGGAAGATGCAGCATTGCTCAAACGCATCGTTTCGAGGGCGGACGTCTTCGTCCAGAACCTCGCGCCCGGCGCACTCGCACGTGCCGGCCTCGACAGCGCTGCGCTGCGCAGGAGCAACCCGCGGCTCATCACGTGCGACATCACCGGTTACGGCGAAGGTGGCGCGAGCGCGCTCAAGGCCTACGACATGCTGGTGCAATGCGAGAGCGGGCTCGTGTCGATCACGGGCACGCCCGAAGGGTACGGACGCATCGGCGTGTCGATCTGCGACATCGGCGCGGGCATGAACGCCACGATCGCGGTCCTTTCGGCCTTGGCGCTGCGTGAACGAACGGGGGCGGGCACGGGCGTCGCGGTATCGCTGTTCGATGGCGCTGCCGACTGGATGACGATTCCTTATGTCCACGAAATGTATGGAAAGGGCGCGCCGACGCGGCAGGGCGTGCGGCATCCGTCGATTGCGCCCTATGGTGCCTACACGACGCGCGATGGTCGCGACATCGTGATCAGCATCCAGAACGAGCGCGAGTGGCAACAGTTTTGCGCCGTCTTTCTGCGCGCGCCCGATGTTGCGAACGACGAACGCTTCGCGACGAACAATGCGCGCGTGCGAAACGGCGCCGCGCTCGATGCCGTAATCGCCAGGGCATTTGCATTGCTGGATGTCGAGCAAGTGCTGCACCGGCTGACCGAAGCCAACACGGCATTCGGACAGGTACGCTCCGTTGCGGAAATGGCGAAGCACCCGGCTCTTCGTACATGGCCGATGCAGGTGGGCGACTGCGAACTCGACCTGATTGCGCCGGCCGTGCGCGCGCCGTGGGACGCGCAGCGATTCATGCCGGCACCGCGGTTGAATCAGCAGGGAGCCGCACTACGCGAGGAGTTCGCAGACGTAGCGATAGGAGAACCGTCATGAGTCGTGTGGATATGGCGCATCTGAAGCAATGGGTCGGCAAGGAGATGTCGGATGTCGATACGTTGTCGGTTCGTCACGCGCACCTGATGGCCGCCACGCTGGGCCTTGATCCCGCCGCCCTGGTCGAAGGCGTGCCGCTGCCGCCGCTATGGCACTGGATCTACTTCCTGAGCGGCTCTCCGCCGTCGGAGCTCGGGCGCGACGGTCATCCGGCACGCGGCGGCTTCCTGCCGCCCGTGCCGCTGCCCAATCGCATGTGGGCAGGCGGCCGGCTCGAGTTTCTCGCACCGCTGCCGTTGGGCGCGAGCGTCGAGAAGCGTTCGCGGATCGTCTCTGTCGAACACAAGCAGGGGCGCAGCGGCGAACTGGTATTCGTCACCGTACGGCATGACGTGCTACATGAAGGCCGCACCGCAATCAGCGAGCATCACGATATCGTCTACAAGGAAACGGCGCCGCCAGGCCCGCGCCCGCCTTCGGCCGCGACTGCCATGCCCGCGGCGCAGCACAGCAGGCGCTTCGAGCCTACGTCGACCACCTTGTTTCGCTATTCGGCGCTGACGTTCAACGGCCACCGTATTCATTACGACGTCGACTATTGCCGCGAGGTGGAGGGCTACAGCAACCTCGTGATTCACGGCCCGCTGCACGCGACGCTTCTGGCCATGTACGCCGAAGAGATCGCGGGTAAATCGCTCGCGACGTTCCGCTACCGCGGCATGCAGCCGAGCGTGCTCGGCACCGTGCTCACGATCAACGCACACGCGAGCGGCAGCGATGCAACGGTCTGGACGGCACTGCCGGACGGCAGCGTATCCATGCAGGCCGACGCGACGTTCGGCTGACGTTCTGCTGACTTAAGCGGCGCGTGCCGTTGCGGTGCCGCGCCGGGAAATCCAATCGAGGAGACATTGCCATGAATCAGCCGACAGCCGCGAGCCTCTCGCCCGCGGCGAAACGTTCCATGTTCGGTGGAGCGTTCATGATGTTCATCGACACGTTCGATATCTATCTTCCGGCATTCATCCTGCCGGCAATCATCGGCTATTTCATACCGAAGTCGCTGCCCGAGTCGATTCAGGTCACGGTCAGCACGCTGATCTTCACCGCCACGCTGCTCGGTCGTCCGCTGGGCGGTTTGATATTCGGACATCTCAGCGACAAGTACGGACGCAAGAAGATCGCCATGCTGGTTTCGGCCGGATTTACCTTCGTCACGTTCGTGCTGTCGATCATGCCCGGCTATGCACAGTGGGGCTATGGGGCGGTGGTGCTCTTCATTCTGCTGCGGTTTCTGGACGGCATTTTTCTCGGCGGCGGCTATGCGTCTGCGCTGCCGCTCGCGCTCGAACGTTCTCCTATCCCGATGCGCGGGCTTGTCGGCGGGCTGATGGCCGCATCGGCCGTGTTTTCGGTGATCGCCATCAACGCCATCCAGTTCGTGCTGCTGCTCGTCATCTCCAGAGCGCAGTACAGCGCGTGGGGATGGCGGCTGCCTTTTCTGGCCGGCGTGTTGTTCGGGGTGGTCTATCTGTTTTATTACGCGAAGGTGCCGGAGCTGGAGTTCAAGGGCCTGCACGGCACGCGCGCCAAAAAGCAACCGCTCGGCGAGCTTCTGGGCAATCGCGCGCACGTGCGCAAGGCGGGCATTCTCTTTCTGATGATGACCGGCTACTGGTTCAGCAACCAGATGGCGCTCTCGCTGCTGCCCTCCCTGATGATGGGTTATCTGCACGTGCCGGCTTCCATCTTCACGAAATGGGCGATCGTTGCGAACGTGGCGGTGATGATTGCGGTGGTCGCGTTCGGCATCCTGAGTCAAAGGATCGGGCGGCGGCGGATGTTGATGATCTTCGGTGTCGCGATCACGTTGTCGCCTTTCCTTTATCACACGATCGTCGAATACGGCAAAGGCGCACACGACGCCGCCGGCATGGGTGTTGCGATATCTGTCTTGATGATTATCGCAAGCGGGTCGCTCGGCATCGTCATCACATACCTGAACGAATGCTTTCCGACGCGGATGCGCTCCACCGGCTATTCGCTTGCTTACTACCTGAGCGTGATCGTGCCGGGCCTCTACAGCTTCTGGCTGCTCGGCCTGCAGAAGTTCATGCCTTACGAGTACACCCCACTGGTGCTCGAATGCGTCGGCGGACTGCTGTTTCTGTTCAGCGCATGGGCCGGGCCCGAGACGCGTGATGTGGACCTGCTCGCTATTGCCGAGGGCCGTGCTCCGAGTCACGAGGAGAGTCAGCGCGAAGCACTGAAGCGCATCTCGGAAGAAGTCGCGCGATGAAGGTGTGTGTCTATGGAGCCGGGGCTATCGGCAGTCTGATCGCCGGGCGCCTCGCTTGCGTTTCGGGTATCGAGGTCAGCGTCGTTGCGCGCGGCGAGCAACTGGATGCGATCAGCCGGCAGGGCATACGCATTGTCGACGCCGCGGGCGAGGTCACGGCACATGTGAAGGCAACGGACAACCCCGCGTCGCTCGATGTGCAGGACTACGTATTCCTTGCGCTGAAGCAGCATCAACTGCTAGACGTGGTGAATTCCATCGAGCCGCTCATCGGCACGCATACTTCGCTCATTCCACCGACCACCGGCATTCCTTACTGGTACTTCTACGGGCAGCCGGGCGCGCATGCCAATCGCCGCATCGACCGGCTCGATCCCGGTGGCACGCTATGGCGTGCTATCCCGCCGCAGCGTGTACTCGGTTGTGTGTTTCGCGTGGCGGCTCAAGTCGTCGCGCCGGGCGTCGTTCATCAGGACGGTAGCTACGCAAAGCTGCCACTCGGCGAGCCGGACGGTTCTGTATCGGCGCGTGTGCGGCGTCTGTCGGAAGCGATGTGCGCCGCAGGCTTCGAATCGCCTGTAGTCGACAACATCCGTAGCTGGCTCTGGATCAAGATGATCAGCAGCTTGTGCTGGAATCCGGTAGCGGCGTTGACGCTTGCTACGTGGGGCGAGCTGGCTGCGAGCCCAGGCGCCGTGGACGTCGTGCGTCGCATGATGCAGGAAGCCGATGCCGTGGCGTGCGCGCTGGGCGGGCCGCCGCCCATTGCGGTTGAAGAACGGCTGGCGGCGGCGCGCTCGGCGCCTCATCACAAGATGTCGATGTTGCAGGATCTTGAGCGAGGACGTCCGCTCGAATATCAGCCGCTCGCCGATTCGATCGAGGCCATGCGCGACATAGCCGGACTTGGCACGCCGACCATCGACAGCGTGCTGGCGCTTTTGCGTTTGCGCGCAAACAGAGGGTGAATGTCTGCGACTGTGCACCCGACGACTGTACGCATGAACCATAAGGAACGACATGACAGAACATGGCGCTGGGAAACACCGCTCCTATCTCTTTGTACCCGGAAGCAGGCCGGATCGCTTCGACCGTGCGATGAAGAGCGGCGCCGACGCGGTAATCATCGATCTGGAAGACGCGGTTGCCGCGGCGGACAAGATATCGGCCCGCCATTCTGTCGCTACCTGGGCGCGAGAAGACCGCGTGGTGTATGTCCGTGTCAATGCCCGTGACACGCCGTGGTTCGAGGAAGACGCACAGTTGAGCCGTCTGCCGGGAATCGCGGGGCTCGTGCTGCCGAAAGCAGAATGTTCCGCCGACGTAGCCGCGCTCGTCAGCGCCGCAAAGCAGCAAACGGCCATCTTCCCGCTCATTGAAAGTGCGAAGGGCATGTGCAACGCACTTGAAATTGCGAAGGCGCCATGCGTGCGTCAGCTCATGTTCGGCACGCTCGACTTCACGCTCGATATGCAGATGGACGTGGACAACGAGGAACTCAACGGCTTTCGGGCAGAGCTCACGAAAGTCTCGCGTGTGGCCGGTATCGATGCCCCTGTCGACGGCGTAACGGTCGCGGTGCACGACGCGTTGCAACTCGAACGCGACACCAGCAACGGCAAGCGATTTGGGTTCTTCGGCAAGCTATGCATTCACCCGAAACAGGTGGTCACGGTGAACCAGGGTTATGCGCCATCGGAAAGCGACATAGCGTGGGCGCGATGTGTGCTTGATGCGGCGCAGGACGGGAAGGGCGTCGCACTGATGATAGATGGAAGCATGGTGGACCGGCCCGTCGTGCGACGGGCGGAGCGGATCATGAAGCTTGCTTCGTCAAACTGACGTAACGTTAGGCGCTCCCAACCATCGCCGACAGCGTTCAAGCATCCAGAAGCATTGTCGATTTCCGATCGTCAGCTTCGTCGTCAGTCCATACACACTCAAGGGATCTCCTATGAAATACCTCGGCTTGGCCTACTACACCCCTGAAAGGTTTGCTGCGATGCCACCGGACGACATCAAGGAATTGTTGAGCCGATGCCCCGCGTTGGACGAGAACATGCGTGCTACCGGCAAGGTTCTGGTTTCCGCGTCGCTTGGCGATCTGAGCGGCTGGCGTACGCTTCGCCCGCGCGGTGGCAAGACACACGTGACCGATGGACCCTACACCGAGTCGAAGGAAGTCGTGGGCGGCCTGTTCATCATCGAAGCAGATAGCCTTGACGACGCGTTGCGCATCGCGTCCATGCACCCGGCCGCCACTCTGGGCGAAGAAGGCGGATGGGCCGTCGAGCTTATTCCCATGGATTTCTACCTGCCTCGATAACAGCCACGGCGCCTGCCTCAAGAATGGGTGGGCGCCTTTCTTCACAAACACCTTTCAGGCTTCGTGAGTCATCGCGGCGGCGCCCGATGTCATTGCATCTCGGTCGAACCTGGCTGGTGACTGGCCCCCGTCGACCCGACGCTGACCTTCTGTCATCGGGCACCGAATGACAACTTCGAGGCCGATAACGACAGTCCGGGCGTGAGGACTACCGCACCCCTCTCTCGTCTCGTGGCCTCTGGGCAAACGTCACGAGATCGCTCAATTCCTTGAACGCGTGTTCGACGTGGACGCCAAGATCCGTCGACCCGTTTTCGAACCAGGCCGCAACCGCCTGCCCTAGCGTCGCCATTCCGACTTGTGCCGCGAGGCTGGCGGCCTTGTCGGACACACCACGCTGCCGGAATGCCTCCACGAGCGCCGACGTGACGGCGCGGGACTTGGTCTGTGCCCGCTCCTGCAAGGCAGGGTTGGCCGCGATGATGTACCGGCGCGGCTCGGTAAACGAGCGATTCTGGATGAAGAGCGGCTCGACCGACGGGAACGCGCGAACCAGGGCTTCCAGCGGTCCTAGATCTGGCGGAGCGCTCGCCACCGCGCTCGTCAGTGTCGAGATGAACTCGTCTTCCCCCCCGAACAGCACTTCCCGCTTATCAGGGAAATGACGAAAGAACGTGCGCTGCGTGACACCGGCCTCAGCGGCGATGTCGGCCGCCGTCGTGCCGTCGTAACCACGGGTTTGATAGAGCTTGAGCGCCGCCTCCTGAAGGCGGCGCCGCACTTTTTCGGGATCTCTGGGCATGATTCACCAATCGTATTGTCACAAGCTGACTTTACGCGTATCGTCAGCATATGACGATACGCTATCGTTGTTCTCCGTGCGCCGCAAGCATGGGAGAGGCAACCGCGCGTCTCGCATCCACTGCCAACCGTCACGGAGAATTGCAATGTCGAGTTCCGATCCGTCAACGATGAAAGCCCTTTGGGTTCAGCGCTATGGTGCGCCGGCGGATGTCCTGCATCTGGCCGATGTTCCCGTCCCCTCACCCCGCGCGGGGCAGGTGCGTGTCCGGGTTCATGCGTGCGCTTTTAATCCGGCCGACTGGGCGGTGTGCCAGGGCTTCTTTCCGCTGCCGCCGCCGCGCGGCATCGGCTTCGACGTGGCGGGGACGGTCGATGCAATCGGGGAAGGCGTCACTGACATCAACCTTGGCGATCCCGTCTTTGGCGTTCCCGACTATCTCGGCTATCCCACCGCCGGAGCGGCGGAATTCGCCGTCCTGAAAGTCTGGTTTGCCGTGCCGCACGGGTTGAGCCTCGAGCACGCGGCGTGTCTTCCCATGGCCGTTGAAACGGCCACCCGCAGCATCGACCTGCTTGGTCTATCGAAAGGGCAAACCATCATGATCAACGGCGGCGGGACGATGACCGGGTTCGCCGCTGTTCAGATCGCGCTGCTGCGGGGCGCCCATGTGATCGCTAGTGCCGGCGAAACGTTCGCGGATCGCTTGCGTGCGCTAGGCGCGAAAGTGACGCCCTATGGCGAAGGGATGGTCGAGCGTGTTCGCGAGATCGCGCAAGGCGCGACGGATTTCGCCTTGCATACCGCGCGTGTCGAAGGCGTGCTGCCCGACCTCATCCGGATCGTGGGCGGCGACCCTCGCCGGGTGATGAGCTTCAGCGATTTTGACGAGGGCGGCCTCGGCGTTCGCACGACAGGGCGCGAGAAGGAGGGGGTGCATCGCTACGATGTACTCGGAGACTACGCCCGGTTGGCCGCCGTCGGGCAGTTCGCCATTCCGGTCGCGCGCACGTTCACGTGGGAAGACTGGCGGGAAGCGGTCGAACTTAGCATGGCCGGTCGCGCGCACGGCAAGCTGCTCTTCATCCCCGGACCGCGTTAAACGCGCAACGGCGCCGCGACCCCTCACCTGATTTGCGTCTTCCGAGGCCTGCGGCCGTCAAGCACGCAGGTCGCGGGCTCTCGTCGGGCCGTGGCCAGCCCATTTCGCAAGCAGGCTGCAGTCAAAGACTGAATTCAAGCGCTTCCCTGTTGGCAGCAGCCGAAGCAAGGAGGCTTCGTAGCATGACCCGTTGCGAGACAAGATACTTCCGCTGAACCTCAACAGTGTCAGCGTCCCCCGTAGGGGATCAACCGCAAACGAAACACACCGTGTCTCCACTCTGCGAGTGAAGCGACCGAACGCAAGACTCTAGCTCGGATGCAATTTGCAAAAGAATCGTGGGCGCAGCCTCGTCGTCTTCGAATTGGTCGAACATCGTGCCCCACGAGCTGTTGATTCGCTTCCAGAATCCCGACGCGAAGAGCCGCTCGGAGACTGCCCCATCCAGTATGAAGATTGGCTCCGCGACGTCGCCGCCCGCAATATAGCAGCGCGGTGCCTGTAATCTGCGCATGAGGTAACCTCGATGTCCGAGATACCAATGGCTAATGATCCATGCGGAGGTGTCGAGCGGCCGCTTCTGGCCGACGCGGCACGTTAGACAGCTGCACTCGGCTTGAAGCCGGCGTCAACCTCGACCTGCGACGTTGACGAGCGTCTTGTCCGCCACGGCCATCGCGATCGCTCAGAAGGGCTGGCCGATGTGCCAGCGGACATCTTCTGTTGGTCTGCTAGGGGCCAATATCCAGATGACCGACGTAGACCGTGCACCCTTTCCCAAATTTGACGCCGGGATTGTCAGGCTTTGTCGCGAGTTCCACCAATCCGCGTCCATTCGGATAGGCGAGCAGCGCTGACGAATAATTGGCGCAATTGATGTCTGTGCTTGGCGGTATGCCGCCGACTTGCACCGGTGCCGGCAACCTGGTCCAGACTCCATGTCCTTCCGAATCGGCATTCGCGAACAATACGCGCCCGTCGAGCGGGGCCTGCCTGCCGTTGCTGTCGACCAGATTCCTGCCAACTACGATGATCCGGCCACTCTCTTTCATCGAACCGGGAAGCCACGTGTTATTCGGAGCGACCTTAAAATACTCACCCTTCTCATCCTTTGGCACAAAACCCAGATACGTGGGATCACCAAAATTCCATCCATCTGTCGAGACACGCGCATGTACAGTGCCCGAAAACCGGGGCCCCTGAACCTCGTATGTCATGAAGAACCGGCCGTTTGAAATGCGGCTGACCACGGCCATGCCTGGGCGGTCCTGCTTTACACCGCTGGCTACGGTATCTCGCTGATCTTCCCAGCCGGCGCCCTTGAAATAATTGCGCATCTGGACAAGCTTCTGGCTATGCGCAGGATCCGTCTCGTCAGACCAGAACATGACCAGTGCCCCGTCATCCGCAATCTCGAATTGAGGCTCCCAAAGGCCATGATGGAGATCGCCTCTCGCCACCGGAATGCCTTGATATTGCCAAACCCGCCCGTGGTCACCGCTTGTGAAGTAACCGATGGCAGGCGTTTTCCCCTCCAGGTACGCTGCGGCATAGACGAGGGTACCGCGCGGCAAGCTTCCAACTTGTCGGTCTAACTGAAAGAGGGTTTCGCAGCACCTGAGGGTGAGACCGTTCGACGAGGCGTCAATGGTACTGATCCGGGTCCAGGTCTTGCCGTGGTCACCACTGGAAAAGATGTCGCTTCGGGAACTCGCAACCAGATCGCCGGTGTAATGCCCCGCTTCGTTCATCACTCGTACAATCCTCGGATAGCCTGTACTTCCCGGGATAGGCGATTCTGGTGAAATGCGCACCCCAGGGGAAAACGGTGTATCGGTGCTCTCTTGCGACATTGCGATGTTGAACTGCAGATAGCCGGTCAACGCACCAAGCAACAGCAGGAAACGCAAGCTAATCCTCATCCGATGTGCTCCTATTCAAGGCAAATGAGTGCGCTCTCCCATACATGTCGACGTGCAGCCATGCTGGAGCGAGAAGGTGCTGATAGCGCATACGTGGTGAAGGATGCCCTTAAGTGAATGCCCGGGAATGCGAATGCCTTCGCTCCCGGTGACACTGCCTCTCCGGAAATGATCTCGCGTACGCGTTGCCGAAGCGTCGCTTAACGCCGGGAATCCCAATCGCACGGAAAGTGATCGGCGCTGCTGCGCTTCGTTTTGCGTTCTTCGCACCTCGCCACGACGCACAAACATGGCTGCAAGTCTGGTACTCCGACACGTTCGCGATACAGCGAGGCGCTGTGGGCGAAACCAACACCGAGCGGTACCGGTCTGGCGGTGACGCGTCCGCCTGTGCCAAAGTCAAAGTATTAGCGCCTCAACAAGCTCCAGTGATTTTGGGTCGACCTTCACTCGGAGCCGCGTCTGTTGCGAAGCGGTGGTGTAGTACGCGAAGTTAAATCGCTGACCGCTGTTCGACTTCCCGCAAATGCTCGGGACGAGCAGCAAGAAATTTCATCGCGTCAGTCGGAGCGGCTTTACCGCAGGCGCTCGGTGCGAACGTAGGCGTAAGCAACATGATCCTGATCATGGCTCGCTTCCTCGAAAGCATTCGGGTCCGCTAGAACAGCGGGTTTCAATGTCGCCGCCTTTCGCACGGAGGTGCCAGACGACAGGGCCAAAGCAGCCAGCTGGGTGCGTTCGCGCGACCTCTCAAGTCTCGTAATCCGTGCTTCTCGTCAGACGCTCCCATGTGTCGAGATCGCGCCTCAGGTCCTCGAGCTTGGTGCGGACAAGATCGAGCGCATCACCTCCAATGACGAGATGCAGCGGGGGCTGGTCTGATTCCAGCGCGGCGATGATGGCTTGGCTGCCCCGCACCGGATCTCCCTGCTGTTACGGCTATCGTCGAATCCGTGCGGCGTTGGGCAGGCAGCAGGTCTTTATCTCAGAGAAGGTCGTGCGACGTTTGATGCGACAAGAAGGCCTGGCCGCCGCATCGACCAGACGACGTCGCTATGGCTCCTATCGTGGAGAAATCACTCCCGCTCCGGAGAATCTCATCAATCGTGATTTCCGTGCAGCCGCCCCGAATCAGAAATGGCTCACTGACATCACCGAATTCCAGATCCCTGCCGGCAAGGTGTATCTGTCGCCGGTAATAGACTGCTTCGACGGGTTCGTTGTGAGCCGGTCAATCGGCACACGGCCAGATGCTGAACTCGTCAATGCCATGCCAGGTTTTTAGCCGCACCCCCGATTCATCGCCGGATCAGTCCAGGTTTTTATCCGTCCCCGATTCCACGTCAGTGTTTTGCGAATCCCACTCTCGAAGTTCTCCTGAGGCCGCCAACCGAGTTCGTCGATGATCTTGCCCGCGTCGATCGCGTAGCGCCAGTCGTGTCCGGGCCGGTCGGTCACGAACTGGATCAGCCCCGCATGCGGCGCGCCATCGGGTCGGGCCTCGTCCATCAGCGCACAGATCAGTCGCACGATATCGATGTTTCGCCATTCGTTGCAGCCGCCGACGTTGTAGGTCTCGCCTGGGGCGCCGCGGCGCACGACCGTGTCGATGGCGCGGCAATGGTCGTCGACGAACAGCCAGTCGCGGATGTTCGAGCCGTCGCCGTACACCGGGATGCGCGTGCCTTCGATACAACTGCGGATGACCGTCGGGACAAATTTTTCGTCGTGCTGAAGCGGGCCGTAGTTGTTCGAGCAGTTGGTCGTCGTGACGGGCAATCCATACGTGTGCCAATAGGCGCGCACCAGATGATCGGAGCCGGCCTTGCTGGCCGAATACGGCGAATTGGGCGCGTAGCGGGTCGTTTCGGAAAACGGGGGATCGTCGGGCCCGAGCGTGCCGTACACCTCGTCGGTGCCGATGTGATGAAAGCGTCGTTGCGCTCGCACGGTGGCGGCGTCAAGACGCTGCTCGCCGAACCAGTACTGCCGCGCGGCTTCGAGCAGGGTCGCGGTGCCCACGACGTTGGTGCGGACGAACTCGCCGGGCCCTGCGATCGAGCGGTCCACATGACTCTCGGCGGCGAAATGGACGACCGTGTCGATTGCGTGCTCGCGCAACAAAGCATCGACCAGTTGCCTGTCGCAGATGTCGCCGACCACGAGCCGGTGCCGGTCCTCGTCCGGCAGGTCGGCAAGGTTGTCGAGCCTGCCGGCGTAGGTCAGCAGATCGAGCGTGACGATCTTCACGTGTGGATCGGTCGCCAGCAGGTGGCGGACGAAATTGGCGCCGATGAAGCCGGCGCCGCCGGTGACGAGCACGTGCTGCGGACGATGGTTCATGAGGTTCGCTTCCAGATGTCGAGCGTTTCGCTTAAACCCGCCATCCACGGCGGGGCTTCGATGCCGAAGCGCTCGCGCAGCCGCGTGCAGTCGAGCGACGAATTGGCAGGCCGCGGCGCCGGCAGCGGATACGCCGAGCTCAGGATGGGCTGAACGAGCGGCGTGCGCGCGAGCAGCCCGGCACGCTGCGCGGCGGTGAAGATCGTTTGCGCGAACCCATGCCAGGTCGTGACGGGCGTGCCGCACAAATGGTAGGTGCCAGAGGCAAGCGGCTCGCCTGCGAGATGGCGCGCGGCGATCGACAGCAAGGCGTCGGCGATGGCGCCCGCATAGGTCGGGCCGCCGTACTGGTCGGCGACGACGCGCACCACGTCGCGCTCCTGGCCAATGCGCAGCATGGTGCGCACGAAGTTGCCGCCGTATGCGCCGAATACCCACGCGACCCGCACGATCAGATGCCGGTCCGGCAGATGCGCGCGCACCGCCTGTTCGCCGGCCCATTTGCTCATGCCGTAGACGCCGAGCGGTGCGGCCTCCGCGGTCTCGGCATAGGCACCGGGCGCACGGCCGTCGAACACGTAGTCGGTCGATAGATGAAACAGGGCAATCCCGGCTTCGGCACAGGCGGCAGCGAGCGTCGCCGGCCCGTCGTGGTTCGCGCGCCAGGCGGCCTCCGGTTCGCTTTCGGCGCGATCCACCGCCGTCCAGGCGGCCGCGTTGATGACCACACTCGCGCGATGCGCGGCCAGCGCGGCGCGCACCGCGTCCATATCGGCGATATCGAGCTGCGCGCGCGACAGCCCGACCAACGCATGCTGCCCGGCACGCCGCACGAGCTCCTGGCCCACCTGGCCGCCCGCGCCCGTCACGAGGATGGTCGCAGGGATCGTCACGGGGATCGTCACAGGGATCGTCACGATGCGCTCCGGTAGCGCGGCAGCGAGTCGGGCGCGCGTTCGGCGAGGCGCGGATGCAGGCGGTCCTTGTCGGAGAGTTGCGGCGCGATGTCGTCGAACACGGGCCAGTCGATGCCGAGATCGGGGTCGTCCCAGCGTATTCCGGCGTCCGAGGCGGCGTCGTAGTACTGCGTGCACTTGTAGGCGAAGTCCGCGTCGTCCGAGAGCACGCAGAAGCCGTGCGCGAAGCCCGGCGGAATCCAGAGCTGCCGGTGCGACTCGTCGTCGAGGCGAGTACCGAACCATGCGCCGAAATGCGGCGAGTCGCGGCGGATGTCGACGGCCACGTCATAGACGGCGCCGCGAGCGGCGCGAACCAGCTTGCCCTGCGGATTGACGCGCTGGTAGTGCAGGCCGCGCAGCACGCCGCGCCGCGAGCGCGACTGGTTGTCCTGCACGAACGTCGCGTCGATGCCCGCTTCGCGCAGCCAGCTCTCGCGGAAGCTTTCGACAAAAAAGCCGCGCTCGTCGCCGAACACACGGGGTTCGAACAGCAGCACGCCCGGCAATGGCGTTTCGACGATCTTCATGCGACCACCTCCTTGCGCAGCACGTCGAGCAGATACTGGCCGTAGCCGTTTTTCGCGAGCCGGTGCGCCTGCGCTTCGAGTTGGTCCGCGCCGATCCAGCCCAGCCGGTAGGCAATCTCTTCGGGGCAGGCAATTTGCAGCCCCTGCCGCGCCTGCATCACTTGAATGAAGTTGGCGGCGTCCAGCAGCGATTCGTGTGTGCCGGTGTCGAGCCATGCATAGCCGCGACCCAGAATCTCCACATCGAGCGCGCCCCGTTCGAGGTAGGCGCGGTTCAGGTCGGTGATCTCCAGCTCGCCGCGCGCGGAAGGCCGGACGGCCTTCGCCAGTTCGACGACATCGTTGTCGTAGAAATAGAGCCCCGTCACCGCGTAATTCGATTTCGGCTGCTTCGGCTTTTCTTCGAGGTCGATCGCGCGTCCGGTTTCGTCGAACGACACCACGCCGTAGCGCTCGGGGTCGCGCACGTAGTAGCCGAACACGGTCGCGCCCGTGGTCTTCGCGGCGGCGCGCTGCAGCAGCGACGACAGCGCGGGCCCGTGATAGATGTTGTCGCCGAGTACGAGGGTGGCCGCGTCGTGCCCGATGAACGGCGCGCCGATCACGAACGCCTGGGCGAGGCCGTCCGGACGCGGCTGCTCGGCGTACGAGAAACGCATGCCCCACTGGGCGCCGTCGCCGAGCAGTTGCTGGAACGCGCCCAGATCGCGCGGCGTGGAGATGATCAGCACTTCGCGGATGCCCGACAGCATGATCGTGCTGAGCGGGTAGTAGATCATCGGTTTGTCGTAGACGGGCATCAGCTGCTTCGATACCGAATGCGTCAGCGGATGCAGCCGGGTACCGGAGCCGCCCGCCAGAATGAGGCCTTTTCGGCCAGTCGCTGTGATCATGCTGTCCTCGCTGCCAGTAGAAGAACGTTGAGCGGGCGCCGATGGTCCGGCGTTCAGCCGGGCTTGATGGCCCGGACCACAACCGCGAAGCCGCCCGCGTAGGCTGCCGCGATGATCGCGAAGCCGGCGGCGGTGGCGCGGCCGGCATCGGCGAAGCTATGCAGTACGACCGACGCGATGGCCACGCCGACGAGCGAGCCGATCTGCCGGCTCGCATTGAGCGAGGCGGCGGCGAGGTTGGCATCCTCGGGACGCGCGGCCTGCATGACGACCAGGTTCATCGCCGGGATCGCGAGGCCGGCGCCGAAGTTGGCGACGCCGATGCACAGCGCGATCGCGCCGTACGGCAACGCGTCGATGCCGAGCAGCGCGGCGCTGCCGAGTGTCGCGAGCGCAAGGCCTGTAAGCAGCGCGCCGCGCGAGCCGAGCCGCGCGCTGACGGGGGCGGTGGCGAGATTGCCGATACCGAACATCGCCATCAGCGGAAACAGCTGGAAACCCGTCACGAGCGGGCTCGATCCGCGCTGCTGCTGCAGGTAGAGGCTGATCAGAAAGATTTCGGCAAGGATGCCGAAGTTGATGGCGAGGCCGAGCAGGCTACCCGCCACGAAGCGCCGCTCGCCGAGCAGCGCGGCCGAGAGGATGCGGTAGCGGGCAAACCGCTCGCGCAGCACGAACGCGGCGGTGGCGGCGATCGTCGTTATCGCGCCGGCGACGATGGCGGGCGAGGTCCAGCCGAGGCTCGGCCCCTGGATCAGCGTCAGGCTCAACGCGGCGAGCGCAATAGCGGCGAGCAGATGGCCCGTGCCGTTGAGCGGCCCGGCATGGCGTGGCGAACGTGCCACGTAGCGCTGGGTCAGCCACAAGCCCGCGACCCCGACCGGCAGGTTGACCCAGAAGATGCCGCGCCAGCCGATTGCGTCCACCAGTACGCCGCCGACACACGGCCCGAGGGCCATCGCGGCCGACACCAGCGCGCCCCAGATGCCGATCATGCGGGTGCGCAGCGGGCCGGGCGGGAACGCGAGCGTCAAGAGGCTCAACGAACTCGGCATGAAGAGCGCGGCGCCCACGCCTTGCAGCAGGCGCGCGGCGATCAGCATCGCCGGTGTCGCCGCGAGCGCGCACAGCGCCGAGGCGGCGACGAACAGCGCGAGACCGAGCAGATAGATGGTCTTCGAGCCGTAACGGTTCGCCAGCGCGCCGCCCAACAGCAGCAGCGCGGCGAAGCTGAGCGTGTAGGCGTCGACGACCCAGACGAGCGTCGTCAACGACATCGCGAGGCTGTTCTGCATTGCCTTCAGCGCGACGTTCACGATGGTCACGTCGAGCATCGCCATCACGAAGCCGCATGCAACGGCCACCATGACCGTCGCAGGGCGCGCCTGTGGTGCCGTGGTCGTCGCGCCCGGGCCGCTCGTGCCGCTTGTGCTGCTCGTGCCTCCCGTCCCGGAAGTGGCCGGATTCATGCGGCTCTCCCACCGAGGTAGAGCCGCCGCATGTCGTCGCTTTCGAGCAGTTCGGCGGCCGGACCTTCCAGCGCCACGCGGCCCATTGTCAGCACGATGCCGCGATCGGCAATGCGCAGCGCCTCGATCGCGTTCTGCTCCACCATCAGCACGGCGATGTGTTCGGTGTCGCGCATGCGGACAATCGCGTCGAACACTTCGTCCACCATCTTCGGCGACAGGCCGGCCGACGGTTCGTCGAGCAGCAGCATCGCGGGCCGCGGCACGAGCGCCCGTGCGAGCGACACGATCTGCCGCTCGCCACCCGAGAGCGCCGCGGCCGGCGCACGGTAACGGCGCCGCAGCACCGGGTATTGCTCGCACAGCTCCTCGATGCGGGCCTCGCGCGGAAACGACGACATGCCCTGGCCGCCGAGCATCAGGTTCTCGCGCACGGTCAGTGCGCCGAATACGTTGTCGGTCTGCGGTACGTAGCCGATGCCGTGGTGGCGAACCTTGCGATACACCGGCTCGCGCGCGAGGTCGCGGCCCTGCATCGTCACCGTGCCCGAGCGGGGCAGCACGAATCCGGCAATAGCCTTGAGCAGCGTGGACTTGCCGCAGCCGTTCGGACCGAGGATCGACACGATCTCCACGGCGCCGACACGCAGCGACACGCCATGCAGGATGTCGATGCCCTTGGTGTAGCCGGCAACGAGTTGGTCGACTTCGATCATGACGCCTCCAGCGGCCGGCGGCCGCCGCGCGCACGGCCGAGATACGCGTCGAGCACGCGGCGGTTGCGCTCCAGTTCGACCGGCTTGCAGTTGGCGATGGCCGCGCCCCGATCGAGCACGATGCAGCGGTCGCACAGTTCGCGGATGAAATGCATGTCGTGTTCGATCACGACGAGCGTCACGCCGAGCCCGTGGATGCGCCGCAGTTCCGCGACGAGTTCGCCGCGCAGATTCGGATGAACGCCGGCCGTCGGTTCGTCGAGCAGCAGCAGCTTCGGCGCCGTCATCATGGCGCAGGCAATGCCGAGCAGCTTCTTCTGGCCGCCGGAGATCGATGCCGCGGGCAGGTGTGCCACGGCGGCGAGCTTGAGTTCGTCGAGCAGCGCGGCGGCCCGGGCGCGTGTTTCGCGTTCGAGTGCGCGCAGTGAGGGTCCGCGCAGCAGCGCCGCGACGAGTCCGTGGCGCGCCGACGAGGCGGCCATCGTCAGTTCGAGTACGGACATCCGGGCCGGCATGGACGGCAGCTGGAAGGTGCGACGAATGCCGAGTTGCGCGATGCGCTGCGGCGCGAAGCGGTCGATGCGGCGGCCGTCGAAGCGGATCTCGCCGCTTGCGAGCGGCGCGAAACCGGTCACGGCATTCAGCACCGTGCTCTTGCCGGAGCCGTTCGGGCCCAGCAGGCCCACAATCTCGCCGCTGCCGACCGAGAGCGTGAGTCCCGACAGCACGGTGTTGCCGCCATAGCGGATGGCGATGCCATCCAGCTCGAGAAGGGCGCTCATAGGTGAGTCTCCAGACGTTCGGGCAGCAGGCCGCGCGGCCGCCACATCAGACAGGCGAGCAGCATGAGCCCGACGAGGCCGAGCCGCACCGCGCCCGCGAGGTCGCTGCCCACGCCGAACCAGTCTTTCAGGAAAGGTGCGAAGGAATACACGGCCTGAACCAGCACCGCGCCCACCAGCACGCCGGCATGGCTGCCCAGACCGCCCACCATCACGATGGTCCAGAGCGCGAAGGTTTCGGACGACAGCATCGTGTCCGGCCCGACGTAGCTGATGTACCAGGTGAGCAGCGCACCGGCCAGCGCGGCGGGCAGGGCGGCCGCGACACTCGCGCGCGTCTTCAGCGAAAGCGGGTCGTAGCCGAAGCAGACGGCGAGCGCCGGCTCTTCGCGCATGACCTTCAGCGCGCGGCCGAAGCGGCTGCGCACGATGCGGCGATAGGCGGCGTACACGAGCGCAAGGCAGCCGGCCGCCACGCCGAGGAACGCAAGGTCGGACCAGGGCGCGGCGAGGCCGCCGAACAGCGGCGCGATGCCGCCGATGCCCTGCGCGCCGCCCGTGAGCCACGTTTCGTTGAGCGCGACGGTGCGCAGAATCTCCGCAATCGCCAGCGTCGCGATGCCCCAGTAGTCCGACGACAACTGGCGGCCGAGCCGCGCAATCGCGACGGCCAGCGCGGCCGCCGCTGCGAGCGCGAGTGCCAACGCGGCGGGCAGCGTCCAGCCGAGCTGCGAGGCGATGCCGGCTGCGTACGCCCCGAGCCCGGCGAACGCGACGAAGCCGAAGTTGACCATGCCCGCGTAGCCCGCCTGCAGGTTGAGTCCGAGCGCCATCATCGCGGACAGGCAGGCCGAGGTCAGCAGATGGACGAGGAAGCTAGACACGCCGCACCTCCCTGTCGAAGATGCCGTACGGCCGGAACATGAGCGCGACGAGCAGGATCAGGAACGACACCGCGCTCACGTAGGCCACGGGGAATGCCAGCTGCGGATAGCCCGTCAGCGCGCCGAAATCGACGTTGAGCATCAGCGTTTCGGCGAGCGCGATCAGCAGCGCGCCAGCCGCTGCGCCGAGCGGATTGCCCAGACCGCCGAGGATCGCCGCCGAAAACACCGGGATGAGCAGCCCGTTGCCGAGGTTCACGTGCACGCTCTCGGTGAGGCCGAGCATCGTGCCGCCCAGCGCGGCGAGCACCCCGCTCGCGAAGGTGATGACGTTGGTGACGCGCTGGGCGTCGATACCGGTTGCGAGTGCGAGCGGACCATTCGACGCGAGTGCGCGCATCGAGCGCCCCAGATCGGTTCGGTACAGCAGCGCGGAGAACAAGAGCAGCGTGAGGGTGCCGCACGCAATCGAGTCCAGTTGCGCGCGCGACACGGCGATGCCGCCGATCAAGAGGGGCGGCGTCAGGTCCTGCGCGTACTGGAGCGGTCGCGAACCTGCCGTACCCAGCACGAGTGCGATGGCGATCAGCGACACCGCGAGCGAACCGATCATCGCGACCGCGCTGCCCGAACGCAGTAGTCGGGCGAATACGAAAACATTGAGCAGAACCGCGAGGCAGCCCACCAGCGTGCACGACACGGCGGCGGCCAGAACGAGCGGCAGTCCGGCGCGTTCGCAGCCGAGCGACGCGAAGGCGCCCAACATCGCGTACTGCACGTGCGCGATGTTGGGAAAGCGGATCAGCGAATAGAGCGTGGACAGTCCGATCGAAACCAGCAGCAGGTCGGAGGTGCGGATCAGGACGTCGAGCAGGAATGGCAGCATGGCATTCTCCGTGAACGGCTGACGATGACGCTCACTGCGCGACGACGGCCTGTCTGAAGACCACCTTCTCGTACGGCTGGACCGCGCGCTGGCCGTCGCTGTCGAACGCAATGTCTCCTGTCACGCCGTCGTAGCCCTTGCCGAGCGCGTCCATCGCCGCGCGGATCTTCGCGGGATCCGCCGAATGCGCGCTGTTGATGGCCGCGGCGGCGAGCATCGTGGCGTCGTAGGCGTAGCTGCCGAACGCCGAACGCGGCGCCTCCTTGTAGGCGGCCTGATAGGCGTCGGCGTACGACTTTGCGTTCGCACCGCCCGCTGCGACTTCCAGGCCGATCTGGCCTTGCGCGATCTGCGGCGTGGTATCGCTAGTGCACATGGTCAGATAGATGCCGTACCACGGCGCTTTGTTGAGCTGCATCTCGTAGGCCTGGCGATTCAGCGTCGCCGCTTCCTGGCCGTACGCGCTGTAGATGTAGGCGTCGGGCTTCGCGCGTGCCGCCTGTTCCAGTTCTCGGCGATAGGTGGACTGCCCCTCGGTATAGAGCACGAGCGACACGACGGTGCCGCCGAGCGCCTCGAAGCGTTTCTTGAACTCGCTCGCAAGACCTTGCCCGTAGCCGTTATTCGGCGCGATGAACGCGACGTGGCGCAACTTGCGCGCGTACACGTCCTGCGCGGCGAAGCGCGCCGAGAGGTCGTCGAGTCCGATCACGCTGAACGAGCCCGCACCGATCTTGCGAATCTGCTGGCTCGACGAGCCGATGTTGACGTGCACCTCACCCTGTCTGACGAGGAACTGGCCGATGGGAATCGTCACGGACGACGAGAACTCGCCCAGCACGACGGGCACATGATCGACGGTGGCGAGCTTGCGCGTCGCGTCGAGCGCGGTATTGGCCGTGCCGCCTGAGTCCTCGATCTTGACCTGCAGTTTCTGGCCCAGCACGCCGCCTTGGGCATTGATCTTCGCGACAGCGAGTTCGATGCCGCGCCGCTGATCCTCGCCGATCGACGCGCTCGATCCCGTCAACGGCAACACGGCCCCAAGGCTGACATCGGCCCATGCGTTCGCCGCACACAGACACCACGCAGCGACGACTCCGGCACTCCAGCGATACAGCTTCATCGTGTTTCTCCTGATGGGTGATTGGACGTTTGGATATACAAAAGTGTGTACAGAATTGCTGATCAAAAATAGTTGTGCGATAAATTTTTGGTGGAATTTGGCAGGCTTGGGTCTGGCCGCGAATAGAACATGAAATGCCCATAAAAAGCGCACTTTATGCACGAATACGTATTCGCGGATGCACCATTTCGAGTGGTCCGCTCAAGATTGGCGCACACGTCGGTTTTATTGAAAATGTGTATACAGCGCTGAATTGTCGATGCTACGATCAGCCTCAACTTGCGTAGGTCAACGAGAGGCAACTCAATGGAAATCAAGCGTTATGGAACGGGCGAGCGGATGAGCCAGATGGTGGTGGCGGGCGGATTCGCCTTCATCGCGGGACAGGTGGCGGACGATACGTCGCTCGACGTCGCCGGCCAGACCCAACAGATTCTCGACAAGCTCGACCGCCTGCTGGAAGAGGCGAAACTCGACAAGCGCCACATCGTGTCCGCCAGCATCTGGCTCGCGGACCATCGCAGCTTCGCCGACATGAACCGGATCTGGGACGCGTGGGTGCCGAAGGGCGATGCGCCGGCGCGCGCATGCGTTGAGTCGAAGCTGGCCTTCCCGCAGTACACGGTGGAAATCGCGGCGATCGCGGCGTTCTAGATTCGGACTGGCTGAACTCGGAGCATCGGGATGAAAACGGTTGTGCTGGGCGGCGGGATCGTGGGCGTGACGACAGCCTATTTTCTGGCGAAGGCGGGCGACGAGGTCGTGGTCGTCGATCGCCGCGATGGCGTCGCGCTCGAAACCAGTTTCGCGAATGCCGGCCTCATCGCGCCGGGGCACTCGTACACATGGGCGTCGCCGCGCGCGCCCAAGATCCTGCTCAAGTCGCTGTTTACGGAAGGCCAGGCGCTGCGGCTCAAACCGAAGGCCGACTGGCGGATGTGGGCGTGGTGCTGGCTGTTCCTGCAGAACTGCACGGCTGAACGTTCGCGCCGTAATACGTCGATCAAGGTGCGGCTTTGCCGCTATGCGCAGCAGCAGCTCCAGCAGGCGACGCAGGATGAAAGACTGGCTTACGACCGGATCAGCGGCGGGTTGCTGTACCTGTATCGCGATCCCGCGTCGTTCGAACGCGGCGTGTCGAACATGGCGATCCTCGCCGACAACGGACTGCCGCTCGAAACGCTCGACCGGCAGGCGGTGATGGCGCGCGAGCCCGCACTGCGCGCGGGCGGCGGCGACATTGCCGGCGCGATCTACTGCCCCACCGACGAAAGCGGCGACGCGCATCTGTTTACCCGCGCGCTCGAACAGCGTTGCCGTGAACTCGGCGTCGACTTTCGCTTCGGCACCGCGATCGACGGCATCAGCGCGAGCGGGGATGCCGTGGACTACGTGCAGACGTCGGCAGGGCGGGTCACGGCCGACCGCTACGTGCTCGCGCTGGGCTCGTATTCGCCGTTGCTGGCTCGCGGGCTCGGCTACCGGCTGCCGGTTTATCCCGTCAAAGGGTATTCGGTCACGCTGCCGATCGAGGCGTCGCACGAAGCGCCCACGTTGGGCGGCGTCGAGGAGAACCAGCTCGTCGCGTGGGCGCGCTTCGGTCAGCGGCTGCGCCTCACTGCGACAGCGGAGTTTTGCGGTTACGACACAGCGCACACGCCTGCCGATTTCACTCACATGCTCGGGACCGCGCGAGCGTTGTTCCCGAACGGCGCCGATTACGCGCGGCCTTCTTACTGGGCCGGATTGCGACCGATGACGCCCGAGGGTACGCCGCTGATCGGCGCCACGCGACATCGCAATCTGTTTCTCAACACGGGGCATGGGCACATGGGCTGGACCATGTCCTGCGGCACCGCGAAGATCCTCGCCGACGTGATGAGCGGGCGGCAGCCGGACATCGATATCTCAGGGATGACACTACAGTGAGCGAACTTCTCTCGAATCGCGTCGAGCGCAGCCAGAGTCCCTATGCGCGTTTCGGCTTCTCGCTGGACGACGGTATCGCGCGGCGCGCCGCCATCGGCCTTGTCGTGCTCGCGACCGATCACACGATCGAATACGAATGGCGCCGGATGCTCGCGCTCGAAGGCGTTGCGTTCTACGAAAGCCGCGTCGCCAACTCGGCGGAAATCACGGCGGCCACGCTCGGGCAGATGGACGGCCGGATTCGCGCGGGCGTGGAGCTGATCCGACCCGGCGAGCACCTCGATGTCGTCGCCTTCGGCTGCACGTCGGCATCGATGGTGCTCGGCGAAGAACGCGTCTTCGAGCGCATCCACGAGGCGCGCCCGGACGTGGCCTGCACGACGCCCATTACCGCGGCGCGGGTGGCGCTCGACGCGCTCGGTGCGCGAGGGGTGGCCCTCCTCACGCCATACGAGCGGCCCATCAACGAAGCGATGGCGCGCTACCTGCGGGAGCGCGGCGTCGACGTGGTACGGATAGGGTCGTTCGAACATCGCGACGACAACGAGGTCGCGAGAATCGACCGTGCGTCTATCGAGCACGCGGTATTCGAGCTGGCGAGCGATCCCGCCGTCGATGCGGTGTTCGTGTCGTGCACGAGCCTTCGGCTTGCCGACGCCATTGCAGGCTTCGAGGCGCGGCTCGACAAGCCGGTTTTGTCGAGCAATCATGCGTTGGCCTGGCATGCGCTGCGGCTGGCCGGCGTGACCGATTCGCTGCCGCAGTTCGGCAGACTGTTCACGGTCTGAAGCGTGCGCGCACCCGCGGCATGCGGCTACACGTGCCGCACGTGTCACGTGTAGCCACGCGAGAGTTGGCCTGAAGGTTGGAAGGGTAGTGATAATGAGCGGTGACAGATTGAACCAGGAGACAACATGACAGCGGATTCCGTGATTGCGCGGAACGTGCGTCCCGGCGGGCGGGACTCCGTTGCGCCGAAGCGCACGGGCATGACGGTCAACGAGATTTACGAGCAGTTGAAGCAGATGGCGGTGCTGTACAAGATCCGGCCGGGCGAGCGCGTCAACGAACTCGAGCTGGCGGAGCGCCTCGACGTAAGCCGTACGCCGATTCGCGAGGCACTCAACCGGCTGGTGGCCGAGAACCTGCTGGCGTTCGTGCCGAACCGGGGATTTTTCATCCGCGAACTGGGCGAGAAGGACGTGTTCGATCTCTTTGAATTGCGGCGTTCGATTGAATCGACGGCGGTCATGCTCGCGTGCGAGCGGGCTTCCGACGGCGACATCAAGACGCTGCGCCGCTTCTGGAAGCAGGTCATGAAGACTGCGGAGCGCATGCCGTCGGACGAGCTTGTCGTGAATGACGAGCTGTTCCACCTCGAGCTGGCGGCGATGTCCGGCAACGCAGAGATTGGCAGGGTGCTGCAGGGAATCAATGCCCGGATCCACTACGTCCGTTGGGTCGACGTCGATCAGCGCCGCAACGAAGCGTTCACCGAGCATCTGCAGATTCTGGATGCACTGGCGGAGCGCGACACCGCGCGCTGCGTGGCGTTGACGGATACCCACATTCGCTGGCGCATGGAAGAGATCACGCGCGTGGTTCATGCAAGCGTCGTGAAGCTGTACGCAAAATAACGGCGGCCACGATAGGTGCTGTTCGTGGCAAGAAGGGACAGCAGCAATTGAAAGGAGGAAGCCGCCGCCCGCAGGCGAGGGCGGCGAACCATCATTCTTTTGCGATGAGGCGTCGTCATGAAACATGGCACGTTGATTACGCTGTACAAGCCGAGCGCTGAACAAACCGATCATCTGTTGCGCTTGCCCGCCTTAAGCCCCGTGGTCGTTGCGGTGGACAACTCCCCGCAGACCGATCCGGTCCTGCATGCGCGCCTTGCCGCCAACGGCATCGACGTCATCGCCAATCACAATCGCGGCGGCATTGCCGGCGCGTTCAACGCCGGTGTCGAATTTTTGATTGGACGCGGCTGCGACGTGTTCTTCATCTTCGATCAGGATTCGACGATCCCCGACGATTACTTTGCGCGAATGCTGGAAGGATGCGCGGCCGTCGGCGACAGGCGCTTTCTGGTCGGGCCGCGCATCTTCAACCTGAATGTCCGGCGCGACCTGCCGCTCTTCACCGTGCGGCGCTGGTCAGCGCAGATCGCGCCGATTCGTGACGGCGCGCATGGGCTGCAACCGTGCTCGGTCATCATCTCGTCCGGCACGGCGATTTCGCTCGAAGCGTATCGCGCGCTGGGCCGGTTCCGGGAAGACTTCTTCATCGACCATGTGGATGCGGAGTACTGCATGCGCGCCCAGGCGCACGGGGTGCCGGTATGCGTGAACGCGGACGTGTCGCTGCCGCACGAGCTTGGCAAACCGGTGCCGGCGCAGCATTGGCCGCGCGTCGAGATATTCGACCAAAGCGCGTTGCGGCACTACTACGCGGCCCGTAACTGCATCCTGGTCGCGCGCGATTATTGGCGCCGCTACCCCGCACTGTTGCTCATCAACCTGATCACGCTCAAGCATATTGCCTTCGTGTTGCTGCACGCACGGGAAAAGCGCATGAAGCTGCAGGCCATCCTGTGCGGCGTAGCGGATGGCCTGCGCGGGAAGTACGGCCGCGTCTGACGTGGAGGCGATTTTTCGTTCGCCATGTGTCGCATGGCAAAACAGGGTGATGGACTTCATTAATCGTTATGCAATCCTTAATTAAAGGAAGAGGAAGCGAGATGAACCGTACAACGCCGATCAAGCGCCGCTACGCAGGCGCCTTCTCCGTTGCGCCAACCATTTTCACAGAGGAGGGCGCGCTCGATCTGGACGGGCAGAAGCGCTGCGTCGATTTCATCATCGACGCGGGTGCGGACGGCCTCTGCATTCTCGCGAACTACTCGGAACAGTTTTCGCTGACTGACGAAGAGCGCACGCTGCTGACAACCACGATCCTCGACCATGTCGCGGGTCGCGTGCCGGTGATCGTCACGACCACGCACTTCAGTCCGGCTATTTGTGCCGCGCGTAGCCGTGCGGCGCAGGCGGCTGGCGCCGCGATGGTGATGATCATGCCGCCGTATCACGGCGCGACGATTCGTTGCGGCGAGGCGGCGATCGAACACTTCTTCGAGGAGGTGGCGCACGCCATCGACATTCCGATCATGTACCAGGACGCGCCGATGAGCGGCACATCGGTATCGGCTGCGTTTCTTGCGCGGCTGGCACACAAGATCGACAACTTGCGCTACTTCAAGATCGAGGTGCCGCAATCGGCCGCGAAGCTGCGCGAGCTGATCGAGCTGGGCGGTGACGCCATCGAAGGACCGTGGGACGGCGAGGAGGCCATCACCTTGCTGGCCGACCTCGATGCGGGTGCGACGGGCAGTATCCTCGGCGGTGGCTATCCGGACGGCCTGCAGCCGATCCTGAAGGCCTATCTGGCGGGCAATCGCGATGAAGCGGCGGCGGGCTACGCACGCTGGCTGCCGCTTATCAACTACGAGAACCGCCAATGCGGACTGATTGCCTGCAAGGCTCTGATGAAGGAAGGCGGGGTGATCGCGTCGGACGCTGTGCGCCGGCCGCTCGTGCCGCTGCATCCGGCGACACGTGCCGGACTGATCGAGATTGCCCGGCGGCTCGACGCACAGGTCCTGCGCTGGGCTCACTGAGCAGAGCCGGCGCCCGTGCCTTTTCTCGTGCCCAGGGGAAGTCGACCTATGAGCACGTCAACGATCCGTGTGGCCGGGAACGGCTCGACGGCGACATCTCACCGTACCTTGACGTTTCGCCGCGCGATATCGTGCAGGCGAGCCGCTTGCCTGGGGCACCTATCATTTGTGCGGCACGCCCGTCACGACCCGGCATGGATTCGCACAAGCGATCTTCGCCGCCGCGCACCGTGCCGGGCTTCTCGCGTGCACGCCGCTCGTTCAACCATCCTGACCTCGGCGTATCCACGGCCGGCGCCGCGGCCGGCCAATTCGTCGCTCAACACCTGGAAGAGAACTCATGAATCATCGTCCGCAGCGCGTGCTCGTCACCCGCGGCAATCGTCGGAAGCCAACTGGGTTCCTCTATACCTTGTGAAGTATCGGCGTTTGTACGCCTCAACGGTGTGGGCAACGAACTGAGGACAACGCGCGGCAGCGACGTTTCCCCGCCGCCGCCAGCTATCAGGCGTTGTCCGGCGAACCGCCTTCGCAGACGAGGCGACAGATCGCTGGATGCGACCCTGGCTTCTGTCGTTGTGGATACGGCCGCTCGTGGCGTATCGAATCGGTCTGCTCCCGTCTGGTATCGCCTGATCGATCCGTGCCCGCTTTCCTGCGGTTGCGTTGAGTACGACGCCGGGCGCCATGCATAGGGCTCACTGCTATGAGCCTCGCCTCAATTAGCGTCGACGAGGACGAATTTCGGTTTCCTTTCTGTATTAACGCAGCTCTCGTTTTGCGCGGCAGATACGTTTTTACCTATAAAGGGACGGCTTTAGCATAATGCGATGTAAAAATAAAATCGCGTCTCCAGATGTTGGGATGCCATAAAGAATGTCGCGGCGCGAAACCCATCCGCCGCGGCTTAATGAAATTGACGACCTGTGAAGGTAAAAGCACGGCGCACCTGCGCACGCGTTTCATCACGGTACGCCACTTCGCCATTCGCGCGAATAATCCCGATCCTCTATGGCCACGAGGTCACGCGACTTACTACCGCGGCCCGATGCTTTGCGCTCGCGACCGCAGTGGCTTCCAGACAGGCTCTCAGGAAGATGCCGCCGCGGGTGCAGACCCCCGTGCAGCAGGCTGCCGAGGCCCGCCGGCCAACCGTTTGAGCTTTGTTGAGCATTCCCCTGCATGGTTTTTCCGGGATATCGCCACGCAATAAAAAGATAATCGCAAACGTTTGCGTATTTACAGCGTCGAACGCCAATCGTTTGCGTCGCGGTAATTCATTGCGGCTTTTTAACGATTGCAAGATGTGTAAGCGGTATATCCCTCTATTTAAGAAAACCGTTTAACGATCCTTTACATTCGCTTTTTTTAATTTCCCTATATTCCGCACTCGTGCAGGGACGTGATTTTCACGGATAAGCTGTCCAGTCCGTCGAATCCTTCAGCCGTCGTTCGAAGCACCGGCGTCCCGTGCGTCGAACATAGACGTAAAACAATCCCAAAAAGGCATACGCGGAAAATGAAAAAAGAGCGCTTACCCCACGAGGCGTCGCACTGTGACGCCAATTTGCGCGGGAATCGGCATCAACTTTCCTGCATCACGCTGAACCCCCGCCCGAAGGCGACGACGCTCGCGGTTCTCGGCTATATCGCCCTCATTCCTGCGCTCGCTCACGCGAACTGCGCGACGTCGGGCACGACGACCACTTGCGACACGACCTCGCCGTCGCCATGGACGACGATGATCGGCGCGGGCCCGACGGAAGCACCGGGTTCCCAGGTGACGGTGGGCCCCAATGCGCAGGTCGTCGTTGGCAACAGCAGCGCCATCGCGCTGTCGGACAGCGCGAACATCGTCGTGCAGTCCGGCGCACTGGTGCAGGGTAATGCGACGAACACCACCGGCACGTACGGCACGGGCGGCAATACGATCGATTTCCGGAACAACAGCACGCTGACGGTGGAGCAGGGAGCGACGGTGCTCGCCAACGGCACAGAGAGCGACGCGGAGGCCGTGAATCCGGAGGGCACCGGCAATACGATCATCAACAACGGGACCATTCGCGGCGTCAATTCGGCGGCGATCTGGTTTCAGAACACGTCGGGCACCAATACGGTCATCAACAACGCCACGGGTGTCATTCAGGCCCCGGGCAACGTGATGGGGGCGTCGGGCAACGGCGCTGTGGTGTTCAGCAACCTCGGCAAGGTGGTGGGCAACCTGGTTTTTGCAGGCGGCAACGACACGCTCAACATGTACACCGGATCGAGCGTATCGGGCACCATCAACGGCGGAGGCGGCAGCAATCTGCTGACGCTCAACGGCACGGGCAGCGACACGCTGCCCACGACGATCACCAACTTCCAGACGCTGCAAAAGAAGGACAGCGGTACCTGGACGATCACGAATCCGATCGGCAGCATGGGCGTCACCTCCGCCGAGGTCCAGCAAGGCACGCTGGTTCTGACCGGCAACAACGCGAGCTATACCGGTTCGATGCTTGTGGATCAGGCGGGCACGTTGCGGGCGAGTGCGCAGAGTCTGCCGGGCGCGGTGACGGACAACGGCCTCGTGCAGTTTCAGCAAGACACGGCGGGCACCTACACCGGCCTAGTGAGCGGTTCGGGTGCCGTGGAAAAAGACGGGGCGGGCACGCTGACGCTGGCGCCCACCGCCGCCGGCGGCAACACCTATACCGGCGGCACGGTTCTCAGGCAGGGCGTGCTCTCGGTCGCGGCGGACAGCGCGCTCGGCGGTACGTCGGGTGGCGTGACCTTCGACGGCGGTACCCTGCAGTTTGGCGGCGCGTTCGACCTTGCCGGCACGCGCGCCGTCTCCGTCACCTCGAACGGCGGCACGATCGACACACAGGCCTTCGACTCGACGATCAACCAGAGCATCAGCGGTTCGGGCGCGCTCGACAAAACCGGCTCGGGAACGCTGACGTTGAACGGCGCGGTGGTCGGTCCGATTGCCGCCGAGGTTCAGCAGGGCACGCTCGTGCTGAACGGCGACGGGTCGCAGTTCACGGGAAGCGTGACGGTGGACCCGCCGGGCGTGCTGCAGGCCAGCGCGCAAAGCCTGCCGCCCACGGTAACCAACAACGGACTCGTGCAGTTCGAGCAAGGTGTGGACGGCGTCTACACGGGCGCCATCGGCGGCTCGGGCGTGGTCGAGAAAGACGGGACGGGCACGCTGACGCTTGCGCCCTCCGCCGCCGGCGGCAATACGTACACGGGCGGCACCGTGCTGAAAGCGGGCACGGTCTCCGTGGCGGCGGACAGCGCGCTCGGCGGTACGTCGGGTGGCGTGACCTTCGACGGCGGCGCGCTGCAACTGGGCAGCAGCTTCGATCTGGCCAGCACGCGAGCGGTATCGATCACGTCGAACGGCGGCACGATCGATACGCAGGGCTTCCAGTCGACCATCGCGCAAAACATCACGGGCGCCGGCGCTCTGGCGAAGATGGGCACCGGCACGCTCGTGCTCGATGGTGTCAACACGTATTCGGGTGGAACCTCAGTGGCGGCCGGCACGCTCGTGGTGGGCGATGCGTCGAGCGCGGGGGCGTCGGTTGCGGGGCCGGTGGCCGTTGCAACGGGCGCTGTGCTCGGCGGCTATGGCACCGTCAATGGCGACGTGACGAACAACGGGACAATCGCGGTGGCCAATGCGTTGCCGTCGGCCGCAGCCGACGCGCAGGGCAGCTTCACGATCAACGGCCAACTGGCGAACGCGGGCATCGTGCAACTCGGCAGCGGCGCTCAGGCCGGCAACACGCTGAACGTCAACAGCTACGTCGGGCAAAACGGCGTCATCGCGCTCAACACCGTTCTCGCCGCGGACAATGCGGCTTCGGACAAGCTCGTCATCAACGGCGGCACGGCAACGGGGGCGACCACGCTAAAGGTGACGAACGTGGGCGGCCAGGGCGCGCCGATCGTGTCGAACGGCATCGAGGTCGTTGCGGCCACCAACGGTGCGACCACCGATACGAGCGCGTTTACGCTCGCGGGCGGCACGGTCAAGGGCGGCGCGTACGAATACTATCTGGCGAAGGGCGGCGTGAGCGCGGGCACGTCGCAGAACTGGTACTTGCGCAACACGGTGCCCGCCGCGAGCAGCGCAGCGGTGACAAACGCGAACGGTAGCGGCGCGTCCACCGTGGGCGCGGCAGCGGGCACGCCGGCCTTGCCGGCAGCGAATGCCCATGCGGTCACGCTTTACCGCCCCGAGGTCGCGCTTTACGCGCAGGTTCCGGACGTCATGCGCCAACTCGACTGGATGCAGATCGACGAGTTCCATCTGCGCCAGGGCGACCAGATGCTGCTGAACGAGAAGGGCAGCCTGCCAGCAGGATGGGGCCGTGTCTGGGGCGCGCATAGCGTGCTGTCGGAAGGCGGCGATGTGAGTCCGCAATTCGACGGCTCGATGGGCGGCGTGCAGGTGGGCCACGACATCTATGCGGACGGCACGCAAGGCGGCCATCGCAACCACTACGGCTTCTATCTCGGCATGGCGCGCGCAACGGGCGATGTCAGCGGGTTTGCGGTGGGCGTGCCGGGCGCCGCCGTCGGACATCTCGCGGTCAACGCATACAGCCTCGCCGGCTATTGGACACACATCGGGCCGGGCGGCTGGTATACGGATACGGTCATTTCCGGCAGCGCGCTCACGGCGGATACGACATCGAGCGACAACATCCGTTCGGGCACTCACGGTACTGCCGTCACGGCCTCAATCGAAGGCGGTTTGCCGCTGCCCATCGGGCATGGACTCACGGTGGAGCCTCAGGCGCAACTGGTCTACCAGCATCTGTCGATCCGCGATCTGAACGACGGCGCCTCCAGCGTGGGGTTCAGCAGCGGCAATAGCGTGCTGGCAAGATTCGGCGTGCGATTCGAGGGCACGTGGGACGCGCTTGGCGCCGCATGGCAGCCCTATATGGGGTTCAACGTGTTGCACGCGTTCGCGAGCGGCGACCACCAGAACTATGACGGCGGAACGTCGATCGGCACGCCGGTCAACCAGACAACGGCCCGGATCGACGTCGGCGTGGTCACGAAGTTTTCGAAGCACGGCAGTGCGTATGCGGCTGTCAACTGGGGCACGAATCTGGACGGCGAGCACGTCCGGACTGTTGGAGGAAATGTCGGCGCGCGTTGGTCGTGGTGATTCTCAAGCGGCGATGAACACCGCCGCCTTCCGCGCCATCCGCGGGGGCGGCGGTGTCGCTGAGGCGCGTTGAAGTCGCTCAAAGCGAGCGGCGCCCTGCGCTGCCGTCCGGGATCGATTCGCGTGCTCGACCGCACCACTATCGAAGCAGCTGAGTGTGGATGCCATGTCGTGCTCGAAAGGGAGTAGGACCGTATCACGAAGCCTGCGAGAAGAGCAGCTGGATCAGGATCGGCACCGCGAGCAGCGCGATCACAACCACACAGTGAAGCCCGTTCCAGGCGAGAAAGCGCTCACGGTTAACCGCCAACCATGCGCCAGCGCAATTTCCTTGCATATCGCGAGCCCAAGACCGGCACCCTCGTGCGTGGCGTCGGGCGCGCGCCAGAATCGCTTGAACAGAAAGGGAAGATGATCCTCGCGTATGCCGGGCCCTTCGTCACTAATTCCGATCGACGCCGCGTCGATCCTCAACAGCACGATGCCATTCGCGGGCGACGCATGAATGGCGTTTTCGACGATGTTCTTGAGGAGGATGAAGAGCGCGCCTTTGTCGGCCCAAATAGCGGGTAGTGCGACACGTTCTTCGATACGCAGGCTCACCTGCTTGTCATCCGCCTTACGGGCGAGATACCCAATCACTTCGTGCGCCACGTCGGCGGTGTTCACTTCGCCGAAGTCGAAATTCTGGGCGTCGCTGACTTCAGCCAGATGCAGCAGTTGCCGGACCTGTCGCGACATCAGATCGATCTCGCGGAACAACAGATGTTTTTCCCTGATCTCGGGCTGCAACTCGATCTGGCCGCGGATCAGGGTCAGCGGCGTTTGAAGCTCATGCGCCGCGGTCGCGAGGAATTGCTGCTGGACCGTAAAGCCGTTCTCCAGTCGTTCAAGCGCCTCGTTGAATGCATTGATCAACGGCTTGATCTCGCTCGGAATGCCGCGAGCTGAAAGACGCGTCTTCAGATTGCGCGGCGTAATCTGCGCTGCGGCATCGGACGCGTCGCGTAACGGCTTGAGCACCCGGCGAATCGTGAAGGGGAGTGCCAGCCCGAAGGTGACGATTGCAACAAGGAGGATGGTCCTCACTATGCCCGGAATCGGTTTGACCTTCAGGCTGACGAGCGCTTCGGTAAAACGTTCACTTGTCGCAGTCTGCACGTAGTACACGGATTCGCCGCGCACGATCCGCTGCGTCGCCATGGAGAACCGCCGCCCGCCGATCGTCACGTGCGCTATCTTGCTTGTGTCCCTGGAAAAATCGTCTGTGAGCCACGGGCCCTCGCTTTTGCCTCTGTCCGAAACCAGCAGGATGTGTCCGTGTTCGTCCAGTATCCGGTACTTGAGCTCGGTGGATGCCACCCGGAAAAACCAGTCCTCATGCTCCGGAAGTTTTACGGAAACAGGCATACCGTCGTTGTCGAAGCTGATTCCGTCAACCACGTTACGGACCATTTCCATCAACTCCCGTCGACCCAGCGTCTGCTCCGGATAGCGATCGAACACATAGATCACGAGGGCAGCCAAGGCGGTCAGGCTGGTGGCCAGTGCCACGACGGTTGTGACCCATAACCGCGCAGACAGACTTCGAATCCAATGATCAAGCACGACGCTCCTTTGCTGAAAGCGGTATTGGCCTCGGCGGCCGGATGACGGGACACAGCTGGAACGACGAACGCCCCCGTTCATGTGTGCTCGTGTTGGGGCGCATGTGGCTCGCGGCCATCGGAAGCTTCCTGAAGGGTGAAGCCCGTGCCGCGAAGATTCACGAGTCGCACCGTTGCGTTGATTGCGGCCAGCTTCTTGCGCAACCGGTGCACGGTCACCTCCAGTGCATTCGGTGTGACTGCTTCGCCGAGTCCCCATGCGGCATGCTCGAGCGCTGCGTGCCGAACCGTCCGGCCGCCCGCCTCGATGAGGCACGACATGATCTGCAGTTCTGCCGGCGCGAGCAGAACGGACGATGCGCCACACCGCATCTCGCGTTGCCGAGGGTCCACCGTAACGCCCCCGAACGACATGACCAACGCCGTCAGCAACGCCGGGCGGCGCATCAGCGTACGCACTCGCGCAACCAGCTCGCTCATGGCAAACGGCTTGGTCAGGTAGTCGTCGGCGCCGCTTTCAAGACCCTCCACACGATCGTGCAGGGCATCGCGAGCGGTCAGCATAAGACACGGTGTCATCTGGTGCGCCTTGCGCAGCGTGCGCAGGAAGGTGAGCCCATCGCCATCAGGCAGGCCACGATCCACGATCAACACCGCGTAGTCTGCCCGGCGCATGCCGTAGGCCGCCTCGGAGACCGTGTGGAACAGGTCCGCCTCGATGCCCACGCCGGCGAGAGCCTGTCTCACCATGTCGGCGAGACGTTCGTGGTCTTCCACAATTGCGACTCGCGCCATGGAATTGAACTCACTTGAACTGGTAAATGTAGCCGAGCCTGATATCTGGGATGAACCGCTTGCCGACCAGCGGACTGTCCGTGATGCCGCTGCCGAGGTGCGATACGCCCACGTCCAGCACGAAGCGCTGGTGCTTCGTGACGTTGTAATCGACGCGTGTTCCGAGCGACGTGCGCCAGGTTGCCGTGCCCGTGTAAGCCGGACGTCCGGGGCGCGCTTCGGAAGGGCGCACGCCGTAATAGTAATTCACGTATTTTCCGCTTAGCCACTCGATGCCCACGTGCGGTGTAAGCGAAAAATCGCCGACATCGAAGGACTTGCTGTACTCCAGAGCGGCCTTCTCGCCCTTGTTTCCGCCCAGCAGATAATTGCCGGACAGCGTGCCGAACGCGGTGTGCCATGCGAGCGCCGGACCGTACCAGAAAGCGCCGTTCCGATCCTCCATGCCATTCAGGACCGGAGCATCCGATTGCTTGTAGCCATCGCCCAGCGAATACTTTCCGCGAAGTGCGACGCTCACGCCATGCCAGGTGCCGACTTTCAGGTCAAGCGTGGTGCCAAGGAGATGCACCCACTTGTCGTCGAAGTAAACCAACGGAAACGGTTCAACTTTCGTCCCGTATCCCTTGTATGGCGATTGCCCGACACCCACTCCCGCACCCAGGCCCCAGCGCGTCACGTTCGTCGCATTGTTCAGGATCGTAAGTCCCGAGCTTGCCGCATCGGCCTGGTCGAGACCCTCTCCTTCGGCCCACGCCGTCTTCGAAAGGAGCGCAAGCAAGGCGGTGGCGAGGATGACGGGCCGAACCGGCAGATGGTTTTTTTTCACGATTGCTTCCAGGAGGTCAGCTGACAAGGGCGGACTGACTTTATGGGAGCTCGACTTACCAATCACTTACCGGTTAATTGGCGGTCAACTGCGTTCACAGATAGCGCGCGTCTGCGCGCTGACTTCAATGGACGTGGCGTGACACCGGCCGCGGGCCACGCTGTTGCTGGAGGATCAGCCGGCCGTCCGATTGCACCGACACCGCATCCCGCCGATACAAAACGGTTGCAACCTGGCGTCGCTGGACGCAAGCTTTCGACCTGCTCGATTCCATTTCGAAAGGAGTGACAAGATGGCGCTTCACGTGATTGCTTCCCTGTTCCTGAAGCCGGAGCACGCGCAGGCCGGCGAAGCCGAGCTGCGCAGCATGGTGGTCAAGACGCGTGCCGAACCGGGCAACCAGCGCTACGACCTGTTCCGCGAACAGGATGGTTCACCACACCTGCATCTGTACGAGATCTACGACGACCAGGCAGCGTTCGATGCACACGTGGCCAGTCCGCACTTCAAGGAGTTCCGTACGAAGTCGGCCGACTGGTTCGCGGCGCCACCGGTCATCAGGGTGTTGTCCGCAATCGACGTGGCTGGGTAAATAAGCTGAGCCGCCGTCGCGGCCTGCTCTTGCACTGGGGTCGCGCGGATGCCGTCACGCATGAGGGCATCCGCGAGGTTCGTCGCCTGTGGGTCGAGCCGCCGTCATGTCGAAGCACGCCAGCGCAGTCTGGAGGCGGGGAGGTGGGCTCGATCTTCGTGCTCACCCGTTCGAGCGTCCGGCTTCCTGCAATGGCATCGAATGCGTCATGCCGGATCCAGATTATCGAGAAGACGCATTTCTCACGTGTTGCCGGACTGCTGGGCCAGAAGTGACGAAGTGCGGGGCACGCGTGGATAGCCATAGCCCTGAAAGTCGTCATCTGAATCGATGCGTTGCATGTTCTCGCTTTTAATACCGACGTTCATTACCAGCCATAGAACCGCGGCCAGGTTTCGATCTGTCCGTCAGCACGTACGGCATGATAGGCGGGATGTTGCGCGCCGGTGGCGCACGCATGGTTGGGCAGGATTCGCAGAAGTGTTCCAATGGGGAACCGCTGATCGATTTCGTGATCGGGTGCGCCGCATCGCGAGACGATGCCATGCTCCTGGTTCGCGCCGCTCATCAGGTATCCGTCCAGCACACTGCCGTCTTCATGACAGACGAGTCCGTAGCCGAAATCCCGCTTCTGGCGCTGCGTGCCGCGGTCGCGGCTCATTGCCATCCAGCCCGCGTCGACAATGGCCCAGCCTTTCTCTTTCTGGTGGCCAATCACAGTGGTCAATACGCTCAATGCGATCTCGGATGTCTCGTTCATGCCCACGTTGTGCATGACGAGATCGAACATGACATAAACGCCTGCCCGAACCTCGGTGACACCTTCAAGATGCTCAGCAGTCAGCGCGGTGGGTGTCGAGCCGATGCTGACCACGTCGCATCGCAGTCCGGCGGCCCGCAGACGATCGGCGGCGCGCACGCAACCCGAACGCTCCTGTTCGGCGATGCGGACGAGGTCGTCATGTGCATCGTAGTCATAGCTGGATCCTGCATGGGCCAGCACGCCACCTGGATGCATGCCGCCGTTGCAGAGTGTTGTTGCCACATCAAGGAGTGTGTCGTCATCGGGCACGATGCCTGAGCGATGGCCGTCCACGTCGATTTCGATCCAGACCTCGAAGGCTTCTTCGTGTTCGCGACCGAAAGCGACGATCGCTTCGGCACAGGCGACGCTATCGGCGACGATCTTCAGGTCGCAGCCTTGCCGGCGTAGCGCCAGTGCTTGCTGGAGTTTCGTCGGGGCGATGCCGACGGCGTAGACGATGTCGCGAATGCCGCTTGCAAAGAACTGTTCGGCTTCCTTGAGTGTGGACACGGTGATACCCCGCGCACCGGCGTTCATTTGCGCCTGGACCACCTGTTCGCATTTGGTTGTCTTGACGTGCGGCCGGAACCTTACGCCGAGCGCATTCATGCGTTGCTGCATCCGCTCGATGTTGTGCTGCATGCGCGCGACATCGATCAATGCGGCCGGGGTGTTCAACGACTCCAGATTCATGTGCGACTCCTGGCTATTCTTCGCGCGATCGACGTCGGATGCAGGTATCGCGCCGAGGCAGGAGCCACTATAGGAGTTTGTCGAGAAGTTGTGCTTAACGATTGATAAACCAGCCATTAAGCGTCCGTGAATGTCGATGTGTCGAAGACGATGCTGCGTCAGAGGCGCGAGATTCGAGCGCTTCGCTATCGCATGGAGTGGTCGGGGCCCGTTCGGCATGCCGGATAGTCGTCGCTTTTCGACCAGGAACAACGATGGGACAGGCGCCGGATCGGCCTGTCATTAATTAGCGTTTAACCCTCGCTTGTCGGAAAATTAACCACATGAACACGCTTGCGCCGCACAATTGCGCGCATCAACGATGAGCCGTGCCGTCGACAGGAGAAAAAGTGACCACAGCATTCGTATTGCACCGTGCCGACGGAGCGCCTTGTTCGACCGTGTTCCGCAGGCAGGCATTCGGTAGGAACGACCCATTCGCGCAGCATCGGGAGATCGCATGGGAGGGGCCCAACTCGATGGTCGCAGGTCGTATCGACTTCGTTGGCGAGGTTGACGTACCGAGCTTTCCGCACATTGAAACCATCGTGGTCGTGGAAGGCGAACTCACGCTGGAAGCGGCCGGAATGGCACCGCTAGTGCTCGGCCCACAGGAGGGCGCCGTTGTCGGAGGCGGGACCGCACTTCGGGTGAGAGCCGGGTCCCGAGCACGCTTCGTATTCTGCGCGGCCGATTGCCAGAGCCCTACGCGACGCGGCCTTTTTCCCTTGCGCGCCGACGCCGACTTCAAGCCGTCTTCATCGCTGCCCGCGGAGCTGCTGCTGGGCGCGGCCCCCCAATGCCGCAGCGACAACGTCTTCACCGAGGAGGGCGCAGAGTACCGCGCCGGTACGTGGGATTCGACGCCTTACCATCGAATTGTTCGCCCGCATCCCGTGAACGAGTTCATGCAGCTTCTGGCCGGCAGCGTGCGGTTCGCTGCCCCCGATGGCAGTGTGCTGTCGCTCGGCACGGGCGACGCGCTCTTTGTGCCTCGCGGTACGTCGATGGGATGGGAAAGCAGCGATCACGTGGCGAAGTTTTACGTTGTCCAAACTGTCCGCGCTTCAATCGAACGAGATTAAATCATGTCGCCTCCGCTGCGCCACATACAGACTTCGCCCACGCTGCCAGCCGCCGCCGACGTGGTTGTGATCGGCGGCGGCGTGATCGGGGTCTTTGCTGCCTACTACCTGGCTCAACGCGGGGTTTCAGTCGCCCTGGTAGAGAAGGGGAGGATTGGAGCCGAGCAGTCAAGCCGCAACTGGGGCTGGTGCCGGCAGCAGAACCGTGACGCTCGCGAATTGCCGATGGCCAGCAAGAGTCTCGATCTGTGGGAGCGATTCGCTCGCGAATCGGGCGAAGATACCGGCTTTCGCCGCTGCGGGCTGTTGTATCTCAGCAATGACGACGCCGAGTTGTCCCGTTGGGCCAGTTGGGGCGACTTTGCAAAGACCGCTGGGGTGACCACCTACATGCTTGATAGCCAGCAGGCCACCCAGCGGGGCGGCGCGACTGGCCGAGTCTGGAAAGGCGGCGTTTTCTCGCCCAGCGACGGCACCGCCGACCCCGGCAAGGCCGCGCCGGCCGTGGCCGTTGCACTCATGAAGCTTGGGGGCAGCGTCACCCAACAGTGCGCGGCCCGAGGCATCGAGCTGGAGGGCGGGCGGGTTGCCGGCGTTGTCACCGAAGCCGGCGTCATCAAGACGAAGACGGTTGTGCTCGCGGGTGGCGCGTGGGCGTCGTCGTTCTGCCGCCAGCTCGGCATTCGTTTTCCTCAGGCGTCGATTCGCCAGTCCATCCTCAGTGTGTCGCCTGTAGAAGGTCGCGTGCCGGATGCGCTATTCACCTCAGGCGTATCGATTACTCGCCGCAGCGATGGAGGCTACGCGCTGGCCATCAGCGGGCGGGCACGCGTGGATATGACGCCTCAGTTGCTGCGGTTCGCTCCGCATTTCGTGCCCATGTTTGCGAGGCGCTGGCGCAACCTTCTGCCGGGAGGGCTGGAAGGTATTCGCGGCGGTCATGAAATGCTGAAGCGGTGGCGGCTCGACGTGCCAACACCCATGGAGCGCGTGCGCATTCTGGACCCGAAGCCTGATCGGGCGACAGTGGCCGAAACGCACCGCCGCGCGGTCGACCTTCTGCCTGAGCTTCGTGAGGCCAGAATCACGCATGCCTGGGCCGGTTTCGTCGACAGCACGCCGGACGGCGTGCCAGGAATTGGCGAGGTGCCAGGCGTACCGGGACTCATCCTGGCAGCGGGCTTTTCGGGGCACGGCTTCGGAATAAGCCCTGGCGCCGGCCATCTGATCGCGGATCTCGCAACAGGCGCCGAGCCGATTGTGGACCCCGTACCGTATCGGCCCAGCCGGTTCGCCAATTCCGCATGGGGCAAGGTGGCTGATTTCTAGTGCGAAGGTCGACGGTCGGCGTTCGCCGCGAATGCCGGCTCAACAGCAGGAAGGCGGGTTGGCGGGCGATGTTCCGTGCCAGGTCAATTCCGCCAGGGCACCGGGTGAAACGCCTGCTTCGCGGCCTCCAGAAATACCCGCTGACGGACGGTCAAGCCCTGACGCGTGGGCGTAAGCGCCATGATCGGTGCAGGTTCAAGGCGCCACGCGGGCAAGACCCGCTTCAGTTTTCCCTCTGCGACTAGCCGTGCGCAGTCCCATTCGGATCGCGCGACAACGCCAAGGCCGTCAACGGCCCAGTCGCGAACCACGGTGCCGTCGTTCGACGACAATGCGCCGTTCAACCGAACCGTGACGGCTTTGCTTACGCGTTTGCCCGCGGCATCGTGCTGAGTGAAACGCAGACGGGTCACGTCCTCGTCGTTCTCCCGTAAGGTCAGATATGCGTGCCGTGTGAGTTCGGACGGATGCTTGAGTTTCGACAGGCTACGCGCAAGCGCGGGGCTCGCGCAAAGGAAACGGTCGTTCGGGGCCAGGAAATGGCCTACCCAGGAAGACCCTTTGATGTGGCCGATGGAAACGACTACGTCCGCACCCGACGCGGCAGAGAGCGGACTTTCGACGAGGATCAGCGAGATCGCCAGATTCGGATGCGAGCGATACAGGTCTCGAACGAGCGGCCCGACATATTCCCTGCCGAACCCGAACGGTGCCACCACGCGTAAATGCCCGCTTACTCCGCCCGATTCTCCCGAAACGCGGGACGGAATGGACTCGATTCGCTCCAGGATGTCGATCGCTTCCTGAACCAGGCGGTGGCCTTCGTCGGTGAGGGAGATGCCTCTGGCCGCGCGCGTCGCGAGGTTCACGCCCACACGTTCTTCGATGCGCTGAAGACGTACGGTGACCGCGGGCGGCGTCAGGTTCAATAACCTTGCCGCGGCCGCAAGCGATTGCGATACGCCGAGCGCACGGAGCAACTGCATGTCTTCCAGCTGGAGCATTAAGGGTCCGTTAACGGTCAATTCATTGGAGATTAAACACGACAAAAATATTTTTTTCTATAGTGGGTCGCATTCACGTGGCCATCTCTGTGGGCAGCGTGCTTTCTACGTGGAGCGGTCGTCATGGATCAGCATGAAAACGGTGCGCAGTGGCCCCAGACAATGAATCCCGCTGGGCTGGCAACGCCGGGTGGCCACTACAGTCACGTTTCGGTCGCGAATGGTCTGGTCTTTGTCTCGGGACAACTTCCCATCGATGCTGCCGGCCGAAGGCTCACGGACACGTCTTTTGAAGCTCAGGCCGACCAGGCTTTGGCAAACCTGGCTTGCGCACTTGCCGGTGCAGGCAGCGATGTCAGGAAACTTGCCCAGGTTCGTGTCTACATCGTCGACATCGAGCATTGGGCGAGTTTCAACCAGATCTATGCACGCTGGGCGGGCGATGCGAGGCCCGCTCGCGCCGTGGTGCCGGTTCCTGCATTGCACTTCGGTCTGAAGATCGAAATCGAAGCGGTCGCGGTGATATAGCGTGGGCGGTTCGATTCGTGGCTGAACGAATATATTTCGCAGGACAAATCAAATGAAACGGGAATCCATTGCGAGCGTTCCGTCTTCCGCGGCGGATATTCGGTATCGAACGTTCATCCCAGCCGATGTGCCCGCGGCCCACGCGCTTTCCATGGCGCTTGCCTGGCCATACAGGCAGGAAGACTGGCAATTCTCCGCTGAGACCTCGACGGGATTCGTTGCTGAAGAAAAGGGTGTCGTCATTGGCACAGCGATGTGCTGGAAGTTCGGCGCGGACCGGGCCTCTCTCGGGCACGTGATTGTGTCGTCCCGGCACCAGGGCCGGGGCGTCGGCCGCGAGCTGATGAAGGCGGTGCTCGACGAGCTGGGGCCGCGCGTCACCTTGCTCCATGCGACGCTGGCCGGTCGCCCCCTCTACGAAAAACTTGGCTTCAGCGAGTGCGGATGGTTGGATCAATGTCATGGGAACGTCAGCAAGGCCGTTCCAGTCGCGTTGCTGGATGGCGAGCGGCTGCGTGCGGGGACTTCTGCCGACTTCCCTTACCTCGTCGAACTGGCTTCGCGCGCTTGCAGTCTGGACCGTGGTCCGCTCCTGATGGCATTGCTCCAGCGCGGCGAAAGCGTGGTGCTTGAACGCGATGGCGAGATCGTCGGATTCTCGGTGCTGCGCCGTTTTGGCCGGGGGCATGTGATCGGCCCTGTGGTTGCGCTGCGTTCACAAGACGATGCACGCGCAAAGGCGTTGATCGGCCATTGGCTGACCGCACGCGAGGGCGAGTTCATTCGCATCGACGTCCCTGTTGAAACAGGTTTGACCGGCTGGCTAAGCGAGCAGGGATTGAAGCGAGTGGACACCTGTCCGAAGATGGTTCTGAACGCGTCTGCAACTGAACACCGTGGAGTGCCCGACCCGGTCTGCCGGTTGTATGCGCTGGTGAGTCAGGCCATGCTTTAGGTTTGCGCTGCGAATGGCGGCTCCGAAGCCACGAATTTGCCGCCGACTTTTAAGCACCGCTTTTGTTGCCCGTGCGCATGGTTCGGGGTTTGAGCACCAATGCGCCTGCTTTGGAGTGTGTGATGCATCTGGGTTCTTACTGGCTGGATACCTCCGAGCCCTTCGCCGGCAGCACGCCCGAGATCGCCGGTGGAGAATGCGACGTCGTCGTGGTGGGCGGTGGAATCACGGGCTCGGCAGCTGCATTGGCGCTGGCAAAGAAAGGTGCGCGCGTCATTGTGTGTGAAGCAGGAACCGTGGGACAGGCTGCGTCGGGCCGCAATGGCGGCATGTGCAACAACGGCTTTGCGCAGGACTACGCGTCGCTCTCGCAGCGCATTGGCACCGAACTGGCCAACCGGTTGTATCGCGCGTTCGACGCCGGTGTCGATACGGTCGAGCGGCTGGTCAGGGAAGAGTCGATCAATTGCGATTTCGTGCGCAGAGGAAAACTCAAACTCGCAGCGAAGCCCGAGCATTACGACAAGCTGGTGCGAAGTCAGGCATTGCTCGCCGCGGGCGTCGACCCGGATACGCGCGTCGTGACGAAGGCCGAGCTTCGTAGCGAGATCGGTTCGAACCGGTATCACGGCGGATTGATCCTGGAGAAGAGCGCGGGGATGCACGTGGGGCGTTATGTTCGCGGTCTCGCGAAGGCTGCGCAGGCACGTGGCGCACACATCCTTGAACACGCGCCGGTGCTAGGTTTGCAGCGTGAAGCTCGCGGCGCATACGTGGCGCGAACGCCGCATGGAACGATCCGCGCGTCACAGGTGTTGCTCGCAAGCGGCATCTCGCAGGTGGGACCATTCGGCTGGATTCGGCGCAGGATCGTGCCGGTCGGCGCTTTCATCATCGTCACCGAGCCGTTGTCGCAAGAGCTGCTCGACCGGTTGCTGCCAACTCGCCGGATGGCGACCGATACCAAAAACTTCGTCAACTTTTTTCGTATCACGCCCGACAACCGGATGCTGTTTGGTGGTCGTGCGCGTTTCGCGATGTCGAACCCTGCGTCCGACGAAAAGAGCGGACTGATTTTGCGCGCTCAAATGGCCACGGTGTTTCCGGAACTGGCAAACGTGCGCATCGACTATTGCTGGGGCGGCATGGTCGATATGACGGCCGACCGCCTGCCGCGCGCGGGGCAGAAAGACGGCATCTACTATTCGATGGGATACAGCGGCCACGGTACGCACATGGCCACGCTGATGGGTACGCTCATGGCGGAAATCATGGATGGGCGCGCCGACCTCAATCCGTGGAACGACTTCGCCTGGCCTGCTATTCCCGGTCATTTCGGCAAGCCATGGTTTTTACCGCTGGTGGGCGCCTGGTACCGGCTCAAGGACACATTGCAATGAATTCACCTGTTCGTCACCTGACGCAAGCTGGAAGGCTGGATCGGTTCTACATCGACGGGGAATGGACGGTTCCCGACGGCACCGACCGAATCGCCGTGGTTTGCCCGTCTACCGAAGACACAGTCTGCGAGCTCGCTGCTGGAAACGAACGCGATGTGGACCGGGCAGTACGCGCCGCGCGCAGGGCCTTCGCTTCGTGGTCCGTAACGTCGCCGCAACAGCGTGCGGCCTTGCTCGACCGCGTTCATGCCTTGGTACTCGAACGGGCGGAGTTGTTTGCCACGGCACTGGCCACGGAAATGGGCGCGCCGATCAGTTATGCCCGTGGCGCGCACGTACCATTTGCGGCCGAACACATTCGGGTCGCGCGCGACAATCTGGCAAATTACCCGTTCCGAACGCAGCGAGGAACGACCGCGATCGTGCGCGAGCCCATCGGCGTGTGCGCGCTGATTACGCCATGGAACTGGCCCATTTATCAGATCACAGCGAAAGTGGGCCCGGCGCTCGCGGCGGGGTGCACCGTGGTCCTGAAACCCAGCGAACTCTCGCCGCTCAGCGCCCTGCTCTTTGCAGAGGTGATTGCGGACGCGGGCGTTCCCGCGGGCGTATTCAATCTGGTGAACGGAACGGGCGCGGTAGTGGGCGCATCGCTTTCGTCTCATCCGAAGGTCGACATGGTTTCGATCACCGGTTCGACACGTGCTGGTGTGCTGGTTGCGCAAGCGGCGGCACCCACCATCAAGCGCGTGGCGCAGGAGCTCGGCGGCAAGTCGCCCAACGTTGTGCTGCCCGATACCGATCTGTCGCGCGCCATCGCGCCTGGCGTTGCCGCCGCGTTCCGCAACATGGGCCAGTCGTGCAGCGCACCCACGCGGCTCATCGTGCCGCGCGGCGCGCTGAAGCGCGTCGAGGAGCTGGCCGTCGCAGCCACACAGCAGATGATTGTCGGCGACCCGTTCGTCGAGGCGACCACGCACGGACCGCTGGCTAATCGCGCGCAGTTTGACCGCGTGCGGCAGATGATCGAAGCGGGTATCGACGAAGAGGCGACGCTGATTACGGGTGGCCCCGGAAGACCCGCAGGATTCGGCCGAGGCTTGTATGCGCAGCCCACGATCTTTTCCGACGTGCGCACCGATATGACCATCGCCCAGCAGGAGATATTTGGTCCTGTACTCGCCATCCTTCCTTACGATACCGTCGAAGAAGCGATCGCCATCGCGAACGACACGGTGTACGGGCTCGGCGCGCATGTGCAAGGCACGGACAAGGCACTCGTGCGTTCGGTGGCTGCGCGCATCCAGTCGGGCCAGGTGCATTTGAACTATCCGGCATGGGACCCGCAGGCGCCGTTTGGCGGCTATAAGCAATCGGGGAACGGTCGCGAGTATGGGATCGAAGGTATGGAGGAGTACATGGAGGTGAAGTCGATCGTCGGGTTCTACGATTAAAGCAGCGCCCACGCCTCGCGCGATCACAGTACGGATTTGAAGTCATTTGCTTGCTAAAGGTGCCGAGATGGTGCCGAGATTGGAACCCTCCGTGATTCCCGAGACTTCGTTGAAAACGCATCACGCGCACTGGGCGAAATTGCGACGTGACCTGCATGCCCATCCCGAGTTGCGATTCGAAGAGCACCGAACCGCCGACGCGGTTGCCCGCGAGCTCGAAGCCTTGGGCTATGCCGTGTCGCGCGGGCTGGGCGGTACCGGTGTGGTCGCGAGCCTGCCTGGCGCGTCGGCCGAGTGGGGAATCGTGCTGCGCGCCGATCTGGATGCATTGCCGATACGGGAGGCCAACGATTTCTCGCATGCATCGTGTGCGGATGGCGTCATGCATGCTTGCGGGCACGATGGGCACACAGTGATGCTGCTGGGTGCGGCGCGCATCCTGAAGGAGCTGCCGCAGTTGCCTGGCACCGTTCACTTCGTGTTCCAGCCGGGCGAAGAGGGCGGCGCCGGTGCGCGCAAGATGATCGACGACGGGTTATTCGAACAATGCCCAACGCAAGCGGTGTTTGGCATGCACAACTGGCCCGGTTTGCCGGCGGGACATTTCGGTTTGCGCACGGGCCCCATCATGGCTGCCGGCTCCAGATTCAGGATCACGATAACGGGCAAGGGGGCGCATGCGGCGCAGCCGCATCTGGGCCTTGATCCCATCCCGCTCGCCTGCTCGATGGTGCTGCAGTGTCAGACCATTGCCGCGCGGCACAAGGACCCTGCGGATCCTGCTGTTATTTCCGTCTGCATGTTCCATGCGGGCGATACGGACAACGTCATTCCGGACAGTGCCGAACTGCGGGGAACGATCCGCACGTTGTCGTCGGGGCTGCAGCAGCAATTGCAGCGAGACATCGAGCGCATGTGCGAAGGGCTGGCTTCCGCCTATGGCGCGCAGGTCGAGGTTACTTTTTTTCAGTACTATCCCGCGACGATCAACACGCCGAACGAGACGGCGTTGTGCGAAGCAGTGATTCGGCAGACGTTTGGAGAGGTCTGCCTTGATAGCGACATCCCGCCGAACATGACCTCCGAAGACTTCGGTTTCATGCTGGAAGAGCGGCCCGGCGCGTACGTGCTGATCGGTAATGCCGCGACGGGAATGGCTGCGCCCGGCCTGCATCACCCGAAATACGATTTCAACGATGACATCATTCCCGTAGGCGTCCGGTATTGGGTTGCATTGGCGCAGCGTTATTTCGCTATGGCGCAGGAGAAGGGCGCGCAGCGGCCGGAATTTTCCAATTAAGACCGGGACGGAAATTGGGCTAGCCTCACTAAGCGGCCCAAGAAGCGGCCCAGGCGACCTTTCCGCAACCCCAACTTCGCCGGCATTCCAACAAGTTACGCTTTGTTTCAAAGTGCAAAAGTTGCGGCTTTCGCGGCAACGTATTCTTCCGGCACCACTCACAAAACAACAGGTGTTGCCATGAATGACTGGAGGAAGACACTGCTTGCCGCTGCTTTTGCATCGGTGGCATTAGCCGCGTGCGGCGGAGGAGGTGGAGGGGGAGGCGGCACGCCGACGGGCACCGTCAACGTTCAAATGACCGATGCGCCTTCGTGCGGCTTCGATCACGTCTATGTGACGGTCAGCCAGGTGCGTATCAACGCGAGTTCGAGCGCGGGCGACAACGACAGCGGATGGACCAACATTACGCTTGCCACTCCGCAGAAGATCGATCTTCTCTCGCTCATCAACGGGACGATGGCCACACTTGGGCAGGCGTCGCTTCCTGCCGGGCAATACCAGCAGGTGCGCCTCGTGCTGACCCAGAACCAGGGTAATACGGTGGCCAATTCGGTCGTGGTTTCAGGCACGACCAACGAACAACCGCTAGCCACGCCGAGTGCGACGCAGAGCGGCCTCAAGATCATCCGGCCGTTTGACGTGGCCGCGAACGCGACGGTCGATCTCGTTCTCGACTTCAACGCCTGCAAGTCGGTCGTCCAGCAGGGCAACGGTTCCTACACGCTGAAGCCCGTGATTACGGCGACGCCCACCAACGTGGCCGGCATCATCGATGGCTATGTCGCGCCGGCCGAGGCGGGCGCCACGGTGTACGCGGAGCAGAGCGGCAAGGTAATCAGCGGAACGGTTGCGGACAGCACGGGGCATTTCGTTTTCTCCACGCTCGTGCAGAGCTCCACGAACGGCAATTACGACATCGTCATTGCGCAGCCCGACGAGACGACGGGCATCATCACGTCGGTACCGGTCGTGGTCGGGGCAACGACGCATGTGTCGACTTCGTCGGCGCCCGTCACGTTGCCGGCCGCTACGATGAATACGGTGAGCGGCACAGTGACGGCATCCGCGGATGCGAGCCTGCGTGCGCTGCAGAAAACGTCGTCGGGCACCTATGAGATTGCATCGGCCAACGCCAATCTCGATACGGGCGCCTATACGACGAGCTTGCCGGTCGCGGCCCCGATGGTGGCCGCCTATACGGGCACGCTGCCGGTCGCGTTCTCTGCGGCTGCGTCGTCGGCCGGTCAGTACACGATAGAGGCCGATGCGGCGTCGGGCGCGACGCAGTCCACGGCGGTCAGCATCACGAGCGGCAGTCAATCAGGCATCAACTTCACTTTCTGACAAACAAGGCGTAACGGAGGGGCGTGCCCCTCCTCGCGGGGATTCCATGAAAAAACTCATCGCAGTCGCCGCCGTGGCGACGGGCATGTTGGCAGGTTGCGCGGTGTACGTGCCGGACGCACCCGGCGTAGTCGTTCACCCGCAAGGCGGCCCAGGTAACGGATTCTGTCCACCGGGACAGGCCAAGAAGGGCAACTGCTAGAGAAGTAAGGCAGAAAAACGACGGGCGCCGCTGGCGCCCTTCGTTTTTGCGTCGCTGGGACGCTCAGGCTTTGTAACCGATAGTAAGTTGTGCGTACGCAATATGTGCCGAGGTGCGGTGCGTCATGCAGTTCCGCGCGGCTCGATCACGCCTCGGGGAATTGCATTGGACAACACATAATGTGCGCCGCGGCCCCATGCTGTCCGTTCTCCGACGCAAGCACGGCGAATGACTGCACCGAGCGCCGTTCACGGGAACACGCATTGCGAGGATCACGCCACACTGTGCTCGGGACCCAACGATGGACAACGTGCGCGAACCAGAAACCGCGGACACGGCGAACCCGTTCTGGCTGAAGAGGCTGGGCCCCGGCCTGATCACCGGGGCGGCGGACGACGACCCGAGCGGTATCGGCACCTACACGCAGGCGGGTGCGCAATTTGGCTTTAGTCTGCTATGGACCGTGCTGCTCACCTATCCGCTGATGGTGGCAATCCAGATGATCAGTGCACGGATCGGGCGGGTGACCGGCAGGGGGCTCGCATCGAACATCCGGCAGTTCACGCCGCGCTGGGTCGCGGTGCTTCTCGTGTTGCTGCTCGTGGCGGCGAACACGATCAACATCGCGGCGGACCTCGCGGCGATGGGAACGTCGGTGCGTCTGGTGACGGGCGGTCCGCAGCAGCTCTATGTGGTCGTGATCGGCGTGGTTTCCGTCGTGCTGCAGGTTTTCGTGCCCTACGAGCGGTATGCGCAGATACTCAAGTGGCTCACGCTGGTGCTCTTCTCGTACGTTGCCGTGGCACTCGTCGTGCCCATCGATTGGCGCGAGGTGGCGGTGGCCATCGTCCATCCGCAGGCGACACTCTCCGCGGATTACCTGACCGCCGTGGTCGCCGTATTTGGCACGACGATCAGCCCGTATCTGTTCTTCTGGCAGGCGTCGCAGGAGGTCGAGGAGATGCGTGCGGCCCCGGGCGACGCGCCACTCAAGCACGTGCCGCAACAGGCCGCCGCCCAGTTCGCGAGGATCAGCGCGGACACCTGGACCGGCATGGCCGTCTCGAACGGTATCGCGTTCTTCATCATGCTCACGGCGGCGTCCACCCTGCACAGCCATCACGTCGAGATCAAGACATCGGCCGACGCTGCTCGCGCGCTTGCACCGATCGCCGGCAAATGGGCGTCGCACGTTTTTGCGCTGGGCATTCTGGGCACGGGGCTGCTTGCGCTTCCGGTGCTCGCCGGGTCGGCTGCGTACGGGATGGCCGGCGTGTTCCGCTGGCGCAGCAGCCTTGCGCTGCGCCTCGTGCTCGCGCGCGAGTTCTACGCGGTGATTGCGGTCGCGATTCTGGGCGGCGCCGCCATGACCTTCTTCCACTTCGATCCGGTGAAGGCGCTCTACTGGAGCGCCGTGATCAACGGTGTCGCTGCCGTGCCGGTCGTGATCGTGGTGATGCTGATGGGCACGAACGCTCGCGTGATGCGCGAGTTTGCGGTGACGGGATGGCTCAAGACGGCCGGGTGGGCGGTGGCCGGCATCATGGCGATCGCTGCGGCGGGTACGCTGCTTCCGGGTTAGACACCGCGCCGCGCGCTTCGCTATCGGCGTGAACGGTAGCTATGCCGCTGCAACGCCGCGCATGTTGTTACTTCGAGCCGGCTGCGATGCGCTCGCTGAGGAACCGCGGGAACCCGTTCTGCGTGGCGACGATCTTGCTGGCGCAATCGTCGTAGTCGGAGCCCATGGCGCGGTTCGGGCCGTACATGCCGCGGCACTGCGCGTAGAGCGTGATGGTGGCGCCGCCACTATGCGGCACGCGCGTCGCGGAAAAGGTGGCCTTGCCCGATCCGCCGGGCACGTCGGTATCGATGGTTTCGCTGCTGGTGCTGACGATTGACGTGGCCGAGCGCTGTGCGATGTAGTCGCGCGTCAGCGCCCAGGCCTTGTCGCACTGCGATGCGTCGCGGCATGAGACCGTTGCGGCCCGTTGTGCCGCTTCCAGCGCATCTTCGGTGCGGTTGAAATCGCGTTCGCGTTGCGCGTCCTTGTCGGCCGACGACATGCAGCCGGCAAGCGCGAATGCAATGGATGCCGCAAGCGCGGCGGCGATGATGGTCCTCACGGATCGAACTCCCCAGTCTGGTTCGACCGCGATTATAGAGCGCGAGGGGAGGGTGCCGCGATTGGCGCCCGGTGCAGGATGCACGAATGGATACGGCCGCTCGCGTCCTTGCGGATTCGAGCGGCCCGAACTGCGTACTCAACTACATGCTGAACTGCGTGCTGCCTTGCTTGCTACAACCGGTACTACAGACTGCAACTGCTTCGTGCAACAACAGCGTCAAATACGTGAAACGGACTGCCACAACAAACCGCCACAACAAACCGCACACCACGGACAACAACCCATCACAACGAACCGCGACTACGCAAACTCACAACAACGAACTACCGCTACGCAAATCCACCACAACGAACTGCCACTGCACAAACTCACTCCAACGAGAAGCCACTGCACAAACTCACTGCGTGTTACTGCAACTTCAAGACTGCACGTGCTGCAACTGATATCAACGGTACTGGTTCACAACACCACCGGAGGGGAGCCGGGGATGGAGCCGATGTCGCGCTCCATGGAAAACAGTGTAGGCGCTGCGCACGCAATCCAATTGGTCGAAAGGGGCAAGGTATGGCGGCTAATTTGGGCAATTGATCGAAGCCGGGTGCAACGGCGCAAGTCCTGGCGTACCTGGCGTACCCGAGTCCCGGCACAGCCCGACATCCCCACAGCGGGCCGCAGGGCGGTCCGAACCTTTAGCCGCTATCGCATCAGCGCACTCAAACCTCGGCCGTCAGCCATCCCTGACTGGCAATGCGGTTTCTGCCGAGGCGCTTCGCCCGATACAGCGCCGCATCGGCTGCGCCCACCAGCATGCGGACGGTGACCTCTGCGCCGCCCCTTGCGGCCGCCACGCCGACACTCACCGTCACCGTTTGCCGGTTGCTCGCCGCATGCGGAATGCGCTGCAGTTCGACGCCGCAGCGAATGCGTTCGGCAGTCTCGAGCGCGTCATCAGGATCGCTGTCACCGAGGATGATCGCGAACTCTTCGCCGCCGTAACGCGCCGCCATACCGGTGTGCGGCACTGCGGCTGCAATGGCGCTCGCCACGGCCCGCAGGCAGTCGTCTCCGGCCTGATGGCCGTAGGCGTCGTTGTAGGCCTTGAACTCGTCGATGTCGACGAGCAGTAGCACGACGCCCGCACTCGCATTCGCCGCGTCGGCCGAAAGCAGGCTGCGCTTGAGCTCGATGTCGAAGTGGCGCCGGTTGTAGAGCCCCGAGAGGCCGTCGACATAGGCAAGACGTTTGAGCTCGATCTGCTCGGCATCGCGCCGCTGGTCTTCGAGTGTGCTGGCGTTGATGTCGCGCATGGTGAACGCGAGCGCGTCGAACGGGAGGTGCGGGGGCGTGAACGCCGGCGAAAGCAGGCTCTGCATCCAGATATGCGAGCCATTGGCGTGCCGCGCGCGGTAGCGGATCGCGACTTCGCCGCGGTCGCACTGCACGGCTTCGATTGCGGACTCCACAGCGGGGCGGTCCGCCGGATGAACGAGGCCGAGCACGCCTGTGCCCATGAGTGCAGCCGGCAGGTAGCCGAGCTTTGACTGAACGCGCGGCGATACGTAGGTCACCGTGCCGTTCAGCGAGAGTTGCATGACTACGTCGTCGGCGTTTTCTGCCAGCGCGCGGTAGCGCTGTTCGCTTTCACGCAGCAGATCGAGCAGCTTGCGGCGTTGCGCCTGGAGTGCGTTGATAGGAAACGCGATACCCAGGGCCGCGAGCACGAAGAGCTGCAGCGCGAGGATGCGAGCGTGATTCGACTCGTGATGAGGTTCGATCCACAGCGCGCCCTGGCCGTGGATCGTGAAAGCCATCGCAATCGCAATCAACAGCAGCACGCCGACGAACACCGCGGCGAGTTCGGCCTCGAATGCGAGCACGGCCACGGGCGGCAGCGCCCAGTACGTGAGGCGCCAGGTGCCCTGACTAAAGACGGCAAGCGCAACCACGGCGAGCAACGCGAGCAACGCAAGCGTGCGATTGCGTCGTTCCGAGCGCCAGAGCGCGCGCAATTCGCCGGAGAAGAACACAAGCGCCGCGGGTGTGAAGATCGTCATCCCGAGGGCGTCGGCGACGACCCAGTCGCGAAACGAGGAGAACGGATGGGCGCCGAACCGCGCGTGAAGCAGCGACACCGCAACGGCCCCGGATGCGACCGGCGCGAGCGCGACGGCGCCTGCCACGAAGCGCAGGCAGCGACGCGGCCGCGCCAGTTCGGCGGTGCACGCAACGCGCGGGGCGAAGAGCAGCGCGATGACGACCTCGACGATATCGGCCGCCATGAACGAAGAAGACACGTAGAGGGAGTCGCCCCGCGCCAGGTTGGCGCCGAGAAAACCCAGCGCGCCGCCCAGCAGCACATGGAGCCGGCACGGTTCGCGAGCCGCGAGCGCCTGCGCGAGCAGTACGCCGTTGGCCACCCAGATCGGCAGCACTTCGCCCGACATGGCCCTTGCTGCGCCGCTGCCGAGGCAAATCAGAAAGACGAGTACGGCGGCCAGCGCGAACGCGCCGAGGCGTGTGTCCCGTGCGGGCGGCAAAGACGCGGCAGCGGACCGCGCATCGTCCGCAGCGTCGGGCGGCGCGAGTGGCGCAGTGGCCGCGGCGACGTCTGCGAAATCGTATTGCGCATCGGCGACTCGCCGGAGTTCATGCAGCATGCCTGCTCCCGATTCAGCGGTCGCCCTCTGTTTGTCCATATTCTGTGCACGCTTTAACCGATGTATACGGCATGCGCCGCCGGTTATTTAGACTGATGAATACGCAATCGCGAATCCGACAAGGTGCCGGGGAAGTTTCGAATGGGACTTGAGACGCGTGGCCGGACGTTCGTCTTTACCTTGTTTGCCGTGCGCGCAGTGAGGGCATGACGGCACTTTTACCGCTTGCTCGAACCGCTTGCCCTGCGCGGTTGTGCGGGCGATATGCACGCCGCGTGCAACGTCGCGCGGCCAGCTGGTTTTGCTTGAGAATGAGGTTGTCTCGCCTGTACGATATGGTGCAAGTGAGGTGCAGGCGGGGTGCGGGTCGGGGTGCAGGTCGGCCAAAAAAAATTCTGGCGAGTTCTCATCGTGGAAACCCTTGAACGTGAACCCGGCGTTTCGCCGGATGGACGCACTGTGGTCTTTTTCCTGTCGAGTCGAGGTCGCGACATCGAATGCGCCATTACGCGCGACGCACTCGAACAGCATTTCTGGGTACAGCCGGGCGACAGCGAGTTGCGCGTTCTCAAGGCATTTACCGATGGTCGCAAACGCATCGTCGCCGTCGCCGAGCGCAAGGTGCTCACGCATCCCGGCGAGCGGGTCGTGCTGACCGTCGCCGACTTCGGCGTGCGCAAATAGCCCGCTCGATCCTCTACTGCGATTCGAGCGCGTCACAGCGCGCCTGGGCGGTCTCGTCCGGGTACTGGTCGCGATACGCGTCGAAGATCTCTGCGCACAGTTGCGCAAGCGCCGCCACGTTGACGGCCTGATCCGCATGCTCGACTTCCCTCGCGCCCAGTATGTCGTCGAGGACCGGAGCAAGACGGCGCAGTCGATGAAAAGTCGCGTCGTCGAGTTTCATGGTGGACCTCCGGTAGGTGGCGCCGGACGGTGGCAAGACATGCTGTGCTGCTGTGCCCGCCGGCGAGCCTTGGTGTTCGCGTAATGCATGAGCGGCACGTTCCAGCCGTACACCGTGGAACGGCACCGAGATGGCCGGCATGGTTGCCATCCATCCTCGCGGGAACCCGCCAGGCCGGTTTCGGCGGCAGCCCCCGGTGATTCGGCGTGTCGCAACGTGTGCTCGTCAAATGGCGGCTGTCGCGCCGCACAACGAAGTCTCTACGTCTTCGACTTCGAATTCGGACCCCGTTTTTGAATCAAGCGGGTGGCGGCTCTGCGGCACACAATGCAGACCGGCTGCACGGAAGCGTCCATCAGAATCCCCGCTTGAAGGGCCTCGAAGCTACGTTGAGCATACCCTGGATTGTGCGCTGCACACATACTTAATAATTGTTAAGAGGCGGGTAGAGGGTATACGCTTAGGTGACTTCCCGACGAGACGCTTATGGGTACGCCTTCTCTTCTGGACCGCAATGGACTGTTAGCCTCCTGGCACCGGCTCGGTGCGGATGCGGGCTGGACTGCACCAAGCGGGCATGAACGGTATGAAGTCGACGAGGCCGGTGAAGCGGTGATCCATTCCCCGCCGTCCGCGCGTCGGCAGATCGTGCTCACGGACGCCTATTGCCAGCTCACCGAACAGATCGGCCATCTCGCCGTGATGTCGGCTGCGGTGACCACGCCCTCGTATGGCATACGGATCGCCGACGTCGTCTGGATGCCGTGCGAGAAATGGGAAACGTTCGACCGGGACGCGCCCGTGCCGTTCGTTCCCGATCTGTGCGTCGAAGTGCTGCTCGATCGCGACCGGCGCGACGACGTGGAACGCCGCGTGGCCGCCTATTTCGAGGGCGGCTGCAGCGAGGTGATTCTCGTGGATGCACGCGGCCAGGTGCAATTCTGGGGCGCGAGCGGACGCCGGCAGGCGTCGGTATTCGGCATCGTGCTCGCGTTCGATCCTCTGTATTTCGAGTTCGCCCACGGGGCGACGGCGGAGCCTCACAGCCGCGACGCCCGCTTCGGCCGCTGAAGCCTCGGTGTGGTGGCGTGGCGGCTATGTGCTAGCCGTCGCGTGCGGCTTGCCGCTACGCCGGTCGCCTCACAACCTGCGGCGTCGTTCTGCGCCGGTTCACTGTCTCTGCAGGGGCAGGCCGGTTCCGCTCAAGATTCCCCACCATCTGCCGACACTCAGACAGACAACGAGGCATTCGCCACGCGCCGCATCGTGCGCGCCGCAAGGGGACGAAAACGACAATGAGCAACGGCTTCTCCGCCGACGCGGCACACTGGCTCGCAGCCCTGCCGGCAGATTTCCTCGCTTCGCTGGCGACGGCAGGCGCCGTGCTCGGTGTCGCAATGGCGATCGAGGCACGCGTTCCGCATGCACAGGCGGCCTCTGCAAAGCATGCGTGGTTCAACGTCCGCTACATGATCGCCATGCTCGCGGCGCTTGCCTTGTTGCGACCGTTCGCGCTCGGTGTTTCCCTGGCGCTTGCGCGGGCGCTCGGCGGCGGATGGGTGACGTTCCGCGAGGGCGTGGCGGGCTGGTGCGAAGCCTTTGCTGCCGTGCTGTTGATGACGGATCTGCTCGAATACCTGTTTCATCGCGCACAGCACCGGTTCGCGGTGCTGTGGCGCATGCACGAACTGCATCACAGCGCGCCGCATTACGACGTCACGCTCGGCTACCGGCACTTCTGGCTGGAGCCGGTCATCAAGACCGCGCTGCTGTATCCGCTTGTCGGAATCGTATTCAAGGCGCCCACGAGCGTGGGGATGGCGGTGGGCATGGTGTTTCTCGTGAACCACCACGTGGCGCACCTGAATCTGCGGTTCTCTCCGCGGCGGTTCGGTCTCGTCGTGAGCCATCCGCAGTATCACCGGCTGCACCATTCGCGCCATGCTGCCGACTACAACCGGAATTTCTGCGACCTGCTGCCGCTGTGGGATATGGTGTTCGGCACGCTGCGCCGGCCGCGGCCTGACGAATTCGTCGAGATCGGTCTGGATTCGCTCGCGGCGCCACAGAGCATCGCTGATGCGTTGCTGTGGCCCTGGCGCCGCGAGTCATATGCGTCGCGTGCCTTATGTGATTCAGACGAGGCAGGCGATTCAGGCGATTCAGCGGCATCGGCTGTGCCCGCCGTTGCCGCGCTGCCGGAGCGCCGTTAGCCGCGCTCGCCGGTATCGGGACTGACCTGTGCCGCGCCTTCGAGGAAGCGCCGCGTCGCTTCGAACGACTGCAGCATCTGGTCGGGCCATGGCGTCTGCAGCATGACGGCCTGGTGGTTTTCGAACGCGGCCGAGAGGAGTTTCGCGAGTTCCGGCGAGCGCAGGTGCCGGAGCAGCACGCTGACCGCGATGGCGGTCGCCTGGCTCGCGCCGGCTGTTTGCAGTTCGGAAGTAGTGAGTGCGGCGAGCTGTTTGTTGATGTCCATACGATTGCCTTCAGGTTTTGCTGCGCCGATCAGCCGGCGCAGCGGCCCGATTTTGCCACGGACGGTGGCCCCGGACCGGCAGGGCGGCGGCTCGTGCGTGCCGTGGCCGTGGCCCGGGTCCGTGCCCCGATGCGCCGCGACGGCCGCTCACGATGGCACGCGGCAGCGCTCAATGCCGCCCGTGTCGCCAATGCCGGCGCACGTCGATCAGCCCGAGCCCCAGTTTCTTGCGCCGCCACTGCTCCAGACGGTAGTGTCCCGCGACGAAGATCGCGGCCATGGCGAGCGCGCACGATCCCACGACGATAGCCGTCGTCTCGTTCATTGCAGCCCTCCGTAGACGGTTTAGCGTACGCGCCGTTACTGGAGATACTGCCCGCCGTTGATGGCGATGTTCGCGCCCGTCACGAACCCTGCCTCGCGCGAGCACAGATAGGCGACGAGCGCCGCGACTTCGTCGGGGTCGCCCAACCTGCCCACCGGAATCTGCGGGATGATCTTCGTTTCGCGGATTTCTTCGGGCACGGCCATCACCATCTTCGTCGCGATGAAACCGGGCGACACGGTGTTCACCGTGACGCCTTTCTTCGCCACTTCGAGCGCGAGTGCCTTCGTGAAGCCGTGCATGCCGGCCTTCGCGGCCGCATAGTTGGTCTGCCCGAAGCCGCCCTTGCTGCCGATGATCGAGGAAATGTTGACGATGCGCCCCCAGCCACGCTCCACCATGCCGTCGCATACCGGCTTGGTCATGTTGAACACGGAGTCCAGGTTGGTGCGCAGCACGGCGTCCCAGTTGACCTTGTCGAGCTTCTTGAAGCTCGCATCCCGGGTGATGCCGGCATTGTTGATCAGGATGTCCACCGGTCCCACTTCGCTCTGGATCTGCGCGACGCAGCGCGTGCAGGAGTCGAAGTCGGCCACGTCCACCGGATAGGCGCGGAACTGCCGGCCTTGCGTCTCCATGCGGGCGAGCCAGCCGGAGGCGTCGGTGTTGCTGGGGGAGCAGGTGACGACCACGGCGTAGCCCGCGTCGTGAAGCCGGATGCTGATCGCTTCGCCAATACCGCCCATGCCGCCCGTCACTACGGCGATCTGCTTTGCCATCGGTTTTTCCTCAAAAACGGCTGCACCGGGAGCAGGCGCTCGCGGCACGGCCTTGGGTCAATACGAAATCCGCATCGGCGCGAGCGAGGCGCCGGTGCCCCGATATGCAATCAGCTTGAAATAAGGAATCCTGCCTTTGCAGGACGAAACCAGCAGCACGGGCGTGAGAGCCCGTGCTTCGTTTAGCGCTTTGCCGTGCCGGCGGCGGCTTGCTCGGCGCTGCGCCGCGCGGCCTTCGAGGCGGCGGTGGTGAGTGCTTCGAGATTGCTTTCGGTGACCTGCATGGCCTGCTTGCTGGCTTTTTGCAGCGTGTCGTAGAGCGTGGAGGTGGTGCCGATGGCCGACTTCCATGCCGCGATGGCCGCCTCGGACCCGGCCGGCGCGCTCTTGCCGGCTTCTTCCACGAACGCCTGGAAGCGTCCGTTATAGCGCTCGTATTGCCCCTCGGCGATCTGCGCGAGCGAGCCCTGAGTGGCCGACGCGATGTCGAATACATGGCGGCCGTAGGCCATGACCTTCTCGGTGAGCGGCGCGACGAACGCGGCTTGCAGCGCGACCCATTCCTGCGGGTTGGCCGAGCACTCGACCGCCTTGAGCGCATTGCCTTGCGCTTCGGCGAGATTCGACTTCGCCGCCTGCAGGTTCAGCGCAGCGAGCTTTTCCATGCCTTCGAAGAGCGTGTTCGCAAACGCGAAGAACGCGTCGGCATTAGCTTTCTGTGCGGTAACGATCTGGTCCTGACCCGGTAGAGCCATGATGAAACTCCTCTAGAGCCGGTGCCACGCGAGCCGTTGACGATAGCGGCGCGCAGGGCGACGGCGGGTGGCGATGTCGGAACGCCGATGCACGGCATGCATGGACGTCACGAGCGATGAAAGCTGATCGAACTTCGTGTACAGCAAGGCGGTGGCGCCGAGTCAGGGCGGCGCCGCCGCGCGCGAACGCTGTGCCTTTCAATGCGAGCGGTCGAACGCCTTGAGAAAGGAGTCGCCGTCGCTCGTCAAGCGGGCGCGACGTTGGCCGCAGGCCAGTTCTTCGAGCGAGACGAGCTGCCGTTCGAGCAGCGCGTCCAGTTCGGCGCGGCTGAAATCGACCTGGTCCGGCGCCTCTTTAACCAGCATCAAAGTGGCAAATTCATGTGGACTCAGCATTGCGTCTCCAGTCTCAAGCGTGCCGGGTTTGCGGGTTTGTCGGGTTTGTCAATTCCCAGGCAGGAATTACCTGAAAGCCAATGGGCGAGGAAAAATCGGGTAATTCCGGTAAATCGGCGTATCTCGGCAACGGGAGTGCCATGATAACCGCACAATTTTAGAATGCAATATCGGCGGTACATTTTCTTGCACCCGGACAAAACGCCGCCGTATTAATCGAACGGGCGTACGCGCGCGGGCAGACCCTGTCGGGCCGGGCGTGGTGCGTCGAGTAGTTATGTATGATGAATTCAATTCAAATCGAATAATAGTACTTTATTGCCCAGAAAATGCTGCCGAATGGGTTTTAATGTAGGGCTGAATTGAGTAACTTTTATTACACGGGTGCGGAGTTCGTCTCTGATCGGTTATGCATATCCGAATGGGCGGGCATTCGCCCGCCGACGGAATTTATGCTCACCTTTTCGTAATCGCAACGGGAAGCGGCAACGCGACCGCTCAGGCGCGCTTCAGGGCTGCAGCGTGGCGCCCGTAGCGCCCGTAGCGCGACTGGCTTTGACGGACCACGTCTGCACACGCCACCACGCGGGCAGCAGCGCGCGCACGTCGGCACGTGCAAAGCGGTCGTCAAGCAGATACACCACGCCGCGATCTTCCGGCGTGCGGATCACGCGGCCTGCTGCCTGTACTACTTTGCGAAGACCGGGAATGAGATACGCATAGTCGAAGCCGGCGCCATAGAGCTGTTGCATGCGCTCGCGCATCTGCTCGTTGACGTCGTTCACCTGCGGCAGGCCCAGCGTCGCGATGAAGGTGCCGATGAGCCGCGTGCCGGGCAGATCGATGCCCTCGCCGAAGGCGCCGCCGAGTACCGCGAAGCCCACGCCGCAGCCGTCAGGCACGAAGCGCGCGATAAAGGCCTGTTGCGCCGCTTCGTCCATCGTGCGCGACTGCTGCCAGACCGGCACATGCGGATAGCGCGACGCGAAGGCGTGGGCAGCGCGTTCCAGGTAGTCGTAGCTGCTGAAGAAGCACAGGTAATTGCCGGGCTGCCGCGCGAACTGGTCGCCCACCCGGTCCGCAATGGCGGCAAGCGACCCCTCGCGGTCGCGATAGCGCGTCGAAATGCCATGCGTCACGTAGACGTCGAGCTGCGCCGCGCTGAATGGCGAGCCGATATCGATGCTCACGGTCTCGTCAGGCAGGCCGAGCATGTCGGCGTAGTAGCCCGAGGGCGCGAGCGTGCCCGAGAACAGCGCGACGCAATGCGCCTGCGCCATGCGCGGCCGCAGCGCGCCGGCCGGCACCACGTTGCGCACGCACAGCGTGGAGCGCTTGCTGCGCGCGCCGCGCACCGAGTGCGGCGGGGCGAGCGTGATGTCGAAGAGCGAGTGCTTGTCGAAGCGCTCGGCGAGGCGGGCGAAATGCAGGGCGTCGAAGTAGAACCGTTCGAGTTCGGCGTCGTGCGGCTGCGGATGGTCCGCGAAGTAATCGCCGATCGTGGCGCAGGCCTGCTCGAGCGCGGCGATGAATTCGGCGGGCAACGTGTCGCCTGCGCGATACGACTCGTGCTGGTCGGCGTGCAGCGCGTTCCAGCGCCGGTGCACGCGCATGAGCGCGCTCGCGAGCGGCCTGGGTGCGCCACGCAGCACGGCGTCGAGCCGGGTCTGCGCGAGTTCGGCCGAGTACATGCTGCGTGCGCGGTCGGGCAGGTTGTGTGCCTCGTCGACGAGCACGCCGACGCGCCAGCCGTTCTGCGCGCCCAGCATGGGCAGCAAGGCGCTCACGTCGAAGTAGTAGTTGTAGTCGCCCACCACGACGTCGCTCCAGCGCACCAGCTCCTGGCTCAGGTAGTACGGACATACGTCATGGTCCAGCGCCACCGCGCGCAGCGCGGCGCGGTCGAGCCGGCCTGCGGCGACAGCGGCGCTGCGCGCGGCGGGCAGGCGGTCGTAGAAGCCGCGCGCAAGCGGACACGACTCGCCGTGGCAAGCCTTGTCGGGATGCTCGCAGGATTTCTCGCGCGCTACGAGTTCGACGATGCGCAACGGCAGGGCCGCGGGTGCGGCGCCGGCCGAGCCTTCGACCTGCGCCTGCGCGAGCTTTTCCAGCGTATCGAGCGCCACCTGTCGCCCCGAGCTCTTCGCGGTGAGGAAGTAGATCTTGTCGAGCCCCGCGCGCGGACACGCCTTCAGAAGCGGAAACAGCGTGCCGATGGTCTTGCCGATGCCCGTGGGCGCCTGGGCGAGCAGGCTGCGCCCGCTCACCGCGGCGCGATAGACCGACTCCGCGAGCGTGCGCTGGCCACTGCGAAAGTCGTCGAAAGGCAGGCGCAGCGCCGTGAGCGCGGCGTCGCGCGCGGCACGATGCGCCATCTCTTCGCGGGCCCATGCGAGAAAGCGGCCGCAGTGGTCGTCGAAATGCGCCTTGAGGGCGGCCGCGGTGGCGATCTCGGTCAGCACGGTTTCCCGCTGCGAGCCGATGTCGTAATAGACGAGCGCCAGTTCGATGGCATCGAGCCCGAGTTTCTCGCACAGCAGCCAGCCGTAGATGCGTACCTGCGCCCAATGCAGCGCGCGATGGTTTTCGCGCATCGCATGCAGGTCGCCGCGATAGGTCTTGATCTCTTCGATGCGCCGGGCCAGCGGATCGTAGCCGTCGGCGCGTCCGCGCACGGTGAGTTCGCCCCACGTGCCGGACACAGCGACCTCGGTCTCGTAATGCGCGGGGCGGCGGCCGGCGACGGCGAGATGGCCGGCGCGTCCTTCGTCCGCGGTGGGCGACGGCGTGAAGCGCAGGTCGAGGTCGCCGCGTTTGGCGGTGTACTCGCATAGCGCGCGCACGGCGACGGTCCAGTTCACGCAGTTCACGGCAGCGGCTCGCTGGCAGCTTCAGCGCTGCCGGGCGCGGCTTCGGCCGCGGTCTGTGCCGCTTCTTCCCAACGCACGTGCAGCACCGACACCGGCATGCCATGCGCGGCGCAGTATTCGAGCCAGCGCAGCTGGTTGTCCTGCAGACGGTCGCCAGGCCCTTTCACTTCGATCAGTGCGTAGCGACGCTCGGCAGGCCAGAAGCGTACGAGATCGGGCAGGCCCGAACGGTTCGTCTTCAGATCGGCGAGCAGCCGTTCGAACCATAGCCGCAGATGGGCCGCCGGAAAGCAGTGCAGCGCGAGGTCGAGCAGGTCGGGCGTCAGCATGCTCCACGCGACAAAGGGCGACTGCATGCCGGCTTTCGCCGCAAAGTTGGCCATGATGGTCTGCACGTACTCGCCCGTTTCGAGTTCGGCGAGACAGGCGGCGAAGAGCGCCGCGCGCCGGGCGACGAAGTCGGGTGCGTGCAGATCGGCCGGGCCGCGCTGGAACGGGTGGAAGAACGCGCCCGGCAGCGGCGCGAAGACGGCACGCCAGCACAGCAGGCCGAAGAGCGCGTTGATGAGCGTGTTCTCGACGTAGAAGGCCGGCGCGTCGGCCGAGGAAAGTTGCTCACAGGCAATGTCTTCGACGCGCGTCGGCTGCTCCGGCGCCGGCACCTGTAGCTCGTCGCGTACGACGGACGAGCCGAAGCCGCCATCGTGCCGGCGCAAGCGGTTGCGTTGCAGGCGCGCGAGCGTGCGGGCGTTGCGCTGGGCTTCCTCTTCGCTCTCGGGGGCTGTGGCGATCTGCTGGGCGAGAACCAGCGCATCGCTGCGGCGGCCCAGCGCTTCGAGCACGCGCACGCGCCGGTAGCGGGCGCCCGGATAGCGGCAACGCTCGTAGACGTGCAGCGCCAGATCCCACTGACGGCAGCGCTCGCTCTGCTGGCCGATGGCGAAGAGCAGCTTCTCGCGACGCGTCTGGAGCCAGGGGTTATGGCTCGCGCAGCCTTCGGCGGCTTCGATCAGTGCCATGAGCGCGTGGGGCTCGTCCGCGCTCTCGAGTGCGTCGCGCAAGGCGTCGAGCGCGAGATAGACCTCGACGTCGGCACGCTCCTGAAACGCTCGGGACGTGCTGTCGAACGGCACTGTCTCGTAGCGCAGCACGCCCAGGTCGGCGAGCACGAATTCCGACCAGTCTTGATGAAGGTTGCCGAAGAAGAGCAACCGCAGGCGCTCGCAAAGCGGCGCGACGGCGAGATGAAAGACGTGATCGTCCGCGCCTGGGCGCCAATGGCGGTAGGGGCGGCAGGTGCGGCAGGTGCCGTGTGCGGTATCGGTGCGAGGCATGTCGCTGCCCGCATCGGATAGCACGTTGGCCACCAGAGCTTCGACCAGCGCGGTTTTCGTCATGCGCCCATGCCCTGGCGGCAGCCACGCGGCGGGCAGGTCCCGACTCTGGTCCGCTACGGCCGTCACAACTGACGGTAATTCGCCGCGCGTGAGCAGCGCGGCGAGTTCGTCGACAGCAAGCAGCGGGTCCGAATCGATCCAGCCGAGCGCGACGAGCGGTTGCGCGGCCGCGATGGGGCAGCCAATCTCGTCGTAGCGCAGCCGACTTGTGCGAAAGAGCGGGCCCCGGCGCATGAGCATGCGCGTGAGAAGCGCCTGGGAAGGCTGCGCGAGCGTGGCGAACCGGTCGATGAAGTGCCGCTCCTCGACGCCGAGCAGGTCGGCTGAGCGCGCACCGATCCACGCGAGCGCCCGCTGGAAATTGGCCAGGTAATAGAAGGAGACGGAGAAGGAGGAGGTATCCGGGACAAACGGAGCCGGGAGGGTCGAGCGCACGTTGCGACAACTGTATGGATATACAGCTATGATAGCAGCCGTCGCGCGCGAGGCGGCGTGCAGCGGTACCCATGGAGAACGGCATGAAACTGATCGACATCGACGGGCTGCAGCGCACGGCGCTCGCATTCGCCGAGGCGCGCGGCTGGCGCAAGTTTCACAACCCCAAGAACCTGGCGATGGCGCTTTCCGTCGAGGTGGCGGAACTCGTCGAGATCTTTCAATGGAAGACGCCGGAGGAGTCCGCGGCTGTGATGGAAAGCGGCGAACGCGAGCACGTCGAGCAGGAGCTGGCCGACATCGCGATCTATCTGTCCGAGCTCGTGAGCGTACTGGGCGTGGATCTCGATGCCGCCGTGCGCGCCAAGTTCGAACTCAATGCGCGCAAGTATCCGGCTGTGGACGGCACGAGCGACGTTTGAGGCCGAGGTCGATACGTCAGGCAGTTGCCTCGCGGGGCATGAGGCCGGTGGCGCATGGGCTCGGGGCGAGCGCCCGGGCGGCGCTGCCTTCGCCTGGGGCGCCGTGCGGGGGCGCGTGCAGGTGCTGCCGGCCACGCCTCGTCGGCTACAATTGCGGCTCCCTGAAACGGAACAGCAATGAAAATTCGCACTCTTTGCGTCGCCGGCCTCGCGACCGTTGTCGCGCTCACAGCCGGATGCGTCGCCCTCTACACGAACCCTGGCCAATGCGAAACGGTCATGCGTGAACGGCTTGCCGAAACGCCGCTGGGCGCGATGTCGGTGACGCACACCTCGGTGGCGTACCGCGGCTCGCGTGTGGTCGTGGAAGGCGAGTTGCCGCGGCCGGCTTCAGCGGCTGTGGCAGCGTCGGCGGCTGTGGCTTCGGCGGCCGATTCCGTGGATGAAGGGAAAGAGGCGGACGCTGCCGACGCAGCCGCTGCTTCGGGCGCTTCCGCTGCACGAGGCGAGGTGGCGCGCGCGTCGGGGACGTCGGGCGCATCCAACGACGTGGCACGCGCGGCGTCGCCGGTGGGCGCCGCGAGCGCGCCCGAGGCCGCGAGTGCGCCTGCCTCCGGCTTCAAGGCCTGGTTTGCACGCTTGAAGCACAAGCCCGGCAAACCCATCGCCGCGGAGTGCACGTTCAACGAATCGGGACTGACGTCGTTCCGATGGCTCGCGCCGCCCGAACTCGCGAAGACCACGGCGGACGAAGACTGACCGGCTGTTCGCCGTCCGGGGGGTTCATCCGTCGATGAGTGCGCCGTGAGCGGCGACGCATCTCACTTGCCTCGCGGCCATCTGCCGTACCTTGCGCGCCGGCGCCTCCCGCGATTGACCGCTGCCTGCAAGCCCCGGTGCTACGATCGTTTCGTGGTGACGAAGGAGGGCGACATGGACGGCTACGTGACACACCAGATCGAAGGCGCATCGGTCGACATCGACGTGATGCCCGTAAAACCACACGGATTCTGCGCGCGTTTTCGCATTTTTCGCGACGCGACAGACGCGCCCGCGTGGCATCAGGTGCATGTTTCGGGCAGCGTGTTCGATACGGCGCAGGCGGCCGAAGAAGCGGCTTTGTCGATGGCGCTCGAGCAGGTTCTTGCGCGCGGCTCATAAGCGGGCAGGCGCGAGTTGCCGCGCTTGGCCCGCAACGCCTTGCTTGCGTGCTGCGCGTTGCACGGGCTGGTTGCTTCGCCGTCGGGCACGCGTTCGGAGCCCTGAGCAAAACGCCCGGCGTAGCCGGTTTTTGCCATTCGCCGTTGCGCACCGGTAGAATGGCAGGTTGATCCACGGGTAGAGGCCGTGGTGTAGCCGAAGGATTACCCCGAACATGACTGATTTCTATCAACGTCTTGCCACACGGACGGCCGCTCTGTTGATGGCAGGCGGGCTGGTCGCCGGCTGCAGCTCGCCGACGCCGGGTGCTATCGATTACCGCAGCGACACGAGGGCCAAGCAGTCCACGCTTGCCGTGCCGCCCAACATGCTGGAGGAGACCGCCGACCAGCGCTCGCTGCCCCCGCAAGGTGGCGCAACCACGCTCTCGCAACTGGAGCAGGTGCAAAAGGCGGCGCCCCAATCCGGCACCGTGTCGGTCGTACCGGCCGTCTCGGGCATGCATCTGCAGCGCGACGGCACAGAAAGCTGGCTCGTCGTCGACAACAAGACGCCCGACCAGCTCTGGCCGCAGATCCGTCGCTTCTGGCAGGAGCAGGGTTTCCTGCTCGTGGTCGATCAGCGCGACAAGCGCGTGATGGAAACTGACTGGAACGAAACCCATCCGCAGATCAACGAAGGGTTCATCCGCAACACGCTTTCGAAGGCCATGGGCAATTCGTACGTGACCGCGGAGCGCAACAAGTACCGCACGCGTCTCGAACAGGCGCCCGGCGGCGGCACCTACGTCTTCGTCAGCCAGAAAGGCCTGCATGAAGCGCTCGCCGGCCCGAACAACGAAACGAGCAAGTGGGTCGAGAAGCCCAACGATCCAGGCCTCGAAGTGGAATATCTGAAGCGGCTCATGGCGTCGCTGCAACTTGCCGACTCGCGTTCTGCCTCGGGCGACACGCAAGGCGCGCCGATCGCGACACAGGCGCCGGCGCCTGCATCGGGTGCGGCGAAGTCCGCAGCGGCCGCAACCGCTGCGCAGAACGCCGCGCTCGCCGCGCAACAGCCGCTGCCGGAAGAGTCCACCAAGGCGACGTCCGCACAATACACGGCGACGGAACTCACGCTGGGCGAGCCGTATGACCGTGCGTGGCTGCGTGTGGGCCTTGCGCTCGATCGCAGCAACTTCACCGTGGACGACCGCGACCGTAATCGCGGCCTGTACTTCATCCGCTACGTCGATCCGAAGGACATGAGCTCGGCCGAGCAGGGCTTCTGGAGCCAGGTGTTCCATGGCCGCAAGGAGAAGGTCGCGAAGCAGTACCGCATCAACGTGCGGGCAGTGACCGAGAACCAGACGCGCGTGGCCGTGGTGGACGACCAGGGCAACGTGGACACGTCCAAGCCCGCGAAGCAGATCATGAGCCTCGTGGTCGATCAGTTGCACTGATCGAAGATATCCGGAGGGATTGTCCGGCGCGCTCGTGCCGGACGCCCTCAGGAAAATCGAAACCCGCCTTGCTGCCGCAGGCGGGTTTTTTTGCGCCTGCGTTTCGTTCGGAGCGCGTGAGCGCCAGAAGGCTGGGCACCCGTCGTGTAACGTGACGTTACCCCGTAACGCGCTAGCGGCGCCCGTCGCCGCGTTTGCCGCCGCAACACCTCTTGTCGCTGCCGATTCGCTTCTCAATCAAGCACTTGGCGGCCATGTCCGGACACATTTTCCCGCTGGCATATAAGCTGCTTTTCAGGTTGCGCAAGCGTCTCGCGCCCCCGCGCAACCTTGTGCCCGATGGCGTTACATGAAAGAAGCGGTGCCGATGTGCGAGCGCGTGTGCATAAGCGCGCCACGAATCGACCTCGTTGCGCGTACCGGTCCGCGAACCGGCGTGCGCTGCCCGACGACGACCTGTGCGAATCACCTGGAGCGCGTTCGCGCGAGGTCTCGATGGCCCCGTCGCCTATCCTCGTAGGGCGACGGTTTTGCCCGCACTCCGATGGAGTGCGGGCTATTTTTTTACCCGAGATCGGGTCAGACGGACGGACGCATCGAATTCTTCGAAGACCAGGTGGGTGCCGTCGCTCGTCACCCCCGCGTTTCCCCCCGGCCCACCGCCCTCGACTCACGCGGCCGCACCCCCGGAATGCGCCGGATCGCACCCGTCGCGAGGGCCGTGCCCGCCAGAATCACGCCGCAGCCTGCCAGCATGCCGGCCGATACGTGCTCGTCCAGAAAGAGCGCGCCCCACAGAATGCCGAACACTGGAATGACGAACGTGACGGTCATGGCCCGCGCCGGTCCTGCTGTCGCGATCAGATGAAAGTACATGATGTACGCGATGCCGGTGCACGCAACGCCGAGCGCGATCACGGCGCCCCAGGCGTCGAGCGGAATCGGGGCCGAGGGCCATGACGCGATGGCCGGCGGCAGAAGCAGAACCGTGGCGCCCGTCATGGTGCCCGTGGCGACAGTGAGGGCGTCCACGCCTGCCAGATACTTCTTCGTATAGTTGGCCGCGATGCCGTAGAGCAGCGTCGCGCCGAGCGCTGCAGCGGCGGCAAGCGCCGTGGCGAACGGCGACGCTGCCGATGCCGCCGCGCCCGCATGCGGCGTCGCGATCTGATCCCACACCAGCATGAGCACGCCCGCGAAACCCAACGCCATACCGATGCTGCGCAGCGCGCCGAGCCGGTCTTTGAGCCACAGAAACGCGACGAGCGCGCCCCACAGCGGCGTGGTCGCATTGATGACCGAGGTCACGCCGGCCGAGAGTGTGAATTCGGCATACGAGAGGAGGCAGAACGGCGCTGCTGAATTGAGCACGCCGACCACGACGAGCGGCAAGGCACGCTGGCGCAGCGTGGTCAACGCTTCGCGCGCGGGGCGCCGCGCGAACAGCACGACGAGAAGGAACAATGCGCCGATACCCACGCGCACGGCAACGAGCGGTGCCACGCCGAAACCGGTTACGCCAACGCGAATGAAGAGGAAGGAGGCGCCCCACAATGCGGCGAGAATGACGAGCTGGAAGACGTTCTTGATATTCATGAGGGGTGCGCCGCGCACGGTTGAGTCGCGACGTGCGACGCATGGTATCACCGCGCATGTGGCCGACGTTTCACGCCGCAATGAAACGGCAAGATTCGGGAGAGCGCATGAGGGCAAGCGAGCCGATGAGGCAGAGCACGCGAGACAGCCGCAGCAAAACCGCAGCAGGGGAGCCGCCGCTGCGTGCACGCCCGGATCGGCATCGGCACGCAGCGAGCCCGGGAGACACGAAGTTCAACCAGACGAACGTGTCGCAAAGAGCGGGCAAAACTTCCGCTGCCCGCTATCCGTCACCTGCCGCGGCGCGAGCGGCCGCAGCGATGGAAATCAATGCGGAATCATCCCCGGCACGACGTTCTGCTGAATCCACACGAGAATGCCGAGCAGGATGGTGAGCAGGATCGAATGCTTGAACGTCTTTGCAAAGACGTGGCCTTCCTGGCCTTTGAGGTTGGTAGTCGCCACACCCGTGGAGATGTTCTGCGGCGAGATCATCTTGCCCATCACGCCACCCGACGAGTTGGTCGCTGCCATCAGCACCGGATGCAGGTTGAGCTGCCGCGCGGCCACCACCTGCAGGTTGCCGAAGAGCGCATTGCCCGAGGTATCGCTGCCCGAGAGGAACACCGCCACCCAGCCGAGAAACGCGGAGACGAGCGGAAAGAACGCTCCCACCGACGCCACGCCGAGACCGAGCGTGTAGTTGAGCCCCGAGTAGTTCATGAGATACGCGAGCCCCACGATCGTCGCCACCGTGAAGATGGCGATACGGGTCTGCACCCAGGTATCGACGATGGCGCAGCCGAACTCGCGCGGCTTCAGCCCCACGACGAAGGCCGTGATGATCGCGGCCACCAGAATCGCGGTGCCGGTGGCGAGCGGCTGGAAGTCCCACACCGCGCCGTACGGTGCGTTGTAGAGCGTGATGTAGACGGCCTTGTCGAGTCCTGGCCACGGAATCTTGACGTCGCCGATCGCGAAGATCTTCGCCACCGTCCACACGATCACGACCGCCGACACGATGAGCCACGGGTACCAGCCCGCCAGGCCACTGATGTCGCCGCGCACTTCTTTCTCGCGGTCGACGTTGATGGCGAAGTGCGGATCCGGCGCCGGCTTCCAGACCCGCACGAACGCGATGGTGAGGATCAGCGAGACGAGCGAGGAGAGCACGTCGGTGAGGCTATAGCTGATGTAGTTCGAGGTGACGAACTGCGTGAGCGCGAACGAAAGGCCCGAGACCAGCAACACCGGCCACACGCGCAGCATGTTGCGAAAGCCCGCGTACACCGCGATCACGTAGAACGGCAACAACAGCGCGAAGAACGGCAACTGGCGGCCGACCATTTTGCCGAGCGTGTCGGCGGGAAGATGAGTGACCGCACCCAGCACCGTAATTGGCACGCCGAGCGCGCCGAACGCGACCGGCGCGGTGTTGAAGATGAGCGTGAACGTGAGCGCTTCGAGCGTCGGGAAGCCGAGCAGGATCAGCAGCGAACTCGTGATCGCGACCGGCGTGCCGAAGCCCGAAATGCCTTCAAACAGCGCGCCGAACGAAAAGCCCACCACGACGAGCACGACGCGCCGGTCGTTCGGCATGTTGTCGAGCAGCCACATGCGGAACGCCGCGAAGCGTCCCGAGCGCTGCGCGATGTTGTAGAGCAGGATCGCGGCGAAGACGATCCACATGACCGGCCAGATCGCGAACACGGCGCCGGCCGCCACGGCATTGAACGCAAGTCCCACGGGGAACTGCCAGCCGAAGATGGCGACGACCAGCCCCACGATGAGCCCGGCGAGCGACGCCTGCCACGCAGGCCGCCTTGCCCAGCCGAGCAGCACGAGCACGACGATGATGGGTAGCGCGGCCACGATGAAAGAAGGCAACAGGGCGTTGCCGATAGGGGTGAGCAATTGATGAAACATCACGTCTCCTTCGTTGTTGTTCGAATCGTCGCGAACACCGCGCGGGTTGGGCGCGACGGGACTGGAGCAGGACGGATGGCGTCCCCGGCATCCGCGCGCTCATGCGCGGCGTGTGTGGACGTCTTTTAAGGCGGCGTTTCAATGGCCATACGCAGCATAGGAAACGGGTGTGCCGCGTCAAGCAGGGAAACTACGGGAGGCTGGGTTATAAATGCGCGGCGAGGTCAGTGATGGCGCCCGCCATGGCCGCCGTGCCAGCCGCCGCCATGCCAGTAGCCGAAATTGAACGATACCGACGGGCCCCATCCGTACCCGCCCCAGGGGTAAGGGTAGTAAGCCGGATATACGGGCCATGCCGGATAGACCGGCACGGGCGCGACCACGACAGGCGGTGGCGCGTACAGCGGAGCGGGATACTGCGCGTCAGGTGGAACGTCAGACGGAGAAACGGTCTGCGCCGACGTGACGGGTGCCTGGGAAGACGACGCGGCCGAAGGCGCGATCGGCACCTCGCGCTGCGTAGCCGCGGTTGGCACCGGCGGCGCGTAATAGTAGGCGGGGTAGTACGGGTAATAGTAGTAGCAGCCGGACAGCGCAAGCAGTGCGCCGGCACTGGCTATGCGGGCCGCAGCGGGGAACAGCTTCATGATGAGGCGCTCCTTCTCGATGCTTCTTGCCGCATTCCGTCAGGACGATGGCGCTGCCGCTGATCAACCTGATCAACGCGGTTCGCGCGGCCGGGCCTGCTACGCGCGGCGCATACGTGGCGTGTGTCGAACAGATCGAGCATACGCCGCCGTCGGCACGTCGCCTATTGCAAAGCCGTAACGCCCTGTTTCACATCATTTCAGCTGCGCGGCCCTAATAAAAACGCGGCGCACCCCGTGTTCGGGTGTGCGCCGCGCGAATCTCCCTGATTGGTGCCGCCGCTGATGATCGTTGTGTTATTCAGCCTCTGATGCTGCCGGACACTCCTGGGTGCGTTACTTGCCCACCTGGTTGCCGATGATGCCGCCTACGGCCGCGCCGCCCAACGTGGAGAGCGCATTGCCGCCGATGGCCGCGCCCGCCACACCGCCTACACCTGCACCGATGGCCGTATCGCGCTGCCGCGTCGTCATGTTGTCGCAAGCCGAGAGGCTCGCCACGAGAGCCACAACCGCCGCCAGCACACCAAGCCGTGCACCCGGATGCCGAACCGCTTTCATGATCGCTACTCCTTCTTGTTGAAAGACGCGGTGCCGGCGGTCAGGCCCGCCCGGCACCTGATAAGACGATCTTATCTAGGAGGGCCGTATCAGGGTGTGTACGCTTGTCAGCAGATTGTCGGATCGGTAAATAAATGTTTCGGGCGGTGGCGATGCAGCGCAATTTCGCTGCATCGCCACCGCCCGAATTGGCCTGGACTTAGGCCTGCACCAAGGCCTGCGCCGCCGTCCGGTCGCGCCATGCTGCAGGGCGCAAGCTCGAACACGCAGACGGCGCAGGGCAAAGCCCGCGCTTACGTCATTGCCGCTGGTAGATTTCGGCGCCTTGCTTGACGAACTCGACAGCCTTCACTTCCATGCCTTTCTTCAGCGCTTCGTCGTCGCTCAGGCCTTCTTTTGCAGCGTATTCGCGCACGTCCTGTGTGATCTTCATCGAGCAGAAGTGCGGGCCGCACATCGAGCAGAAGTGCGCCACCTTCGCCGAGTCCTTCGGCAGCGTTTCGTCGTGGAACTGGCGTGCCTTGTCCGGGTCGAGGCCCAGGTTGAACTGGTCTTCCCAGCGGAACTCGAATCGGGCCTTCGAAAGCGCGTTGTCGCGCACCTGCGCGCCGGGGTGTCCCTTCGCGAGATCCGCCGCGTGCGCCGCGAGCTTGTACGTGATGATGCCTTCCTTGACGTCGTTCTTGTCGGGCAGGCCGAGGTGCTCTTTGGGCGTCACGTAGCAGAGCATCGCCGTGCCGAACCAGCCGATCATCGCCGCGCCGATGCCCGACGTAATGTGGTCGTAACCTGGCGCGATGTCGGTGGTGAGCGGCCCGAGCGTGTAGAACGGCGCCTCGTCGCACCAGTCGAGCTGCAGGTCCATGTTCTCCTTGATGAGCTGCATGGGCACGTGGCCGGGGCCCTCGATCATGGTCTGCACGTCATGCTTCCACGCGATCTGCGTGAGCTCGCCGAGCGTCTTGAGTTCGGCCAGTTGCGCTTCGTCGTTGGCGTCGTAGATGGAGCCGGGACGCAGGCCGTCGCCCAGCGAGAAGCTCACGTCGTACGCCTTCATGATTTCGCAGATCTCTTCGAAGTGCTCGTACAGGAAGCTTTCGCGATGATGCGCGAGACACCACTTGGCCATGATCGAGCCGCCGCGCGACACGATGCCGGTCATGCGCCTGGCTGTCATCGGCACGTAAGGCAGGCGCACGCCGGCGTGGATCGTGAAGTAGTCCACGCCTTGCTCGGCCTGCTCGATCAGCGTGTCGCGGAAAATTTCCCACGTGAGTTCTTCTGCTTTGCCGTGAACCTTTTCGAGCGCCTGATAGATCGGCACCGTACCGATGGGCACCGGGCTGTTGCGAATGATCCATTCGCGCGTTTCATGAATGTGCTTGCCGGTGGAGAGATCCATGACCGTGTCGCCGCCCCAGCGGATGGCCCACGTCATCTTGTCCACTTCCTCGCCGATCGACGACGTCACCGCCGAGTTGCCGATGTTCGCGTTGATCTTCACGAGGAAGTTGCGGCCGATGATCATCGGCTCCGTTTCCGGGTGATTGATGTTCGCCGGGATGATGGCACGGCCGCGCGCCACTTCCTCGCGCACGAAATCGGGCGTGATCTCTTTCGGCGCGTTTGCACCGAACGCCGTGGCGCCGAACGCCTGGCCCGGATGCTGACGGCCCATCATCGCGGCGAGCTTTTCGCCGTTCGGGCCGCTCGCACGCAGGCTTTCCAGATATTCGGCGCGGCGCTGGTTCTCGCGGATCGCGATGTACTCCATTTCCGGCGTGACGATGCCCTGGCGCGCGTAGTGCATCTGCGTGACGTTGCGGCCGGCTTTCGCGCGGCGCGGCGTGCGGTGCAGGCCCGGAAAGCGCAGTTCGGCGGTGGCGGCGTCGGCGGCACGCTCGCGGCCGTAGGCGCTCGAGAGGCCCGGCAGCGCTTCCGTGTCGCCGCGTGCTTCGATCCAGCGCTGGCGCAGCGCGGGCAGACCCGCGCGGATGTCGATGCGCGCTTCGGGGTCGGTGTAGGGACCGGAGGTGTCGTAAACGTAGACGGGTGGATTCTTCTCGCCGCCGAACGCCGTGGGCGTGTCGGCCTGGGTGATTTCGCGCATCGGCACGCGGATGTCGGGCTGCGAGCCGGTCACGTAGACCTTGCGTGAGTTCGGCAGCGGTTCGACGGCGGCGGCGTCCACACGCGCGTCAGCGGAAAGGAATTTTGGGTTCGCGTTCATGCATCTCTCCTGATGTGGGTTCGCTACGCAGGAGACGAAATGAACGTGGACGGATTTCGCGAGAAGAGGTGGCCCGAAAGCCGATGAAACCGAGGCGAAACCCGGACGCTTCCCTGCGCTGGCATTATCCAGATCAGGTTCAAAGGGTATTTCTCACCCGCGGCAAGCGTCGCCGAAGCGACGCCGACGCAGGACCCCCGCGCAAGCAGCCGTCAAGATACACCGGGCGGTTGCAGCTTGGCAACCCGTTCCGCACCCCGCCTTGTACCGGTCCTGTATAGGCATCTGGACCCGCTGCCAGACCTTTTCGGCGCACCAGAGGCGGCGCTGCGCCGCGGCAATTTCACGACGCGGTGTCGTTGGCCGCCTCGGGCTGATACAGGATCTTGTCGACCTTCATCGCCTTCTGCACGCCGCCCGGCGTCGTGAAGTGAATGTGCTCGCCACGCTTCGCACCAAGCAGCGCGTGGCCCGCAGGCGAAAACACGTTGAGCCGTCCGTGCGCCACGTCGGCCTGCGGTGGGTAGACGACGGTCCACGTCATGGATTCGCCCGTCTGTTCGTCGAGCAGCACGACCTGCGATCCGATCGTCACCACATTACGCGCAATCTCGTGCGCATCCACGATGGCCGCATGCTCCAGCAACTCATCGAGCAATGGTTGACGTTGATGCGCGAGCGCGGGCTCGGCCGCAAATTTCGTCAGGCGGGCCACTTCGAGCTCGGTCAGATAGCAGATCTTTTTCTTCTTCACAGCGGTTCTCCTGTTCGATCCAGAAAAGAAAAGCTTGCGGATGCGACTGGCCCGGAGCCCGACCGGCCGGCTCCATAAGCTTGAGGGAGGGCTGGTTCAGATCGGGCGCCGGGCGGTGGAGAGCGGCGCGACGGCAAGACCGGCAAGGCACGCTCGCGCGAACGTACGGCGAGCGCGTGCGCTCGCCACGCCCGTTCGGCGGTGGCGACGCATGAGACTCGGCATTCGGGTGCGGGGCGCGGGCATGGGAGAAACAGGCGTTAGCGCAAGCGCGTGTCGCGCGAGGCATTGAGCAGATGGAACGAATTCATCATAGCACCGCGTCCGTATACCGGCTCGTGGCTGCTATCGGCATTGCGTTTGCGTCGGCACAAAAAATTTTCGCTGGCGCTGTCATAAGTGGCTCACACCACCGACCAACGTGCAGTTTCCTCGATTGGAGCCGGTGATGCAGACCAGATACGGATGGATGAGCACGCGGTGCATACGGGCGTTGGCGCTCTCGCTCGTATGGGCGGTGAGCGGCGCGGCGCAGGCTGCGTCGGTCTGCACGGCGCGTAGCCCGGCGCATCGTGTCGCGCTCGTCGAGCTCTACAGCAGCGAAGGTTGCAGCAGTTGCCCGCCCGCGGACCATTGGCTGAGCCAGTGGAAAGACGGCGGCACGGCGAGCGGGGTGGTGCCGCTCGCGCTGCACGTCGATTACTGGAACAGCCTCGGGTGGACCGATCGCTTTTCGCGGCACAGTTTTACGGAACGCCAACAAGGTCTCGCCGAGCGCGCCGGAGGTCATCTCGTCTACACGCCCGAAGTGTTCGTTTCGGGACGCGAGTTGCGCAACTGGTCGCATGCCGCGAGTTTCGATGCACTCGTCGCGCAGGTGCGCTCTGAACCGGCCGCAGCCGACATCACGATCACGCTCGAACCGGCTGGTACTGATTCGGCTTCCTCAGTAATGGGCGTAATGGGCGCGGCAGCGTCGACGCAACCGATGCATGTCGTGGTCGATGCGCAATTCACGGCTCACGGCGCACGCGAGCGTGGTCCGCTCGACGCCTACGTGGCCGTCTACGAGAACGCGCTCACGACGCAGGTGCGCGCCGGCGAGAACAGCGGTGCGACCCTGCATCACGATCGCGTGGTGCGCCAATGGATCGGCCCTGTCGCGCTGGATGCGGGACATGCGCACATCGAGCGCGAGATCGCCTTGCCGGCCGACGCCCAGGACGCGCTCAAAGCCTCGCGTGGGTCGTTCGGCGTCGTCGCCTTCGTCGAAAATGCGGCGAGCGGTGACGTCCTCCAGGCAGCCGACCTGCCTGCGTGCCACTGACCGGATTTTTCCTGGAGATCGATATGGCCACCCCTGAAACGAGCGCTCGCGATGTGCATCGCGACGCGCCCACCGAGAAACGAACGCATCCTTCCGGCGGCGTCATTCATCCGCTTTGGCTGCGCCTCACGCACTGGCTCAACGCGCTGGCCGCGCTCGTGATGATGTTTTCCGGCTGGCGCATCTATAACGCGTCGCCGGTGTTCGCGGGTTTCAGTTTTCCGAATGCCGTCACGCTCGGCGGCTGGTTGGGCGGTGCGCTGCTGTGGCACTTCGCGGCGATGTGGCTGCTTGTTTTCAATGGACTCGTCTATCTCGCGCTGAACCTCGCCACAGGCCGTTTCGCACGAAAGTACCTGCCGCTCACGCCACGCGCGGTGCTGCGCGACCTCGTGGGTGCGCTCACCGGCAAGCTTTCGCACGCCGACCTGCGCCACTACAACGCCGTACAGAAGGCAGCGTATGTGTTCGTGATAGCCGATCTGATCGTGCTCGTGCTGTCCGGGCTCGCCGTCTGGAAATCGGTGCAGTTCCCGCTGCTGCGTGACTTGATGGGCGGCTACGACAATGCACGCGTCGTGCATTTCGTTGCGATGTCGTTGATGGTCGCATTCGTCGCCGTGCATCTCGTGATGGTGGCGCTCGTTCCGCGCTCGCTCGTTGCGATGCTGCGCGGACGTTAAGGAGAAACGTCATGAGCATGGAAAGCAAAAAAACGATAGCGAAGCTCGACCGCGAGTCGATCCTCATCGACGCGCGCCGCGAACTAGCCATGCCGGCGCGACGCGCGTTCGGCAAGCAGTTGATGAGCCTTGGCGGCCTCGTGATGCTGACCGGCTGCAACGTCACGGACGAAGATTCGGTGAATCGCTTTCTGCGCGCAGTCTCGCGTCTGAATGACCGCGCGCAGGCCGCGATCTTCGATCCGAACCAGCTCGCTCCCACTTACACCGAAGCGCAGATCACGCGGCCGTTTCCGTTCAACGCCTACTACGGCATCGACGAAGTGCCTCACGTCGACGCGTCCGCCTACCGTCTCACGGTGAGCGGCCTCGCTACCGGCCAGCGCGTGTGGACGCTGCCCGAACTCTACGCGCTGCCGCACGTCGAGCAGATTACGCGGCACATCTGCGTGGAGGGCTGGAGTGCGATCGGACGCTGGGGCGGCACGCCGTTTCGCGAGTTCTTGCGGCGCGCAGGCGCGGACACCACGGCGAAGTACGTCGGCTTCAAGTGCGCCGACGACTACTACGAAAGCATCGATATGCCGACGGCGCTGCATCCCCAGACTTTGCTCACGTTCGACTACGACGGCGAGCGTCTACCTGCCAAATACGGATTCCCGATGAAATTGAGAATGCCGACCAAGCTCGGCTACAAGAATCCCAAGCACATCGTGGAAATCTTCGTCACCAACACGTTCCCTGGCGGCTACTGGGTCGATCAGGGCTACAACTGGTTCGGAGGCTCCTGACGCGCGCGGGCGGCCACACCTGATCGGTCAAAGGCGGCCCCGGACGGCAGGTGCTTCAGAAGACCCGGCAACGCATGGTGCGTGGCCGGATAGACACACCTCATCACAACCCATGGAGTGATCAACATGAAGACGCTGAAGAAAATGACGATGGCAGTCCTGACGATTTCGCTGATGACGGCGGGTGGTGTGGCATTCGCCCAGGAAGCGAACGGCGCGATGTCTCACGACGCCATGTCCCACGACACCATGTCTCATGACTCGATGTCGAAAGACAACATGAAGCACGACAAGATGGCAAAGAGCGACAAGATGAAAAAGGGTGACGCGATGAAGCACGAAGCGTCGGGCGCGATGAGCAACTAACGAAGGGAAGGGGCACACCTGTCCCATTGACTGGGATAACGCGTTGTCATGCAAAAGCCGGGTTTACCCGGCTTTTTAATTTGCTCTGAAAAACCGGTAAGACATTGCCGCTGCGGCAGTGGAAATGATGCGCTTCAGGTGCAATTTTTTACCGGGTTAAGGTATTTGAATAAGGTGTAATTACTGAAATAGTGTTTTGTAATTTAATAGAAAGGTGATGTTAATGTTTTCCGCCGGAGCCGTGCCAGTTAAGGCTGTAGCGGCGGCTTTCATGCACGCCACATTAATTGTGACAATGGGGCGTTCAGCCTTTCGAGGGATTACTCTAAAAACAGTATGTTCTCATCAAAAAAAGTTTGACCGCCTATTTTGAAGTGACTATCTTTGCACCCCATCCAGTCCGGCGCGCAACTTTCGGTAAGGTTCTGGATCGTAGCGAGCCCTCCCGCAATCGCTGTCGGCCGCTATAGCTTCCTTCTCGCGCGTCGGGCTTCATTGCAGTCGATTAGTACCACTATCTAGTACAGAAGGTGCGGTGCTTACGGAAATGTGCGGTTCACGCAGGGAGGTGTGAAGGTGGTCTCGAAAGTCGAAGGGCAGTTTCCGGTTGCGGCGGGCCGGCTGGCAGGGCAGGGGCGCCCACGCCAGTTCGGTCGCAAGCAGCAAAGTCCCGCGCGCCGCTTCGGCGGTATCGCAGCTGTCATCCTTCTGCACGTCTTGCTTGTCTACGCGCTCCTCAACGGCCTTGCGACCAAGGTCGTGCATGTCATCCAGCATCCCATCGAAACAAAAATCATCGAGCCGGTGAAGCCGCCGCCGCCTCCGCCGCTGCCCGTCGTGCAGTTGCCGCCGCCGAAGTTCGCGCCGCCTCCGCCGCCATTCGTGCCGCCGCCCGAAGTGCCTGTGCAGGCGCCGCCTCAGCCCACCATCACCCATCAGGCCACGCCGGTGCAGTCCGCGCCGGCCGTTGCTCCGCCAGCCCCGCCCGCGCCCGTGGCGCCCGCCAAGCCGGTGAGTCATGAGATTGGCGTGGTGTGTCCGAACTCGGATCAGGTGCGTGCTTCCATGACGTACCCGAAGGAGGCGCAGGAAAACAACATCACGGGTGACGTCCTGATCGAATTCGTTGTGGACCCCGAAGGGCACATCACGAACGAGCGTGTCGCGCAGTCCGCAGATCCGGTACTCGATCGCGCTGCGTTCAACACGGTGAGGCGCTTCAACTGCATTTCTCAGGGCCAGGCTGTCCGTGTACAGGTTCCGTTCTCGTTCAACTTGAACTGAACACGCCGCACGTGCGGTACCGGTAGCGATTGATTAACGACACAGGTTGTACAGGTTCAACGGACAAAGTGGAGTAGATATGAACAAGCGTACTCTCGCCGCTCTGGCGGCAGGCATCGTGATCGCAGCAGGCGCGGTGGATACCTTCGTGGTGCCGCAGGCAGCGTGGGCTCAGGCGAGCGATGCGACGGCGACGGCAACGGCTGCGCCTCAAACGGCTGCGCCCGCTGCCGATCAGCCGGCGCCGCCGCCCGCACCGGCCAGCACCGAAGCGGTCGAGAATCCCTATGGTCTCGGTGCGCTCTGGAAAAACGGCGACTTCGTTGCGCGCTTCGTGCTCGGTCTGCTCGTGGTGATGTCGATGGGTAGCTGGTACATCATGATCACCAAATTCTTCGAACAGTTCCGCGCCAACCGCCGCGCCAAGGTGGCCGACGAGCAACTGTGGAGCGCGCCGTCGCTGGCAGAAGGCGCGAAGCAACTCGAGGAATCGTCGCCGTTCCGCTTCATCGCCGAAACCGCGATCGAAGCCGGCGAACATCACGACGAAGCGTTGCTCGAAGCAGTGGATCGCAATACATGGATCGATGCGTCGGTCGAGCGCGCCATTACCAACGTGTCGAACCGCCTGCAGGACGGTCTCGCGTTTCTCGGCACGGTGGGCTCCACGGCGCCGTTTGTGGGTCTCTTCGGCACGGTGTGGGGCATCTATCACGCACTGACCGCCATCGGTATTGCCGGCCAGGCTTCTATCGACAAGGTGGCGGGCCCTGTGGGCGAAGCGCTCATCATGACGGCCATCGGTCTCGCGGTCGCCGTGCCCGCGGTGCTCGGCTACAACTTCCTCGTTCGCCGCAACAAGTCGGTGATGGAACGCGTGCGTGCCTTCGGCGCGCAACTCCATACCGTGGTGCTGGCAGGCGGCAAGCGCCAGGTGCGTGTGGCAAGCAAGGCGCAGCTCGTCGAACAGGCGGGGTAATCAACCATGGCCATGACCGTTGGAGACGCAGAGAGCGACGAAGTCATCTCCAATATCAACACCACGCCGCTCGTGGACGTGATGCTGGTACTCCTGATCATCTTTCTGATCACGATTCCGGTCGTCACGCACACGGTGCCCCTGCAATTGCCGAAGGAGCGTATCCAGCCGCTGCAAACGCAGCCGAAGAGTATCGAGATCGCGGTGAACCGCGATGGCGATTTCTTCTGGAACGAAACGCACGTGGACGCGCAGACGCTGCTGGATCGCCTGAAGACCGTGTCCGTGCAGACGCCGCAGCCCGAAGTGCACGTGCGCGGCGATCAGAGCACGCGCTACGAGTTCATCGGACGCGTGATTACGGCGTGCGAGCGCGCGGGTATCGCGAAGGTTTCATTTATCACTGAGCCGCCTGCGCGCGGCGGCTAGGAGTCGACGATGGGGATGAACGTACCTTCGGGCGGTGGCAGCGAACCGGAAGTGATGGTCGACATCAACACCACACCGCTCATCGACGTGATGCTGGTGTTGCTGATCATGCTGATCATCACCATTCCGATCCAGATGCACGCCGTGAAGATGGACCTGCCGGTCGGCAATCCGCCGCCTCCGCCAAAGCAGCCCGAAGTCGTGCAGATCGATATCGATTTCGACGGCACGACGACGTGGAACGGCACGCTGGTGCCCGACCGCGCGGCGCTCGAAGCACGGCTCGCACAGGTGGCTGCCGAGCCGGACCAGGCCGAGATTCATCTGCGACCGAACCGGCTCGTGCCGTACAAGGACGTGGCCGCCGTGATGGCTGCGGCACAGCGCGTGGGTGCGACGAAGATCGGGTTGATCGGCAACGAGCAATACATGCAGTAGGTGTGCCGGGTCGCAACCGCAAAGCACATCTAAGCAACTCGCAATCGAAAGGAAGGCAGGGCACCGATGATTCATCAATGGTTCAGGGTGGCGCTCGTGCGCCGGGCTGTAGTCGCGGCCGTCTTCGGTGGTGTGTGCACAATCGCGGCACTGCCGTCGGCACAGGCTGCGGACACATTGCGTCCTGACGTGGCGAAGCCGCTCAATGCCGCGCAGGACCTGTACCGCGCGCACAAGTACAAGGACGCGCTGGCGAAGATCGCCCAGGCAGCCGCTGTGCCGGACAAAACGCCCTACGAGAACTACATGGTCCTCGAGATGCGGGGCGCTGCGGCGATGGCCGCAGGCGACGACGCGACGGCGGCGCAGGCCTACGAGTCGCTGCTCGGCTCCGGCCGGCTCAGCGCCGAAGACGAACAGCGCACCACAGCCGCGCTCGCCGGTATCTACTTCCAGCAGAAGAACTACGCACGCGCCATCGCCACGGCGCAGCGCTACCAGAAGGCAGGTGGCGCGGACCCGCAGATGCGCACGCTGCTCGTGCAATCCTGGTACCTCTCGGGCGACTGCGCAAACGTGGTCACGTCGCTCAAGTCGAGCGTCGATGCACAGACGCGCGCAGGACACACGCCTGACGAAGCCCAGCTGCAACTGCTCGGCACTTGTGCACAACGCGTGAAAGACGACACGTCGTACCGTGCCGCGCTCGAAAAGCTCGTCGCGTATTACCCGAAGCAGTCCTACTGGGACGACCTGTTTCATGCCATACGCGCGAAACCCGGCTATTCGTCGCGCCTCGATATCGACACCTACCGGCTGCGTCGCGCCACCGGTGCGCTCAACACTGCCGAAGACTACATGGAGATGACGCAGCTCGCGATCGTGGCGGGAACGAGCGCCGAAGGCAAACAGGTAATCGACCAGGGTTTCACATCAGGGGTGCTGGGTCGCGGGCCGGATGCCGAACGCGAAAAACGCCTGCAGGCGCTTGCTGCGAAGCGCGCGCAAGGGCCGGCTGATAGCGCCAATCCCGTGGCACCTGTAGATGCCGGTTTCAACCTCGTGTTCGCGGGTCAGGCAAAGCAGGGCATCGACCAGATGGAAGACGCCATCAAGAAGGGTGGTCTCGATCATCCGGATCAGGCGCAGCTTCATCTGGGCGAGGCGTATTACATCGCCGGCGAGAAGGCGCGTGCGGTGCAGGCATTCCGGGCAGTGAAGGGCACGGACGGCTCCGCGGACCTCGCACGGTTGTGGCTGCTCGTGGCCGCCAGGTGATCGCAGCAAGCGGGATGTTTGCGTTGCCGTATGCAGTGACCGCAGTGACGAAGGGGAGGTGAAGGCGTCGGGAATCGATTGCTGCATACGCAAGTCTGGATCGGCACGAGCCTCGATGAGGGGATTGTTCGTGGTTTTAAACGCGGCTCATGTTCGCTTTTAAAGCCTCGGCAAACCACGCATTTCGGCACGCCGATATACGAAAGCCCTTAGCCTTCAAAACATGATTTGCTTTTATCAAACAAATTTTGACTACGGGATTGTGTCTTGCTATGGTTTCGCCACTCGATAACAAGGCACGCGCCGCAGTACATGCTGTGGCGATAGGCAGCAAGATTCGCGCGCTGCGTCACCGGCTCAGATACACGCTGGCGGAAACAGCGGAAGCGGCGGGCATTTCGAAGCCGTTTCTCTCGCAGGTCGAACGAGGGCACGCTACGCCGTCCATCACATCGCTGGTCGGCATTGCGGAAGCGCTGGGTGTGAACGTGCAGTACTTTGTCGAGACACCGAACGAAGCACGGTCGGTATGTCGCGGCGAAGAGTTGAAGTTCTTCGGGTTCGCCGATTCCGCGAATCTTTTTGGACGCCTGACGAATCTGTCGGACGACCGCAAGCTGGAGGCCATCCTGGTCAGGATGCCGGCGGGACAGCAGCCTTCCGAAGTAACCACGCATGCGGGAGAAGAGTTCCTGTATGTGATCCGCGGACAGCTCTCTCTCACGCTGGAAGGTACGACATTCGGATTGCAGGCCGGTGACAGCGCGCACTACGCGTCCACGGTGCCGCATGGGTGGACGAATACGGCCGCTGAAGAAACGGTGCTGGTCTGGGTGGGTACACCCAAATTGTTCTAGTCGTATGCAATAACCCGTCGTTTCGTGCGAGTTTTATTGCACTCGTGACTTAGGATTACTGAATTGTAAGTGTTGATTGCCGTGCTCACGTCATACGTAGAGCGCGTGGCCGGGTATTACCTGTTTTCGGCTTTGGCGCATTGGGACCACGCACATGGCAATAGCGCAATGAGAGGTGATGGACCGGCTTTGAAGCGCGAAGTTCTTTGCAGTACTTGTTTTGGGATGTCTGGATGAAGACGGGTGACCGGGCCTGCGAAGCTTGAATTCGGCGAGCCAAGAGGACGGATAGACCGGTTTGGGATAACAACTTGACCTTACTGACAGGGTAAAGAAGGGGAATATGAAGCTAACTGTTCTAGGATCGGCCATCCGAAAGATTCTATGGGCCGAAATGGCGTTGACGGCGGTGCTCGGCACGTCTGCCTTCGCCCAAACTCCGCCGGCCACCACGGGTTCGTCCACCGGTTCATCCAGTGCGGCACCCGCCGCCGATACGCAACCCGCAGCCGCTGCGCCTGCTGCTGCATCGGGTGCAGCAACGGCTGAAGCACCGGCCGTCAAGAAGCTGCAGAAGTTCGAGGTGACAGGCTCGCTGATCCGCTCGGCGGACAAGCAAAGCAATCTCGAAGTGCAGACGATTACCGCGAAAGACATCCAGCAGAGTGGCTACACCACCGTAGCCGACTTCCTGCGTGGCACCGCGGCGAACTCGGCAAGCAGCTGGTCGCAGAGCACGATGAACACCTCGGCGCCGGGCGGCGCGGGCATCGCGCTGCGGGGCCTCAGCGAAAAGTACACGCTGGTGCTCGTCGACGGTCAACGCGTGGCGAACTACGCGCAGGCGGTCAACTTCACCGACACGTTCTTCGACGTCAACTCGATTCCGGTCAACATCGTCGACCACATCGACGTCGTGAAAACGGGCGCGGTTTCAGTGTATGGCTCGGACGCCATTGCGGGCGTGGTCAACATCGTCACGAAGAAGAACTTCCAGGGACTGCAGATCGATGGCCAGCTCGGGAAGGCACAGCATCCCGGCGACGGCCAGGGCAGCTTCAGCGTATTGGGCGGCTTCGGCGACCTCAATTCCGATCGCTTCAACGTGACAGCGGCCGCAAGCTACTACCGCGATAGCGGTTCGACGCTTGCCGATCGCGACATGACGAAGAACCAGGACTTCACTCAATACCCCGGCGGTCTTGCGGCACCGCTCGGTCCCAACCAGCAGTCGTACTGGGGTCCTGCCGGCTCCACCACCGCACTCTCGCCGTGCCCCCCGGGCAGCAGCGCGGCGAATACGGGCGGCGCATCGTGTACCTACAACACGGCTGCCGGCACGTCGCTGATTCCGGCGACCACGCGGCTCAACGCGAAGGTGCGCGCCACCTTCAAGATCGATGACACCACTGAAGCCTATGCGGGCTTCTGGGCAAGCCGCGACGAAACGGTTCAGCTGGTGGGCCCCGCGGCACTCTCAAGCACGTCGAACTTCTTCACTCCGTCGTCGGGCAGCGTGACGCAGCTTTCGCGCACCGTGCCGGCCTCGAACCCATTTAACCCGTTCGGCGTGCCGACGCCGATCAACCTGACGTTCCCGAACAACGTCGGCGTGGCGGATACGGTTTCCACGTACTGGATGGCGTCCACGGGCGTGAAGGGCTCGTTCGACACGGCGAAGTTCGGTTCGTGGGACTGGTCTCTCGATTACGGCCACTCGCAGAGCACGGTCGACTCCACGTTCACGAACCGCCTCAACGTGGCTGGCGTCGAGAACATGCTCGCCAACGGCACGTACAACTTCTCGAATCCGGCTGCGACGCCGAACGGCCTGAACGGCGTATTCAGCGACGACAACCAGCAGGCCATCTCGAAGCTCGATAGCGTCACGGCGAAGACGTCGACCACGAACCTGTTCACGCTGCCCACCGGCAACGTGGGATTCGGCGTGGGTACGGAGTTCCGTCACGAGTCGTCGCTCATCAATCCGCAGACGCTCGCCGGGCAGGGCATCACCGCGCCGGCGAACGTGCAGACCGTGGACGCTTCGCGCAACGTGGCGGCAGCGTTCTATCAGATCGACATTCCGATCCTGCACAACCTCACGTTCACGCACGCGGGTCGCTACGACCACTACAGCGACTTCGGCGGCGCGTTCTCGCCCAGCTTCGCGCTGCGCTTCCAGCCGGTGCGCATGCTGACGACCTACGCGTCGTACAGCCGCGGCTTCCGCGCACCGACGGCGGTGGAAAACTCGCAGGCCGTTTATCTGGGCCATCAGAACCTCGTGGACCCGAACGACCCGAGCGGCGTGCCCACCAAGCACTTCACGACGGAGCAGACCACCGGCAACCCGAATCTGCAGCCTGAGCACACGAAGAACTACAACATCGGCTTCGAGCTTTCGCCGGATGCGACCACCGACATCGGCGCCGCGTTCTACAAGGTGCACATCGACAGCGTGATCGGCACCGCCGATCCGAACGCCGTGCTCGACCAGAACGATCCGTCGAAGGTCATCCGCAATCCTGACGGTACGGTCCGCTACATCGTGCAGCCGTTCGTGAACCTGGGTTCGCTCGATACCGACGGCTTCGACATGAACTTCCGCAAGGCGGTTCGCACGTCGCTGGGTACCTTCACGCTGGCTGGCGACTGGGCCTACGTGTGGCACTTCAAGCTCAACACGCCGGGTGCTCCCACCCAGGACTTCGCGGGCAACAACCTGGCGCTGCTGCAACCGTTCGGCGCGAGCAATCCGCGCTGGAAGGGCAACACGAGCCTGAGCTGGGACTACCACATGTTCACGACGACGCTCACGTGGCAGTACACGGGCCCGTATACGAACGCGGTGGCGGCGGAGTTCGGCGACGGCGGCACGCTTTCGGTGGCGTCGTACAGCCAGTTCAACCTGATGGCGACGTACCGCGGCATCAAGCACTGGACGATCTACGGCGGCATCACGAACCTGTTCGACCGCAAGCCGCCGTTCGACGTGGAATGGCAAGCCGTGCCGGACATCACGGGCTACGACCAGTCGCTGTACACGAACCTCGGCCGCTTCTTCCAGGTGGGCGCGACGTACCGCTTCTGATGCTCTGACGGCATCTGCCGATGGACACGCTGCTTCCCGCCCGAGGAAAAATGGGCGGGAAGCAGCGGACCGAGTGACCCATGATGAAACTCCCGATGTATCGCGTACTTCGCACGATGCTGCGCACGATGTTCCTCCGGCCAGGCGCTGTCGCACTCGGCGCGCTCCTCGTCGCACACGGGCTGCCTGCCGAAGCCAGCCCGTTCCTTGCCCAGTTTGGCAATCCGAAATACCCACCCGACTTCACGCACTTCGACTACGCCGCCCCGAACGCGCCGTCGAACGGCACGCTGAATTTCCAGAACTACAACGATCTGCAAAGCTACGACTCGCTCAATCCGTTCCTCGTCACGGGCGCGGCCGCCCCAGACATCCAGAACCTGATGTTCGACACGCTGATGCAGCGCAGCTGGGACGAACTTGCCTCTGAATACCCGCTCATTGCTGACGACGTGGAAGTGGCGGCGGACGGGCGTTCGGCCACCTTCCACATCAACCCCGCGGCACGCTTTTCGAATGGCGACCCCATCACCGCGGCGGACGTGAAGTATTCGCTCGACACCCTGAAAAGCCCGCAGGCTTCGCCGCTCTTTTCGTCGCAGTTCGCTGAGATCAAACGCGCGAGCGTCGTGAATCGCCTGACCGTACGGTTCGACTTCGCCGATGCGTCGAGCGCGGCGCCGCTCATCGCGGGCGACCTGCCCATCTTCTCGCCGAAGTGGGGCATGCGTGCCGACGGCACACGCCCCCCGTTCGATCAGATCTCGAACGTGCCGCCCATTGCGAGCGGCGCGTATCTGATCGAGCAGCGCCGCAACGACAAGCAGATCACCTACCGCCGCAACCCGCACTACTGGGCCGCGAATCTGCCCACGCGGCGCGGCATGTACCGCTTCGAGCGCATCAACTTCCGGCTCTATCTCGACCAGTACACCAAGCTCGAAGCATTCAAGGCCGGCAACGACGACACCGACGTCGAATACAGCGCCACGCAATGGGCGCGCAAATACGTCGGCAAGAATTTCAAGTCGGGGCTGCTCGCGAAGGGCCTCTTCCCCGATGGCCCGCCGCAGATGCAAGGCTTCCTCATCAACACGCGCAAGCCGCAGTTCCAGGACGTGCGCGTGCGCGAAGCGCTCACGCTCGCGTTCGACTACGACTGGATGAACCGGTTGATGTTCTACGGTCAGTACGTGCGCACGAACAGCTATTTCGAGGACACGCCGTTCGGCGCCACGGGCACCCCGGGGCCAAAGGAACTCGCGTTGCTCGAACCCTTCCGCAAGGACCTGCCGCCCGCCGTGTTCGGGCCGATGGTGCGCCAACCCAGCACGCTGCCGCCGGGTTCGCTGCGCGCCAACCTGCGCCGCGCGCGCGAACTGCTCGCCGAAGCGGGCTGGCACTACAAGGACGGCGCGCTGCGCGATGCGAACGGCACGCCGATGACGATCGAGATTATGGACAATCAGCCCGGCATGGACCGGCTCATCATTCCGTACACCCAGGCGTTGCAGACGCTCGGCATCAACGCATATCTGCACGAGATCGACGCGGCGCTCTATCAACGCCGGCTCGACAACTTCGAGTACGACATGACCACGTTCATCTATCCGCCGGTCACGATTCCGGGCGTCGAGCTGCTGCGCCGTTTCGGCAGCAAGGCCGCAGGCGAGGTCGGATCGGAGAACTACCCCGGCATCCGTTCGCCCGCCGTCGACGCCCTCGTGCACGCTGCGGTCAGCGCCACGACGCTCGACGATCTGGAAACAGCCACGCGCGCGCTGGACCGCGTGCTCATCAACGAGTACTACCTCGTGCCGCAGTACTACATGCCGAACGCGCGCATCGGCTACAAGACGACGCTGGGCTTTCCTGCCGTGGTGCCGAAGTCGTATCAGTACGAGGACTGGGTGATCGACTACTGGTACTGCAAGCCGCAAGGCGCGGCCCAACCCGGCACCACGGCCGCAGCGCATTGAGGACCACCATGCTCGCTTACATCATCCGACGTCTGTTGCTCATGGTGCCCACATTGATCGGCGTGGTGACGCTGACGTTCGTCGTGACGCAGTTCGTGCCGGGCGGCCCCGTCGAGCAGGTCGTGAACCAGTTGCGTCACGGCGCGCATCACGGTGAAGGCGGCAGCGGGGGCGGCGGCTATCACGGCAGCCAGGGCGTGAGCCCGGAACAGATCGAACAGATCCGCAAGCAGTTCGGTTTCGACAAGCCGCCGCTCACGCGCTACCTCATGATGCTGAAGAGCTATGCGACGTTCGACCTCGGGCAGTCGTATTTCCAGCATCAAAGCGTGTGGAGCGTGATTCGCTCGAAGTTGCCCGTCTCCATCACGCTGGGGCTTTGGACCGTGATTCTGACCTACGCGGTGTCGGTGCCGCTCGGCATCGCGAAGGCCGTGCGCAACGGGTCGCGCTTCGATACCGTGACCAGTGTGCTGGTGCTGGTGGGCTACGCGATCCCGGGCTTCGTGCTGGGCGTGCTGCTGCTCATGCTGTTCGGCGGTGGTACGTTCTGGCAGGTCTTTCCCATGCGCGGCATTACTTCGGATAACTTCGAAAGCCTTTCCGCGTTCGGCAAGCTGCTCGACTATCTCTGGCATATCGTGTTGCCCGTCACCGCGGCCGTGGTCGGCAACTTCGCGATCGTCACCATTCTCACGAAGAACACGTTCCTTGAAGAGATCGGGCGCCAGTACGTGCTCACGGCACGGGCGAAGGGCGCGCCCGAACGCGACGTGCTCTGGAAGCACGTGCTGCGCAACGCCGCCATTCCGCTGCTCACGGGCCTGCCCGCCGCGTTCGTGGGCGCTTTCCTGAACGGCAACCTGCTGATCGAGACGCTCTTTTCGCTCGACGGCATGGGCCAGCTTTCGTACGACTCCGTGATTCGCCGCGACTACCCGGTGGTGCTGGGCTCGCTCTTTCTCTTCACGCTGATCGGTCTCATCACCAAACTCATTGCTGACGCCTGCTATGTCATCGTCGACCCCCGCATCCAGTTCGAACGGATGGACCGCTGAGGTGGACGCGGCCTTGCCGGCCGCGTCGCTTTCGCCGCCTCCGCACATGCCGCAGTCACCCTCGCCGTGGCGGCGCACGTGGCTGCGCTTCCGTAGCCAGCGGCTCGGCTACTGGAGCCTCGTGATCTTCGTCACGCTGTTCGCCATCAGCCTCGTAGGTGAACTGATCGCCAATGACCGGCCGCTCGTGGTGCGCTACGAAGGGCACTACTACTTTCCGATCGTGAAGGACTACCCCGAAACGCAGTTCGGCGGCGACTTTCCCGCGCGCGCGAACTACCTCGACCCGTACATCCGTTCCCGCATCACGTCGAACGGCAATTTCGCGATTTATCCGCCCAACCACAACCACTACGACACGATCGACTATTTCGCAGTGCGCCCGTTTCCGGCGCCGCCGTCGTCATCGAACTGGCTCGGCACCGACCAGTTCGGCCGCGACGTGCTTTCGCGGCTGCTGTACGGCTTTCGCGTCTCGGTGCTGATGGCGCTCGCGCTCACTGCGTCGGGCGTGTTCTTCGGCGTACTGACGGGCGCGCTTCAGGGCTTCTACGGCGGTCGCACCGATCTGATCGGTCAGCGCCTGATCGAGATCTGGAGTTCCATGCCCGACCTCTATTTGCTCATCATCTTCGCGTCCATCTTCCAGCCCACGCTATGGCTGCTGTTCATCCTGCTTTCGCTGTTCGGCTGGCTCGTGCTCTCCGACTACGTGCGCGCCGAATTCCTGCGCAACCGCTCGCTCGATTACGTGAAGGCTGCGCGCACCATGGGCCTCTCGAACCGCGAGATCATCTGGCGTCACATCCTGCCCAACAGCCTCACGCCCGTCATCACGTTCCTGCCGTTTCGCATGAGCGCCGCCATTCTCTCGCTCACGAGCCTCGATTTTCTGGGCCTGGGCGTGCCGCCGCCCACACCGAGTCTGGGCGAGCTGCTTCAGGAGGGCAAGAACAACCTCGACGCATGGTGGATTTCCATTTCGGCCTTTGCGGCGCTCGTCGTGACGCTGTTGCTGCTCACGTTCATGGGCGACGCGCTGCGTAATGCACTGGACACGCGCTCGCGCGGCTCGGCATTCGGAGGCGCAAAGTGACGCAGATGCCAACCTTGCCCCGCCAACTGCTCGAAATCGAAAACCTCTCCGTCGCTTTCGGCGAGCGCACCGTGGTGCGCGACCTCAACCTTTCCATTGCGCGCGGCGAACGCGTGGCGCTGGTGGGCGAATCGGGGTCGGGCAAGAGCGTGACGGCGCTTTCCATCCTGCGGCTCGTGCAGCATGCGATGTACACCGGCCGCATTCTGCTCGATGGCGAAGACCTGCTGCGCAAGACGGAACAGCAGATGCGCGGCCTTCGCGGCGCCGACGTCGCGATGGTCTTCCAGGAGCCGATGACGGCGCTCAATCCGCTCTTCACCATCGGCAAGCAGATTGCCGAAAGCTTGCGGCTGCACGAAGGTCTGCGCCCGAACGCGGCGCGCGCGCGGGGCATCGAGCTGCTTCGGCGCACAGGTATTCCGGAGCCCGAACGACGCATCGACAGCTTTCCGCATCAGCTTTCCGGCGGCCAGCGCCAGCGCGCGATGATCGCGATGGCGCTGGCGTGCCGTCCGCGTCTGCTGCTCGCCGACGAGCCCACCACGGCGCTCGACGTCACCGTGCGCCAGCAGATTGTCGATCTCCTGATCGGCCTGCAGGAACAGGAAGCAGCCGAACGCGGCATGGCCGTGCTGCTCATCACGCACGACCTCAATCTCGTGCGCCGCTTCGCGCAGCGCGTGGCGGTGATGGAGAAGGGCGTGCTCGTGGAAACCAACACCACCGATGCGCTGTTCGCGAATCCTCAGCATCCCTACACGAAGCGGCTGCTCGACAGCGAACCGCGTCGGCAGGTGGGGGCGGTGCCTACAGATGCCGCAGCCGTGCTCGACGTGAAGCAACTGGCGGTGGACTACCGCACGCACGTGAAGGGCTGGCGTTCGCTCTTCGGCAGCGCGTCGTTTCGTGCGCTGCACGAGGTGGATCTGACCCTGCGCCGCGGCGAGACGCTGGGCGTGGTGGGCGAGTCGGGTTCCGGTAAATCGACGCTTGCGTCCACCGTGCTCGGTTTGCAGCGCGCAGCGTCGGGCCAGATTCTGATCGACGGCAAACCGTGGTCGAGCCTGCGCACGCCGCAGGCGCGCCGTGCGCTCAGTGCGCAGATGCAGGTGGTGTTTCAGGACCCGTTCGGTTCACTCTCGCCGCGCATGACGGTCGAGCAGATTGTGGGCGAGGGCTTGCGCGTGCATCGTCGGGAAATTGCGCCGCAAGAGCGGCGTGCTCGCGTAACCTCACTGCTCGAAGAAGTCGGACTGCCCGCCGACGCGCTGCTGCGTTATCCGCACGAATTCTCGGGCGGCCAGCGCCAGCGCATCGCGATTGCCCGCGCGCTCGCGGTCGAGCCGGAACTGCTCGTGCTCGACGAACCCACCAGCGCGCTCGACGTATCGGTGCAGCAGCAGGTATTGAATCTGCTCACGCGCCTGCAAAAGAAATACGGGCTCAGCTATCTCTTCATCACGCACGATCTCGCGGTCATGCGCGCGATGGCGCATCGCGTCATCGTGATGAAGGCTGGACGAATCGTGGAAGCGGGCGATACGCTTGAGGTCCTGCGCGCTCCCGCGCATCCCTACACCCGGTCGCTGCTCGCCGCCTCCATGCAGGCGCCGCCGGCAGATATTCGCGAGGAACTGGCATGACGGAAGAAAGCTGGACGCACGCGGCGAAGTCGCTTTCGAGCGAAGCGGACTTCTGGTCGTTGCGCGTGGTGGACGAGCGCACGGAAACCCATGCGGTGCGCAACGATGTCGTGCAACCGCTGCGCATGTCGCGCGACCGCGGCGCGATGCTCACGGCGTGGTCCGGCGCGGGCGCGGGCTACGCGGCCACGGCGGACCTTTCGGCGGCGGGTTTGCAGGCCGCGCTCGATAGCGCGCTCGCCCGCGCACGCGCGGCACAGGCCTTCGCGCTTGTCGATCAACGCAGCGTGCCGCGGCCCTCGGCGAGCGGCAGCTACGCGTCGCCGAACGTTCAGGCACCGCTGCCGGGCCGCCGCGAATGGATCGAGCGGCTGGCGCGCGAGTGCGCTGCTGCAAAGATCGACAGCCGCATCGTGGAGCGCACCGCGAGCGTCGAAATCACGCAGACCGAGCAGGTCTATCTGACGAGCGACGGCGTGCGCATCGAACAGCACTTTCGCTTCGTCATGCCGCACTTGAGCGTAGCGGCACATGCGAACGGCGACACGCAGATGCGTTCGCTCGGTGGTCACCACAGCGGGCTCGCGCAGGGCGGCCTGGAGGTACTGGCGCGGCGCGGTTTCGACGGCGCGGGCGTGCGCGTGGCCGACGAAGCGCTGCAACTGCTCGCCGCGCCGAACTGCCCGTCGGGCACGCGCGACCTGCTGCTCATGCCCGACCAGATGATGCTGCAGATTCACGAGTCGATCGGCCATCCGCTGGAGCTGGACCGCATTCTGGGCGACGAGCGCAATTTCGCGGGCTGGAGCTTCGTGAAGCCGGAGATGTTCGGTACCTATCAATACGGCTCGGAGCTGCTCAATGTCACGTTCGACCCGCAGCCGCCAGAAGAAGCCGCGTCCTACGCATTCGACGACGACGGCAGCGAGGCGAGCCGCCAGTATCTGATCCGCAACGGCGTGCTGGAACGGCCGCTGGGCGGTGCACTTTCGCAGCAGCGCGCCCATCTGCCGGGTGTGGCGAACTCGCGGGCGTCGAGCTGGAACCGGCCGCCTATCGATCGCATGGCGAACCTCAACATCGAGCCCGGCACGAGTTCGCTTGCCGAGATGATTGCGGGTATCGAGCACGGCGTTCTGATGTCGTCGAACACGTCCTGGTCCATCGACGATCATCGCAACAAGTTCCAGTTCGGCTGCGAGTTCGGGCAACTGATCGAAAACGGCCGGCTCACGCAGGTCGTGAAGCAGCCGAATTACCGCGGTATTTCCGCGAGTTTCTGGCGCAGCCTCGCGGCCGTGGGCGACGAATCGACGTGGGAGGTCTACGGCACGCCGTATTGCGGCAAGGGCGAGCCGGCGCAGATCATTCGCGTGGGGCACGCGTCGCCCGCATGCGTGTTCCGCAACGTCGACGTATTCGGAGGCGCCTGATGGCCGAGACTTATTTCTCCAGCGACGTCGCGGCGCTCGGCTGGCAGCGGCACTTCGCGTTGCTCGCGGACGAGATCGGCCGCATGCGCCGCACCGGCGAAACCACGCTCGTGTGGTTCTCGGGCGAACACTCCGAATTCATCCGCTTCAATGCGGGCAAGGTGCGGCAGATCGGCAGCGTGTCGCAGGGCACGCTGACGTTGCGGCTGATCGACGGCATGCGCCAGGCTTATGCGAGCTTCACGGCGAGCGGCGACGCCGCCGCGGACTTGCGCGAAGCTGCGGCCACCGTCGCGATGTTGCGCGAGAGTCTGCGCGATGCCTCCGACGACCCGCACGTGCTCTTCGACACCACGCCATGGACCCAGGAGACGAAGCGCAGCGGCTCGCTGCCCGAACCCGACGCACTCGTGCGTCTTGTGGAGCAGTGCGCACGTCAACTCGATTTCGTCGGCTTCTACGCGGGCGGCACGGTGGCGCGCGGCTTCGCGTCGTCGGCGGGCAGCCGCGGCTGGTACGAGGTGGAGAACTTCGACTTCAGCTGGTCGCTGTACGGCCCGGGCGGCCGCGCGATCAAGACGGTCTACTCGGGCGAGTCGTGGGACGACGCCGTGTTCGCACGCAAGATGGAAGAGGCGGCGCAACGGCTGCCCGTGCTCGCCGAAGCGCCGCGCGTGCTCGCGCCGGGCCGCTATCGCGCCTACCTTGCGCCCGCGGCGTTGGGCGAACTGCTCGGCACCACGGGGTGGAACGGTTTCTCGGCGCGTCAGCAGCAAACGGCGCAAAGCGCGCTGTACCGGCTGCATCGCGGCGAAGTCGCTTTCGATGCACGCGTCACGATGACCGAAGACCTGAGCCTCGGCATCACGCCGGCCTTCAACGCGGACGGCTATTTGCGCGAGAGCGTGCCGCTCGTCACCGGTGGCCGCAGCGTAGGGCAGTTGACGAACGCGCGCAGCGCCCGCGAATACGGGCTCGTGCCGAACGGGGCGCACGAGGGCGAGGTGCCGACCTCGCTGTCGATGCAAGGCGGCGACCTCGCGGCGGCCGACGTACTCACGGCGCTCGATACGGGCCTCTACATCGGCAACCTCTGGTACGTGAATTTCTCGGACCGCCTGAACGGCCGGCTCACGGGCATGACGCGCTTCGCGACGTTCTGGGTGGAAGGCGGTCGCATCGTGGCGCCCGTCGATGCGATGCGCTTCGACGACAGCCTGTACCGGCTGCTCGGCAGCGAACTGGAGCGGCTCGACGCCGAGCCGCAACTGCTGCTCTCGGACCACACCTACGGCGAACGCGAGACGGGCGGCATGAAGCTGCCGGGCGTGCTGGCGAAGTCGTTCGAGCTGACGCTTTGAATGGAAGATGGATCGCACGTTGCCGCGGGCAGGCGAACGCGGCACGTATGAAAAAAGGACGGAGACGACAGGTGCACACAACACGTGAGCCGCGCACATGAAGACCACGACGCGTGCGTTGCCCGAAGGACTCACGCTGCGGCCGTTGAGCGAGGCGGATGCGCCGCAATTCCACGCGCTGCATGCCGACCCCACTGTGTTTCATCACGGCAGCATTCGCCTTGCCGTCGACACGGTGGAATCCACGCGAGAATGGATCGCGACCTTCACGCCGCCTTCGGTCGCGATTGTCGCCGTGGTGAGCGATACGCTCGTGGGCTGCGCCGAACTGTATGCCGGCCGGCTGCGCCGCGCGCACTCGGCGTCCCTCGGCATCAGCGTTCATCCTGCCTGGCACCGGCGCGGCATCGGCTCGCGTCTCATGGCCGAACTGCTCGACGTCGCCGACAACTGGCTGGGCCTGCGGCGCGTCGAACTCCAGCTTTACGCCGACAACGCGCCGGCGCTCGGCCTCTATCGGGCACATGGTTTCGAGATCGAGGCGCGCTATCGCGGCCATGTGCTGCGCGACGGCGTGCTCGTCGATACGCTCCTCATGGCGCGGCTGCGCGATGCCATGCCTTTTATGGACGCCGCCCCGCGCGCGGCGGAAATTGGATGAGCCAGCCGATGGAAGAACGCGAGGAAGAACGCCGCACGCCCATGCCGGGCGCCGTGGAGACCGTGGACAGCGCGAATGCGCCGCGAGGCCGCATCGTCGTGCGCGCCACGCAGTCCACCGACCTCGACGCCCTCGCGGCGCTCTTCAATCTGCCCGGCGTGCGTCGCGGCACGCTGGCCATGCCCTTTCTCGCCACCCGAACGCTTGTCGAGCGCGAAGCGAAGCGCACGCGCGGGAGCGTTCAGGCGGTGAGCTTCTGCGCCACGCTCGACTCGCGCGTGATCGGCACGGTGGACGTCATTCCGCAGCCGCCCAGGCGCGCGCATTGCGCCGAAATCGGCATCGCCGTGCACGACGCGCACGCAGGCCGCGGCGTGGGCACCGCGCTGCTGGCCGCGGCCATTGCTTGCGCCGACCAGTCGCTCGGGCTGCGCCGTCTCGAACTCAGGGTGTTCGTGGACAACGCCGCAGCCATCGCGCTGTACCGCAAGTTCGGCTTCGTGGAGGAAGGGCGCTCGCGCGGCTATGCGATGCGCGACGGCGTGCTGGCCGATGCGCTGCACATGGCGCGCTATGCCGAGGCGCCGGCGTTCGCTTCGCCTGTCGCTTCGCCCCCACTGAACTGAGCCGAACTGAGCCAGGAGCCATCGCCTTTGCCATCGTTCTTTATCGATCGTCCCGTCTTCGCCTGGATCGTCGCGCTCGCGTTCATCGTGGCGGGCGTGCTCGTGGTGCCGCTGCTGCCGGTCGCGCAGTATCCGCGGCTCGCACCGCCGCGCATCGTGATCGGCGCGACGTATCCGGGCGCGTCGGCGGAAGTGATCGACAGCAACGTGGCGAGCGTGATCGAAGAAGGACTGGACGGTATCGACGGCCTGATGCACTACGAGACCACGAGCGACGCGCTCGGCAATCTCGAAATCGACGTGACGTTCGCGCCGGGTTCGAACCCCGACATCGCGATGGTCAACGTGCAGAACCGGCTCAAGCAGGTCGAGCCGCGTCTGCCGCAGCAGGTCGTGCAGCAGGGCATCGTGGTGGACAAGGCGGCCAACACGTTCCTCATGCTCGTCACGCTCACGTCGACAGACGGCACGCGCAATTCGGCCGAGCTCGGCAACTACATGAGCCGCTACGTGCTGCGCGAACTGAAGCGCGCGCCCGGCGTGGGCTCGGCCGAACTATGGGATTCCGACGAGGCCATGCGCATCTGGCTCGACCCCATGAAGCTGCGTGAGTACGACCTCTCGCCCGCCGACGTGACCGCGGCCATTCGCGCGCAGAACGCGGCGGTAACGGCAGGTGCGATCGGCGATGCGCCTGCGGTGACCGGGCAGACGCTGACAGCATCGGTCTCGGTAAAGGGCCAGTTGCAGACGCCCGCGGACTTCGCGGCCATCGTGCTCAAGGCGCTGCCGGGCGGCGCGACGGTGCGCCTTGGCGACGTGGCGCGCGTCGAGATGGGGCGCGACAGCTACACGTTCTGGTCGCGTCTCGACGGACACGCCGCGGCCACGGTCGGCATCCAGCTTGCGCCCACGGGCAACGCGCTCGAAACGTCGAATGCGATTCGCGCGAAGCTCGCGCAGATTTCGAAGACGCTGCCGCCGGGCGTGGCCGTGGCCATTCCCTTCGATACGGCGCACTTCGTGAAGATCGCCATCAGCGAGGTGATCATCACGCTGACCGAAGCCGTGGTGCTCGTGTTTTGCGTGATGTGGCTCTTCCTGCGCGACCTGCGCTACACGCTCGTGCCCACCGTGGTGATTCCGGTCGCGCTGATGGGCGCGTTCCTCGCCATGTACGCGTTCGGCCTTTCGATCAACGTCTTCACGCTGTTCGGGCTGGTGCTCGCGATCGGCATTCTGGTGGACGACGCGATCGTGGTGGTGGAGAACATCGACCGCATCATGCACGAGGAAGGGCTGCCGCCACGCGAGGCCACGCGGCGCGCGATGGCGCAGATCGGCGGCGCGATCGTGGGCGTGACGGCCGTGCTCACGGCCGTGTTCGTGCCGATGGCGTTCTTCCCGGGCAGCGTGGGCGGCATCTATCGGCAGTTCGCGATTGCGATGATCGCGGCCATTCTCGTGTCGGCGTTCATGGCGCTGTCGCTCACGCCCGCGCTGTGCGCGAATCTGCTGAAGGCGCCCGAGCCGCGCAAGGCGGGCGCCCGTGAAACCGGCATCACGGCACGCTTTGCTGCGGGCGTGGAGCGCGCCTCGGACCGCTATCGCAGGCTCGTCGTGCGCCTGCTGCGGCGTGCGGGGCCGGTCTTCGCGGTGCAGGTGGCGCTGGCGGTGGTGTGCGCGCTGCTTTATACGCGCATGCCGGGCGGCTTCCTGCCCACCGAAGACAGCGGCCAGCTTCAGGTCATGGTGCAGATGCCTGAAGGCGCGACCCAGGCGCGCACGCTCGCCACGCTCGAACGCGTGGAGGCGGTGCTGCGCCGCGAGCGCGCCGTGGGACACGTGACGAGCGTGGTGGGCTGGAGCTTCCAGGGCAGCGGCCAGAACGTGGGCATGGCGTTCGTGGAACTCACGGACTGGGCGAAGCGCAGCGTGGACGCACAGACCCTGCGCGACACGCTCAACGCAAAGTTCGCGACGTTTCCCGAGGGCAGCGTGGTGGCGCAGCTGCCGCCTTCGGTGCCGGGGCTCGGTCATGCCGAGGGCTTCTCGTTCCATCTGGAAGACCGCGGCGGCGTGGGCATGGACGCGCTCGAAGCGGGCCGCGAGCGGCTGCTCGAGATGGCGCGCCACAGCCCGGTGCTCGCCGACGTCCACTCTGACACGCTGCCCGACGCCTCGCGCATCGTGCTCGAAATCGACCGTGCGAAGGCCTACGCGATGGGCGTGCCGTTCGATGCCATTGCGGACGTGCTGGGCAACACGTTCGGCATGACCTATATCGACGACTTTCCCGCCAACGGCCGCATGCAGCGCGTGATGGTGGGTGCGCAGGCGTCGGCGCGTATGCGCGATCAGGACCTGTTGAGCCTTTCGGTGCGCAATGCGTCGGGGCAGATGGTGCCGTTCTCGGCGTTCGCCGCGCTGCACTGGACGCGCGGCCCCACCATGCTCACGCGCTACAACGGCTACCCCGAACTCGACGTGTCGGGCCATGCGGTGCCGGGCTACAGCTCGGGCGCGGCGATGGCCGAGATGGAACGCCTCGCGGCTACGCTGCCCACCGGCATCGCGTGGGACTGGGCCGAGGCGGCGCAGGCCGAAACCGAGGCCGCACGGCAGACGCCGCTTCTGATCGGCCTTTCGCTCGTCGCGGTGTTCATGGCGCTCGCGGCGCTCTACGAAAGCTGGACTGTGCCGCTCGCGGTGCTGATGGTCGTGCCGCTGGGCGTAACGGGCGCGATCTGCGCGATGCTCGTGCGCGGGCTGCCCGACGACGTCTACTTCAAGATCGGCATGGTCACGGTGATCGGCCTCTCGGGCAAGAACGCGATCCTGATCGTGCAGTTCGCGCGCGAACTCTGCGCGCGCGGCGTACCGCTGGGCCGCGCCATCGTCGATGCCTGCGCGATGCGTTTCCGGCCCATCCTGATGACCTCGGCGGCGTTCCTGCTCGGCGTGGTGCCGCTCGTCATTTCGAGCGGCGCGGGCGCGGAGAGCCGGCATTCCATCGGCACGGGTGTGTTCGGCGGGATCATCGGCGCAACGCTGCTCGGTCTCGTGTTCACGCCGGTGGCATTCTGCGTGGTGATGCAGATGACGCGGATGAGACGTGCACGCCGCGCACGGCGCGCGGGCCGTACGGGCCTTTCAGATCGTGCGGCTGCGCGCACCGATAGGGCAGTGGGCCGTGCGCCGTATGCGGAGACCGCAACGCAGCCGCATGCGGAGTCGCATGATGCGCCAAGAGGCAGACCGAGGGACGACCTCAGAGACGACCCGAGAGACGGTCTTCGAGACGAACTCAGAGGCGACCTCGGAGACGGCGAGGCCGAGCCTTCGTAAATGACCCCGCGATAGCCAGGCGGGCCCGAACTCGCGCGCTTGCACGTTACATTTCAATAACGGCCGTGCGCCGCGCTTATTGCATAATGCGCGAGTGCGCGGCTGCTGCGTAGCCTGGGTGCTTCGCTTGGTGCTTCGCCTGGGTGCTTCGCTTGGGTGCATCACCTGGTTCGTAGCGCGCCAGCGGGTCCGTTTCCTCGCGCACCCGGCGCCGCGCCGGTTTCCTTCCACACGTACGACAAGCACTTCCCGTTCTACCGCCATGCCGTTCAGCCCAGCCTGCCGTGCGCCATTCGCCGCCGCGCGTGTTCATTGCGCGATCTTTTCAGTGCAGGCGTTGGCGCCGCTGCGCCGGCTGGCTCGACCGGCCCGGCTGACGCAAGCCGCCCCGGTCCTGCGGGCGAATTGACCATGTCCTTTCGCCTGCCCACGCGCCTGCCCACCGGTTTTTCCTCGCGCTTCGCGCTTCGTCTGCCCGCCACGCGCGGCGGACGCGTCGCGCTCGCGCTGATGGTTGTCTATATCGTCTGGGGCTCCACCTACCTTGCCGTGCACGTCGCGCTCGGTTCGTTTCCGCCGTTGCTGATGTCGGGCCTGCGCAACCTGTTCGCGGGCATCGGGCTCTTCGTGTTCGCGATGCGGCGCAACCCCGCGCTGCCCGATCTCGTCGAGGTCCGCAACGCCGGGATGGTCGGCACCATGCTCGTGGGGTTTTCGAGCGGCCTGCTGGCCTTCGGCATGCGCACCGTGGGCACCGGCACCGCGGCCGTGATGGTGGCGACCGTGCCGCTCTTCGCCACGGTGATCGCGGCCATCGCGGGGCGGCCCATCGCGAAGGGCGAATGGATCGCCGTGGGGCTCGGGCTCGTGGGCATTGCGATTCTGAGCAGCGGCAGCGAGACCTCGGGCACCGCGGGCGGCAGCCTCGCCATTCTGTGCGGCGCGCTCTTCTGGGCCGGGGGCGCGCACCTGGCGAGCCGCCTCAGGCTGCCCTCGGACCTCTTTCTCTCCACCGCCTTGCAGATCGGCCTGGGCGGCGCGATGTCCACCATCGTCGCGCTCGTGACGGGCGAGCGGATGCTGGCGATCCACTTTCTGCCGATCCTCGCGTTCGTCTATCTCATGCTGGTGGGCACGATGACCGCTTACGTCGCGTACGGTTACCTGATCCGGCACACGAGCCCCATCGTGGCGAGCAGCTGCATGTACGTGAATCCCATCGTGGCGGTGGCGCTGGGCGCCGTGCTGCTGGGCGAACCGGTCACGCGGTCCACCATCGTCGCGACGGTGGTGATTCTCGTGAGCGTCGGGATGTCGTTCGTGTTCGACCGCAAGCGCGCGCAGCAGTAGGGCGCTTCGAAGGCGGCCCTCCAGGGGCAAGCCCCCGAGGTACTCCCCCAAGGCAAACCTCAAAGCCGCGCCGCAAGCTCCGCGCCTTCGCGAATTGCGCGCTTCGCATCGAGTTCCGCGGCGAGCGCAGCGCCGCCGATCAGGTGATACCGCGTGCCATTCGGCGCCGGCGCAGCCGGGTAGAGTTCGCGCAGCGACTCCTGGCCCGCGCAGATCACGACCGTGTCCACCTCGAGCCACTGCTCGCCGCCGCCGCGGGCAATCTTGAGCCCGCGCGGACCGATCTCGAGATACGCGACCCCGCCCAGCATCTGCACGCCGTTGCGCGCGAGCACCGCGCGGTGCACCCAGCCCGACGTTTTGCCGAGACCCGCGCCGGGCTTGGCCGTCTTGCGCTGAAGCAGCCACAGTTCGCGCGGCGGGTCGGCGCGGCGCGGCGGCTTGAGCCCGCCGCGTTCGCGTACGTCGGGGTCCACGCCCCATTCGTCGAACCAGTCCTCGCGCGGCTGCGGCAGCGGCTCGCCCGCGCGATGCAGCAGGAACGCGGCCACATCGAAGCCGATGCCGCCCGCGCCGATCAACGCGGCCCGGCGACCCACCGGCGCGCCGTTCAGCACGTCGAGGTAGGAGAGCACGTTGGGCGCATCGATGCCCGGAATCTGCGGACGGCGCGGCACGATGCCGGTCGCGACGATCACGTCGTCGAAGCCGGCCGCCGCGAGCGCCGGCGCATCCACGCGCGTGCCGAGCCGCACCTCGACGCCGTGACGCGTCAGCTGGCTTTCGAAATAGCGGATCGTTTCCCTGAACTCTTCCTTGCCCGGAATGCGCATGGCCAGATTGAACTGTCCGCCGATCATGGGCTGCGCCTCGAACAGCGTCACGCGATGGCCGCGCGACGCCGCCACCGTGGCCGCCGACAGACCGGCCGGCCCGGCGCCCACCACGGCAACCGCACGCGCGCGCTCGCTCGAGCCAAGCGGCCGATAAACGAGTTCGGTCTCGCGGCCCGCGCGTGGATTCACGAGGCAGGTGGCGCGTTCGTTACGGAACGTGTGATCGAGGCAGGCCTGATTGCAGGCGATGCAGGTGTTGATCTCGGCGGCGCGGTTGGCCGCGGTTTTGGCGACGAACTCGGGGTCGGCGAGCAGCGGACGCGCGAGCGAGACGAGATCGCCCATGCCCTCGGCGATCAGGCGTTCGGCACGCTCGGGCGTGTTGATGCGGTTCGACACCACCACGGGCACGGAGACGGCCGCCTTGAGCTTCGCCGCAAGCGGCGCGAAGGCCGCACGCGGCACCGAGGTCACGATGGTCGGCACACGCGCCTCGTGCCAGCCGATGCCGGTGTTGAAGAGCGTGACGCCCGCCGCTTCCAGCGCTTTCGCCACCTGTACCGTTTCGTCCCAGGTGTTGCCGCCGTCCACGAGATCGAGCACGGAAAGCCGGTACATCACGATGAAGCGCGGCCCGCACGCGGCGCGCACGGCGGCCACGATCTCGCAGGCAAGACGCATGCGGTTTTCGATGCTGCCGCCGTAATGGTCGGTGCGCCGGTTCGTACGCGGGCAGAGAAACTGGTTCAGCAGATAGCCCTCGCTGCCCATGATCTCCACGCCGTCGTAGCCCGCGCGCTGCGCGAGCCGGGCGCAGCGCGCGTAGGCGCGCACCGTGCGCGCGATGCCGGCAACGCTCAGCGCGCGCGGCTTGAACGGCGAAATGGGCGACTTCACCGCCGAGGCCGACACGACGAGCGGTTGATATCCATAGCGGCCTGCGTGAAGAATCTGCAGCGCGATCTTGCCGCCTTCCTCGTGGACGGCGCGCGTGAGCTGGCGGTGGTTGTGCAGGTCGAGCGAGGAATTGAGCGTGCCGCCGAACGGCAGCAGCCAGCCTTCGCGATTGGGCGAGATGCCGCCCGTCACGATGAGCCCTACGCCGCCGCGCGCACGTTCGCGAAAGTAGGCGGCGAGTTTCGGGTAATGCCAGAAGCGGTCTTCCATGCCGGTATGCATGGAGCCCATCACGACGCGATTTCTGAGCGTGGTGAAGCCGAGGTCGAGTTCGCTGAGCAGATGCGGGTAGGGCGAGGGCATGCGGGTCACGCGCAAAGGGGAGGACGCGCATGACGATACACGCCGCCGGCGGAGGCGCCGTCGAAGGAAGGTTCTAACGGGAGGTGCGGGGACTCGTCAGGCCGGGGACGGCGGCCGGCCGCAAGCCGGCCGCCTCGATTGGCCATGAGCTTCGACGAAGCGCTGAAATGCAGCGCTTCGGGCCCGCGAGCGGAGCAACGAGCGGGTAAGCGAGCAGACCCAGCGAGCAGACCCACGAGCGGGTAATACGCCGACCGCAAACGGCGCAGCAAGGCCACCGCAAGCGGGCCGCCACGCAAGCGTGCAAGCGCGGCGAGGCCTGCTGCGGCCCGCGGCCGTGCTGCTACTCGTGCTGTTCCGCTGAATTGGTAATGGCGTGCCCGCCCTTGGAGATGTCCTGTCCGGCGCCCGCCACGGTGTTGCAGGCGGCGAGTGCCGTCGAGCAGGCGAGCACGAGCCAGGCGATGAGTCTAGTCGTCATACCGGTTTTCTCCCTTTCTGTTTGAAACCTTCAGCGCAGCCGCAAACGGTATGCCCGCGTGCACGCCGCAGCGCAGCAGCGTGCCGGGAACGCTGGTTGCTGCGGTGGCTTCGGTGTTCGCGACGCCGCGCCTGCTCGCGCTTTCGCTCGGCGCAAACGCAGGCGCGCAAAGACCGGACACCGGAAAGAGAAACGGCCGAAGAGAACTTCAACGCGACATCACTGCGCGCATGGGCGCATGGACGTTGTGGCCCGCGGCACCGCGCGACGAGGCAACGAGGCAACGAGGCAACGACACGCGGACCCGCCCGCCCCAGCAAGCCGCCGACGCGCGCAGTCAACCGGAGGAAAAGGTCATGCTTCATTACGCCATCGTGTTCTTCGTGATCGCCATCATCGCCGCCGTGTTCGGCTTTACCGGCATCGCGGCCGGCGCAGCGGAGATCGCGAAGATACTTTTTTACATCTTCCTTGTCGTCTTTGTCGTCACGCTGCTGCTGGGCGTGGTCAGGCATTGACGCGGCAAAACCCACTCAACCCTAACCGTAACGAGGAGCGGCCAGAATGTCGAAATCCACAGACCCGTTCGTGCTCGACCTGAAGAAGATTCGCGAGCAGGCGCGCCAGCACATGGACGAGGGGCCCGTCACATCGAGCTACACCGCGAATCGCGAAGTCGTACTGAAACTGCTCAACGACGCGCTCGCCACCGAGCTTGTCTGCACGCTGCGCTACAAGCGCCACTACTTCATGGCGAAGGGCATTCATTCCGAAGCGGTAGCAGAGGAATTCGCGCAGCACGCGTCGGAAGAGCAGGAGCACGCGGACCGGCTTGCGGAGCGCATCGTGCAGCTAGGCGGCGCGCCCGACTTCGCACCGGACGGGCTCGCCACGCGCGCGCATTCGGAGTACAAGCCGGGCAGCGACCTCACGGACATGATTCGCGAGAACCTGGTGGCCGAGCGCATCGCGATCGATACCTATCGCGAGATCATTCGCTATCTGGGCGACAGCGATACGACGACGCGGCGCATCTTCGAAGAGATCCTCGCGGTGGAAGAAGAGCACGCCGACGACATGGCCGACCTGCTCGACCAGCGCGGTTGAGGGTTCGCGGCGGCGGCGGTCGGCAGCGGCGCGGCGGTCGGGTGGTCGGCATGAGGCCAGGGCCACGCGCGCTGCCGCGTTTGCGTACGCGCTACGGCATGGCCTGCGCGCATGCACGGCTCGCTACGCCGAGCACGCCCGCGCGCTCATGCACGCTGCCGCGCTCACGCGTACGCCGCTTTCACGACGCCGCAAGCGCCTTCTCATGGCGCGCCGCATGCGCCCACGCAGCGAGCCCCGCAAACACGAGGCCGGCGATGCACACGCCGGTCCAGCCCGAGAGGCGCCACGCGGTCGTGCCCACCACCGAGCCGATGGCGCCGCCAATGAAGTACGTCACCATGTAGACCGTGTTCACGCGGCTGCGCGCTTCGGGCTTGAGCGCATAGATGCGCGACTGGTTCGAGATCTGCGCGGCCTGCACACCGACGTCGAGCACGATCACGCCCACCACGAGCCCCGCGATGCTCGCGCCCGAAAACGCGAAGATCACGAACGACAGCGCAACGAGCCCAATCGCGAGCGTGATGATGGCGCGCGGCCCGCGCTTGTCCGCGAACTTGCCCGCGCGGGGCGCCGCGAGCGCGCCCGCCGCCCCCACGATGCCGAAGAGGCCCGCGGCCTGCGGCCCGAGATGAAACGGCGGCCCCGCAAGCAGCAGTGTGAGCACGGGCCAGAACAGGCTGAACGCCGCGAACAGCGCCGCGCCCGTGAGCGAAGCCTGGCGCAGGCCCGGCAGCTCGACTGCGAGATGCCACATCGAGGCGAGCAGCTTGCCGTAGCCGAGCGTGGAGGTGGGTTGACTGCGCGGCAGCCGCATCATGATGACGGCGGCAAGCACGACGAGCGCCACGATCGATGCGCCGAACACCGCGCGCCAGCCGAAGTATTCGGCGATGAAGCCGGCCGCCGTGCGCGCAAGCAGAATGCCGAGCAAAAGCCCGCTCATCACCGTGCCCACGGCATGGCCGCGTGCGGCGGGCGGCGCGATCTCCGCGGCGAACGGCACCGCCTGCTGCGCGATGGTGGCGAGTATGCCGATGGCGAGGCTTGCGCCCGCCAGCACGGCGAGCGTCGAGGCCGTAGCCGCCACGAGCAGCGCGACGCAGATGCCGGCGATCTGCAGCAGGATCAGCCGCCTGCGGTCGAACCGGTCGCCTAGCGGCGCGAGCAGCAGCATGCCCGCCGCGTAGCCCAGTTGCGTGGCGGAGGGCACCGCGCCGATCCACGAGGCGTCCTGCGGGAACGACTGGCGGAAGTCGTCGAGCAACGGCTGGTTGAAATAGATGTTCGCGACCGCCACGCCGGCAATGGTGGCCAGCAGGAACAGCAGCGCGGGAAGCGAACGCCCGGCGGCGGGCGAATCGGTAGCGGGTGTGGACATGGCAGCGAAGGGTGGAACGAGCGGGGTGGCGAGCGTGATGGCTACGCGCGACAGCAAAGCGTCGCGACGAGCCGGCCCGGCGCCCGCGTTCGGTCAACGGCCATCCTTTCGGGTGGCAGCGGCGTATCGGGTAGAACGAGGGGCCTGAACTACGGGGATGAACCCCGGGCCTGAACCACGCGCCCGACGGCACGACGTTGAACGCACTGCAGCAAACGGACAACGTCGAGCGGCCGATCATACCGGAGCACCGCCGATCGTGCAGGCGCGCCCGCACCCCGTGCCGGCCGCGTTTTCGGGGCGTTTCTTCCAGCCCGCTTTTTCCCGGCGCGTTCCGGCGTGTTCGGGGGCGCGCATTGCGCCCCATCGGCTTGTCGCCTGGCGGCCGAACCCCTCAGTCGATCAACTTCCCCGACGGCTCGAAGAACGGATATGGCCCTTCGGCTTCGTCCACGTAGGCGTGATGCGTGACGAGGCCCGCCGCCGCGTCGTAGCGGTGCAGCGCGTAGGCGGGCGGTTCGAGCACGAAGGCCGAGGGCGCGTCGTCGCGCAGATCGAGCGCAACCTGATGCGCGGGCGACGGCACGGCGCACGCAATCGTGCCGCCGAAGCGCACGAACATGGGCCGATGCACGTGGCCGCACAGCACGCGCTCCACGTTCGGATAGCGGGCGAGCAGGGCGGCGAGCCGCGCCGACGCGTCGGGCGCGAGGCGCAGGCGGTCCATGTGGCTCACGCCGCAGGCGAACGGCGGGTGATGGAGCGCAACCACCACGGGCTTGGAGGTGGCCGCGGCGAGTTCGCGTTCCAGCCACGCGAGCCGCGCGTCGCAGAGCGTGCCGGGGCTCTGGCCGGGCAGCATCGAATCGAGCGCGATCACGCGCAGCGGGCCGACGTCCACGGTGTACTGCACGAATTCGCCGCCTGTTGCGAGTTCGGGCCGATCCGCGAACACCTCGCGCAGCGCCGCGCGGTCGTCGTGGTTGCCGACAAGCAGATACCACGGCAGTTCGAGCGTATCGAACAGCGAGCGCAGATGCCGGTATTCCTCGGCCGTGCCGAGATCGACGAGGTCGCCGGTCACGAGCACCGCGTCGGGCCGCGGCACGAGCGCATTGAGGCGGGCGATGCAGCGCGCGAGGCTCGCGGCGGTATCCACGCGGCGATACGCGAGCGCGCCGGGCCGCTTGATGTGCAGGTCGCTGATCTGGGCAAGCAGCATGGTGATTTCTCCCGGTGGGTGCAGCGGTTGATCGGGTGGTATTGGAGCCTTCGAGCGAGCGCTTTGAGGTGACCGCGCAGGTGGCCGTTCTCAGGCGAGCGCGATCAGCGCATGGTCCGCCAGCGAAAGACCGACCGGCGTGCCGCGCGCCAGTTCGATGCGGCCGGCCACGTCCACCACGAGCGCGTCGGGCGCGGCGCCCGCTACCGTGAGGCGCGTGCGCTCGCCCAGAAACGCTGCGTGCTCGATGGTGCCGCGCAGATGCGCGTGGGCCGGGTCGGCGAGGTACGCGTCTTCGGGCCGGAAGAACAGCTCGCCTGTCTGGGCCGACGGCGCACCGCCGCCTGCAACGTGCGCCGCGAGTGCGCCGGGCACCGGCACGGCGCCGCCGCTCGTCGCGAACTGGCCGTCGCGCCATACGCCGGCAAGGCGGTTGAGCGTGCCGACGAACTGCGCGACCGTGCGGTTCGCGGGCCGATAGTAGATGTCGCGCGGCGTGCCGATCTGCTCGATGCGCCCCGCGCTCATCACGACGATGCGGTCGCCCAGTTCCATTGCTTCGGCCTGGTCGTGCGTCACGTAGACGGTCGTGATGCCGAGGCGGCGCAGCAGTGCGTTCATCTCGCTGCGCAAGGCGTCGCGCAGGCGGGCGTCGAGCGCGGTGAGCGGTTCGTCGAGCAGCAGCACGCGCGGCTGCATGGCGAGCGCGCGCGCGAGCGCCACGCGCTGACGCTGGCCGCCCGAAAGCTGGCTGATGGGCTTCTCGGCGTGGGCTTCGAGCCGCATCATCGCGAGTAGTTCGTCCACGCGTTCGCGCGTCGCTGCCGCCGGCACGCGCTGAATGCGCAGCCCGTAGCCGATGTTGCCGCGCACCGTGAGGTTGGGAAACAGCGCGTAGCTCTGGAACACCATGCCCACTTTGCGCTTTTCGATGGGCAGCGCCGTGACGTCCTCGTCGCCGAATGCGACGGTGCCGCCCGCGTCCGGCGTTTCGAGACCGGCAATCATGCGCAGCGTCGTGGTTTTGCCGCAGCCCGACGGGCCCAGCAGTACGAGCGTTTCGCCTGCGCCGATGGCGAGGTCGAGCGGCTCGAGCACGCGCGTGCCGCGAAAGGTCTTCGCGCAGCGCGTGAGCGTGATCGGAATGGAGTCCAGTTTCATTGCGGGGTTCCTTGGGCAACGGGTGCGGCTGGTGCTGCTTGTGCGGCGGGTGCGGGTTCAGCGGTGTCGTCGGCGGCGTCGCCCGGTGTGGCTGCGTTGCGCTTGCCGTTCCGAAGGCTGCGCACGTGCCGCATGCCGGTTGCGTCCACACCGAGCCACTGCATCGCGACGAGCAGCGGCATGGTCATGATGAAAAAGAGAATCGTGTAGGCGCTGCCCACCTCGATGCGCAGCGACGCGTAAGTGTCCGCAAGACCCACGGGCAGCGTTTTCGTCTCTGGCGTGTGCAGCATCCACGTGAGATTGAATTCGCCGATGGAAAGCGTGAGCACCGCAAGCGCGCCCGCCACGATCCCGGGCCGCGCGTTGGGCAGCACGATGGTGAAGAAGCGCTGGAAGAAGCTGGCGCCAAGGCTCGCGGCGCCTTCTTCGAGCGTGCGCAGGTCCGACGCGGCGCACACGGCGGCCACGGCGCGCACCATGAACGGCAGCGTGAACACCACGTGCCCCACCACGATGAAAGCCACGCTCATGCGAAACATCGTGAAGCCGCCATACACGACGAGCAACGCGAGCGCGGAGGCGAGCCCGGGCAGCGCGATGGGCAGCACGAGCAGTTCCTCGACCACGCGCGAGAACCGCGTGCGGCTGCGCGCGAGCGCGTAGCCGGCGGGCACGCCCGTGACGAGCGTGACGGCGAGCGTGGCGGCGGCCACTTCGAGCGAGAGAAACACGGACGCGTGATATTGCGTCCACACCTCGACGAGCCAGCGCAGCGTGAGACCGCTCGCCACGCCCTGAAAGTAGTTCACGGTGAGGCCCGCAAGAACGGACATCACGATGGGCACGATCAGGAAGGCGCAGAGCAGCAGCGTGACGGCCCACTGTCCGCAGGCGAGCCACGCGCGCGCCGACGGCAGGCGTGCGGCGCGGCGGCGCGTGGAAGGCGGCGTCGTGGGCGCGGGCGGCGTGGCGGGCGAGGTCGGTCTGGCGGGCGAATGTGCCGAAGCCGTCGAAAGAGAAGAAGGCATGGAGGACATGGCGGAAGCGAGCGGGTTCGTCGGCATGGCGGCGAGGCCTTGGGGCAACTCTGAGGCGCTCATGCGGTGGCCGCCACGGCGGAGCCCGTCGCGCTGCGCGCGCAGGCCAGCACCGCCCACGTGACGAGGCCGAGCACGATGGAAAGCCCCGCAGCCGTCACCATGTTCGCGTTGAGCGTGAACTCGGTATAGATGGTCATGGGCAGTACGTCGATGTCGGTGGCGAGCGTGAACGCCGTGCCGAATGCGCCCATCGCGGTCGCGAAGCACACAGCGCCCGCGGCGATCAAACCGGGCGAGAGCGCGGGCAGCACGACGTCACGCATGATCTGCCACGGCGAGGCGCCGAGCGATCGCGCGGCTTCTTCGAGCGAAGCGTCGAGCTTGGTTGCCGAGGCCATTACGGTCACGATCACGCGCGGAATCGAGAAGTACAGATAGCCGACGAAGAGCCCGGCCATCGAATAGGCGAACACCCAGCGCTCGCCCGTGAGCTTGAGCGCGAGTGCGCCGATCAGCCCCTGGCGGCCGGCCAGCATGATGACCATGAAGCCCACCACGACGCCGGGAAACGCGAGCGGAAATGTGAGCAGCGCGACGAGGGTGCGCTTGCCCGCGAATTCGCGCCGCGCGAGCAGCAGCCCGGCAATGACGGAGAGTACGAGCGTCGCTGCTGTCACCGCGGCCGAGAGCATGATCGTCGCTGCGAGGCTCTTCATGTAGCGCGCGTTCGTGAGCAGCGCTGCGTACGTCGAAAAGAAGTGATGGTCCGCGCTGACCTGCACGAGCGCCACCATCGGCAGCAGCCAGAACGCGATGAACACCGCGAGCGCGGGGGCAATGAGCGCGATGCGCCAGCGTAGCGGGAACGTAATGTCGTGCATGCGGTTGCCGTTGAATGCGTGTGTTGAACTTGATGTGACGCGGTGTGACCTGGGGTGACTTCGGCGATTTCGGCGGTTTCGGGTAGCGACCGGCCCCGCAGCGTCTCGCGCATCGCGTGATGCGCGTGCCGTTGTGAGGCCGGTCGAGACCGGGTTACGACCGGGTTGCGACCGGATCACGACCAGGCGGCGATCAATGCATGATCTGCAGATAGCGTTCGCCGAAGCTCTGCTGCTTCTCGGCCATCTTCGCGAAGTCGACGGGCTTCGCGCGGGCATAGTCGCTTGCGGGCAAGAACTTCGCGGCCGTTTCCGCCGACATTGCGCTCGCGCGCACAGGACGCAGATACGCGTTGGCCCAGAGCTTCTGGCCTTCGTCGGAGAGCACGAAATCCAGCACCTTCTTGCCGTTCGCCTCATGCGGCGCACCCTTCACGAGACTCATCACATAGGGCACGGCGATCGTGCCTTCACGCGGAATCACGAACTCCACGTTGGCGTGGTCCTTGTATTTCGCGCGATACGCGTCGAAGTCGTAGTCGAGCAGAATCGGAATCTCGCCCGAGAGCACGCGCGCGTAGGCGGTCTGCTTCGGCACGATGGGCGCATTGGCCTTGAGCTTGCGGAACCAGTCGAGGCCGGGCTCGAAGTTGTCGAGCGTGCCGCCCAACGCCTGGTTCACGGCCACCGCGCCTGCGTAGCCCACGAACGCGCTCGACGGATCGAGGTAGCCGATCATGCCTTTGTATTCAGGCTTGAGCAGGTCGGCCCACGAGCGCGGCACGGGCTTGCCTTCCAGTGCGTCCTTGTTGACGAAGAAGCCGAGCGTGCCTGAGTGGATGGCGAACCAGTAGCCCTGCGGGTCTTTGAGGCCCGCCGGAATGTCGTCCCAGTGCGCGGGACGGTACGGCTGGATCACGCCCTTGTCCTTCGCCTGGAAAGCCGAGGAGACGCCGAGATAGACCACGTCCGCGACGGGGCTCTTCTGCTCGGCCATCAATTGCGCGATGGCCTGGCCGGAGTTCTTGTTGTCGAACGGCACGCGAATGCCGGTCTTTTCCTGAATGGCCTTGATCTGGCTGGCCCAGTCGGCCCACTCGGGCGGGCAGTTGTAGCAGATCGCGGTTTCTTCGGCATGCGCCGCTTGCGGAGCGACAAGCGCGAAGGCCGAGGCGAACGTGGCCGCGGCGGCGAAGAGCAGGGCCGCGCCTTTTCGGGCGGCGCGGCCAAGCGGATGAGCGGAAGCGAAACGACGGGTCACTGCGGGTCTCCTTCGAAACGTGGTGCGAGAGGACGAGGGTGAAGCGATTAATCGATTGTTTAGGAATACGTCGAAGTTGTTGCGCGGCTTGCTTGCGGGCTTCGTAGTACGCATGCTCGGTGAGCGGTACGCCGGTTCGGCGACGTGTCGCGCGGTGCGTTGCGTGATGTTTCGCGGTGCGCTCTGTCGCGTGGGCAGCGCCATCATCGGCGGCGCATGCAGCGTCGTGCGCGCCGCGCCGAATGCCGTCAGTTCAGCGCTTGCGCAGGCCGTTTGCGCGGTTCGGCGTCGCTGCTTGCAATGGCCGCGATCGTCGCGCCTTCGCGCAAGGTGTGCGGCAGCGTCAGCGTGTGCGACGCGTCGGTATAGGTGTCGTCGAGGCGCGCAATCAGGCGCTGCCATGCGGCGCAGCCAATCTCGCGGTTCGGCGTGCAGATGCTCGCGAGCGGCGGCGAGAGCAGTTCGCCCATTGCGAGGCCGTCGAAGCCCAGAATCGACATATCGTCCGGCACCTCGAAACGCGCGCGGCGCAGGCCGCGCATCACCACCATCGCGAGCAGGTCGTTGCTGCAGAAGAGGGCAGTGGGGCGCGCCGCGCCGTTGGCCGGGCTCGTCAGATGCGCGAGCACCGAGGGCGCGAGTTCATCGGCGTTGAAATCGATTTCCAGCGCGGGCATCGGTGCGAGTCCCGCTTGCTCCATGGCTTGTGCGTAGCCCGCGTAGCGCAGCCGTGCGCGGTCCGAAGCCGCGAGCGTGCCGGCCAACATCAGGATGCGGCGGTGACCGTGCGCGATCAGCATGCGCACGCCGTCGTACGCGGCGAGACGGTTGTCCACCGAGACCGAGGGCCGGCGCACCGTGTCGTTATGCATGAGCACGTAGCGCGGACCGTTGCGGTCGAGTTCGTCGAGCAGCGGGTGCGTGTCCGCGTCGGCTACTGTGAGGATGAGGCCGTCTACGCGCTGCGCGCGCAGGGTCTCGATGGCGTGGCGCTCGCGGTCCGCGTCGTATTGCGTGGTCATGAGCATGAGCCGGTAGCCTTGTGCAGAGGCCAGTTCGTCGATGCCTTGCAGGCATTCGGCGAATACCGGGTTCGCGAGCGTGGGCAGCACGACGCCCACGAGCCGCGTGCGCTCGCCGCGCAACTGGCGCCCGAGCGGGCTGGGCCGGAAGTTGAGCGCCGCAATCGCCTCGCGCACCTTTTCGAGCGTGACGGGGTTCACCGTGTGCGGCGCGTTGATGGCGCGCGAGACGGTGGCGATGGAAAAGCCCGCGTGCGCGGCGACGTCCTTGATGGTGGGGTTCATGCTGTTCGCCGATGGATGTAAACGTTTTCGACGAGCGCATTATCAGCAGCGTGTGTGACGGCGCGATGACGGTTTTGGGCCGTGGTTCGAGCCAATGGTAGAATCGCGTCCGCCCTGCCGGGGTGATGAAATTGGTAAACATAGCGGACTTAAAAAATTGAGTGCCCGGCCGGAAACGGCCGGTGTAGAACCCCTCAAATTCGGCGAACCCCCTGGCGCGAACGTACGCACATCGCATGCAACATCGCGTGTGCGCCGCCGAGGCAACGCCGAGCCAAGCCCGCCCGCGTAGCAACAACGCGAGGTGTGGAAGGTGTAGAGACTAGACGGGGGGCGCCTAAGGCCGTGCGCCGGTCAGCCCTTGCGGGCGACAGCGCGCGAGCGATGGCGAAGGCATAGTCCAGCGCACGAACGTTGGCGGAAAGCGCGAAGCTTTTCGCCGACGGCGTCGAAAGACGTGGTGTGAAGAAAATCCGCCGCTTAACGGCTTGCCGGTTCGAGTCCGGTCCCCGGCACCAGAATATCTTCCGACAAGTTCCGCACAAGTCCACGGACTCGCTGCGGCACAAGGCCTTCCGGCCTTTTCTGTTTCGACACGTTGCGGGTTGGTGGATGTGTGTGCGTTGGCAATGGGCGGTGTTTTGGGTGGTATCAACCTGGATCTCTGTCATCTCGATCGGGAGATACCACCATGCCGCTCACTGACTGAACGCGCGCAAGACCCACGTGCCAATTGGTCAGCACGATAAGACTTCGGCACGGTTCAATCGTGGCGGCGGCGCAAGTCCTTTCTATCAGGACGGTGACTGCTGAGAGATCTGCAACCACGACATCCAGAGTTCGGCTGGCCGACAACTCAGGCCGGTGTTCCGGTTGCAGTGTCGGGCGCGGCTTGTGGCACTGCAGCGTCAATGGACTTCGCAGACTTCACGGTTCTTGCCACGCGTGCTTTTCGAACGACCGGTGATTTAGCGCCCGCGCTCTTCTTCGAAGCCGTTTTGCGCGCCGGCGCTGTTGCCTTCCTCGTAGCAACCTTCCTGGCCGGTGCTTTCTTCGCTGCCGTCTTCTTCGTTACCGTTCTGCTGGCGGGCGTGGCCTTTTCGGCTTTCGCTTTTCGCGGGGTCGCGGGCGCTTCGACCTTTTCGATCAAAAACTTCGTGCGGTCCCTGGCGTTCGCCATCCACGCCGGCGCACGACCACGTCCGCTCCAGGTGGCTCCGGTTTTCGGGTCTTGGTACATCGCGGGCTGGGGGCCGCGTACATAATTTCCGGCTTTCGCTACTTTCTTCGTCGTAGGCGCCGCCCCTGTGGGAGTGCCTGAAATCAAGAATTTGTTGCGGTCTTTCGCCGCGGCAATCCAGGCCGGTGCCCGCCCGTGACCGGTCCACGTTGCACCGGTTTTGGGGTCGCGGTACTTCGGCGCGCCTGCGGCGTGCTTCGAAATGTTTGCCTGTTTCGTTGCCTGTTTTCCAGGCTTGTGACCGCGCCGCTTGCCGACATGTGCCTCGATCTCGGCGGTGGTTATGCCGTGCTTCGTCATGAGTTCACGGATTTTGTCGAGAACGACCGTAGATTGCTTTGCAACCAGTTCCTGTGCTTGTGCCTGCAATTGCGCGATTCGTGCCTGGATGCTTTCGAGCGTGGCCATTAGACCTCCTTATCCATGTTCAAGTATGGGACTATGCCATATTGCGCGGCATTCCCACCAGAACCACCACTTTGGTTTTGGTGTGCATTATCGTTTTGGCAGTGTTCTGGCAATGTTGCTCTATACGAATACAGCCCATACGGTTAGTGATGTGAAGATCAATGTGTACAAAGCTGGTGCGCGGTGGGGGTGAGCGGTGCGAATCAGTACCGCTTGTCGAAACGGACGTATCTGTATGACCAGGCGATTTATCGGCGCATTGTTTATCCTCGCGGGCGCGATCATGGGCCTACGCGCCTCAATGAACTCATTCCCGGTTGGAGCGAACGGGGCGGACCGCTGAAGGGGCCCCGTCATATCCTCCTTTCTGAAACTGACTCGTGGGCCGTGCCGAAGCGAATGAGGCGGCGAAGCGCGTGAAACTGGCCTCCGGTGTGCTGAGACTCGACATGTCGACAATCCTGCCGATCATCGACACAGCCCGCGCGCCACTACGGCAGTGAATGTAGAGGTTGCGCACTTTATCGGCGGGCCATTCGTCCGACCGGCACCGTGGGTGGACCGACAAGAGACAAGGCGCCGGACTTTCGTTCTCTGCGTGCCGTGTCCGTCTTGTTCCACTATTTCTTGGGACAGATCTCCGACGTGTCGCAGGCATCGCCCTGAATTCAGGATGGCTGATCAAGTCATTCGTCCGGATAGGTCTCTTCCTGATCCCGCATAAATGCCTGGAATTTTTGGCCGTTAGTGAGGCAACGAGCCGCGCATGCCTACCCAGAGCTTTGGCGCGCTCAACTTCTTCGTCCTCCTGCTCAACGCCTCCGTCATCATGATCAAGAACATAAGTATTCGCGTACGTCTCGCGCTGGCAATGAGTTTTCTCGGTGCATTGCTCGTTGTCGGTGGCCTCATGGGTGTTGTCGGTGTGTCCATGAGCAACAACGATATGAGCGATCTGTATTCCAGCCGGCTCGCCTCTTCGGAGGCGCTGGGGCAGGCCAACGTAGCGCTTTCGAGAACCCGTCTCTGGCTGTATCGCATTGCGCTCGATCCCACGGGGCCGGACGTGGCCCAGCAAACGCAGATGTCCCGCGATCTGCTCGCGGCATCGAAGAAAGCGTGGGACGTGTATCGCGCGCTGCCGCCTTCCAGCGCTGACGAAGCGCAGCGCGCGACCGATGCGAACACGAAGTTCGATGCTCTCGTCGAGAACGGCCTTGAGCCGATGTTCAGCGCGATTGCCACGGGCGATCCCGCGAAGATCGTCGACGTCTGGCGCCAGATGCCGCCGTCGCTCTTCATCGATGTGTCAGACAGCATGGATGCGCTCGACCGCATCCAGGTGCATGCGGCGCGAGCCACGTTCGATGCTGCGCAGGCCCGCTTTCACGGGTTCGTCGAAGTCGCCGTTGCAGGCATTCTGATCGCGCTCGCCGCGGCGGCGCTCGCATGGTGGTCGCTGCAGAGGTCGATCAGCACGCCGCTTGCGCAGGCACTCGGTCATTTCAGCGCGATTGCGAACGGCGATCTGACGACGCACGTGGAGGTCCATTCACGCGACGAGATGGGGCAGTTGATGAGCGGCCTGCAGGCGATGCAGGCGAAGCTCGTTCAAACGATCGGCGTGGTGCGCAACGGTGTACGGTCCATCGGCACCGCCACGCATGAGATCTCGGCCGGCAACGTGGATCTGTCGCGACGGACTGAAGATCAAGCCGCGTCGCTGGAAGAAACCGCTGCGTCAATGGAGGAACTTACTTCGACGGTTCGCCAGAACGCGGACAACGCGAAGCAGGCCAATCAGGTGGTATGCAGTACGGCCTTACTGACGGAGCGGGGCAACGAGGCGACGCTGGAAGCGGTGCAAACGATGCGCGGCCTGTCCGAGTCGTCCGGCAAGATGTCCGAAATCATCGGCGTGATAGAAGGCATCGCGTTTCAGACCAACATCCTGTCGCTGAACGCCGCGGTGGAAGCAGCACGCGCAGGCGAACAGGGGCGCGGGTTTGCGGTGGTGGCGAGCGAAGTGCGCTCGCTGGCTCAACGCAGCGCGGCCGCCTCGAGAGAGATCAAGGACCTGATTACGGATTCGCTCGATCGCGTGGAAACCGGCGCGAGGCAGGTCCATCGCGCAACGGAAACGATGACGGAGATTCTGGCTTCGGTTCGAAGCGTGAGCGACCTGATGGGCGAGATTGCGGCGGCGTCGCACGAGCAGTCGAAGGGTATCGAACAGGTCAATCAGGCAGTGGCGCAAATGGACCGGGCCACCCAGCAGAACGCGGCGCTCGTTGAAGAGGCCTCAGCGGCGGCGCGGTCGCTGGAAGAGCAGGCGGGGCAGTTGGACGCCGCCATCGCGGTATTTCGTGTCGATCGTGCGTAGACGCTCGAAGCAAGCGTAGCAGCCGGATTCTGGTCTACGATGGCGATTGATCTGCACTGCGAGGTGACGGGAGGTCATGGTGAGCGAGCCGAACCTGAGCGATATCTATCGCGATTACCTCGATTGCCTGAATCGTCGGGATTGGGCATCGCTTGGCCGGTTCGTGGCCGACGACGTCGTTCACAACGGTCGGCGCATCGGCTTGTCCGGCTATCGCGACATGCTGGAACGGGATGTGCATGAGATACCGGATCTTCGTTTTGTCGTCGAACTCCTGGTGACGCAGCCGCCTGTCGTCGCGAGTCGTCTGGCGTTCGACTGCAGACCCCGGCATCGTTTCCTCGGGTTACCCATCGACGGCAGGCGCATCTCTTTCGCAGAAAACGTGTTTTATACGTTCCGCGACGGGAAGATCGCGCAGGTATGGTCGGTGATCGACAAGACGGCCATCGAGACGCAACTGTAATTGCGGGCGCGGTGGGCGGCAGTTTCCCAAACCTTTCAGACAGCCTGCGAGCGACGAGGCGGCAGAACCTTCTCCCGAAAATCCCGTAAGACTCGCGGGCAACAATTTCTCGTACCATACCTGGATCGAAACGGTGTAACGCTCCAGCAAGGTACGACTATGTCCAATTGCCCCAACACCCCTCATGAGTTCGAGGACAGCGTGGCGGTCAGCGTTGCCATCGTCGGGCGGGACGAGCGCGGCGAGCTTGTTGTCACGGCATGCAATGACCCTTTCTTGCAGATGATTGGCGCAGCGCTGCCGGACACGCAGACATTTCCTGTGCCATTCGATTCGCTGAGTACCGACGGCAAGTGGCAAGCGTTGCGCGAGACGCTGGAAACCTGCCTGAGGTCCGACGCAGCGCCGCAAAAGCAGGCGTGCGAGTTTCACGACGTCCACGACGGCGCCCTGCGTTGGCGCCTCTCGTTCAAACCGTTTGCACGTTCTCATGGCGGTGCAGCGGCGCGCGAAATACTCGTCACGGGCGTGAGGGCCGCGCCGACCTCGCCGCTCGCACGCGAAATGGAGGCTAGCGCTTCGCGTTACCGGGCAGTAGTCGATTCGGCTTACGACGCGATTGTCGCGATCGATCAGCAGCACAACATCACGCTCTTCAATCGCGCGGCAGAGAACCTGTTCGGCTATACGTCGGCCGAGGTGCTCGGGCAACCCATCGAAATGCTGTTGCCCGAAAGGTTTCGCGCGGGCCACTCGCAGCGCGTACGACAGTTTGCGAACACCGTGCAGATGAGCGAGCGGCAGGTCACGCCCCCGCGCATGGACGGCAGCAACAGTGTGTACGGACGGCATCGGAATGGCTCCGTCATTCCGGTCGAAATCGCGATCTCCAAAATCGATGTGAACGGCGTAACCGAGTTCACGGCAGTCGTGCGCGACATCACGGATCGTGCCCAACTCATGGAACAGTTGAAGAAGCAGGCGGGTACCGATGCATTGACGGGCCTGCCGAACCGCCGCGAGTTTCTGGATTTCGTCGATAAGGCGCTCGGCGCCGACGACGTTCTGTCAGCGTTCATTCTTGACATCGACTTCTTCAAGAAGATCAACGACAGCTATGGTCACGATGCCGGCGACGAGGTCTTGCGCGTGCTCGCGAAAGTGGGGCTATCGGTGATGCAGGATTCCAATGTATTCGCGCGCTGGGGCGGCGAGGAATTCGTCGCGGCGCTGCCGGGCGCGGATGCGAACGTCGCGCAGAAGGTGGCGGAACAACTGCGTCGGCGTATCGAGCAGCACGATTTCGAGCATGCGTGGCGTCTCGAGGCGATTCCGTTTACCGTGAGCATCGGCGTCGTCACGCGCGAAGCAGGCGAGCGCGACGTCGATGCGCTGATGAAACGCGCGGACCGGGCACTCTACCGCGCCAAGCAATTGGGCCGTAATCGCGTCGAGGTGGGTTAGGCGTACTTCCCGGGCCCGGTGGCCGCATGCGCCTGTGTTCGCGAGAGGCCAACATTGAAAGGAGACATGCGATGTCGATTCAAAAGATCACGCCGTTTCTCTGGTACTCATCCGAAGCCGAAGAGGCCGCCGCTTTCTACGCGGGTATTTTTCCGGACTCGCGCGTGAATCGCGTCACGTCGGTGCAGGGCACCGCGTCCACCAAGGTGGTCGAGTTCGTTCTCTTCGGGCAGCCCTTCATCGCCATGAGCCACGAACGGCGCGAGGCTTTCAATCACGCGATATCGTTGATGATCAGTTGCGGCGATCAGGCGGAGCTGGACCGCTACTGGGGCGCCCTTATGGACGGCGGCACGGCCGACGGCTGCGGCTGGCTGAGGGACCGCTTCGGCGTATCGTGGCAGATCGTCCCGGACGACCTCATCGCGATGATCGCGGATCCGGATCCGGTCAAGGCGGGGCGGGTCGCCGCAACCATGATGCAGATGACGAAGTTCGACGTCGCGGCGCTGAAGGCGGCGTATGCGGGGACGCAGTCATAGAAGGCTCGCGCCCGGCATCTGTGCGCAACCTGCGTGCGGCGTCGCGGACTCATCAGCAGAAAGCGGGCCGACGCCGGCAGCGCAGCGCGAAAGAAATAGCATTTGCGTACCAGAAGCGACCGGGCGTGCGCAACACAAGATAAGCACGCGGGTATTATGGTCGGCACAAACGCCACGTCGACGCACACTTCCACTCTCGGAAAACGCCGAGAGGCTTTCCATGATTCCGATGCCGACCGTCCGCATTGATTGCTGGGCAGACTATGTGTGCCCTTTCTGTTATTTGCAGATGAGTGTGCTCGAGCGGTTCATCGAAGAGTCGCGCGTGCCGTTCGTGCTCGAATGGCACGCGTTCGAACTGCGTCCCGAGCCCATTGCGCTGATCGAACCCGACGGCGAGTACATCACCAACATCTGGCTCAATGCGGTTTATCCGCTCGCGGCCGAACGCAACGTGAAAGTTCAGTTGCCGCCCGTTGCACCGCGCAGCCGTCTTGCGTTCGAAACGGCTTTCTTCAGTCGCACGGTGGGACGCTTCAACGCCGTGCATCGTGCACTGTTCAAGGCCTATTTCGAGCATGGCCGCGATATCGGCCGTGCGGACGTGCTGCTCGATATTGCCGCCGAATGCGGTGTCGATCGCGCGGCGCTGGCTGCATCGCTCGCCGCGCAGCGCTTCAAGACGGCGATCGAGGACGACGAAGCCAGGGCCGGCCGCCTTGGCGTAACCGGACTGCCGTTCGTGATGCTTTCGCACACCAGCGACGAGGCACGAACACGGCCACCGGTCGTGGTGCGCGGCGTCGCGCCCGTGGAACACCTGACCGCCGCGCTGGACCGGCTGGTTGCCGATATGCCGTCGGCAGACCTTCGATTGTTGGCGAGAAAGAAGAGGGCTGCGTCATGATGGGGCGATCCGCTGCGGTCTTCGTCGCGCCATCGTTCGTCACGGTTCAGGTGTGTGCGGTCCAGGTGAGTGCCGGCGGCGACGAACCCGACGACAGACGACAGAACGCCGCGTCTGCGCTCTTCTTCGACCTCGCTACGCGCACCGTTCGTGCCTACGTGCTCGACGACTGCGGCCACACGCACCCGACAGGCGCCCTGCGACGCGTTCGCGGCGGCCTGTCCGCTGCGCATCTACAGCTTGCCAAGACCATGCTGTCGGTGCGCGATCACGACAGCGTCACGCTCGCGGCGCTCGGCGAAGCGTGCGGGCTCTCGCCCAGTCACTTTGCGCGGGAGTTCAAGCAGTCGACAGGCTTGCCGCCGCATCGGTGGGCGCTCAAAAACAAGGTCGCGCTCGCAAAGGACCTGCTGCGGCAAGGCGGCCTTGCGTTGCCGGCCATTGCGCTCGCATGCGGCTTTGTGGACCAGTCCCATCTGGGGCGATGGTTCAAGCGCTTGACGGGCATCAGTCCGCGGGCCTGGCAGCGCCTCCATCTCGATAGCGTCGCGATACCGGCGCGCGCGGTCGCGCCTCGCGGGCAAGCGCTCTGAAGGTGGACAGGCCGGTTGCCATTCGGGCGTGAAGCCGTCTGCCGAAAACTCCGGCTTAGAGGCCGGAAACGCGGGTCGCGCAAGGTGAAAGGCCGCTCGCGCCGGCCAACCCCGGCCCGCCATGGAATACAAAGGCCGCTAGTTCGTTATTGCACACACCGCAACCCACCAGGAAGGAAGACGCACGATGACGATGAACAGACGTAGCTTCTCGGCGGCACTCATTGCAGGCGCCGCCGCCTCGCTCGTATCCTCGCGCGGCATGGCCGCCATGCCGGCTCCTGCGAAGGCGCGCAATGTCGTGCTCGTGCATGGGCTCTTTGCTGACGGGTCGTGCTGGTCGGAAGTGATTCCGCGATTGCAGGCCGCGGGCCTCAATGTCACCTCCGTTCAAAACCCGCTGACCACGCTGCCCGAAGCCGTTGGCTCGGCCCAGCGCGTGCTGGACCGGCAGGATGGTCCCACGGTGCTGGTCGGGCATTCGTTCTCAGGCATGATCGTGACGCAAGCCGGCGTGCATCCCAACGTCTCGGCGCTTGTCTACGTGGCCGCGCGTGCGCCGGATGCGGGCGAGGACTACACGGCACTGGCCCGGACCTATCCGACGCCGCCGGCCTCCGCTGGAATCGTCTTCGACGGCGACGAAGGGCGCCTGACCGAGGCAGCCTTCCTGCGCGACTTCGCGGGCGACCTGCCTGAAGCGAAGGCCAAGCTGCTCTTTGCGGTGCAGGAGCCGTTCCACAAGGCATTGCTCACCGGCAAGACGACGCAGGCGGCGTGGCGGTCGAAACCGAGCTTCTACGCGGTTTCCACGGAAGACCGCACGATCAATCCCGACCTCGAACGCTTCATGGCCAAGCGCATGGGCGCTAAAACCATCGAATTGAAGTCGAGCCATCTCTCGCTGATCTCCCATCCTGAGGAGATCTCGCAGCTCATTCTCGAAGCGGCGGGGCAGCGCGGTTGAGATGGTTCTGCGCGAAGCGGTGGGCCCATTGTTGGGGGCCACCGCTTCGGTCAGCCTTTTTTCAAGGCCGCACGAACGAACGATACGAACTGCGAGGTCACGGGGTTGTGCGCCCCGCTGGCCCATACCAGCCCCACGCGCCACGTTGCATGCTTGCCGCGCAGCGGCACAACGGTGGCGTCCCGCAACAGGTGCTCGGCCCGCGACGGAATGAACGCGACACCCACGCCCGCAGCGACCGACGCGAGAACGGACTGCACATCGTCGGCCTTCTGCGTGACGTTCGGCACGAACCGATGTTCGCGACACCAGTTTTCGATTTGCGCTGCGAGCCCGGGGCCGCGTGTGCGCCGCAAGGCCACGAAGCCCATTTCGTTCAGCTTCCCGAAGTCGGACGGAAGACGCACGCGCGCAAGGCTGGGCGGCAACGCCAGCGCGAGCCGCTCGTCGACGACGTTCAGAGAAGAGAGGCCCTCGGTACGGGAGAGGCGCATGAAGCCCACGTCCAGTTTGCCGGCCTGAATGCGGCGGATTTGCTCGTCGGAGGACAGGTCGCTCAGCGCGACCGCGATACCCGGACGCCGCTGGCGAAAGTCCGCGATGATCTGCGGCGCGAGCGTCAGCACGGACAGGCAGATGCCCACCCGCAAGTGTCCGCGCGTGCCGCTGCTGGCTTCGCGCGCCCGCCCGAGTATTTCATCGGCGTCGTAGACGAGTGCCTTCGCGTCGGGCAGAAAGCCCTCGCCGAAGCGCGTCAACGCAGCGCCGTGCCGCCCGCGTTCGAAGAGCTTTCCGCCCACGCTCGCTTCCAGCGCGTTCACCTGCTTGCTCAAGGCAGGCTGGCTCATATGCAGGGCGTCGGCTGCGCGTCCGAAATGCCGTAGCTCGGCGACCGTCAAAAACGCTCTCAGTAGCTTGAGTTCCATTCCGGCACGTTATCGTATCGATCGAATCATTCATTTTACTGATCGATGCGCGGCGTGTTCAATACGGACATGCCCTTTTACGAGCGACGCCTCATGGCTTCCAAAGAGATCTGCGACTGCCTGCACGAGGCAGCGCGAACCGATGCAGCCGGCAACGGCTCGGCGTCTCAGGCCGAACCGTTGCCAGGCGCTTCTTCCAGTCGCAACGCGCGCGTGCGTCGGCCACGCTTCGACATGACGCCCCCGGAAGACGCGACGTCCGGGCAGGGTGGGGCGATAGCAGTGAGTTTCGCCGTTGTCTCGCGCAAACGCTGGCCGCTATGACGGCGAGGCACGCTCACGCGGCCATGCGTGCCTCGGCGATACGCTGCGGCGCTTCCGGACGCGCATACAGACGTTCCAGGTAGGCCTGCAACTGCGGGAACGTATCGATCAGATGCAGTTCGTTGGCCCAGTCGATCAGATACGCAGTTACGCAGTCGGCCACCGAGAGCGCGTTGCCGACGATGAATTGGCGCCCATCGAGATGCCTGTCGAGAATCGCGGCCATCGTCTTGAAGTCTTCGCGCGCGAGTTCGATATCGGCGGGGGAACGTTTCTCGGGCGGATAAAGCAAGGTGTGACGCGTGATTCGCCAGAGCGGCTGCTCGAGTTCGGTCACTGCAAACAGGGTCCAGCGATACGCCTGTGCGCGCTCGCGCAGGTCGTCGGGCATCAGCCCTTTCTCGGGATACTTGTCCGCAAGATACAGAACGATTGCTGCGGATTCCGGAATGATCTGGTCGCCGTCGATCAGAACCGGTACCTTTCCCGCAGGATTGATGCGCAGGAATTCGGGCCGCTTGTGCTCACCCTCGCGCAGATTCACCGACACGAATTCAAAGTCGGCATCGACTTCCTTGAGGCCCCAAAGCGCGCGCTGCGAGCGCGTTCCAGCAAATCCGTAAAGTCTCATCATCTTCCTCCAAAGAACCGCCGTCGCTCATGAACAAGCGGCTGTATCGATGTTTTTCCACACCGCGAGACAGCGCCTTTCACATGTGAGGGATAGGTAGAACGGGCATCACGTCGATCGACTCACCCGGGAAAACGGTGAAATGCGGATGGCCCTCGAATATTCTGGCCGCCTCGTCATGCGACGTACTCCGTAAGACCGTAAACGCGGCGAGCGCGTTGGTCACATCCTTGATGCCCTGTTCGCTCACGTTCTTTGTTTTGCCAAGTGGACCACCCATCTCGACAATGGCTGCCTTGTGCTTGTCGACCCACGCGCCCCATGCGGCGATGCCTTCCCGTTCCCTGGCGCGCCGTTCTTCTTCGGAAAGCGCCAGCCATGTCTTCATGCGCGGATTGTCCTTGCTGCCGAGGAAAACGGCGAGAAACAACGGTTGATCGCTCATGCCTCCTCCTTCTGTTGACGGGCGCAACGGGATGTTGCGGCCCGGCGTTGACAATATAGGTTGATATCAACATAATTGCAATATGGCACACGCGAAAAAGCTTCCGAAGTCTCTTCCTTTCGAAACCACGCTGATGGTGCGCGACTGCTGCCTGTGTCTGCACATGCAGCGGGCGGCACGCAATCTTGCGCGCCTGTTCGACGAGGCGTTGCGCCCGTTCGATCTCACGAACGGGCAGTTCTCGCTTCTGATGTCGCTCAATCGGCCTCAGCCGCCGGCAATGAAAGACGTGGCGTCGCTGCTGGCAATGGATCGCACTACGCTAACGGCTGCGCTCAAGCCGCTGGAGCGGCGCGAACTGGTCGTCGTCGAGCAGGACGCGCAGGACAGGCGCAGCCGTCGGCTTCGCTTGACGCCCGCGGGCGAGCAATTGCTCGCCCGCGCGTTCCCGGTGTGGCAGCAGACGCACACCGAAATCGAGAAGCCGTTCGCGCAAGGCGAGGTGGACAGGCTGCGCAATCACCTGAGGTCGCTTTCGTAACGGCAAGCGACGAAGAGGACGTTCACTGCGCCGCGAGCGCCGTCGCGATGGCGTCGGCTCCGGCGGGCAGGCGCATCGGCGCGGCGGGATCGGTCACGGCGGTCCACACGGCTGCGGCGACGTCCTCGGCATACGTGACCGGCGTGCTCGTGTCGCGTATCGAGGGCGAAGACGCCTTGTGTGAACGCGGCGTACGGCTCGGGCACGTCTTCGTTCATCAGGCGGCGGGCGTTGTTGCCGAAGCTCGTGCTGGGCGAGCGTCCGGGCAGCACGAGCCGCACGCGCACATCGAAGGGCGCCAGCTCCAGCGCGAGCGATTCGGTGAACGCATTCACGGCCGCCTTGCTGCCCGTGTAGACCGAGAGCAGCGGCAACGGCTTCAGCGTCACGGTCGACGTCACGTTCACGACCACACCCGCGCGCCGCTGCCGGAACTGCGGCAGCACGGCCTGCGTCACCGCAATGGTGCCGAGCGTGTTGGTCTCGTAGACGGTGCGGGCGTGGTTCAGATCGATTCCTTCCAGCGGTCCCGCCATGCCGACGCCGGCGTTGTTGACGAGCGCGTCGATCGGTCCGGCCGCTTCGATGCAACGCCGGATGCTCTCGATATCGGTGACGTCGAGCGGCAGCACGCGAAGCCGCTCCGACGCCGGCAGCAGATCCTCTCGCGGCGTGCGCATCGTTGCGATAACGCGCCAGCCCTTGTCGAGGAAAAGCCGCGCGGTCTCAAGTCCGAAACCGGACGAGCAACCGGTGATAAGAACGGTGGAAACAGGGGACATCGGGAACTCCATCGGTTGGCAATGCCTGTACGATAGCGGCCCGATTTCGGACGAACTATACTTCGAGATCCATTTCTTTGTTGAAATCGTCCAGAATGGTCGACCCCCTCGCCGAAGTCGTGTCGTTGTTGCAGCCAGGCGCGCCGTTCTCGAAACTCGTCGTGGCCTCCGCCACGTGGGCTGTGCGCCGCAGCGAGACCGGTCGTCCGTTTTATCTCGCCGTGCTCGAAGGCGGCTGCCGTCTGACCATAGACGGAGCGACAGGCAGCGAAACGATCACGCTCAACGAAGGCGACTTCGCCTTGCTTCCCGCCGCGCGCCGCTTCGCGACATCCAGCCTTAATGGGCCGCCGCCTGACGAAGGCGACGCCTTTGCTTCGCCCATCACGCCGATTCCCGGCGGCGCGCGCGTGGGCAATCCCGATGAGCCCGTCAACGTGCGCATGCTCGTGGGCCACTGCGTGTTCGGCTCGCCGGACTCTGCGCTGCTGGTTTCGCTTCTGCCGCAATGGGTGCACGTGCGCGGGGCGTCGCGTCTTTCCACGCTGGTTCAACTGGTGGGCGACGAATCGCGCGCAGACCGCCCGGCGCGCGAAATCGTGATGGCCCGGTTGCTCGAAGTGCTGCTGATCGAGGCGCTGCGCTCGACCGCGAGCACGGCGGCGTCACCTGGCCTCGTGCGCGGACTTGCCGATGCAAAGCTCGCGCTCGCGCTACGGCGCATGCACGAAGATCCCGCGCAGCCTTGGACCATCGCTCAACTGGCGCGCGAGGCCGCGATGTCGCGCTCGGCGTTCTTCGAACGCTTCAGCCGCGCGGTGGGTGTCGCGCCGATGGAATACCTGCTCACGTGGCGCATGGCGCTCGCGAAACGGCTGCTGCGGCAACGGGACCGGTCGATTGCGGAGATCGCCGCCCATGTGGGCTATGGATCGGTGAGTGCCTTCGGCGTGGCGTTCACGCGGCACGTCGGCATGCCGCCCGGCCGCTATGCGCGAAGCGAGGTGGACGACGTGCCGGCCTGAGGCGGGCGCACGCGAAGGCTATCGGGACGACCACGCCAGCAGCCGGATGCCGGCCACTCCGAACACGACCGCGAGGCATCCTTCCAGCACGCGGCGCGTCCTCACGTAAGCCGCTCTGGCCGTCGCGGTGGAAAACACGAGCGCATACGTGCTGAACACCACCATGCCGATCACCGCGCAGCCCGGCACCACGGCGTCGTGGGCAGGCCCCACGTGATTCGACGAGAGCGCGACGATCGACACCCAGACGAGAATCGCCTTCGGGTTCGTGAGATGCAGCAGCGCGCCTTTCGTGTAGAGCCGCTTCAGCGGCTCGGCCTGCGCGTCGCGCGGCGCGGCAGCGGGCTGTGCGCCGAGCGCAGTGCGCGCCGACTTGAAGGCGAGCCAGAGCAGATACACGCCGCCGAAAACCTTCACTGCGACGATGAACTGCGACCACGCAATCAGCGCGGCCGAGATGCCGGCTGTGGCCACCGTCGCCCAGAACATCGATCCGGAAATCACGCCCAGTGCGAAGGCGAGGGCGGCTTTGCGGCCGTGATGCGCGGCAATGGACATGATCGCGAGATTGCTGGGCCCGGGGCTTGCGACGCCGACGAAATACGCCGTATAGGCGAGCAGCAGGTTGGCCGAAAAGAGCGTGTTGCCTGACATGGGGATCGGACCTCTTCGAATGAACAGCGTGATGCGACGTGGCCTGATATCGACGACGAACTACGCGATGCCCGCGCGCGGCGTCATCGGGATTTCCCGGCCGCCACCGCTAGCATGGCCTCGCCCAACTCTGTGTGGCCGCCTGCCTTGAGGGCCTCGCCAGCACCGCGGATATCTTCCGCATCCTTGTTCTGGCCGATCTTGCTTTTGCCCACGAGGCGCGTGATGTCGATCTGCAGCCCGACAATCGATTTCAACATGGTGTCGATATAGTCCGCCGGCGCATCGCCCATCTTCCAGGGCGCCGGTTGGGCCGCCTCGTGCGTGCGCGTGAGCCGGCCGACGAGTCCGCGCAGGAACCGTTCGTCGTCGAGCACCGTTATGCGTCCGTAAGCGTGGACGACCCTGTAGTTCCACGTCGGCACCTGCTTGTGATGCACCTGCTTGCTCGGGTACCAGTTGGGCGAGATGTAGGCGTCGCCCGCGTGGAACATGACGAGCACCTCGTCGCCGTTCGCCACGTCCTGCCAGACCGGATTCGCTCTCGCCACGTGCGCACGCAGCACGCCGAGCGGACCTTCGGCGGCAGCCAGCTCGAAGGGCAGGTGATTGGCGTCCAGTCCGCTTTTGCCGTGTGTGACGAGCGTGCCGAACGGATGTTGCGCGATGCGCGCATGCAGAACCTCGGTGCGAGGTTCGTCGAAATGGGCGGGTACGTACATGGTTCTTCCACGGATTGGGCTGCGGGATCGCAGGCGGCAATCCCGAGGCAATCCCGATTGTGGCGGCAAACCGGTTCGTCTCACAGAGCCAGTTTTGCCCGTTTCGACAGGGCCAGCCGCGCGCCTGCCCGCGGCACGTCCCTTGCTGCTTCGCGGCGCGTGCGGCGTATTCACTTTCAAACCTTTTACTTTCCGATTCATTGACTACAATCGTCGGACAGCCATAACAACGGGCATTGCCACCGATGCTGAGAAGAACCGCTGTTGCCATCCTGCTGTGCGTTTTCCCTTGGGGCTTCGTCTTCGGACAGGGGACGTCTGCCGAGCGTGCGCCCGACACCCTGCAGGCGCGCGTGCTCGCGTGTGCGGCCTGTCATGGCAAAGAGGGCGAGGGTACCGATAACGATTACTTCCCGCGCCTTGCCGGCAAGCCGGCCGGCTATCTCTACAATCAGCTGACAGCGTTTCGCGATGGCCGCCGGCAATATCCGCCGATGAACTATCTGCTGGCGTATCTGCCCGACGCATATCTCAAAACCATCGCCGATTACTTCGCGCGCCAGCGTCCGCCATACCCGCCTGCTTCGACGCCGGCCGTGAGCCCGCAGCTACTGCGGCGCGGCCAGCAACTCGTGAAAGAGGGCGACCGCACGCGCAACATTCCGGCCTGCGCCGCCTGTCACGGCGCCGCGCTCACGGGCATGGACCCGGCCATTCCCGGCCTGCTCGGTCTGCATGCGCAATACATCAGCGCCCAGCTTGGCGCATGGCGCTACGGCACACGTAGCTCGATTGCGCCGGACTGCATGCACGACGTCGCCTCGCGTCTCGGCAACGACGACATCACGGCGGTTGCCGCCTGGCTTGCCGCATCGCCCGGGCCGGCGAATCCGGCGCCCGCGCCTGCGCGAAGCCTGAAGCTGCCCATCGCCTGCGGAAGCGAACCCCAATGACGGAGCCCACGGTGCGCATCCTGTCCTTTCCGTCCCCCCGGGTCTTGGGGTCCTTCCGGTCCTTTCCGGTTCGCCGCGTGGCGAAGACGCTGGCCGTTCGCCTCGGTGCCGCGTTCGCGCTGGGTGTCTGCGTGGGTTTCGGTGTGATAGCCAGCACGCCGCTCGCATTGGCACAGGGCGGCTCCAGCCAGGCCGACGTCATCAAGCGCGGCGAATATCTGGCCCGTGCGGGCGATTGCATCGCCTGCCATACGAAGCCGAGCGACAAGCTCTTCGCGGGCGGCCGCGCCATGCCCACGCCGTTCGGCACGCTCTATTCGCCGAACATCACGCCCGACGACGAAACCGGCATCGGCCAATGGAGCGCCGACGAGTTCTACGCGATGATGCACACCGGCCGTTCGCGCGACGGCTCGCTGCTCTATCCCGCGATGCCCTACGCGGCCTATACGAAGGTCACGCGCGAAGACAGCGACGCGATCTTCGCGTATCTCAAGTCCGTGCCGCCCGTGAAGCAGCCGAACCGTCCGCACGAGATGCGCTTTCCCTACAACAACCGGCAATTGCTGCTCGGCTGGCGCACGCTGTATTTCCGCGAAGGCGAGTACAAGCCCGATCCTGCGAAGTCGGTGGAATGGAATCGCGGCGCGTATCTCGTGCAGGGCCTCGGGCACTGCTCCATGTGCCATACGGCGATCAACGCGTTGGGCGGCAGTTCGGAGTCGAAGGCCTTCGAAGGCGGGCTGATTCCCATGCAGGACTGGTACGCGCCGTCGCTCACGTCGAACCGCGAAGCGGGCCTCGGCGAATGGAGCATCGACGAGATCGCGGACCTGCTGCAAAAGGGCGTGTCGCGGCGTGGCGCTGTCTACGGTCCGATGGCCGAAGTGGTGTACGACAGCCTGCAATACCTTTCCGACGACGACGTGCGCGCCATGGCCGTCTATCTGAAGTCGCTGCCGCAGCACGGCGGCGAGGGTGCAGCCACGGCCACGTCGGCGATGTCGCGCGACGAGCGCGATCTGCTCTTCAAGCTCGGCAGCAAGATCTACGACGCGCAGTGCGCCACCTGCCACGGCAAGAACGGCGAGGGCAAACTGCCTGACTTCCCGCCGCTCGCGAACAACCAGTCCATCCAGATGACCTCCGCCGTGAATCCGATCCGCATGGTGCTCAACGGGGGTTACGCGCCGGGCACGGCGAAGAACCCGATGCCCTACGGCATGCCGCCGTTCGCCCAGTCGCTGTCCGACGACGAGGTAGCGGCGGTCGTCACGTTCATCCGCACGGCGTGGGGCAACCACGGCACGCCGGTGTCGGCCAAAGATGCCAATGCGCTGCGTTCGGCGCCGCTGTACTGAGGGGAAGCCATGAGCGAGTCGACTGGCGAACGAGTACCACCGGGGGCGGGCGGCCCGCGTCCCGCCGACGACGAAGGGCGCGTGGCCGACATCGTGCGCGCCGGCCCGAAAGGCGCCGTGGCACTGGCCGGCATTGCGACGGCCATCGTGATTGCGCTCTGGTTTGCGTTCTACTTCCTCGTGTTCCTGCCTCGCGGCGTTATCCAGTAAACCTGCGCCCATGTCGAACGTCCCGAACACTCCAAACAGTCCGCTGCCGGGCCACGCCGACGGCCACGATGGCCACGAGGTCGCGGCCCGCACCGAGCGGCGCTGGGCCATCTTCGCGGTGGCCATTCTGCTGCTGCTCGTGGCGATGGTGATCTTCACCGGCCTGCACTGGGCGATGATGCCGCCCTCGCGCGTCGAAACCATCGACCCCACCACGCTGCACGTCTCCGGCGAATTCGTGGAGAGCAATCTCGGCACGGCGCGCGAGGCGGACGGCTCGGTTACGGTGCGCATCGTCGCCCAGCAGTACTCGTTCACGCCGCAATGCATCCTCGTTCCCGCGCGTACGCCGGTGACGTTCCGTGCCACGAGCGCCGACGTCGTGCACGGTTTCCTGATTGCGGACACGAACATCAACTCGATGGTGGAGCCCGGCTACGTCGCGACGTTTCGCACCACGTTCAACGAACCGGCGGACCATCTGATGCCGTGCCACGAGTATTGCGGCACGGGCCACGAAGGCATGTGGGCACATGTGAAGGTGATCGATGCCGCCGAGTTCGACACACTCGCGGCCGGCGCGCGGAGGCTCAGCTGTGTTAAATAACCGACGACTCGTGCTCGCGCATTTCTGGTTCGCTTTTGCGACCTTCGGGGTGGCGTTGCTGCTGGGCGCCTGGCAGATGTACGTGCGCAGCCCGCTGCATGCATGGCTTTCGGCGCCGGAGTTGTACTACCGCTCGGTGACCGCGCACGGGTCCGTGATGGCCTACGTGTTTCCGACGCTGATCGCCATGGGCTTCGGCTACGCGATCACCGAACTGTCGCTCGAGCAAAGGCTCGTCGGCCGGCGCTGGGCGTGGGCGGGCTGGTGGCTCGTGGTGGTGGGCTCGATTGTGGCGATGGTGCCGGTGTCGCTCGGCCGTGCCTCGGTGCTCTACACGTTCTATCCGCCGATGATCGGCAGCCCCTTCTACTACATCGGCGTGGTGCTCGTGGTGGTGGGCTCGTGGATCTGGGTGGCGCTCATGTCCGTGAACCTGCATGTCTGGAAGAAGGCGAATCCGGGCAAGCCCGTGCCGCTGCCCATGTTCGCGAACGTCGCGGGCTCGTATCTCTGGGCCTGGACGGCGGTGGGCGCCGCCATCGAAATCCTGTTCCAGATTCTGCCCGTCGCGCTGGGCCTCACATCCACCATCGATTCGGGTCTCGCGCGCGTGTTCTTTTCGTGGACGCTGCACGCCATCGTCTACTTCTGGCTCATGCCGGCCTATATCGCGTACTACACGCTCGTGCCGCGCGCCGTGGGCGGGCGGCTCTACAGCGACGAGATGGCGCGCATCTCGTTCATCCTGTTTCTTGTGGTGGCCATGCCGATCGGCATTCACCATCTCTTTGCCGATCCGCAGGTGGGCTCGGGCTTCAAGTTCCTGCAGTCGGTATTTACCGCGCTGGTCGCGGTGCCCACGCTGCTCACGGTCTTCACGATCTGCGCCTCCGTGGAAATTGCGGGGCGGCTGCGCGGCGGCAAGGGTGTGTTCGGCTGGATACGCGCGCTGCCCTGGCACGAACCGATGATGCTGGCCGTGGCGTTCTCGTTCGTGATGCTGGGCTTTGGCGGGGCCGGCGGCCTCATCAACATGAGCTACCAGCTCGACTCGACCATTCACAACACGCAGTGGATCACGGGGCACTTCCACCTGATCTTCGGCGGCGCCATCGTCATCATGTACTTCGCGATTGCCTATGAACTGTGGCCGCAGTTGACGGGCCGTGCGCTCGCGAGCGTGAGGTTGATGCGCTGGCAACTGTGGCTGTGGTTCATCGGCATGATGGTCACGACGTTCCCGTGGCATTACGCGGGCATTCTCGGCATGCCGCGCCGCATGGCGTTCTTCGACTACAGCAATCCCGCGATTGCGCCCGAAGCCATCACCGTCGTGATCTCGTTCTTCGGCGCGCTGATTCTGGTGGCCTCGGCGGTGCTGTTCTTCATCGTGCTCGCGCGCGGTCATCAGGGTGCGCCCGCGCCCGCGAGCCGGTTCGAGTTCAGCGTGGCCGTGCATCCGCCGCGCACGCTGCCGGTCGCGCTCAACAGCTTCGGGCTCTGGATCGCACTGATGATCGGCCTCACCGTGGTCAACTACGGCTATCCGATTGCGCAGCTGATGGTGCTCAAGCAGACCTCGGTGCCGGCCGTCTGGATGGGAGCGCAGCGATGAGCACGCCGCGGCCTCCCGAAGCGCGCCTCTTCTCGCTGCGCAACCCATGGTTCACCGTGAGCGTGGGGCTCACGCTCGCGATTGCCGTCGTCTCCATCCTGATCGGGTTCGTGTGGCTGCCCTCGGCGCAGAAAGACCCGCAGTTCACGGGGCTCTGGAACGCGATCTGCAGCGCGGCCGGCGTGCCGCAGAAGTGGCTCGTCGAGCAGCCGGTGGTGTCGTCCGTGAAGACGAGCACGGCGGTGCTCACGCCGCAAACCTTCGCGGGAACGGATGCGCTTTCCATCGGGCGCGGCGCCACGCTCTCCCTGCGCTGCACGATGTGCCACGGCCCGCAGGGGCTCAGCTTTGCGAACTCGCCGAATCTGGCGGGCCAGTACGAGAGCGTGGTCTACAAGCAGTTGAAGGACTTCCAGAGCGGCGCGCGCGTGAACGCGGTGATGAGCCCGATGGCCACCAATCTCAGCGATCAGGACATGAAGGACCTGGCGGCCTATTACGCGTCGCTGCCGCGCATGAACACCAGCACAGGCACGGCGGCCGCGCTGCCCATGCCCGCCATCGTCGCGACCGGCTCGCCCATGCGCAACATCGCGCCCTGTGCTTCGTGCCACGGCCCGGCGGACAACAAGCCGGGTGCGCCGTGGCTGGAAGGCGAGCCGCTCGTCTATATCCGCGCGCAATTGCTGGCATTCGCCGCGGGCGACCGTCACAACGACACGAGCGAGCAGATGCGCAACGTGGCGCGGCAGATGACGCGCGACGAGATCGAGGCGGCGGCGCGTTTTTATGCGGGGCAGCAGCCCTGAGCCGCAGCCTCGCGTGCCGTCAGGCAACGAGCCCGATATCTGCGGCGACGATGAGCTGTTCGATGTCGAGCAGGATCAGCATGCGCTCGCCGTCATCGCCCGCGACCGTGGCGAGATCCGTGATGAAGCTCGCATCCACCGACGCCCCGAAGGCCGGAGCCGGGCGACGGTTGCCGGGACCGAGTTCCAGCACGTCGCTTACCGCATCCACCACCACGCCCACCGTGCGGGCCGCCACGTTGAGCACGATGACGACCGTCGAGTCGTCGTAGTCCGCGCGTTCCAGCGCGAACTTCAGCCGCAGATCGACGATCGGCACGATCACGCCGCGCAGGTTGATTACGCCCTTCACGAACGGCGGTGCATTGGCGATGCACGTGGGCTCGTCGTAGGAGCGAATTTCCTGCACGCGCAGGATGTCGATGCCGTACTCCTCGTTGCCGAGCCGGAACGTGACGAATTCCTGGGCGCCGGCTTCGGCCTCGGCAACTTCGCCGCGAGCGCGTGCGGGCAGCGCGGGTTCGACTACTGCATTCATGGTGTTCTCCTGAAGTGAAGCGGCACGGGGTGGATTAAAAGGTTTCCCAGTCGCGGCCCGTATCCGCGCTCGCGAGCGCCGGTGCAGCGATGGGCCTGGCAGCCGGGGCAGGTTTCGATACCGCGGGTGGCGTGACGCGCGCACGGGTCGCTGCGGGCTTGCGCGCGGCGGGGCTTGCAGCGGTGCTTGCGGCTGATGCGTGCGTGGCCGAAGCGGTTCGACTGTGCCGGATGTCGTCACCCGAACTCAGCCGGAAGAACGATACGGCTTCGGTCCTCGCCAATCAGGCGAACGTACTGGACGAGGCAGTGCGCCTCTTTACCTTGCCGAACCAGGTGGCGGTGCGCTCGCGGTAGTCCCTTTTTAGTCCGCTTTTAGTCCCTTTTCGTCCGCGCCTTCGCGCCTGTGGGCGAGACGGCGTCGACGAACCATAAGGCGTCGGCGCGGCGGCCGGGCGTCCACACCCGAATGCGGCGCGACGGACGAAGCCGCTGCACGTCACGGTGCAGTGCGATAATGCGCAGCATTTTTCGCCATCGCCGGACGTCCACCTGATGCCTCACGTCAGCCGTTTTCCTGCCTTGTTGGTACGAGCCGTTCTTGCGTGTCTGCTGGTTTCTGCAAGCCTCGCGCAAGCCCATCCCCACGTGTGGGTTGCCTACACGGCGAGCATCCGCATGAGCGGCACCTCCATCGTGGCGCTCGACGAACGCTGGCGCTTTACGGAAGGCTTTCCGGTTCAACTCGTCGGTGTCGGGCAGATGCCGGCGCAGGGCCTGCTCGACGCAGCGCTGACGAAGCGTTTCCATGACGAGGCATTCGTGTCGCTCGCCCATGCTTCGTACTTCACCCATCTTTTCGTCGACGGTAGCGCGCAGGCCTTTGGCGCGCCTACCGGCTTCCAGGTGTCGGTGGAGGACGGCAAGGTTACCTACGCGTTCCGGCTGCCGCTTGCTGCGCCTGTGGACGTGCGCGGCAAGAACGTGGAGCTGGGCGTGTGGGACCCGTCTTACTACGTCGACTACGAGATGGATTCGGGCGAGGCGGTGTCGCTCGGGACTGGGGCCTCCAGTGCCTGCTCGATCCGGTCTTTCGTCGACAAGGCACATCCCATCTTCAATGGCTTCGTATTGCCTCACGCGAGCGCCATCGCATGCTAGTCGATCTGCCTCGGGTTCTGCGTGGTGCGTGCGCCCCTCGCGCGGCCGCTTTCGGCCGGACGCTGCGCGGCAGCGTGCACGGTCGCGGACGCGCGGCGCTTACCTCGCTGCTTGCCATGACCGTGTTGTGCGTGACCTGTGTCCACGCGCATGCCGAAGCGCTGGACGTCTTCGGCCAGCCGACGGGCGCGGCTTCCACCACCGCAGTCACCCCCGCGGTGTCCGACAGCGTAACGGCCGCCCCGTCGTGGTGGTACAGCGACGTGCCCGATTTCGTGCGGGCTGGCGTCGGCGACTGGCTGCGCTTGCAGGCGGCCTGGAACGGCCGCATCGAAGGGTTCATGGCTCAGTGGTCGCACGGCGCTTCGCTGGCCGCCTGGGCGACGCTCGTCGTCGTCTCGTTCGGATACGGCGCGCTACATGCGCTGGGTCCGGGCCACGGCAAGCTCGTGGTCGGCACCTGGCTCGGATCTCGTCGCGCGCGCGTCGCGGACGCCGTGCTACTGAGCGCGTGGACGGCCACGGTGCAGGCGTTCTGCGCGATCGGGCTGGTGCTGGGCGCCGCGTGGTTCACGCACGCGGGTCTCATGAGCGTGATGCCGCGCGCCGCGTCGATGGAGACGGTCAGCTACCTGTTGCTCTGCATGACGAGCGCCTGGGCCATCAGGTCGCGTGGCGCGCGTAACCAATGCTGTGACGAAGCGCCGGTCGTCAGGCTCGCGCGCGACGAAAGCGCGGGCCCGGCGCAGACGGCTTCAGACGCCGTTGACGTGAGGGGCGGCGACGAAGCTGTCGGGGGCGCGTATCTGCGAACCCGGTTGACTCGCGTAGCGCAAGAGAGGCCTCGCCTCGCAGCAGGCGCGAGTCCCGCCCTTGTCCGGGCAAGAGCCGACGCCCATCCGCTTTCGAAAGAACGGGCGCGTTCGCGAATCAGACAGATCGCGACGCTCGGGCTCGCGGCCGGTATGCGGCCGTGTATCGGCGCGATCTTCGCGCTGGTGACGTCGATGGCGAATGGCGCGCTTGCCGCCGGCGTCGTTGCGACCTTCGCGATGGCAACGGGCGTCGCGACGACGGTCGCCATGATCGGTCTTGGCAGCGTCGGGGCGAACCGGACGCTTGCCCGGCTCGCATTGCGTTACCGCATACGTTCGGCGAGAGCAGGGCGCGTGGTGGCGATCGGTGCGATCGCCCTGATTCTCGTGGTCTCTGCGTTGCAACTGGCGCTGTTGCTGAGCGGCGTCAGCGCCAACGCTCTCTCGTAACGCGTGGGCGGCGCGAGGGCGCGGGCGAAGGCGCCTAGCTGTGTGCCCGTCCAATCCTGAAGACGCCGACTACCTCGCGCAGTGCGGTGGCCTGCTGCGCCATCGACTGCGCGGCGGCCGACGCCTGCTCCACGAGCGCGGCGTTCTGCTGCGTGACGGAGTCCATCTGCCCCACGGCGACGTTGACCTGCTCGATTCCGGTTCCCTGCTCGTCGGAGGCTGAGGCGATCTCGCCCATGATGTCGGTCACTCGCCGCACGGACTGCACGATATCGGCCATCGTCGTGCCGGCTCTTTCGACCTGCTCGGAGCCTTGTGCGACGCTTTCCACCGAACTCGTGATGAGATCCTTGATCTCTTTCGCCGCGCTCGCGCTGCGTTGCGCCAGCGTGCGCACTTCGCCCGCCACCACGGCGAACCCGCGACCCTGTTCTCCTGCGCGCGCGGCCTCCACGGCTGCGTTGAGCGCAAGGATGTTGGTCTGGAAAGCAATGCCTTCGATGACAGTAATGATTTCGGCAACCTTGCCCGAGCTGCTCGAGATCGCACGCATGGATTCCACGACCTGGTTCACGACTTCGCCGCCGCGCATGGCGACATCACGGGCGTTGCCGGCAAGCGCGTTGGCCTGCTTCGCGTTCTCCGTGTTCTGACGCACCGTGGCGGTCAACTGCTCCATGCTGGCCGCCGTTTCCTGAAGCGAGGCCGCCTGCTCTTCGGTGCGCTGCGAGAGGTCCAGGTTGCCCTGTGCGATTTCGCCCGCAGAGGTCGTGATGGCTTGCGCCGAGGTCTGGATTTCGGAAACGATGCCGCTCAGTTGCCGGCGCATCGATTCGAGCGACGCCATCAGGCTGTTTCGGTCGTTGGGCGCCACCGGCACCGGCAGCTCGAGATTGCCCTCGGCAATGCGGCCTGCCACGGTGGCGGCGTCGGCAGGTTCACCACCCAACGCTCGCGTGATGCTGCGCGTAATGAAGAAGCCGAGCGCGACCGAGAGGATGACCGTCATGGTGCCGGCCGCGGCGAGCGTCAGCTTGGTCGACGTCGTCATGCTGGCCACTTCGCTCGAGCGCTGGTCGAGCAGCGACTGCTCGGCCTGATTGAGTTCAGCGGACACGGCACGATAGCGGTCCATGAACTGCTTGTCGTTGCCTTGCTTGAAGTAGTCGGTCAACACGTTGGCGGGCTGCGTGCCGGCGTTGACGTCACGCCGCATGGCGATCAGCTTCTCGTCGATTTCCGCCACTTTCTGATGCATCTCGCGCAGCGTGTCGAGGCGCTGCTGCTGGGCCGCATTGTCCGCAGTCAGGCCGCGGACCAGCTCGAGCGACGTCGCGAACTGCGCGCGTCCGGCCTTGTACGGCTCCAGAAAGCGGTCCTCGCCCGAGGCGACGAAGCCGCGCACACCGGTCTCCATGTTCACCATGTTGGTGAGCATGTCGTCATTTGCGCGCAGAACCTGATAGCTGTGAATGTTCCAGCCATTTGCCTGATTGAGCTTCAGAAAATTGAATATCGAGATCACGCTGCCAATTAACGAAATGACAACGACGATACCGAACGCTACGCCAAGCTTTTGGCCCACAGTCATTGATTTCATGCTTTCTTCCTTACGTGTATTGATATTCACTATGTCGGCAGATAAACCGGTTTACTAAAATTCGCGAATTGCGATGTATGAATTTTTTTACCGGTACTACCCGCATTCGTACGGAGTTATTTTCTGTTATGCGACATAAAAAAGAAAATTTATTCTATGAAATGATGGCTCTTGGATGTTATGTTTTTTGCATGAAATGCCATGTCCGTTTTTCCATGGTCCGCATATGGCCTTGGCTCTGGATGGTCGGCTAGCCCGACCAATCGATTGATGTGGCGAATAAAACGCATTTTGCGAATTTTGTATAAAGATTCAATTTACACGAATGTTTATTGAGGTAATTCTGAATATAACTTTCGAGTGGTATTGATCTATATCAATGTCGCTCGAAATGCCGCTCTTCGTTATTCGCAGATCAGAAGTGTTCCCGGTCATGCGCGGTGTTCGCGGTTTGCGGAACAAGGGCGGGCGCGGATGCCGCTGCACGCGTGCGGCTCGGCACTGCGGTGCGGCTCGCGCGCTTCGCTGCCGGGCTGTGATTTTTGAAGTCCATATCGGCAATCCCCATTTTTCCGTCGAATCGTTTTCTGCTTCTGTTGTTGCGCGCCGCACCGCACACGCTTCGCGCTCCAAGGCACGCATCGGTTGCCCGGAACACGTTTGCTAGAACGCTCCCGACTCCACCGACCGCGCGAAAGCCAGTGCGCTGCCAAGAAGCCCTTCTTCTCCCACGATGGCCGCGCGTATGCGTGCGTCGATGGGGAAGGTTTCCCAGAACTCAGCCGCTTCACTGTCGTGTGCAACGTGGAGCAGCGACAACGCTCCGGTCAGTCGCGCCTGCCGCACCAGCCGTTCGTTTTCGGGATGGCGATGGCCGATGTACGAAGCCATGACGGACCCGCGTTGTGCCGCCAGTTGCGCGAGCGGATCGTCCTCCGGCCGCAACCGGTTGAGGTAGAGGAGCAGGGCGCACCAGTGGATCAGGACGTCGATGCCAACGATCGTGAGCGCGGCCTCGATGGAATCCACGACATGGCGTGCCGCCCCGGGCACGGTCGGGGCCGCGGAGGCGAGGCGCAGCAACTGCGCGAGGAGCGGCGGCGTGTCGGCGACCGCCAGGGCAACGCGCGAGTGCGGCGCATTGCCGAGTACCAGTTCGATCACCCGCAATACCGGAGCCGCACACGGCGACACGTTGCGGGCCCTGAGGGTCTCGGGCCTGCAGAAGAAATATCCCTGAAACAACGACGCGCCGGCATCTCTCGCCGCGCAGAAGTCATCCCAGGTCTCGACCTTTTCGGCGAGGACCGTCTTGCCGGCATCCGCCAGCGTGTGGCACAGCAAAGCCCGGTCGTCGCGCTCGATGAAGGGCCAGTCGAGTTTCATGATGTCGACCTGCGCAAGGATGGGCGCAGCCTTCGGCAACGGGCCTCTTACGTCGTCGAGCGCGATTCTGAAGCCGTTGCGGCGCAGTCTCGCGCATACCGCAATGAGTTCGGCGGTGTGCGCGCAGCTTTCCAGCACCTCGAGCACGAAGCGGCGAGGCGGCAACAGGCGCAGGTACGGCGAGCGCAACACCTCTTCAGTGCAGTTGAGAAACGAGTCTTTGCCCGCCACCGTTTCCTCGAGACCGAGTCCCGTCATGGACGTGGCGAGCACGGAGAGCGTGCTGGCCACCGCGTCCACGATGACGGCGTGATTCTCGAAGCCGCTGCGGAACAGCAGTTCATAGCCGACCACCCGGCATTGCGCATCGACTATGGGCTGCCTCGCCAGGAATGAATAGGCAGGTTTCTCGCACTCGCGGGACACACACGGCTCCTTTGCGCCTGTCGGCGTTCGTATTGCTTGACGGGGGCGGCGCTTGGGACGACGCGGCAACCACGGTATGACTAAGTATCGACCGTGGTGGTCGTTACTTTAATTTTTTCCATTTTTTACCTGCGTAGTGGCGTTGGGATGAGCGCGAAAATGATCCCATAAAAAAGGGCCGGCGTGTAGGCCGGCCCAAAAAAGCCTGTCTGATCGGGGTGTCAGCAGGAGTGTGCAACGGAGCGGAGCATAACATGAAAGATTTTTGCAAACTTTCAAATTTGCCGAATTTGTTGTTTTTCTGTTTCGTTTCTCATTGATTCAGTATTATTACGGCCACACGAATCAAGGAGCTGCGCGCTCATGAACGAATCGATCCTGACCACGAGTGCGGCTGCGCGTCTGCTGGGCGTTTCCATCCGCACGGTGCAGACGTGGATAGAGCAGGGGATCGTGGCGTCGTGGAAGACGCCGGGCGGTCATCGGCGCGTGCGTCGGGAAGACGTGCTCGCGCTGCGCGAACGTCTGGTCGCGCGCGAATCGTCCACGTCGGTTCCCGTGCTCGTGATCGGCAGCGAAGAGCTGGCGCGCAAGTGCCGCGCCGCGCTGGCATCCTTGCCGGGCGTGAGCGTCACGACCGAGCACGACGCGCTCTCCGGCCTGGTGGCGGCCGGGCGTCTCACGCCGGCGCTGATCGTCGTGGAACTGGGCCGCTCCGACTGGGAGCGGCTTGGTCTCGTGCGGCGCCTCGTCACGTCGCAACTGCTCGCGCACAGTCGCATCGCGGTCGTCTCCGAGGCATCGGCCGAGCAGGTGCGCATCGATCTGGGCGCCGAGCGGCGTATCCAGGTGCTGGCAACGGACTTCGAGCCTGAAGTCCTGACGGAGGGATTGTTCCTGGCGGCTCAGAACAAGCCGGCTGACGTGCAGCCTCTTTATCCTGTGCCGCCCGACGAGACTGCCCGCTTGCACGCCGTTGCCCGCACGCTGCTCGTGGATACGGCGGACGAGCCCGACTTCGACGCGATAGCAAGAATGACCGCCGGCCTGTTCGACGTGCCCATCTGCCTCGTTACGCTGCTGACACCCGACCGGCAGTGGTTCAAGGCGCGCTACGGACTGACGGTGCCCGAAACGCCGCGGGCCTGGGCGTTCTGCAACTACACGATCCTGCAAAAGGACGTGTTCGTGGTCGAGGACGCGACCGCCGACAGCCGCTTCAAGTCCAATCCGCTCGTCACGGCGGAACCCACCATCCGGTTTTACGCGGGTGCGCCGCTCTACGATTACGAGGGCTATGCGCTGGGCGCGCTTTGTGTGATCGACCGCAAGCCGCGGGTACCCGAGCCGTCCCGGCTGCAGACGTTGCAGATTCTTGCGTCGCTCCTGTCGGACCGCATCAATCTGCGCACGCGCACGCGTCAGATCCGCTGGTCGGGCAGGGACTGAGGCCGCCGCGCGAATCAGACGGGGGGCGGCCGTGACGCAGGTCGACGTGTTGCACCGTGCTGCGCAACGGTCGGATCGGCTCACCTGCTTCACGCTTTCCGTCAGGCCATCAAACTGAAAATTCAATGAACGCCGCCTGCAGTGTCTGAATTTCCCGCTCCGCGTTGGCGAGCAATTGCGATAGCGAGCGCCCGGTCTTCCCGACGTTGCCGAGCAGTTCTTCCATCGTTGTGCCAAGCGTTTTGCCGGGCGGTCCGCTTGCCGCCTCTGCATCGGGCAGTTCCCGCAGGCAGGCAATGGCGCGTTCGAGCACGCGCTGCATATCGGCCGCCACGCACCGCGCGGTTCCCAGATGGCACGGCGACGTCAGCACGAACGTCGTTTCGATCAATTCGGCGACGTCCGTCATCTGCGGCTGCCTTCTCGCAGCGGCGCGTGCCGATTCGCACACGGCCTTGCGCAGCGACGCGATTTCATCGTGCTTCGTTTCGATCGCGGCGCTCATCGTGCGAAGCGAATCCGCAAGCGTGCGGAACCGGACCATCTGTGCCGACTTCCAGTCGGCAGTGCCGCCATGCGGCGCGTGCTGCGTGCTTGTCTTCATGTCTCGTTGGTCGCACGCATGTGCGTCTCTCCTGCTAGATGTCGTTCGCGGCGTCGTCTTCCGTACTGGGCTTCACGTGCTCGTCGGCGCTTGCGAAGCAGGCGTCGGGAAAGGACTCGCTCGAGGCGAGATTCCAGGCGAGATCCCAGGCGTGACCCCAGGCGTGACCCAAGGCCCTACCTGATTTGTCGGTCCACTTTTTCGTTGCTGAAGGTGCGCCGTTCCGCAACGACGGCTTCGTGTGTGCGGAGACGCAAGAGAGGCCAGCGGGGCGTCGGCCGAAGTGGCGGAGAAACGGCGCGCCGCTTCAGGCGATGGAGAGCGGCGTGGCCAGGCCGGCGGTCGGTCTGGCGAAGGTTCGCGGGGGAGGGCGCAGCGCGCAAGCGAGCGTAAGCCGGTATAAGCAGACACAAGCAGGCGACCTGTGTGCGCCATTCATCGCCGCGCGAGCGTGTGGAGCGACCGTGGCTCGCGTTGCCTGTTCTGTCGCCCGTTACCTTGCGGAATCAGGCGGCGTGGCTACGTCCGGGTTCGATGCCCGCTCCACGAGCGCTTCACGCACCGCCGCGATCACGCTGGCCCAGTCGCCGAGCGCCGGTTGCCGGAAGAGCCGCGCGCTCGCGTACCAGGGGCTGTCGCTGCGTTCGAGCAGCCAGCGCCAGCAGGTGTCGAAGCGGTTCATGATCCACACCGGTTTGCCCATCGCACCGGCCAGGTGGGCAACGGCCGTGTCCACCGTAATCACGAGATCGAGGTTGTCCACCAGCGCGGCGGTATCCGCGAAGTCGGCGAGTTCGTTCGTGTAATCGACGATGCGTGCGGCGAGGTCGGGCGCAGCGGTCAGCTGTTGCGCGGGCGGGCCTTTTTGCAGGCTGTAGAACTGCACGCCAGGCACGTCGAACAGCGGCTTCAACTGGTCGAGTGCAATCGAGCGGCGTGCGTCGGTTTTTCTGAGTTCGGCGACGTGCGCGCGGTGGCCGCCTGCCCATACGAGGCCTACTTTCAGCGGGCGGGCGTGGTGGTGGGCGTCGTTGCCGCCGTCGTGGCTCTTGAGCCGCTCGGCCCAACGTTGCGCGTCTTGCTCATCGGCATGCAAGTACGGCGTAGGCGCCGGAATGCTTGCGAGATTCGTGCCGAACGCGAGCGGCAGGCTCAACAGCGGCGCGTGGCAGTCGATGGGCGGCAGCGGTTGATCTTCGGGCTCGCCTTCGTCCACCCATTGCGTCACGCCCTCGAGCCCGGCGAGCAACCGCTTCAGTTCCGCCGGCACTTCGAAGACCACCTGCGCGCCGGCCGCCGCTGCCAGCGACGCGTAGCGGCAGAACTGCAGCGTATCGCCGAGCCCCTGTTCGGCGTGCAGCAGAATCGTCTTGCCTTGCAGCGGGAACTGGCCAAGCCAGAGTGGCGCGTCGAAGTGGCGCTGCGAGGCCTGGATACGGTGACGCTGCCAGCGCCACTCGTATTCGCGCCAGCCTTCGTCGAAGCGGCCCATTTGCAGCAGGCACAGCGCGCGGTTCCAGTGCGCCTCCGCGAAATTCGGGTTGATCGCGAGCGCGCGTTCGTAGGACTCGAGCGCCTCGTCGTGGCGACTCAGATCGACGAGGGTGAGGCCCAGGTTGTTCCAGGCGTCCGCGAAGGCGGGCGAGAGTTCGAGCGCGCGCAGATAGCTGGACTGTGCCTCGTCGGGCCGGTTCAGATCGCTCAGTGCATTGGCCCGGTTGCTCCAGGCGTCGGCGTAGGCGGGCTGCAACGCGATGGCCTGATCGCAGCTGGCGAGGGCATCCGCGGGACGGGCCAGATCGCGCAGCACGCAGGCGCGGTTGTTCCAGGCCTGTGCAAAGCCGGGCTGCAACGCGAGCGCGCGCTCGAAGCTCGCAAGCGCCTCGGCGGGGCGATCGAGCCCGGCGAGCGCGTTGCCGCGGTTGTTCAGCGCATCGATGAAATCGGGCTGCAAGGCGAGCGCGCGATTCGCGCTTGCGAGCCCTTCGCTGAAGCGCCGCTGGACGTTGTACGCGTAGGCGAGATTCGAATGAAGCGGCGCCTGCATGCCGTTGATGGAGACCGCCTTCTTCAGCAGCGCGATGCCTTCGTCCAGACGCCCTGACTGGAGCAGCAGCGCGCCCAGCAACTGCATGGCGTCGAAGTGCTTCGGGCGCTGCGCGAGGATGTCGCGATACAGTTCCTCGGCTTCCGCGTGGGCGCCGTTCTGTTGCAGGGCCACGCCTTCGTGCAGCAGGGTGTCGATCTGGCGTGGCGGACGGGCGGTCTTGCTCATGGGCGAGGGCGGACGGTTGCGGAAGGCGGTGGGAGCTGGGTTGCTACGTGAGCGGCTCGACGGGTGGCTGCATCGCGCGGCCGATGGGGACAGAGCGCGACGCAGGACACACGATAGCGGGCGCGGGAACGGCTGCGATTATCGCCGAAATGGTTCGGGGCGCTGTCGGCAGGCGCGCTGTAGCCGTTCTGCACCCGCTTCTGCACCTTTATTTGCTGCGTGGCAGAATCGCCCCCATTCCTCTTTGCGACTCGAATCGACATGACGAACCTCTCTTCGGGCGTCCCGGCCGTGGGACCCGTGCGCGCCATCGTGACCGGCCACACGCGCGGGCTCGGCGCCTCACTTGCGACGCAGCTGTTGCAGCGGAACATCGACGTGCTCGGCGTGTCGCGCAGCCGTCATCCGCTTGCGGTGGGACTGGCGGGCGAGCCGGCAGGCGGCCGCTTCGTCGAAACGGAGCTGGATCTTTCCGACACGGCGCGCCTCGAGGCGTGGCTGTCCGGCGACGCGCTCGCGCGCTTCGTCGAAGGCGCGGACCTCGTGCTGCTCTTCAACAATGCGGGCGTCGTGGAGCCGATCGGGCCGCTCGATACGCAGGACGTGGCAGCGGTGGCGCGCGCGGTGAGCCTGAACGTGGCGGCGCCGCTGATGCTGTCGAGCGCGCTTGCGTCGATTGCGTCGAGCACGGGCGGCGCGATGGCTTGCCGCATCGTGCACGTGTCGAGCGGCGCGGCGCGCAATGCCTACGCCGGCTGGAGCGTGTACTGCGCGACCAAGGCCGCGCTTGACCACCATGCGCGCGCCGTCGCGCAGGACGCCAACGCTGCGCTGCGCATTTGCAGCCTCGCGCCCGGCGTGGTGGACACCGGCATGCAGGCCACCATCCGCGCAAGCAGCGCCGAGCGCTTTCCGATGATCGAGCGCTTCGAGCAACTGAAGGCGAGCGGCGCGCTCTCTACACCGGACGCGGCGGCAGCGAAGCTGATCGACTACGCGCTGAGCGACGCGTTCGGCTCGGCGCCCATCGCGGACGTGCGCGATCTGCCGTCGGCCTAGTTTCGCCCGCGGTTGGGCCGCAGTTTGACCGCAGGCGATCCAGACTCGCTCGCGGTTCGCTTTACTCACGTGCGGGGTATGTACCTGCGCGCACCAGCGTGAACCCGCGCGAACCCGTGGCCGAATAACCGCACTTGCCGTAGTGCTGCCTTGTCTCGTTTTAACAGCCGCTGCTACACTTTGCGTTCTTCCCGCAGTTCCCCCAACTTCATGAAAAGGAGGCGTCAGATGATGAACACAACGCTCGCAGCCGTCCTTTTCATGGTCACGGCAGTCCGACCACGACGATAGGTCGCGGCGCTCGCCCGGCCCGCTCCTGAAGTTCCAGAAGGTCAGGAAAGCGGCCGCGCATTTTCCGAAGATTTTCCGCAATTCAGCATGGCTGACGCGTAGGCCGATGTGGGTCAATTGCACCTGCATCGCGCCCGCATCGTGTTCGCCGTGCCTTTCGATCTTCCGTTGACTCGATTGGACCGGGGCGCCGCGCGCCTCGGCATACCCATATGACTCGAAAAAAACTGGATCTGGGTGGCCGCGCCTTCAGAAGCGTGCTCGGCTTTACCTTCGCGCAGTGGCGTCTGCAGCCGCGGCGCGCGGGGCTGCTCGTGGCGCTGGCGCTCGTCACCGCGCTCGCGGACGTGCTCACGCCCATGTTCTCCGGCCGGCTCGTCGATGCGCTCGCGGCGGGCGCGCACGCCGGCGTGCACGACAGACTGCACGCGGCGAATGAAGAGCTCATCGCCTTCGCGGCGCTCGTCGGCATGGGCCTTGGTGCGGCGCTGTTGCGCTACGTGACGTTCTTCAACCTCACGTCGCTCACGCTCAGGATGATGAGCGACATCGCCGCGCGCGCATTCCATCGCGTGCAGCGCTTTTCCACCGACTGGCACGCGAACAGCTTTGCCGGCTCTACGGTGCGCAAGATCACGCGCGGCATCTGGGCGCTCGACGTGCTCAACGACACGCTGCTGCTCGGGCTGCTGCCGTCCGTCGTCATGCTGGTGGGCGCGACCGTCGTGCTCGGTCTGCACTGGCCCGTGATGGGGCTCGTGGTGGGCGTGGGCGCTGTCGTCTACATCGCGGTGACCGCGTTTCTTTCGCTCGCTGTGGTGGCGCCCGCGGCGCGCCTCGGCAATGCGTGGGACACGCGCATGGGCGGCGCGCTCGCCGACGCCATCACCTGCAACGCTGTCGTGAAAGCATTCGGCGCCGAGCTGCGCGAGGAAATGCGGCTCTCGCGCATCATCGGCAAGTGGCGCGACCGCACGCGGCGCACCTGGCTGCGCGGCACGGCGAACGGCGGCGTGCAGAACGTCATGCTCGCGGCGCTGCAGGCGGCCATGCTCGGCACGGCGCTCGTGCTGTGGATGCGCGGCCACGCCGGTGTGGGCGACATCGCGTTCGCGCTCACCATGTTCCTCGTGCTGCAAGGCTATCTGCGCGACGTCGGGATGCTCGTGCGCAATCTGCAGCGCTCGGTCAACGACATGGAAGAGCTGGTCGCACTGGAGAGTCAGCCGCTCGGGGTCGTTGACCGGCCGGGCGCGGGCAGGCTTGTGGTGGAGCGCGGCGAGATTCGCTTCGAGCACGTCACGTTCCGCTACGGCGCACTCGCGAGCCCGCTTTACTCCGACTTCTCGGTGCGCATCGCGCCGGGCGAACGCGTAGGGCTGATCGGCCACTCGGGTTCGGGCAAGACGACGTTCATCAAGCTGATCCAGCGGCTCTACGACGTGGACGGCGGTCGCATCACGATTGATGGCCAGGACATCGCCGCTGTCCAGCAGACGTCGCTGCGCGCGCAGATTGCCATCGTGCAGCAGGAGCCGCTGCTGTTTCACCGCTCGCTTGCCGACAACATCGCGTACGGGCGGCCGGGCGCGACGCAGGCCGAGATCGAGCGGGCCGCGCGGCTCGCGCATGCGCACGAGTTCATCGTCGCGCTGCCCGACGGCTATGCCACGCTCGTGGGCGAGCGCGGCGTGAAGCTCTCAGGCGGCGAGCGCCAGCGGGTGGCGATCGCGCGCGCTTTCCTGGCCGACGCGCCGGTGCTGATTTTCGACGAAGCCACGTCGAGCCTCGACAGCGAAAGCGAGGCGTTGATCCAGGAAGCGATGGAGCGCCTGATGGTGGGCCGCACGACCATCGTGGTCGCGCACCGGCTCTCCACGGTGCGCGCGCTGGACCGGCTGCTCGTGCTGGAGCGCGGGCGCGTGGTGGAGGAGGGCAGCCACGACACGCTGATTCGGGCGGCGGGCGGCGTGTATCGGCGGCTCTTCGAGCGTCAGGCGCTGGAATTGACGAAGGGGCTGGAGGCGCGGCGCGACCGGCTGGAAGCGCAACCGGAGACGGCGGGTTGAGCGGGGCGCCGGCGGTGCGGGGAACGGCGGTGTGGGCAGCGCGCTGCCGTGCCGTTGCGCGTTGTCATGGCGGTGCGGTCTAATACACCTCCGCCGTGCCACCCAACCGACGTTCAAACCCACGGCGCTCAAACTCCCAACAAGCGAGGCTCGGAATGCAACTGATCGGCATGATGGATTCTCCCTACGTGCGCCGCGTCGCCGTTTCGCTCGCCGTGCTCGGCATACCGTTCGAGCATCGCAGCGTCTCGGTGTTCAGGCACTTCGACGAGTTCGCGCGCGTCAATCCCGTCGTGAAGGCGCCGACGCTTGTCGAGGACGACGGCACGCTGCTGATCGATTCGAGCCTGATCCTCGACCACCTCGATCACAAGGTGCCGGCTGCGCGCCGGCTCATGCCCGAGGACCCGCAGGCGCGGCTCGCTGCGCTGCGCGTGATCGGCTTCGCGCTCGCCGCGATGGAAAAGACGATCCAGATCGTCTACGAGCGCAACCTGCGTCCTGCGGAACGCCAGCACGAACCGTGGGTGGAACGCGTGCAGAAGCAGATGCACGCCGCGTACGACGTGCTCGAGCCGCTCGTGGCGGCTTGCGGCAACGGCGCGTGGCTCGCCGGCGACCGGCTGATGCAACCCGACATCACGGTGGCCGTGGCGTGGCGGTTCACGCAGTTCATCCTGCCGGGCGCCGTGGACGCAGGGCGCTATCCCGCGCTCGCGGCGTTTTCGGCGCGCGCGGAAGCGTTGCCGGAGTTTGTTGGGGCGCCACTGGAGTAAGGCGCGGGTCGGGCGTGGGGGCTTGTCACGGCTCGGCCTGCCGCGCGCCATCCGGGTCCCGGCTCGGCCTGGTGCAGCTTGCTTGACGCGACCCAGCCTGTTGCGAAAAGCTCTTCGTGGGCCGGTCCTCCCAACTTCCGGGCTGTCGCGGCCAGGCCCCCTCGCGGTTCCTCCCTCCCCCCGATTGTTTGCTTTTCGCGACAAGTGACTTCGCGGCTGGCCGATTTATCCGCGGTCTGCGCGTCCCTACAATGCTTCCATCGAAAAGCGGTATCTGCCCTGGGCGGGCGCCGCGCAGTGCAGTGCATCGGGAGCAGATCATGCGGGACTTCATCGAAAGACAGCTTTACCAGCCGGCCGTCGTACTGCCGATGGTGAGCCTCATGCAGATGATGGTCTCGACGGATTTCAACCTGAGCCAGGTCGGCTTCATGGTCGCGACGCAGGGCGCCCGCGCCGCGCTGCAGCGCTCGCGCGAACTGTTCGGCGCGGAGCACTGCCACGCCTGAATGCATCGTCTTCCCACGGTGGAGCGGCTGCCCATGTCGTTTCACCGATACCCTGTGAGCCGCCGCGAGGCGGCTCTTTTTTTGCTCTGTCGTATGTGTTTCGCGCGTTGTGTTGACCGCGGACTCGCCGTGTACACCGGCCGCGTGGGTTTTCGCAGCGGGGCGTAACATGGGCGACGCGATGGGCGACGCGCACGCCCTGGGCCGCACGCCCCGGGCCGCGTGCCCCGGGCCGTGCGATCCATTCCGAGGAGACGCGAACATGGCGGACAGAGCGAAGCATTTCGATGCAATCGTGATCGGCACCGGGCAGGGCGGCGCGCCGCTCGCGGTCGAACTCGGCAAGAGCGGGCGCAAGACGGCCGTGATCGAGCGGGCCGCATTCGGCGGGACCTGTGTGAATGTCGGCTGCACGCCCACGAAGACCTATGTGGCGAGCGCGCGCGCCGCGCATGTCGTACGGCACGCCACGGATTACGGCGTGCACGTGGCGGGTCCGGTTATCGTCGATCTTGCCGAAGTCAAGGCGCGCAAAGACCGCGTGATCGGCCAGTCGCGCAGCGGCGTGGAGAAGTGGCTGCGAGAAGCTCCGAATGTCTCCGTCTTCACGGGCCATGCGCGCTTCACGGGCCCGCATTCGGTGAGTGTGGATGAAGGCATGGACGACAGCGGTAGCGGTGCCGTGCACGCGCTCGAAGCCGCCGAACTCTTCATCAACACGGGCACGCGCGCGGCGGTGCCGCAGGTCGAAGGCATCGAGCGCGTGCGCTATCACACCAACGCTTCGCTGCTCGACGTGAGCGTGCTGCCCGAGCATCTGGCGATCGTGGGCGGCAGCTACGTGGCGCTCGAATTCGCGCAGATGTTCCGCCGCTTCGGCAGCCGCGTGACGGTGATCGTGCGCGGCGCTCGCGTGCTCGCTCGCGAGGATGAGGATTTTGCGCGCGGCGTGCAGGAGGTGCTCGCGCGCGAGGGCGTCGAGTTCCGCTTCGGCGTGGAGCCGCAGCGGCTCGAACCCGCGGGCGCGAACGGTGAAGCCGTGCGCATCGCGCTCGGCGGGCAGACGCTCGAAGCATCGCATCTGCTTTTCGCGACCGGACGCATTCCGAATACCGACGACCTCGGCCTCGACGCCGCCGGCATCACGGTGAACGCGCACGGCATCGTGCCCGTCGATGGCCAGTTGCGCACCAACGTGCAAGGCGTCTGGGCCATTGGCGACATCAACGGACGCGGCGCCTTCACGCATACCTCCTACGACGACTTCGAGATTGTCCGCGCCAATCTGCTGGGCGCGAACGACGGCGAGGCGCGCAGCGTGGACGACCGCATTCCCGCCTACGCGGTGTTCGTCGATCCGCCGCTTGCGCGCGTGGGGCGTTCCGAAGCCGAGGTGCGCGCGAGCGGCAAGCCCGCGCTGATCGCGACCATGCCGATGTCGCGCGTGGGCCGCGCGCGCGAACGCGGCGAGACCGACGGTTTCATGAAAGTGCTCGTGGACCGCGAGACGCGGCAGATTCTGGGTGCGGGGATATTCGGTATCGAGGGCGACGAGGCGATTCACACCTTCATCGATACGATGACGGCGCGCGCGCCCTACACCACGCTCATGCGTGCCATGCACATTCACCCGACCGTGAGCGAACTTATACCCACGCTGCTGGGCGCACTCGAGCCGCTTGCCTGAGAACCGGGATGCAAGCCGACGTAACAGTGAACAATGAACAGTGAACAGTGAACGTGACAGCCGACGTGAGGACCGCCATGCAGCCCGACATGCCCCGCGCCCGAAAGGCCGAATCGGGCAATCTGTTCGACTTCGCTTCGCTTGGGGCGCTCGCGGCGCTTGCAGCTACGCCGTCCGACGAGGAACGCTTCGACACCCTCGTGGACGATCGCGAGGTGACGATCGAGCGCATCGTTTCCACGGGGCAGGCGAGTCCACCCGGCTTCTGGTACGACAATCCGCGCGACGAATGGGTCGTACTGCTCTCGGGCGGCGCGGCGCTCGAATTCGAAGGCGAGCCGTCGATCCGTACGCTGCGTCCCGGCGACTACCTGCGCATTCCGGCGCATTGCCGGCATCGCGTGGTCTATACGGACTTCGAAGCGCCGGACTCGCCCACCGTATGGCTCGCCGTGCACTTCATCGCGCACGGCGCGGCGGGGTGAGTGCGGGGTGAGTGCGGAGTGAGTGCGCGGTGAGCCTGTCCCGGCTTCATCGGCGATAATCGTCCGCTCCCTTCACTCATCGCGGATCGCGACGATGCTCGCTCTCAAACTCGCGCTCGTTCCGGCCTTTCTCGTTTCGCTGGCCTTGGCCGCACGCGTCTGGGGGCCCGCCGTGGCGGGCTGGCTCGCGGGCTTGCCGGTGGTGGCCGGGCCCATCGTGCTGCTGCTCGTGCTCGAACGCGGTCCGGTATTCGGCGCGCGTGCCTGCGCGGCATCCGTTGCGGCGATTGCCGCATCCGAAGCGTTCAATTTTGCCTATGCCTGGACCTGCCGCCGTCCGGGCTGGGAGACCCGTTGGCCCCTCGCGCTTGCTGCGGGCCTTGCGGCGTGGCTCGTCGTGGCCGCGCTGCTCGTGCATCTGCCGGGCGGCGCCGCGTGGGCGTTGGGTGCGGCCGGCGTGGCCGTGACCGTATCGCAGACGTGGCTGCCGCGTGCGCACGACACCGTGCCGGCCGCGCGCATAACCCGCACCGATCTCGTACTGCGCATGGCGATGGGCGCCGCGTTGACGCTCGCGGTGACGCAACTGTCGGCATCGCTCGGTGCGGCGTGGAGCGGCGTGCTTTCGGTGTTTCCACTGCTGGGCAGCGTGCTTGCCGTGTCGGCGCAGCGCGCGCACGGCGCGGATTTCGTCGCGCGCCTGATGCGCGGCATGGTGGTCGGGCGGGCGTCGTTCGCGGCGTTCTTCATCGTGGCCGCGGCGCTGCTCCCGCATGCCGGCACGCTGCCGGCGTTCGGTTGCGCGGCGCTCGTGTCGGTGCTGGTGCAGGGTATGACGAAGCGCTGGCTGGGTCACGGAGGCCGGGTGGCGCGCACGCCGCCTGATCTGCATCGTTCGTCCCTGCGCTGAAACCATGGCTTCGACCCGAAACGCGCGCGTCCATCGCATCGGCCTGATTTCCGACACGCACAACCTCGTGCGTCCCGAAGCGCTGCGGCATCTGCAGGGCTGCGACGCGATCGTGCACGCGGGCGACATCTGCGACCCCGCGGTGCTCGAGGCGCTCGCCGGCATCGCGCCCGTCACCGCCGTGCGCGGGAACAACGACGTGGGCGCATGGGCAGAGCCGTTGCCGCTGCACACCACGCTGACGGTGCAGCAGCGGACGATTCTCGTGGTCCACGACATCGCCGATCTGCGTGCGGCGCGCGAGGCGCTGGGCGAGCGCGCCATCGACGTCGTCGTCACCGGTCATTCGCACAAGCCCGTGATCGAAACGCGCGACGGCATGCTGTTCGTGAACCCCGGCAGCGCCGGGCCGCGACGCTTCAGGCTGCCGGTATCGGCAGGGATGCTCGTGATCGAGGCAGGCCGCGTGTCGGCGACGCTCGCGCGGCTCGTCGAGTAGCGCGTGCGTGGACGGTGAGCCGGATTGGCGTCGAGGGCGCCAATGGTGGTGACTCGAACGCTGGTGGTTCAGACGTCGCCGGCTAAAACGCGACGACCCAAACGCGACGGCTCCCAGCGCGACCGCCCCGAGCAACCCGCCTCACACCCACAAGGCCTTCAGACCCGCACCGCCACCGCGTAATCTTCCTCGTCGTCCAGCTCCTCGGCCACGCGGTGTCCTCGCAGTACCGCGTGTGCTTCGGCCGGCGAGGCCACGCAGGGCGCGGAGCCAGGCAGCGGTTTGCGCGCCGTTTCGCGCAACGCCGCCACGGCCGCCATGCCGATCACCGAGGCGCCCATCAGATAGTAGGCGGGCATCATCAGGTTGCCCGTCGTGTCCACGAGCCACGCCGTGACGAGCGGCGTCGTGCCGCCGAACAGCGACACGGACACGTTGAAGCCGATGGCGAGCGCGCCGTAGCGGATGGAGGTCGGAAAGAGCGCGGGCAATGCGGCGGGCATCGCGCCCGTGAAGCACGAGAGCAGGGTGCCGAGTATCAGCAGTCCGCCGAACACCGGCAGCATCTCGCCCGTGCGGATCATGAGCAGTGCGGGAATGGAGAGCACGAAGAGCCCGATGCAGCCCGCGAGCATCACGGGCTTGCGGCCGAGCGTGTCGGAGAGGCGGCCGGCAGCAAGCGTCATCGGCATCATCAGCACCATGACGATCAGCACGAGAAAGAGGCCGTGCGTCTCGTTGAAGTGCAGCGTCGCCGAAAGGTAGCTCGGCAGGTACGAGAGCGCCATGTAGTCCGTCACGTTGAAGATCAGCACGAGTCCCACGCACAGCAGCAGCGGGCGCCACTGCTGCGCGAGCATCTGGCGAAACGTGGGTTGCAGCCGCGCCTTGTCGGCGGCCTCGCGCGCTTCGACCTCGCGCCGGAACGCGGGCGTTTCTTCGAGCTTCATGCGGATGTAGAGGCCCACCAGCCCGAGCGGCCCGGCGATCAGGAACGGCACGCGCCAGCCCCACGAAAGCAGGGCGCGTTCGGAAAGCGTCGCGGTGAGCAGCGCCACGGTGCCCGCGCCCAGCACGTAGCCGATCAGCGTGCCGAACTCGAGGAAACTGCCCATGAAGCCGCGGCGCTTGTCCGTCGAATATTCGGCGATGAAGGTCGCGGCGCCGCCGTATTCGCCGCCCGTAGAGAAGCCTTGCACGAGGCGCGCCACGAGCAGCAGCACGGGCGCGAGAATGCCGATCGTCGCGTAGTCAGGAATCAGGCCGATCGCGAACGTGCCGCAGGCCATCATGATCATCGTCATCGCGAGCACGCGCTGGCGTCCGATGCGATCGCCGAGCGGACCGAACACCATGCCGCCGACGGGCCGCACGAGGAACGCGGCCGCGAAGGTGCCGAATGTGGCGATCAATTGCGCCGAGGCGCTGCTGGACGGGAAAAACACTTTGCCGAGCGTGACGGCGATGTAGCTGTACACGCCGAAATCGAACCACTCCATTGCGTTGCCGAGCGCCATGGCGCCGACCGCGCGTTTGAGCAGACTGTGATCGACGACGGTGATGTCGTCCACGGTGAGACGCGTGGTGTTGCTGTTGCCGCTTTCTGCGTTTCGTTCTGCGTTTCGCCAGAAGCCGTTGGTGGATGCGGTCAAGGTCTTGAACTCCTGTGACTGCGGCCGAGCGCGTGAGCGGTCCGCCACGGTTGCCGGAAAAGTGCAGTTTCGCGAGAAGTGCCGCGCGCGGGCCGAACGGTTTTGCGGCAGGCGACGCGCCGCGGCGTGCCGTCACGGCGCGCGTGTGGCCCGTTCAGCGAACGGAAAAACGATGCCTCATGAAGCCGGACCTGGTGGCCGGGGCCGCGTGCGGATCGTCGCGAAATTGCACTCGTCGAAGGTGCTGGTTTCGCATCAGGGCGGCTCGATGCCGCTCAGTGGAGCGATGCGAAAACAGACGCTTGATGGCGCCGCCGGGCTCGTCAGGTGACGGAGGCTGGCTTGCGCCGTTGAAAGAACAGTTCAACCGGCTCGACGGGAAGTGCACGCATGTGCGACGGAACCCGTAGGCGTATTGAACGAGAATGAAGGTGAATTGCTGTTGAAAACGGGGTGCATGTTAGCACGATGACAGAAGATCGTGCAAACCGGCCGGCCGTGGCGCGTGCCGGGAGGCAGGCTTGCGCGGTCCAGCGGACGCTGGACCGCAGCGCGATGAACACCTCGGTGGGGTCCGCGAGGGGGGGGCGCGAGTGGGCCCCATTAAGGCGGCAGGGAGTAAGACGATCAGGCGCGGTGAGGCGGCTCTGCGACCCGCCTCAAACGCGAACGACACCGCTCGCCGCGCCGAAACCCTCAGCCCTGCGTGGGCGGTACGTAGCCCGACGCCTGGTCCGCGCCTTCGCCGAAGAAGAACTTCTCCGTCTGCTTCATGAGGTACTGGCGCGCGCGCGGGTCGGCCATGTTGAGACGGTTCTCGTTGATGAGCATCGTCTGCTGCTTGAGCCACGCCTGCCACGCTTCCTTCGAAATGCTTTCGTAGATGCGCTTGCCGAGTTCGCCCGGCAGCGGCGGGAAATCGAGGCCTTCGGCTTCCTTGCCGAGCTTTGCGCATTGAACCATACGAGCCATGCTGTGCTTCTCCTTCCTGAGATTCGAATGATCGCGGGTGAGGTCTCGCGATGTCGTGTTGGATCGGGTTGATCGGTATAGGGGCCGCGCCACGGTGTGTTCGAGGCGGCCCGGTTTCTGTTTTCTGTTGCCTCGCTGCGCAAGGCGAGGCGGGAAGGCACACTATTGCACGCTGTTCCAGCCGCGCCGTCCCGGCGCCGCTCAGAGCTGCTTCATCAGCACGAGCGACTTGCGCTGCCAGTTGTAGAGCCGGCGCCGGTCTTCGGGCAGGTCGTCCACGGACGCCTTCACGAAGCCGCGCTTCAGGAACCAGTGCTCCGTGCGCGTGGTGAGCACGAAAATGCGCGTGAGGCCGCGTGCCCTCGCGCGCTGCTCGATACGCTTCAGGAGCCGCTCGCCGTCGCCTGCGCCTTGAGCCTCCGGCGAAACCGTGAGGCACGCCATTTCGCCGATGCGCTCCTGCGGATATGGGTACAGCGCGGCGCAGCCGAACAGCACGCCGTCGTGCTCGATGACCGAGAAGTGGTCGATGTCGCGTTCGATCTGGTGCCGCCCGCGCCGCACCAGCGTGCCGTCTGTCTCGAGCGGTTCGATCAGTGTGAGGATGCCGCCCACGTCGTCCGGCGACGCCTCGCGCAGGCTCTCCAGGTTCTCGTACGAGATCATCGTGCCCACGCCGTCGTGCAGGAACAGTTCGAGTAGGATGCTGCCGTCGAGCGAGTACGGAATGATGTGGGCGCGCGCCACGCCGCCGCGGCAGGCGCGAATGGCGTGTTTCAGATAGAACCCGGCGTCGCCCGACACCGCGCCGCTTTCCAGCAGGCGGTAGGCGTCGTCGAGCGACATTTCGCGGATCAGCCCGCCGTCTTCGTCGTAGAGGCCCGGCGTTTCGGTGAGAAACACCATCTTGTCGGCGCGCAGCGCGATGGCCGCGGCGGACGCCACGTCTTCCATCGACAGATTGAACGCCTCGCCCGTGGGCGAGAAGCCGAGCGGCGAGAGCAGCACCAGCTTGCGGCTCGCGAGCGAGTGCCGGATGGAGTCGGCATCGATCTTGCGCACGAGGCCCGTGTGCTGAAAATCGACGCCGTCGAGAATGCCGACGGGCCGCGCGGTCACGAAATTGCCCGACACCACGCTGATGTGCGCGTGCGCCATCGGCGTGTTCGGCAAGCCCTGGCTGATGGCGGCCTCGATATCGAGGCGCACTTCGCCGGCGGCTTCCTTCGCGGATTCGAGCGCGCGCGCATTGGTGATGCGCATGCCGTGCGAGAACTCGGACTCCACGCCGTGCAGGCTCATCTGCTCTTCGACCTGCGGGCGCGAACCGTGCACGAGCACGATCTGGATACCCATGGCCTGCAAGAGCGCGATGTCGGAAACGAGCGCGTTGAGCAGGTTCTGATGCACGACCTCGCCGCCGAAACCCACGACGAACGTCTTGTTGTTGAAGCGGTGGATGTAGGGCGCGACCGATCGCATCCACTCGACGAACTGCGCGTGATGGAGGGCGGTTTCAGGGTCGCCGGAAGCGGCCGGCGCGCCCGCGGACGTGGGGATGAGGTCGGTTTGTGAATTCATGCCGGGATTATAATGCGCCCCCATGTCGAATGTACCCAAAAGTCCGGCGCCGGCGCGCTCGTCCGCAGCACGGGACGCCGCCCGTGAAGGCGCAAACGAAGCCACACCCAAAGCAGCACACGAAGCCGGCCGTGAGACGAAGGCGCGCCGGCCGGTCGCGCCCAATCCTGTTCCGCCTATCACGTTTCCCGAAGCGCTGCCGGTGTCCGGCCGGCGCGAGGAAATCGCGCGCGCCATCGCGGCTCACCAGGTGGTGATCGTGAGCGGCGAGACGGGCTCGGGCAAGACGACCCAGTTGCCGAAGATCTGCCTCGAACTCGGACGCGGGCGCGGCGCCGGCGGCGCGGGGCTGATCGGCCATACGCAGCCGCGGCGGATCGCGGCCTCGGCCACCGCGCGGCGCATTGCCGAGGAACTCGGCACGCGGTTCGGCGAGGTGGTGGGCTACAAGGTGCGCTTCACGGACAACCTCGCGCCGGGCGCGTCGGTCAAGCTGATGACCGACGGCATTCTGCTCGCCGAAACGCAGACCGACCCGCTTCTGAAGGCGTACGACACGCTGATCATCGACGAAGCACACGAGCGCAGTCTCAACATCGACTTCCTGCTCGGCTATCTGAAAGAGATCCTGCCGCGCCGGCCGGACCTCAAGCTGATCGTCACGTCGGCGACGATTGACGCCGAGCGTTTCGCGCGCCACTTCGGCAGCGAAGCGCGGCCCGCGCCCGTGATCGAAGTGAGCGGGCGGCTCTATCCCGTCGAGATGCGTTACCGGCCGGTGGTGGGGGCGAGCCCTGCGGTGAAGGCCGCCGAAGGGGCGGCGGGCCGCGGGCGCGCACGGCCGGCTCAGGACGGCGCGGATCACGCAGGAGGCCCAGGCGGCGCACGCCGCGGCGAGCGCGGTGGCAGAGGCGGCGCAGGCGAGGCGTCCGAGCGCGACCTCATGGAGGCGATCGTCGATGCCGTCGACGAACTCTGTCGCGAAGGCCCCGGCGACGTGCTCGTGTTCCTGCCCGGCGAGCGCGAGATCCGCGAGGCCGCCGAGTCGCTGCGCAAGCACCATCCGCCGCACACCGAAATCCTGCCGCTTTTCGCGCGTCTTTCCGCGGCCGAGCAGGAGCGCGTGTTCCGGCCGTCGAACGCGCGGCGCATCGTGCTCGCCACCAACGTCGCCGAAACCTCGCTCACGGTGCCGGGCATCCGCTACGTGGTGGACACGGGCCTCGCGCGCGTCAAGCGCTACTCGTACCGCAACAAGGTGGAGCAGCTCCAGGTGGAGCCGATCTCGCAGGCCGCCGCGAACCAGCGCGCGGGCCGCTGCGGCCGCGTGGCCGACGGCGTGTGCATCCGCCTCTTTGATCAGACCGACTTCGAGGCGCGGCCGCGCTTCACGGACCCGGAGATCCTGCGCTCGTCGCTTGCGGCCGTGATTCTGCGCATGAAGTCGCTGCACCTGACGGCGATCGAAACGTTTCCGTTCATCGAACCGCCGCCGGGCCGCGCCATCGCGGACGGCTACCAGTTGCTCAACGAACTGGGCGCCGTGGACGACGACAACGCGCTCACGCCGCTTGGCCGCGAACTCGCGCGGCTGCCGCTCGACCCGCGCGTGGGCCGCATGATTCTCGCCGCGCGCGACCAGCAGGCGCTGCGCGAGGTGCTCGTGATCGCGAGCGCGCTCTCGGTGCAGGACCCGCGCGACCGGCCGCTCGAAGCGCAGGAGCAGGCCGACGAAGCGCATCGCCGCTTCGCCGACGAACGCTCGGAATTCCTGCAGTGGCTCAAGATCTGGGCGTGGTTCGAGGAAGCGGTCACGCACAAGAAGTCCAACCGTCAGCTGATGGACGCCTGCCGCGCGAACTTCCTCTCGCAAATGCGCCTGCGCGAATGGCGCGACGTGCACTCGCAACTGCTCACGGTGGTGCGCGAGCACGGCTGGCGGCTCAACGAGGCCGACGCCACCTTCGAGCAGATCCATCTCGCGCTGCTCACCGGGCTGCTCGGCAACATCGGCCTGAAGGCCGAGGACGAGCCGTACTACCTCGGGGCGCGCAGCATCAAGTTCCACCTGTGGCCCGGCTCCGCGCTCGTGAAGAAGGCGGGGCGCTGGGTGATGGCCGCCGAACTCGTGGAAACGAGCCGGCTCTATGCGCGCACCATCGCGAAGATCGAGCCCGAGTGGGTGGAGCGCGTGGGCGCGCATCTGCTGCGCAAGTCGCTTTCCGAGCCGCATTGGGAAAAGCGCGCGGCGCAGGTGACGGCCTTCGAGCGCGCGGTGCTCTACGGGCTACCCATCTATCAGCGGCGGCGCGTGAGCTTCGGCCGGCAGGACCCGGCCCGCGCACGCGAGCTGTTCATTCGCGGCGCGCTGGTGGAAGGCGAGTTCGAGACGAAGCTGCCGTTCTTCGCGCACAACCGCAAGCTGCTTGCCGACATCGAACAGCTCGAGCACAAGTCGCGCCGCCAGGACGTGCTGGTGGACGACGAACTGATCTTCGCGTTCTACGACAAGGTGGTGCCGAAGGGCATCTACACCGGCGCGGCGTTCGAACGCTGGTATCGCGACGAGGCGAAGAAGCACGGCGGCAGTGGTGAAGAGGCGCGCCTGCTTTACCTCTCGCGCGACGACCTGATGCGCCACGAGGCAGCCGGCGTCACGACCGACCTGTTCCCGAAGCGCATGACGATGGCCGGCGTGCCGATGACGCTCGGCTACCACTTCGAGCCGGGCTCGCCGCGCGACGGCGTGACGCTCACGGTGCCGCTGCACGCGCTCAATCAGGTGGATGCGCGCCGCTGCGAGTGGCTCGTGCCGGGCATGGTGAAGGAGAAGGTGCAGTTGCTGCTGAAGTCGCTGCCGCAGAAGCTGCGCCGCCATTGCGTGCCGCTGCCCGAGTACGCAGCGGCGTTCGCGGATCGCCACGCGAGCGAGCGCTTCGGCGCGGGTGGCCTGCTCGATGCGCTGATCGCGGACGTGCGCGAGGAGAAGCAGATCGCGCTGAAACTCGCCGACTTCAAGCTGGAGACGCTGCCCGCGCACCTGTTCATGAACTTCAAGGTGATCGACGAGCACGGGCGCCAGCTCGCGATGGGCCGCAATCTCGCGCAACTGCGCGCCGAGCTGGGCGCCCAGGCGCAGCAGCAGTTCCAGCGAATCGTCGCCGATGCGGCTGCGGCCGGGCAGGGCACGGCAACGGTGCCGGGGGCGGGGCCTGTTCTTGGTCCAGGAGGTCTTGGTCCTGGCCCAGGTCCTGATACGGCGGCGCGGCCTGGCATGCCGGCGAGTGCACGGCCTCACGCAACGGGCGAGGGCACGCGACATGGGCATCAGAGGGGCGGCATGGGCGCGTCGCCCTCGGCCCGCGCCACGCCGGGCAATGTCACGTCCGGCGCGGCAGTATCGTCCGCGGACACCGCATCGCCCGCCACCGCGCTCTACGAAGACCTGACCACCTGGAATTTCGGCAAGCTGCCGGAACTGCTCGAAATCCGCCGCGGCGGACAGACGCTGTTCGGCTACCCGGCGCTCGTGGATCGTGGCACGCATTGCGACGTCGAAGTATTCGACTCGCCCGACGAGGCGGCGCGCATCCATCGCGCGGGCCTGCGGCGCCTCTTTGCGCTGCAGTTGCGCGAGCCGATCCGCTATCTGGAGAAGAACCTGCCGGGGCTGCGGGAAATGGCGATGCAGTTCATGTCGCGCGCCACGCAAGAGGAATTGCGCGACCAACTGATCGACATGGCGCTCGACCGTGCGTGTCTCCAGGACCCGCTACCCGACGATGACACGAGCTTCCACGCGCGCCGCGACGAGGGCCGCAGCCGGCTCACGCTGCTTGCGCAGGAAATTGCGCGCCTTGTCGGGCAGATTCTGGCGGAATACGCCGCCGTGACGAAAAAGCTCGCGCAGGCGAAGGCCTTCGGCAATGCCTCCTCGGACATGCAGGCGCAACTCGATGCGCTCGTGACGAAGCGCTTCATCGTCGAGACGCCCTACGTGCAGCTCACGCACTTTCCGCGCTACCTCAAGGGCATCGCGCTACGTATCGACAAGCTGCGCGCCGATCCGGCCCGCGATACGCGCCAGTACGCCGAGTTCCACCCGCTCTGGCAGCACTATCAGCGCGCGCTCTCGCAGCGCGGCGGCGTGGCCGACCCGCGGCTCGCCGAATTCCGCTGGCTGCTGGAAGAACTGCGCATTTCGCTCTTTGCCCAGGAACTGCGCACGCCGATGCCGGTTTCCGTGAAGCGACTTCACAAGGTGTGGGAGTCGATGCAGCGCTGAGCGAAGCCGCGGCCGCCCGGCGAGGCTTCCAGGTAATCGCCGGGGGCCTCCCCGTGATTTCGTCTTGCTCACGCGACTTCGCGACGAACGGTGCCTTCGGCAAGTCAACCGCCGGCGCGCGCAAACGTTCTACAATCACGCCACCCCTCCGGACGGTTTCCCTTCATGCGTAATTTCTTCCTTTCCCGCGCCGCGCGTCGTTTCGCGGCGTGCGTGGCGCTGGCTGCGGGCGCCGCAGGTATTGCCCCGACGCTCGCCCACGCCAATAACATCATCGTGCTCAATTCCGGCGAAGCGACGCTCAGCCTGATCGACGAAGCGACGCACCAGGTGGTGGGCACGGTGCCCACCGGCAAGGAACCGCACCACCTGATGACCACGCCCGACAATGCGTCGCTGATCGTGGCGAATTCGGTCTCGAACAACCTGATGTTTGTCGATCCGAAAACCGGCAAGACGCAGCGCTGGCTCGAAAACATCGAAGATCCGTATCAGCTCGGCTTTTCGCCCGACCGTAAGTGGTTCGTCACCACGGGCCTGCGGCTCGACCGCATCGACATTTACGGTTACGACGGTCACAACTTCACGCTGGCCAAGCGATTGCCCCTCGCCGTGATGCCGAGCCACATGGCGTTCACGAACGACAGCAAGACGGTGTTCATCACGTTGCAGGTGTCGGGCGAACTGGCGGCCATCGACCTGCCCACGCAGACGGTGAAATGGAAGATGAAGGTCGGCAAGGTGCCGGCGGGCCTCTGGATGACGCCCGGCGACAAGTACCTGCTCGTCGGCATGACGGGCGCCGACTACGTGGCCGTGGTCGACTGGCGCAATCAGAAGGTGGTGAAGACCATCGTGACGGGCAACGGCGCGCACAACTTCCGCTCGCTCGACGACGGCCGCCACGTCGCCGTGTCGAACCGCGTGGCGAGCACGATCAGCATCATCGACGAAGAGACGCTCACCAACACGGGCGACATCACGGGCCTTCTGCCCGGTCCCGATGACATGGAGCTTTCGGCCGACAAGCGCTACCTCTGGGTCACGTTCCGCTTCGCGAAGCACGTGGGCGTGATCGACCTCACCACTCACAAGCTCGTGCAGACGATCCTCGTGGGCCGCTCGCCGCACGGCATCTACTTCTTCGACCGGGCGCCCGTGACGGCACCGAATGGGGCCTGAGGGAACCTGATGCCGCTTGAGGCGGCATGAGGCGGCATGAGGCGGCATGAGGCGGCATGAGGGGGCGTCGGGCGCCGCACGCGGCTCCGGCCCTGCAAGCGGCAGTCAGCAGCGGAGCCCGGCAGCGGACGTCGGCGAAGAACCCAGCAGAACCCAGCGGAACTCGACCGGGCGGAATGCGTCCCAGCGGCGTCCCGCTGAGCGAAAACGGAAACCATGTTTCACCTGATCACTTCTTCCCTCGACAGCTTCATCTCGGCCATCCAGACGCTGCTGTATGTCGACGTCGTGCAGCCGCTGCTGTTCCGCTTCAACCTCATGGACTACGACGAGGACACGTACGACAGCCTTTACTGGGTGATCGTCGGCGTGCTCGAGGTGCTCGCGATGTACGCGGTGCTGCGTCCGCTCGAAGCGCTGCGTCCGGCCGAGAAGTGGGAGAACCGCAAGGGCGTGGGTGTGGACGTGATCTATACGTGGATCGTGCGGCTCGGCGTGATGAACCTCTTTTTCTTCTTCACGCTGCAGCCGCTTTTCGACCATCTCCAGGCGTGGCTGCGGCTGCACAACATCTCGAACATCGACTTCGACAACCTCTGGCCGGGCGTCACGACCCAGCCGCTCGTCACGTTCGCGATCTATCTCGTGGTGCTCGACTTCGCGGGCTACTGGTATCACCGCTGGGAACACCGCTTCGGCATATGGTGGGAGCTGCACGCGGTGCATCACAGCCAGCGCAAGATGTCGCTCTGGTGCGACGACCGCAACCACCTGCTCGACGACCTGCTCCAGGCCTGTTTCTTCGCGCTGATCGCGCTCGCCATCGGCGTGCCGCCCGTGCAGTTCGTGGTGCTGGTGGCGCTGACCAATTTCGCGCAGAGCGTGCAGCACGCCAATATCCGCGTCGATTTCGGGCGGGTGCTGGAACGCGTGATCGTGAGTCCGTCGTTCCACCGGCGCCATCACGCCATCGGTTACGGCCACGAGGGGCTCACGTATGGCTGCAACTTCGGCGTGCTGTTCCCGTGGTGGGACATGCTGTTCGGCAGCGCGTCGTGGAACCGCGCGATCGAGCCCACGGGCATTCGCGATCAGCTTGAAGGCGAGCGCTACGGCGACGGCTTCTTCGAGCAGCACTGGCTCGCTTTCGTGCGCATTGCGCGACGGCTGGCGCCGAAGCGCGCATCGTCGGGGGACGGCGCGGCCGTTTGAGCGCGCCTCGACCAGCGGGGCGCCGCCGGTGCGCTGTCTTGGGCGAACGGCCGCACGTCGGCGGACCGACCTCAGCGTGGTTTATCCTCTCTGCTGTTCTCCATTTCCCATTCTCCATTCTCTATACGCGCCGGGTTTGCCCCACCGGCCTCCTGTCCGCATGAATGACCTGCTTCGTTCCTTCGGCCGCGCGCTTTCCAGCGTTTTCCATCCCGTCATGCTGGTGCTCACGTTCGTGCCGTTCGCGGTGGCGGCCGTGGTCTGGGGCACGGTGCTCTATCTGTTCTGGCAGCCGCTCATCGACGCCACGCGCGTCTGGCTCGAAAGCTGGTCGTTCACGTCCACGCTCTACGATCTGTTCAACTGGCTGGGCTTTGCGTCGCTCCACACGGTGGTGGCGCCGTTCATCGTGATCGCCATGGCGATACCGCTCATCGTGCTCACCGTGCTGCTCCTGATCGCGACGCTTTCCATGCCGGCCGTGATCCGCCATCTGTCGCGGCGCCAGTTCGCGAACCTCGAGATGCGCCGCGGCGGCACCTGGTTCGGCAGCCTCGCGTATTCGCTGTGGACCACCGTCGTGTGCATCGTGCTGCTCGTCGTGACGCTGCCGCTGTGGCTCGTGCCGCCGTTCTTCGCGTTGATTCCGCCGCTCCTGTGGGGCTGGCTCACCTATCGCGTCATGACCTACGACGCCCTCGCGCTGCACGCGAGCCGCGACGAGCGCCGCGCGCTGGTGCGCCGCTACCGGCTGCCGCTGCTTTCCATCGGCATCGCGAGCGGGCTGCTCGGCTCGGTGCCCACGCTGCTGTGGGTCTGGTCGGCGTGGCTTATCGTGTTCTTTCCCGTCGTCACGGCGGTGACCATCTGGATCTATTCGTTCATCCTCGTGTTCACTGCGCTGTGGTTCGGCTACTACTGCCTGCGCGCGCTGCAACACATGCGTGCCGAAGAGCCTGGCGGTGGCAGCGGCCCGGTCGCGGTTTCCTGACGCGGGCCTTTCTCCCCTTCATCGAGAGGCGGCAATGGCATTTGGTTTGATCATCATCGGCGACGAGATTCTGTCGGGCCGGCGCAGCGACAAGCACCTGCCGAAAGTCATCGAACTTCTGAGCGCGCGCGGGCTTTCGCTCGCGTGGGCGCAATACGTGGGCGACGAGCGCGAGCGCATCACCGAGATGCTGCGGCGCAGTTTCGCCTCGGGTGACATCGTGTTTTCGACGGGCGGCATCGGCGCCACGCCGGACGACCACACACGCCAGTGCGCGGCCGCAGCGCTCGGCGTGCCGCTCGAACTGCATCCCGAGGCGAAGGCGCTGATCCAGGAGCGCATCCGCGATATGCACAGTGGCCCCGGCCCGATCGACCTCGACTCGCCGGAAAACCGCCATCGGCTGAACATGGGCACTTTTCCGCGCGGCGCGTCGATCATTCCGAACGGCTACAACAAGATTCCGGGCTTTTCGGTGGGCGACCATCACTTCGTGCCGGGCTTTCCCGTCATGGCGTGGCCGATGATCGAGTGGGTGCTGGACACGAAGTACGCGCATTTGCATCACGCCACGCCGCATGCGGAGAAGTCGTTGATCGTGTTCGAGTTGCCCGAATCCACGCTGACGCCGCTCATGGAGCAGATCGAGCACGACTTCCCGGGCGTGCGCGTGTTCAGCCTGCCCAGCGTGGGCGACGCGACGCGCGGCGGCATCTACGCGCGCCGGCACATCGATCTGGGCGTGAAGGGCGAGCCCGAGGCCGTCGCGGCAGCGTTCGTGAAGCTGCGCGAAGGCGTGCATCAGCTGGGCGGGGACATCGTCGAGCCGCCGGCAGAAAACGGGAAGGCGGCCGATTGACTGACGATTGACTAACAGGCAGCCGGAAGCGGATTAAGCGCCCATCAGGCGCCGGTCAGGTGGCAATCGTGTGCCCGTCAGGCGCCGATCCACGGCAACCCCCGGAAGCACCAGCCCGACACCGTCTTGCGATGTCCCTGGCCGTCCTTGTCGCCTTCAAATCCTTCCAGCAGATCGAAAGCCTGCGTATAGCCGGACTTGGCGGCCTCGATGGCGGCGAGCTTCGAGCGCGCGGCGCTGCGGCAGAGGAACAGCACGGGCGTGTCGGGCGCAACTGAAGCGCGAAGCTGGTCGAGGAATTCGGGGTTAGGGATGCCGCCGGGGTAGCGGGTCCATTCGATGTGCGCGTACTGGCCGTCGCCAATCACGGGCCGGCCTACCCAGTCCAGCTCGGCGCGCGTACGCACGTCGACGAGCCGGGCGCGGGAATCGAGCTGCAGAAGCTCGAACGCTTCAGCGGGCGACAGCGCGCCCGCGTAGGGCAGCTGGTTTGCGACACGGCGCTTCTCGGCCTCTCTGTACAACTGTTCGAGCGTGCTCATGACGGCCAGTCTCCTCGTATCGGGATCAAAAAAGCATTCTAGCGCGGGGGCGCGGCGCGAGACACCGGGCTTGCCCGGGCACAGCAGCAACTCTCACAACGAACCGTGGACGCGACCCGATGACGCAGATTCGACGACCACGGCGATCGGCGGTCATCGCCTCGCGCAAAGAGCCGCCCAACAAAGGTGCAAAAACGCCGCGATGCACCATAATTGAACAGAGACGGGTGGGTGACACGTGTAATGCACTTTATTGGTGCGATGAGGTGTGCTGACCGGCACACCGTGCCTCGTCACTGCGCCTGAATTCCCCGCGACAGCGCGCGCCGGGCGGGGCGGGGTGCCACGCTGGCGCACGTATGGCATGGAAGCTGCTTATAATCGCCCCGATCGATCGGCCACCGGGTCGCGCCGTTCCGCGAAAAACGCGGTGGACGTGTCAAGGCCGGTCCGCTAGATTGGGGCGGCGGCGAAACCCGCCGAATTCGTTAATCAGGAGATAGGTTATGAGTAAATCCGTGGCCGACGTCATGCAACTCGTCAAGGACGAAGACGTCAAGTTTGTCGACTTCCGTTTCACCGATACGCGCGGCAAGGAGCAGCACGTGTCCGTGCCGGTGTCGGCATTCGACGAGGACAAGTTCGAAAGCGGCCATGCGTTTGACGGTTCGTCGATTGCCGGCTGGAAGGGCATTGAGGCTTCGGACATGCTGCTCGTGCCTGATGCCGATACGGCGTTCATCGACCCGTTCTACGAAGAATCCACGCTCGTCTTGACCTGCGACGTGATCGAACCGGCCGACGGCAAGGGCTACGAGCGCGACCCGCGTTCGCTCGCGAAGCGCGCCGAAGCGTACCTGAAGAGCACGGGCCTGGGCGACACCGCCTTCTTCGGTCCGGAACCCGAATTCTTCATTTTCGACTCGGTCCAGTGGAACACGGACATGTCGGGCTGCTTCGTGAAGATCGGCTCGGAAGAAGCGCCGTGGTCGTCGTCGAAGGAATTCGAAGGCGGCAACACGGGTCACCGTCCGGGCGTGAAGGGCGGCTACTTCCCGGTCGCGCCGGTCGATTCGTTCCAGGACATCCGCTCGGAAATGTGTCTGCTGCTCGAGCAGATCGGCGTGCCGGTCGAAGTGCACCACCACGAAGTGGCGGGCCAGGGCCAGAACGAAATCGGCACCAAGTTCTCGACGCTCGTGCAGCGCGCGGACTGGACGCAGAAGCTCAAGTACATCGTGCAGAACGTGGCGCACACGTACGGCAAGACGGCGACGTTCATGCCGAAGCCCGTGGTGGGCGACAACGGCTCGGGCATGCACGTGCACCAGTCGATCTGGAAGGACGGTCAGAACCTGTTCGCAGGCAACGGCTACGCCGGCCTGTCGGAATTCGCGCTGTTCTACATCGGCGGCATCATCAAGCACGCTCGCGCGCTGAACGCCATCACGAACCCGACGACGAACTCGTACAAGCGTCTCGTGCCGCACTTCGAAGCACCGGTGAAGCTCGCCTACTCGGCGCGTAACCGCTCGGCCTCGATCCGCATTCCGCACGTGTCGAACCCGAAGGGCCGCCGTATCGAAACGCGCTTCCCGGACCCGATGGCCAACCCGTACTTCGCGTTCTCGGCGCTGATGATGGCCGGCCTCGACGGCGTGCAGAACAAGATCCACCCGGGCGAAGCCGCGGACAAGAACCTGTACGATCTGCCGCCGGAAGAAGATGCAAAGATCCCGACCGTGTGCGCGGGCCTCGACCAGGCGCTCGAAGCACTCGACAAGGATCGCGAGTTCCTGACGCGCGGTGGCGTGTTCACGGATTCGATGCTGGATGCGTACCTGGAACTGAAGGAAGGCGAGCTGCAACGCTTGCGCATGACCACGCACCCGATCGAATTCGAGATGTACTACTCGCTGTAAGCGGCAATGGCGCTTCGCTTGCCAGCAGCGGCAGCGAAGCGTCTGTCCGACGTTCACGATGGGTTACGAAGGGACGGCGGTGCCGTCCCTTTTTCGTTGGACGCGGCGGGTCAGACGCTCATCGGCGCACCGCTCGCGACCCGGCAGACAGATGACTACCCTCATCAGCGCATTGCCTCCTCGCGGCCAGACTGAAACATGGTTCTGAAGAATCTGATCAAGGCAAGAAAAGGGCACGCCGAAGCCCTGTCGGAAGATACGCAGCTCGTCGAATCGGGGCTCCTGCCCGGCTTCGAAGCACTGCCTACGGTGGTGCTCGTGCTCGACAAGCGCACGCTGCGCGTCGCTTTCGCAAATCCCTCGGCCGAGGCCATGCTCGATCTCTCGCGCCGTCAGCTCACGCAGATGGCGTGGCCCGACATCTTTTCGAATGCGGACGAGCTGATCGCCACCATTGCGTCCATCGCCGAACACAAGTTCCACGCCACGCACCTCGACGCGGTGCTCGAACGCGCCGGTCACGAGCCGCTGCACGTGCATGCGATCGTGGGCTTTCTGGAAAGCGCGCCCGACTACGTGCTGCTCGAACTCTTTGAAAACGAGCGGCATCTGCGCACCGACCGCGAAGAGCGCATTCACGACCTCACCTCGGTCAACAAGCAGTTGATCCGCAATCTCGCGCACGAGATCAAGAATCCGCTCGGCGGCATTCGCGGCGCGGCGCAGTTGCTCGAATTCGAGCTGGGCGCGCGCGAGCGCGACGAACTGCGCGAGTACACGCAAGTAGTGATCAAGGAATCGGACCGCCTGCAGACGCTCGTGGACCGGCTGCTCGAACCGCACCGTCATCCGCACATCGTGGGCGACGTCAACATTCACGAAGTGTGCGAGCGCGTGCGCGCCGTGATTCTCGCGGAGTTTCCGCGCGGCCTCACGATCGAGCGCGATTACGACGTGAGCGTGCCCGACCTGCGCGGCGACAAGGAGCAGTTGATCCAGGCCGTGCTCAACATCGTGCGCAATGCGGCCGAAGCGCTGCGCGAACGCATCTCGCAGGGCGACGCGCGCATCGAGCTGCGCACGCGCGTGGCGCGCAAGGTGACCGTCGCCAAGCGTCTGTGCAAGCTGGCACTGGACTTGCATATCATCGACAACGGTCCTGGCATTCCCGAAGAGATTCGCGACCGCATCTTCTATCCGCTCGTGTCGGGGCGCGAAGACGGCAGCGGTCTCGGTCTCACGCTCGCGCAGACCTTCGTGCAGCAGCATGAAGGCCTGATCGAAGTGGAGAGCCGGCCGGGCCACACCGAGTTTCAGATCCTGCTGCCGCTCGACTACTGATACCGCAAGCATCCCAAGACTTCTACGGACCCTATGAAGCCGATCTGGATAGTAGACGACGACCAATCGATACGCTGGGTGCTCGAAAAGGCCCTCGCGCGCGAGAACTTCGCGACACGCAGCTTTGCGAACGTGCGCGAAGCCGCGAGCGCGCTCGACCACGACAGCCCGCAGGTGCTGGTGTCGGACATCCGCATGCCCGGCGGCTCCGGGCTCGAATTGCTGCAGACCGTGCGCGAGCGCGTGCCGGGGCTGCCCGTCATCATCATGACGGCGTTCTCGGATCTGGATAGCGCCGTGGCCGCATTCCAGGGCGGCGCGTTCGAATACCTCGCGAAGCCGTTCGACGTCGACAAGGCGGTGGAGCTGATCCGCCGCGCCGTGGACGAGAGCGTGCGCGGCGAACACCCCTACGACGAGCGCGTAGCCGAAGCGCCCGAAATGCTGGGCCAGGCGCCCGCGATGCAGGACATGTTCCGCGCCATCGGGCGGCTCTCGCATTCGGCGGCCACCGTGCTTATCACCGGCGAATCCGGCACCGGCAAGGAGCTCGTGGCGCGTGCGCTGCACCGGCATAGTCCGCGCGCAAGCGGTCCGTTCATCGCGCTCAACACGGCGGCGATTCCGAAAGACCTGCTCGAGTCGGAACTGTTCGGCCACGAGCGCGGCGCGTTCACGGGCGCGCAGGCCATGCGCCAGGGGCGCTTCGAGCAGGCCGAGAACGGCACGCTCTTTCTCGACGAAATCGGCGACATGCCGTTCGATCTGCAGACGCGCCTGTTGCGTGTGCTTTCGGATGGGCAGTTCTATCGCGTGGGCGGCCACAATCCGTTGCGCGCCAACGTGCGCGTGATCGCGGCCACGCACCAGAACCTCGAATCGCGCGTACGCCAGGGCCTGTTCCGCGAAGACCTGTATCACCGGCTCAATGTGATCCGCCTGCGTTTGCCGGCGCTGCGCGAGCGCAGTGAGGACATTCCGCTGCTCACGCGCCACTTCCTGCAAAAGAGCGCGCGTGAACTCGGCGTGGAACCCAAGCGCGTGTCCGACGAGGCGCTCGCGTATCTGTCGTCGCTGCCGTTTCCAGGCAACGTGCGGCAACTCGAAAATCTCGCGAACTGGCTCACGGTGATGGCGCCGGCGCAGACCATCGAGATCAAGGACTTGCCGCCCGATCTCGTGCCGGCTCAGGCCGGCTCGCCCGAACTGACCATGGCCGGCGCCGCGATCGCGGAAGGGACGGCTGGCGCAGTGGCCGGCGTCGCGCCGAACGGCACGGTTCAACCGGCGCTTGCCGCGGCCGTGCCCACCGGCATGCCGGCACCGCCGCCCGTGAGCGCATGGGAAAGCGGACTGCGCACGGAAGTGGCACGTCTGCTGCGCGAAAACTCCGCCGACGTGATGGACGAGCTCTCGCGCCGCTTCGAGGCGGCGGTGATCCGCGAGGCCCTCGACTTCACGCGCGGCCGCAAGGTCGAAGCGGCCGAGCGGCTTGGCATTGGCCGCAACACGATTACGCGCAAGATCCAGGAGCTCAACCTGGAGTAGCGGCGCCCGCGGGCATAATCGACGCTGTCGAATACATTCAGCCGATCATGCCCGCATCTTCTTCCCGGCGCGGCCGGGGTTCTCCGGCTAGCAGCACGCGCACCGCGCGTGTTTCCCCGTGGCCTCGCCAGCCCGATCCCTTTCGTTTTCTCGAAGACCTCGACGACTCCGCCGCGCTCGCCTGGGTGAACGAGCAGAACGCGCGCACGCATGCCGCCTGGCAAACCGGCGCCTCGTTCGAGGCGCTCGCTGCGCGCCTCGCACAGGCTTATCTGCCGCGCGAGCGGCCCGTCATTCCCACGCGCTGGAAAGATTGGGCCTACGACCTCTGGGAAGACGACGCACACCCGAAGGGACTGTGGCGACGCACCTCGTGGGCGAGCTGGCGCAGCCGCGCACCGCAATGGCAGACGCTGCTCGATTTCGATGCATTGGGCGCCGAAGAGGGCGTGCCCTGGGTGTGCGCGGACATCGAGATTCTCTATCCCGACGGCGACCGCGCGTTGATCGCGCTCTCGCCGGGCGGGGCGGACGCCACCGTCGTGCGCGAGTTCGACATCGAGCGGCGCAGGTTCGTCGAGGGCGGCTTCGCGATCGAAAGCGAGGGCAAGCATACGGTGACGTGGATCGACCGCGATTCGGTCTACGTCGGTTGGGATCGTGGGGACCGTGCGCGCGGTGCGCTCACGCGTTCGGGGTACCCGCGCGAAGTGCGCCGGTGGCAGCGCGGCACGCCGCTCGCCGAGGCGCCTGTCGTGTTTCGCGGCGCGTTCGACGACGTGAGCGTGGAGGCCGACTACGATCCTGTCGAACACCGTCACGAGGTGGTACGCGGCGTGGACTTCTTCGACTCGCATACGTTCTGGCTCGACGCGAGCGGAACCTGGCAGCGCTACGAGGTGCCTGCGCACGTCGCTGTGGGCGCGTGGCAGGGGTGGCTGCTGCTCGAACCGCGGCTCGACTGGCACTGCGAGGGCGCGCTGCACGCCGGCGGGTCGCTGCTGGCGATCCGCGAGGACGCGTTTCTCTCAGGCCGGCGTGACTTCGTCTCGCTCTTCACGCCGACGCCCGTGACCTCCGCATGCGAATGGACGCACACGCGCCACTATCTGATCGTGTCCTGGCTCGACGACGTGCGTAGCCGCACCATGCTGTGGCTTGCCTCGCAAGATGGCGAGAGCGGGGCGTGGACGTGGCAGTCGCGGCCGCTTGCGGCGAGCGCGGCGAGCGGTACCGCGCAGGTCGATATCTCGCCCGTGGAAGAGACGCTCGACGACGAAGTCTACGTGGACGTCGACGATTATCTGCAGCCGCCCGAGTACGGGCTCGCGGACCTCGCGGCGAATGATCTCGCGAACTGGGAGCGCATCGACCGCTGGCCCACGCAGTTCGACGCTACGCCGCTCGTCGTGAAGCACGGGCACGCCGTGTCGAAAGACGGCACGCGCGTGCCGTACACGATCATTGGACCGCGCGGCGTGCTCGAAGGCGACATGCCATCGCCGCAGCCTTGCCTGCTCACCGGCTATGGCGGCTTTGCGATTCCGTTCACGCCGCACTATCTCGTGGGGCCCGGCATCGGCTGGCTGGAACGCGGCGGCGTCTACGCGATCGCCCATATTCGCGGCGGCGGCGAGTATGGCCCTGCCTGGCACACGGCGGCGCAACGCACGCGCCGTCAACGTTCGTTCGACGATTTCATCGCCGTCGCGCAACAGCTAGTCGCCGACGGCGTGACGACACCGAAACAGCTCGGCATTCAGGGCGACAGCAATGGCGGGCTGCTCGTCGGTGCGTGCATGGTGCAGCGACCGGAGTTGTTCGGCGCAGTGGTGTGCGAGGTGCCGCTGCTCGACATGCAGCGCTATCACCGGCTGCACGCGGGCGCTTCATGGCTCGACGAGTACGGCGATCCCGACGACCCAGCCGAGGCGCGCGCGCTCGCGGCCATCTCGCCGTATCACAACGTGAAGGCCGGTGTGGCGTATCCGCCGGTGCTCTTCACGACCTCGGCCAGCGACGATCGCGTACATCCGGCGCACGCGCGCAAGATGGCGGCGCGCATGCAGGCGCAGGGGCACGCAGGCGTGTGGTACCTGGAAAGCACGGCAGGAGGACACGGTTCGGGCAGCGACGCGCTCGAACGCGCGCACTACGACGCGTTGGTGTTCGGCTTCCTGTGGGCGACGCTCGCGCTCACCAACGATGACGGGAGCGGGGCAGCGAACAGATGAGGAAAAGATGAAGTAAGCGAAGGCGGGGCGGCAGCCTCACGACCCGCGCCGCTCGCCAAGGCCGGGCTACCCGCCAAGGCCAGGCTGCCACGCCGACGCTCAGCCGATCTGCGCAAACACAGGCGCATGATCCGAAGGCTGCTCCCATTTGCGCGGCGTCTTGTCCACGTCGCACAGTGTGCAGTTGAGCGCAAGCTCTTTCGAAAGCAGCACGTGATCGATACGCAGACCCGCGTTGCGCCGGAACGCGAGCATGCGGTAGTCCCACCACGTGAAGCTCTTTTCAGGCTGATCGAAGAGCCGGAACGCATCGACGAGGCCCAGCGCGACGAGGCGCTCGAATTGCGCGCGCTCTTCGGGCGAAACGAGGTTCTGTCCTTCCCAGGCTTTGGGGTCGTGCACGTCGCGGTCTTCGGGCGCGATGTTGTAATCGCCCAGCAGCGCGAGCTTCGAATGCCGGGTCATTTCGCCTGCGATCCAGTCGTGCAACGCGTTGAGCCAACGCAGCTTGTAGGTGAATTTGTCGGTGCCGGGCGCCTGGCCGTTCGGAAAGTACGCCGAGATCACGCGCACGCCTTCCACGGTGGCGCAGATCACGCGCTGCTGCTCGTCTTCGAAGCCGGGGATGTTGCGCACGATGCTGGCCTCGTCCACGGCGATTCCGTCGCGCACGATAATGCCCACGCCGTTATAGGTCTTCTGGCCGGCGAACCAGCTCTTGTAGCCCTTGGCTTCGAGTTCGGCACGCGGAAACTTCTCGTCGGGCAGCTTCAGTTCCTGGAGGCAGAGCACGTCGGTCTGGCTCAGTTCGAGCCAGTCGATCACATGTTGCTGACGAACCTTCAGGGAGTTGACGTTCCACGTAGCGATTTTCATTGGACGCGAGCGCTGCAAAATGAGGTAGGACATTATGCATGAACGGCGGCGCGGTCCTGTCACCGCTACCTGCACGATGCGGTGAACGTCGAAGAGGTGCCGCCGCATGTGAGGTGTTTGACGCGAGCGGCACGAGTGGCTATAATTCAATTCTTCTGACGGACGCGGGGTGGAGCAGTCTGGCAGCTCGTCGGGCTCATAACCCGAAGGTCGTAGGTTCAAATCCTACCCCCGCAACCAGTACCGCAGAATGCGCAGCATGTTGAAGTTGCCGCGCCACGGTGCAGAGCGAAAGCGTCAGAAGACAGATCAACAAAAAGCCCGCTTCAAGCGGGCTTTTTGTTTTGTTGCGTCGCTGTGCTGCGGCTCGATACCGGGAGATCGAAACGGCAAGCGGCGCGTCACGCAACTACGATCGCCGGCCTCACGTGCGGCCTCATTCCCCACTTCGTCCCGCATCGCGCTTCGTTCTTCGCTTTCCCTCCTGCCGCTTCGTTCCATCCTCTTTGCCGACCGGCACTTCGTATCCGTTCATGCCGTTGAAGCGCTCGATCAAAAAATCGATGAACGCTCGCGCCCGCGCCGACTGGTTGCGTTTGTTCGGGTAGTACACGAACAGGTCCGCAGACGGCTGCACAAACTCGGGCAACACGATGCGCAGCCGGCCGCTCGCCACGTACTTAGCGAGATCCCACTCCGAACGCACGAGAATGCCGTGCCCGTCCAACGCCCAGCCGAGCACGATGTCGCCGTCGTTGCTCGAGAGCGTGCCGTGCACTTTTACCGCGTGGCTTTCGCCGTGGCGCTCGAAGCGCCACACGCTGTACGCGTTGTCGTTTTGCCGGTGCACGATGCAGGTGTGGTTCGCGAGGTCGGCAAGATTCTCCGGCGCGCCGTGCTGTTCCAGATAGCGCGGTGACGCACACAGAAAGCGGCGATTCGACATGACGCGGCGCGCAATGAGCCGCTGGTCCGGCAGCGAGCCAAAGCGGATGGCCAGATCGATGCCGCTTTCCACGAGATCGACAGGCCGGTCCGTCACGTCCAGTTGCACTTCCACATGCGGATACCGCTTCGCGAATTCGGAGACGATCGGCGCGATCGTCGTGCGCCCGAAGCCGAGCGTCGCGTTCACGCGCAGCAATCCTTTGGGGACCGAATGGCTCGAACTCACCGCGTCTTCCATGTCGCGCAGCTCGGCAAGGATGCGCGTGGCGTGATGCAGGTAGGTCTCGCCCTCGGGCGTGAGGCTCACGTGGCGCGTGGTGCGGTTCACGAGCCGCACGTTAAGGCGGGCTTCGAGCTGTGAGAGCCGCTTGGTGGCCGCGGGCGGGGTCAGATTGAGTTCGCGTGCCGTGGCGGCCAGGTTGCCGTGGCGTGCCAGCAGCACGAAGAACTCCAGGTTGGACGCAATGTCGGTCTTCACTGAAAGTTAATGAAGTAATGAGTTTCGGTGAATCATAACGGCGGTCACGGCGAATAATCTAGCGGCTCCCAACGCTGCCGCACGGGCGGCGCGAAGCACGGAGACACCATGAGAATCGTCGAAATACGCGAAAAAACCGTTCCCATCAGTTCGTCCATCCGCAACGCCTACATCGATTTCAGCAAGATGACGCTGAGCCTCGTGGCCGTGGTGACGGACGTCGTTCGCAACGGCAAGCCGGTGATCGGCTACGGCTTCAACTCGAACGGCCGCTACGGGCAGGGCACGCTGATGCGCGAGCGCTTCATTCCGCGCGTGCTGGAAGCCGACGCGGCGTCGCTCGTCGACGACACGGGCGACAACCTCGATCCCCACAAGATCTGGGCGACGATGTTCACGAACGAAAAGCCGGGCGGTCATGGCGAGCGCTCCGTCGCGATGGGCACCATCGACATGGCGGTCTGGGACGCCGTGGCGAAGATCGAAGGCAAGCCGCTCTTCCAGCTGCTCGCGGACCGCTACGGCAACGGCCAGCCGGATCGCAAGGTGTTCGTCTACGCGGCGGGCGGCTACTACTATCCGGGCCAGGACCACAGCAAGCTCAAGGACGAGATGCGCAGCTACCTCGACCGCGGCTACACGGTGGTGAAGAAAAAGATTGGCGGTGCCTCGCTCGACGAGGACCTGCGCCGCATCGACTCGATTCTCAGCGTGCTCGGCGACGGCCAGAAGCTCGCCGTGGACGCCAACGGGCGCTTCGATCTGGATACCGCGATCCAGTACGCGAAGGCGCTCTCGCAATACGACCTGTTCTGGTACGAGGAGCCGGGCGATCCGCTCGATTTCGAGTTGCAGGCCACGCTGCGCAACTACTACGACAAGCCGATGGCCACCGGCGAAGACCTGTTTTCGATGCAGGACGCGCGCAACCTGATCCGCTACGGCGGCATGCGCGCCGACCGTGACTGGCTGCAGTTCGACTGCGCACTGGCCTATGGCCTTGTCGAGTATCTGCGCACGCTCGACATGCTGCATCAGCACGGCTGGTCGCGCGCCCGCTGCATTCCGCACGGCGGCCATCAGATGTCGCTCAACATTGCGGCCGGTTTGGGACTTGGCGGCAACGAGTCGTATCCGGATCTGTTCCAGCCTTATGGCGGCTTCCCCGACGGTGTGAAGGTGGAGAACGGCTACATCACGATGCCGGATCTGCCCGGCATCGGCTTCGAAGGCAAGGCGGATCTGTACGCCGAGATGCGCAAGCTGGCCGAGTAGTCGCCGCTCTGCCGCGGGAAAAAACCAAGGAAGACAGAGAACAGGCGGGCAGGGCACTGCGCTCGACAGACCGGGCGCGGCGCCGCAAACAGATCCGCCGTTCGTGGAACTCGCCACGCACAGGAGACAGTCATGCGGGTTGCAACCATTCGGAAGTATCTTTCGAGGCTTTACGTTCAGGTGCTGATCGGCATTGTCGCGGGGGTGGCTGTGGGCCACTTCTTCCCCGATGTCGGCACGCAGGTCAAGCCGCTCGGCGATCTGTTCATCCGGCTGATCCGGATGCTGCTCGCGCCGATCATCTTTGCCTCGGTAGTGGTGGGCATTGCCCGCATGACGGATATTCACGCCGCGGGGCGCGTGGGCATGAAGGCGATCGTCTACTTCGAGATTGCGTCGACGCTCGCGCTCGGCATCGGTCTCGTCGTCGTCAACGTCGTGCAGCCGGGCCGCGGCATGAACGTCGATCCCGCACACATCGACAGCGCGGCCATCGCGAGCTACACGCACGCCGCCCATCAGCACGGCATGCTCGACTTCTTCATGAGCATCGTGCCCAACAGCGTGGTGGGCGCCTTCGCCAACGGCGAGATGCTGCCCGTCATCTTCTTTTCGGTGCTGCTCGCTGTGTCGCTTGCGCGACTGGGCCCGCGCGCCGCGCCCTTCGTCGACATGCTCGACATGTTCCTGCAGGCGATGTTCGGCGTGGTGCGCATTGTCATGTGGGTCGCGCCCATCGGCGCGTTCGGCGGCATGGCCTTCACGGTGGGGAAGTACGGCATCGGCACGCTTGCCTCGTTCGGCGAATTGATGCTGTGCCTCTACGTCACCTCGATCGCGTTCGTCGTGATCGTGCTGGGCCTCGCCATGCGGCTGTGCGGGCTGTCGTTATGGAAGTTCCTGCGCTACATCAAGGACGAGATTTTCGTGACCTTCGGCACCGCCTCCACGGAGGCGGTGTTGCCGCAGATGCTCATCAAGCTCGAAAAGCTCGGCTGCGCGCGTCCGGTGGTGGGCATGGTGCTGCCCACGGGCTACACCTTCAACGCCGACGGCACCGCGATCTACCTCACGATGGCGGCCATCTTCGTCGCGCAGGCCATGAACATTCACCTGAGCCTCGGGGACCAGCTGCTCGTGCTGGCCGTGCTGCTGCTGACCTCGAAGGGTTCGGCGGGCGTAGCGGGCGCGGGGTTCGTCGCGCTGGCGGCGACGCTTGCCTCGATGCGCAGCATTCCCGTCTCGGGTCTTGTGCTGCTGCTCGGCGTGGACCGCTTCCTCAACGAGGCGCGCGCCGTGACGAACCTGATCGGCAACGGCGTGGCCACGGTGGTCGTGGCGCGCTGGGAGAAGGCGATCGACATGAACCGCGCCCGCGCCGTGCTCGATCGCGGCGCGTTGGAGACCGACGAGTTGGAGGCCGATGAACCGGGGCGGCCGCTCGTGGGAGCGGAAACCGAAGGCTGAAGTCCAGCGCGCCAGGGGCGTGAGCGCGGGCCATTCGCGCTGAGGCGATGGCGTGCCGGGCGTGGCACGGGCGGCCGTGAGGCCGATTTCATGTCGCACTGCACGCTTGAAAAGCATACTGTGTTTTTGTACAGTACTGTCACCTCGAACGTGACGGATGTCGCCTGATCCATGCCGCCCGCGCCGGCTGACTCCCCCGCCCGCAAGATCATTCACTGCGATTGCGACTGCTTCTACGCGTCGGTCGAAATGCGCGACGACCCCTCGTTGCGCGGGCGGCCGCTCGCCGTGGGCGGCCGCCCCGACCAACGCGGCGTGATTGCCACCTGCAATTACGAGGCGCGGCGCTTCGGCGTGCATTCGGCCATGTCGTCGGCGCTTGCCATGCGCAAGTGTCCGGACCTGCTGATCCTGCCGTCGGCCATGGAGAAGTACCGCATCGCGTCGCGTCAGATCATGGCCATTTACTACGACTACACGGCCGACGTCGAACCGCTTTCGCTCGACGAAGCCTACCTCGACGTCTCCCAATCCGACCGCTGCAAGGGCAGCGCGACGCTCATCGCCAGGGAGATTCGCGAGCGTGTGCGCGAGACGGTGGGCGTCACCGTGTCGGCGGGCGTGGCGCCCAGCAAGTTCATCGCGAAGATCGCTTCGGACTGGAACAAGCCGGACGGGCTTTTCGTGGTGCGTCCACACGAGGTGGATGCCTTCGTCGCCGCGTTGCCGGTGCGCAAGATTCACGGTGTCGGCAAGGTGACGGCAGCGAAGCTCGAAAAGCTGGGCCTCACCACCTGCGCGCAACTGCGCGAGTGGCCGCTCGTGGATCTGCACCGGCACTTCGGCGTGTTCGGCCAGCGGCTTTACGAACTGGCGCGCGGCATCGACGAGCGCCCCGTCCGCGCGGACCGCGAGCGCAAGTCCGTGAGCGTCGAGACCACCTATGTGACCGATCTCCAGACGCTCGACGAATGCGCGGCCGAATTGCGGCGCCTCGCGGCGCAACTGGATGCGCGCGTCGAGCGGGCCGGCGCCGCGGCGGCCGTGCGCAAGCTGTTCGTGAAGATCCGCTTCGCCGATTTTCAGCGCACCACGGTGGAGTGCGTTGGCGAGGCGACGCATCTGCCTACGCTGCTCGCGCTGCTCGAGAAGGGCTTCGCTCGACGCAATCAGCCGGTGCGGCTGCTGGGCGTGGGCGTACGGCTGGAAGAGGACGACGCGGCGCTGCGCGGGCAGTTCACGTTGTTCGATGAAGACGGCGAGGATGTGCCGCTGGCCCACGCCGAGGAAGCCGACGACGAAGGCGACATCGAGGCCGGCATCGAGGTCGACCAGCAGGCCGGCATCGACGAAGAGGCGCAAGGGCACGAGGATGATCGGCGCACGTGATGCGGCGCGGCTGATGCCGTGACGACTGCTTCGCGGCGGAGGGCAGCGCGCTTGTTGCGTCGGGCCGTCCGAGGCCTGGCCGTGTCGCTTGCAACCCCGCAATCTCGTCGCATCGAGTTGCGTCCTCGCGGAATCCGTGCGGGTCGCGAACCGTGGGCGCTTATCGGTTATCAGCCATCAACCATCAGCCAGGCGCTGCCGGCAATATCGTCGCCCCTGGCAGCGTCACGCGCTCCAGCAGCTTCATCGGCCCCCATCTTTTCACCACATCCAACTGCTGCGCGTCGCGCACGAACAGCGATCCCGCGAAGCCCAGCGCGTTGACCGACATGCCCTCCACGCATTCCGCGGCGCGCGGCACGACCAGCATCCAGCGGCGTGTGACGAGCAGGTTGTACGGCCCCGATTGCAACTGCTCTCCCGTCGTCTCGATGCCGCTCATGCCTGCCGCCGCCAGCAGCGCGCGATAGGCGCTTTCGAGCCTGCGCGCGGCTTCGTCGCGAAATGCATTGTCGGCGGGCAGGTCGAGCCGGCAGAACGCGTGGCGAAACGGCAGTGCCGGCACCGATTGCGGTACCCCGCAGGCGGGCGGCACGTCGCGCCAGGCCGCTTCCATCGGCACGCTGCCGCCTGGGCCGCCATCAGGCGCGAGCGGCACCATCTGCAGATGCTTGTGCGGCTGACTTGCGCCCGCGGCAGGGCCACCGTTATAGAAGCCGAGCCCGTCGAACTCCGCCATGCAGGCCGCGAGCGCCGTGAAGTCGGCGAGGTCGAGCCATGCTTCCTGGCGTTCGAAGGCGCGCGTCACGATCAGCAGATGGTGATCGATGACGTTGAACTTGTTGAGCAGCGCGACGTGCGTGGGCGAAACGCTCGCGACGAAGAGATCGGGATCGTAGGGCAGGAAGGGGTTGCAAGGCGTGTGCGCTGCTGTGCGCACTGAAACTTGCGCCTCGCGAGCGCGCGCCTTGAGCGCGAGGCTCGACACCTGACGCACGACGAAGCGCACGCCGTGATCTTCAATCGAAGTCTCGGTGGTCTCGATGGGGCGCAGCGCCTCGCATCGCAGCGCGTGCTCCGTTTGCCGCAGCAGAGCCGGCCAGAGCGTGCCGGGTTGCAGTTCGAGTGTGTCCATGGCGATGCATGTTAGTACAACGTGGATGTCGGTCGGAAAGCGCCCACGTGCCGACTTAGTCACGCCGTCACATCGACATGCCGGACTTCCCGCACACTTTCTGTCGCCGATAGAATCGACGGACACTCAGGAGCCGCTCATGGACCTCATCATCCGCCGCGCCGTGTTGCCCGGCATGTTCGCGTCGCCGCAGAACGCCCACGGCGAAGCCGGGACCGTCGATATCGGTATCGAGGGCAGTCGCATTGCCGCCGTGGAGCCGCGGCTTGCCGCCACGGCGCGCGAAGAGATCGACGCCGCGGGTTCGCTCGTGAGCCCGCCGTTCGTGGACGCGCATTTCCACATGGATGCCACGCTCTCGTACGGCCTGCCGCGCGTGAACGCGTCCGGTACGCTGCTGGAGGGCATCGCGCTGTGGGGAGAGTTGAAGCCTCAACTGACGCAGGAAGCGCTCGTCGAACGCGCGCTCGAATACTGCGACTGGGCCGTGGCGCGTGGGCTGCTGGCTATTCGCAGCCACGTGGACGTCTGCGACAGCCGGTTGCTCGCCGTCGAGGCGTTGCTCGAAGTGAAGCGGCGCGTGGCGCCGTATCTGGACCTGCAACTCGTGGCCTTTCCGCAGGACGGTCTCTTGCGCAGTCCCGGCGCGTTCGACAATCTCAAGCGCGCCATCGCGATGGGGGTGGACGTGGTAGGCGGCATTCCGCATTTCGAGCGCACGATGGCCGACGGCGCGGAGTCGGTGCGGCTCTTGTGCGAGTTTGCGGCGGAGCAGGGCCTGCGCGTGGACATGCATTGCGACGAGTCCGACGATCCGCTCTCGCGTCACATCGAAACGCTCGCGGCGCAGACGCACCGCCTGGGTCTGCATGGCCGCGTGGCGGGCTCGCATCTCACGTCGATGCATTCCATGGACAACTACTACGTGAGCAAACTGCTGCCGCTCATGCGCGAGGCGGGCGTGGCCGCCATCGCGAATCCGCTCATCAACATCACGCTGCAGGGGCGCTCCGACACCTACCCGAAGCGGCGCGGCATGACGCGCGTGCCGGAACTTGCCGCAGCGGGCATCGAGGTGGCATTCGGCCACGACTGCGTGATGGACCCGTGGTACAGCCTCGGCTCCGGCGACATGCTCGAAGTGGCACACATGGGCCTGCACGTCGCGCAGATGACGGGCCTGGACGCCATGCGCGCGGCGTTCGACATGGTCACCGTGAATCCGGCGCGCATCCTGGGGCTCGAAGGGTATGGCATTGCGCCGGGCTGTGAGGCGAACTGCGTGGTGCTCGACGCGCGCGATCCTGTCGAAGCGATCCGTCTGCGTGCGACGCGGCTCGCCGTGGTCAGGCGCGGCAAGGTGGTGAGCCGCATGCCCGCTGCGCGCGCGGCGCTTTCTCTCGAAGGACGGCCGCACGAGATCGATTTCCGGCTGCATCGCTGAGGCTGCTTTCGATCGCCTCACCGGGCTCACGCAAGGCACCTACGAGGCACCTACGAGGCACACACAAGGCACACACAAGGCACACACAAAACAAAGCGCGCGGCGGAAGGTACCCGTTGCGCGCTTTTTTGCTTACCTGCCTGTCTGCCTCAGTCGCAAAGCGCCGCGGCTGAGACCCGCAGACCTCAGTGCGACAGCGTCTCCGTCATGCCGTTGTGGCGCAGCAGGGCGTCGATGGTCGGCTCCCGGCCGCGGAACGCCTTGAACGATTCCATCGCCGGCCGACTGCCGCCCACTTCCAGAATCTCGCGGCGATAGCGCGTGCCCGTGGCCGCGTCGAGCACGCTGCCGCTTGCGCTCTGGGCGGCTTCCTCGAAGGCGGCGTACGCATCCGCCGACAGCACTTCGGCCCACTTGTAGCTGTAGTAGCCCGCCGCGTAGCCGCCCGCGAAGATGTGGCTGAACGTGTTGGGCCAGCGCGAGAAGGGCGCCTGCGCGATGACGTGGAAGCGCTCGTTGATCTCGCGGGCGAGGTCGTTGGCGCTCTTCGCGCCGGCCGCGTCGAAGTCGACGTGCAGCGCCATGTCGAACATGGAGAACACGATCTGCCGCAGTGTGCCGAGCCCGCTCTGGAAGTTCTTCGCTGCGAGCATCTTGTCGAACAGCTCACGCGGCAGCGGCGCGGCGGTATCGACGTGCTGCGTCATGTCGGAGAGCACGTCCCACTCCCAGCAGAAGTTCTCCATGAATTGCGACGGCAGCTCGACCGCATCCCACTCCACGCCGTTGATGCCTGACACGCCCAGCTCGTCCACGCGCGTGAGCATGTGATGCAGCCCGTGGCCGAATTCGTGGAAGAGCGTGATGACTTCGTCGTGCGTGAAGCACGCGGGCCTGCCACCCACCGGCGCCGAGAAGTTGCAGGTGAGGTACGCGACAGGCGTCTGCACGTCGTTGTGGCCGCGGCGACGGCGGGTGCGCGCGTCGTCCATCCATGCGCCGCCGCGCTTGCCTTCGCGCGCGTAGAGGTCGAGATAGAACTGCGCGACGAGCGTGCCGTCCGGGTTCTCGACGCGGAAAAAGCGCACGTCCGGATGCCAGACGGCGGCTTCGTCGCGGCGAATCTTCACGCCGAAGAGCGTTTCGGTGACCTTGAAGAGACCCTTGAGCACGACGTCTTCCGGAAAGTACTGCTTGACCTCGTTTTCCGAGAACGAATAGCGCTTCTGGCGCAGACGCTCGCCGGCGAACGCGACGTCCCAGGGTTCGAGCGCCGTGAGACCCAGCTCGGTGGCGGCGAACTCGCGCAGTTCCTTCCAGTCGCGTTCGGCGTGCGGACGCGCGCGCTTCGCGAGGTCTTCGAGGAAGCTCATGACCTGCTCGGGCGAGTCCGCCATCTTCGGCGCGAGCGACACCTCGGCGAAGTTGCGGTAACCGAGCATCTTCGCTTCTTCGGCACGCAGGGCCAGTTGTTCGGCGATGTTCTCCGTGTTGTCCCATTCGGGCTTGCCGCCGCCGTACACGGGCCCGAGTTCCGAGGCGCGTGTCACGTAGGCGCGATACATCGTCTCGCGCATCGCGCGGTTCTCGGCGTATTGCATGACCGGGAAGTACGAAGGAAAGTGCAGCGTGAATTTCCAGCCGCTCTTGCCTTCCTTTTCGGCGGCTTCGCGGGCGGCGGCGACCGCGTCTTCAGGCAGGCCGGCAAGCTGCGATTCCTCGGTCGCGATGTACGCGTAAGCGTTGGTGGAATCGAGCACGTGGTCCGAAAAAGCCTTCGAAAGCGCGGCCTGGCGTTCCTGCAGTTCGGCGAAACGCGGCTTCTGGTCTTCGGGCAGTTCTGCGCCGGACAGGCGGAAGTCGCGCAGCGCGTTGTCCAGAATCTTGCGGCGCTCGCCGGAAAGCAGCGCGAAATCGCCGCTTGCGGCAAGGGCCTTGTACTTCTCGTAGAGCGCGAGATTTTGCCCGACGCTCGACCAGAACTCGGTCACGCGCGGCAGGTTTTCGCCGTAGACGGCGCGCAGCTCGGGCGTGTCGGCCACGGCATTGAGGTGGCCGATCACGCCCCAGGCGCGCGACAGCGGTTCGGTGGCGCGCTCCACCGGCTCCACCACGTCGACCCACGATGCGGGCGTGGCCGGCAGGCTCGCGCGCTCCACGGCGGCGTTCGCGTTGGCGAGCAGCACGTCGAGCGCGGGCGTGACGTGCTCGGGGCGGATGTCGCCGAAGCGCGGCAGATCGGAGAAGTCGAGAAGCGGATTCTTTTGTGTCGATGAGGTAGTGGACATGGTGCTTCCTGTCTGTCGCGGTGGGTTGCGGTGTCTGGGCAAAGGGATCACGGGCGCGGGCTCGCGTGCGGCTCGCCCGAAGCCGCGGCGGCGTGTTTCGGTCCGCCCTGCGCGTCCGGATACCGACATTATTGGGGCGCGGCGCGGTCTTTCCAACCCGCTCGCCGGGCTCTGTGCACGGTAGCAGAAGTTGCCGGGCCATGCTCGGGCGAGGCGCCCGCGCAGCTTGAGCCAGGGCACGGAACCGGCAAGAGGCGGGCGAAGGGCGCCCGTCACGCCGTGCGGCAATCGGTATCGGATCGTGGGTGAGCGAACAGTTTTTCGCCGGGACGCGGCCCATCATGCAGGCTCGCCGCGGTGTCGGCTGCGAAGGCGCTGCCCGCTTATTCGCGTGACCCTTCGCGTGATCCTTCGCGTGACTCTTCGCGTGACCCCGAGGGATCGCCAATCGATCCGCGCTTTCGCTGCGCCTGTTCGCATTTCCACTATCGCCGACGCCGCCCGCCTACGGATGCTGCCGCCATGACCTTGCTTTCGCATGCCCTTGCACGCGGGACCCCGCCCGGCACACTGCGCCGCGGCAACAATTTCGATCTCGTGCGCCTCTTGGCCGCCGTCGCGGTGGTGTACTGCCATTCGTTTCTGATGCAGCCGGGCGACAGCGCGACTGACCCGGCCACCGCCACACTTGGCTTCGACTCGTTCGGCGCGCTCGGCGTCTATGCGTTTTTCCTGATGAGCGGCATGCTCGTGACCGCGAGCTTCGTGCGGCAGCGCTCGGTCGTGCGCTTCGTCGCGCTGCGCGTGGCGCGAATCTGGCCGGCGGTGGCCGTGGGTTCGCTGGTGGTCGTGCTGGTGCTCGGCCCGCTCTTCACGACACTGCCGTTGTCCACCTACTTCGGTTCGCGCGCGACGTGGATCAACCTCGACAATTTCAGGACCATCGTGCTGAAGGAGGGCTGGGTGCTGCCCGGCGTGTTCGAACACAACCGCTTCGCGCACGACATCTGCGCGCCGCTCTGGACGCTGCCCATCGAGGTGCGCTGTTATCTGATCGTTCTGGTGACAGGCACGCTCGGCTTGCTGACTTCACGGCGCGGCACGCTGGTGGCGTTGGCAATCGGACTGCTGGGGTTCGTGCTGCGCATCCACGTTCATCCGTTTCACATCGGCATGCGCGACTTTTCGGTGAAGGCGGGTGGCTATTCGTTCTGGCCGGAGCTGTTCTTCATGTTCGGCATGCTGCTCTACGCGTGGCGTGCCGCGGTGCGGCTCGACGGACGGGTCGCGCTGGGGCTCGTGGCGCTCTACCTCGCGCAGCATCATTCGGAGGCCGCGCAGCCGCTGTTCTATCTCGCCTTCGTCTACGGCGTGCTCTGGATGGCGACCACGCCCATGTTGCGCCGCCTCGTGCCGCGCAACGACTACTCGTACGGCATCTACATCTACGGGTTCGTGGTGCAGCAGTGCGTGGCCAATCTCGCGCCGCATCTCGATCATCTGACGGCCGTGCTGATCGCCGCGCCGTTCATTCTGGCGTGCGCGGCGCTCTCGTGGCACGGCGTGGAGCGTCCGGCGCTCAGGTGGGTGCGGGCGCGCACGGAGCGCGCCGTGCGACGCCGCGCCGTGCTGGAATCGATGACCGGCGAAGGCGAGGCTGAAGATCTGACCGCGTGGGGCGAAGCGGGCGAGTTACCCGACGACGCCGCCCCGGGAATGGTGGGAGATGCGCCGGCGCGCTGAGGTCAACCCGCGGCAGCCCGCTCGGCCGCTTCGATCGTGTTGACGAGCAGCATCGTGATCGTCATCGGCCCCACGCCGCCCGGCACCGGCGTGATATGGCCCGCCACTTCCTTCACGCCCGCGAAATCAACGTCGCCGCACAGCTTGCCGGCGTCGTCGCGGTTCATGCCTACGTCGATCACCGTGGCGCCCGGCTTCACCATGTCGGCGGTGAGAATGTTGCGCTTGCCGACGGCAGCGACCACCACGTCGGCCTCGCGCGTGTGCGCAGCCAGATCGCGGGTCTTGCTGTGGCAGATGGTGACCGTGGCGCCGGCTTCGAGCAGCAGCAGCGCCATCGGCTTGCCGACGATGTTCGAGCGGCCGATCACGACGGCGTTCGCGCCCGCGAGCGCAATGCCGTAAGCCTCGAACATCTTCATCACGCCATACGGCGTGCACGGACGAAAGAGCGGCTTGCCCGTCATCAGTGCACCGGCGTTCGCGACGTGAAAGCCGTCGACGTCCTTTTCCGGCGCGATTGCCTCGATCACCTTGTGGCTGTCGATGTGCGCGGGCAGCGGCAGCTGCACGAGAATGCCGTGGACCTTCGGGTCGCGATTGAGTTCGTCGATGCGCGCGAGCAGTTCCGCTTCGCTGAACGTGGCGGGATAGCGGTCGTAGGACGAGAAGAGGCCGTTGTCTTCGCAGGCCTTCACCTTGTTGCGTACATAGACTTCGCTCGCCGGATTGTCGCCCACGAGTATGACCGCGAGGCCAGGCTGATGGCCGCCGGCGGTGAGCGCGGCGGCGCGTTGGGCTACGTCGGCGCGCAGCGTCTTGGAAAGGGCGAGTCCGTCGATCAGGGTGGCTGTCATGGTCGGTCGAGAGGGGCAGTTCGGAATGCGGGCGGCGCGTGTGAACGCTACCTTGCGGCGGCGCGGACGGGACACGTTTGGCGCGCATGGCCATGAACCTGTCGGTTCAGGGACAGCATGTGCCTTTTTGTGCTGCTGCGCGGCGTGCCGCTGTGAAGTCGGGAATTATACCTTTGCCGCCTGGCGTTCCTGCCGGGGAAAGGCAACGGGCCTCGCGAAGTTCAAAGGCGGGCGGAGGGATGAAGGGAGCGGAGAGATGAAGCGAGCGGAGCGAAAACCACACATTGCGCCCGAACTGGCATTGCGCCCGAACTGGCACCGGGGACGATAGCCCGGCATGCCGTCCGGTGCAGCGCTCCATGAGACGCCCGGTGGACCGGCATGCGGGACTTCGGCGGTCGCGCCTGCGCTTACTGCGCCTGCTGCGGCTTGTTCGACAACGCGAGACGCAGCAGGTCGGCCACCGTGTTCACGTTGAGCTTTTCCATGATGTTGGCGCGGTGCGCTTCCACCGTCTTGATGCTGATGCCCAGATCGTCGGCAATCTGCTTGTTGAGCCGGCCCGCGATGATGCGCTCGAGCACCTGATGCTCGCGCGCCGTGAGCTTGCCGAGCCGCTCGGCGGCCGCGCGCTGTTGCTGCACGCTCGAGCTTTCGCTGCGCGCCTTTTCCAGCATGCGCTCCACGAGCTTGCGCAGTTCGGCTTCGTCGAACGGCTTCTCGATGAAGTCCATCGCGCCCTTCTTCATGGTGGACACGGCCATCGGCACGTCGCCGTGGCCCGTCACGAAGATGATGGGCAGCGAGGCGTTTTCGGCGATCAGGCGCTCCTGAAGTTCGAGCCCGCTCATGCCCGACATCCGCACGTCCAGAATCAGGCACGCGATCTGTCCCGCCTGGTGGGCCGGCTGGTAGGCCTCCAGAAACTGTTCGGCCGAGACGAAGCACTGCACGCGGTATCCGTTCGCTTCCAGGAGCCAGCGCAGCGAGTCTCTTACGGCCTCGTCGTCGTCGACGACAAACACGGTTTCCTGGGTGGTGACTGGGCTGTTCATAGCTCTCCCGTAACGGTTTGGGGTGTCGGCACTTCGGACCCGCCGTGACTCGGGCCGTCAGGTTCGCCTATAGGCAGACTGCAGTGGAATGTGGCGCCCGTGACGTGACCGTCGCTTTCGACGTTGTTCACGACCCAGAGGCGCCCGCGATGGGATTCGATGATCGAGCGGCAGATGTTGAGGCCCATGCCCATGCCGTCGGACTTCGTGCTGTAGAACGGTTCGAAGAGCCGCTCCGCCGTGGCTTCGTCCACGCCCGGGCCCTGGTCGACTACGCTGATACAGACAAAGCCGCCGTCGAGCCTGACGACCACGCGGATCACCGGGTCCACGGCGTTCGGGCGTGCCTCGGCCATGGCCTCGGCAGCGTTCTTGAGCAGGTTGACGAGCACCTGTTCGATCAGCACCGGGTCGACGTAGATGACCGGCATGCGCGAGCGGATGTCCGTGACGATGCGGATGCGCCGTTTGCGCGCTTCGATTTCGGCGAGGCCCACGGCGTCGGCGACGATGTCCGAGACGCGGGTGGCCTGGCGTTTCGGTTCGCTGCGCTTCACGAATTCGCGGATGCGCTTGATGATCATGCCGGCGCGCACAGCCTGCTGGGCGGTCTTTTCGAGCACGGGCAACAGATTGTCAGGAGTAGTGCGCCCAGATTTAACCAGCGCGACGGTTCCGGAGCAATAGTTGTTGATCGCCGCGAGCGGCTGGTTGAGTTCGTGCGCGAGCGACGACGCCATTTCGCCCATCGTCATCAGACGGCTCGTGAACTGGAGTTTTTCGTCCTGCTGCCGCGCGAGTTCCTGGGCCTGCTTGCGCGTGGTGATGTCGGTGGCGATCTGCATCTGCGCGAGATGGCCGTCCACCCACTGGATGTACTGGCGCCGCACCTCGAACCACTTCTGGATGCTCTGCACGTAGACTTCCTGCGCGTCCGCCGTGCTTTCCGTGAGCGCCGCCGCGGGCAGGCCGGCGTAGGTGTCCACCATGTCGATCGAGTCGGAGGACGCCTGCGCGCTGTCGAAGCCGCCGCCCGCAAGCTCCAGGTGCCCGTCCGGACGGATGCCGAAGAGGTGCCGGTAGTAGCGGTTGGCGAACAGGAGTTCGGCTTCGTCGGCGGCCAGCACCGAAACGGCGGCGTCGAGGCTCTCCAGCACCGTGGTGAAGCGCTCGTGCGCGGCGGCCAGTTCTTCGCGGGCGCGTTTGGGCTCGGTGATGTCCGTCATCGACGACATCCAGCCGGTCTGCCGGCCCGAACTGTCGATGAGCGGCGACACGTAGAGCCGCGCGTGAAAGAGCGAGCCGTCCTTGCGGCGCACGCGCAGCTCGAAGCCCGAGCTCGGCGCCTTGCCGCGCAGCGTCATGTCGAGCTGGCGCTGCATTTCCGGATACGCGTCGCGCGGCCAGTACGGAAACGGCGCCGTCTTGCCGACGAGGTCGCTTTCGTCCCAGCCCGTCATGCGGCAGAACGCGGGGTTCACGTGCGTGATGCGGCCGTGCATGTCGAGCACGCGCATGCCGATCAGCACCGAGTTTTCCATCGCGCGGCGGAAGAACGCCTCGGCGTAGAGCGCCTGCTGCGCCTCGAAGCGCTGGCGCGTGTGCTTCCAGAGACTCCAGAGGCTCCACAGCACGAAGCACGACAGACCCGCCACCAGCCACACCAGCGTGTTGTTGGTGAAGTTGGTCATCTGCGGGTACGCGTACACCCGCACTGAGACGCCCTGGCCCGGCGGATCGAGCGGCAGGTCGTAGAACTGGTCGCGCGGCAGCCGCGGGCGCGTGGAGGTGGTGGCGAGCTCGCGGTTGTTGACGTCGATGATCGAGATCTTGTACTTCGCCGAAAGCTCGGGCGGGATGTCGTGCTTCAGGATGCCTTCGATCGAGAACACCGCGGCAATCGAGCCGAGGAAGTCGCGGTCGCGATACACCGGGGTCTGTAGTGTGATGTAGCCGTTGCCGAGGTCGTCGTAGATGAGCGGCGAGTACACCTGGCGGCGCGTGCTGCGCGCTTCGCCGAAGGCTGCCTTCACGGCCTCGTCCATCTGGTTGTCGTTGGGGCGCGCGAGCCGCTGGCCGAGTACGGGCAGCGCCGTGTCGGGCCAGCGCGGCGTCTGCGCGCTCGTGTACCAGTTCATGTAGAGGATCTCGGGATGCCCCTGCATGATGTCCGTGGTCGACACCTGAAACGAATGCGGATCGGCATGGCCCGCGGCGAGGTCGCGGGCAAGCGCCTGGAGCTGCTCCTGGGCGCCTGTCATCGAGAGGCGGATCTGCTGCTGCGCCCAGGCGACGTTGCGATACAGCGTGTCTTCCTGCTGTTGCTGCTCCCGGCGGTTGAGGCTCCACAAAATGAGGCTCATGACGATCAGAAACACGAGGATCGACAGGAGCGGCGTGAGCAGATAGGAATTGGACCACCACGGTCCGTGGTGCCAGCGGGTCGGCGAAGGCTCGCTCCGGTTGCCGGGCGGCCGCGCCGAGCGTGCGAAAAGCCGATCGGTCAACATGGCAGGATTGTAGCTCAGCGTATGTCACCTAAATGACGTGAAAAAAGCAGCAAATCAAGGGCAATTCGGCGCAGACTGGCCGACGTAACGGCGTCAGACCGGCAAATCTGGCGTGCGCTGCAGCAATTTTCCGCATTGTGAGAAACGATCTCGCGATCCAAAATTTTTGTTGCGCGGGCCCGAACGCAGTCATTACAATCGCCCGAAGCTGCGCGGCGGGGCTTGCGCCCGCGTCGTCCACTCATCAGCGACCGTTACATTCAGGAGACGAGCATGTCCGCTGTACCCGACGAAGTCCTCAAATATGTTGCCGCCGACAAGGACGACGATCCCCAGGAAACCGCAGAGTGGCTCGACGCGCTCGATGGCGTGATCTCCGCGGTCGGCCCCGACCGCGCCCACTACCTGATCGAGAAGCAGATCGAATTCGCCCGCGTGCACGGCGAACACCTGCCGTTCTCGGCCAACACCCCGTACATCAACACGATTCCGGTCGCGCGCCAGGCCAAGAACCCCGGCGACCAGGACATCGAACACCGCATCCGCTCGTACACCCGCTGGAACGCCATTGCCATGGTGCTGCGCGCCGGCAAACACACCAACGTGGGCGGCCACATCGCGTCGTTTGCCTCGGCGGCTACGCTCTATGACGTCGGCTTCAACCATTTCTGGCACGCACCCTCCGCCGAGCACGGCGGCGACCTGGTGTTCGTGCAGGGCCACTCGTCGCCGGGCGTCTACTCGCGCGCGTTCCTGCTTGGCCGTCTCACCGAAAAGCAGCTCGACAATTTCCGCCAGGAAGTGGGCGGCGAGGGCATCTCGTCGTACCCGCACCCGTGGCTGATGCCGGACTTCTGGCAGTTCCCGACCGTGTCGATGGGTCTGGGCCCGATCATGGCGATCTACCAGGCCCGCTTCATGAAGTACCTGCAGGCGCGCGGCATCGCGAAGACCGAAGGCCGCAAGGTCTGGGCGTTCCTCGGCGACGGCGAGACGGACGAGCCGGAATCGCTCGGCGCGATCGGCATGGCCGGCCGCGAACGCCTCGACAACCTCGTGTTCGTGATCAACTGCAACCTGCAGCGCCTCGACGGCCCGGTGCGCGGTAACGGCAAGATCATCCAGGAACTCGAAAGCGAGTTCCGCGGCGCGGGCTGGAACGTGATCAAGGTGATCTGGGGCAGCCGCTGGGACGCGCTCTTCGCGCGTGACAAGAGCGGCGCGCTGATGCGCCGCATGATGGAAGTCGTGGACGGCGAATACCAGACCTACAAATCCGAGTCCGGCGCCTACGTGCGCGAGCACTTTTTCAACACGCCGGAGCTGAAGGCGCTGGTCGCCGACTGGTCCGACGACGACATCTGGAATCTGAACCGCGGCGGCCACGATCCGCACAAGATCTACGCGGCGTTTCACGAGGCGACCCAGACGAAGGGCCAGCCGACCGTGATCCTGGCCAAGACCATCAAGGGCTACGGCATGGGTGAGGCCGGCCAGGCCATGAACATCACCCACCAGCAGAAGAAGATGCAGGTGGACCAGCTCAAGAAGTTCCGCGACCAGTTCCGCCTGCCGATCAGCGACGAACAGATCGTCGACGTGCCGTACCTCACGTTCGAGGAGGGCTCGAAGGAACTCGAGTACATGCGCTCGCACCGCCAGACGCTGGGCGGCTATCTGCCCGCGCGCCGCGAGAAGGCCGAGTCGCTGCCGGTGCCGGCGCTCGAAGCGTTCGAGCCGCTCTTGAAGGGCACGGGCGAAGGTCGCGAAATCTCCACGACGATGGCGTTCGTGCGGATTCTCAACATCCTTCTGAAGGACAAGGCGCTCGGCAAGCGCGTGGTGCCCATCGTGCCGGACGAGTCGCGCACGTTCGGCATGGAAGGGCTCTTCCGCCAGATCGGCATCTGGAACCAGGACGGCCAGAAGTACGTGCCGGAAGATTCCGACCAGCTGATGTTCTACAAGGAATCGGAAACCGGTCAGATCCTCCAGGAAGGCATCAACGAAGCCGGCGGCATGGCCGACTGGATCGCTGCCGCGACGTCGTACTCGACGCACGGCGAGATCATGGTGCCGTTCTACATCTTCTATTCGATGTTCGGCTTCCAGCGTATCGGCGACCTCGCTTGGGCGGCCGGCGACATGCGTTCGCGCGGCTTCCTGCTGGGCGGCACCGCGGGCCGCACGACGCTCAACGGCGAAGGACTGCAGCACGAAGACGGGCACTCGCTGCTGTGGGCGGCATCGGTGCCGAACTGTGTGAGCTACGACCCGACCTTCGGCTACGAGCTTGCCGTCATCATCCAGGACGGCCTGCGCCGCATGGTGCAGGAGCAGCAGGACGTGTACTACTACGTCACGGTGATGAACGAGAACTACGAGCACCCGGCCATTCCGCAGAGCGCGAGCCTGCAGGACGTGGCAGCGGACATCGTCAAGGGCATGTACGCGTTCCGCAAGGCCGAAGCCGACAGCAAGGCGCCGCGCGTGCAGCTGATGGGTGCGGGCACCATCTTCAATGAAGTGATCGCCGCGGCTGACCTGCTCAAGAACGACTGGGGCGTTGCCGCCGACCTCTGGAGCGTGCCGAGCTTCACGGAACTGGCCCGCGAAGGTCACGACATCGAGCGCTGGAACCTGCTGCATCCCACCGAGCCGCGCCGCGTCTCGCACGTCGAGAAGCTGCTCAAGGACACGCAGGGTCCGGTGATTGCTTCGACCGACTACGTGCGTGCGCTCGCCGACCAGATTCGCGGGCTCGTGCCGCGCCGCTACGTGGTGCTCGGCACCGACGGCTTTGGCCGTTCGGACACTCGCGAAAAGCTGCGCCACTTCTTCGAGGTGGACCGCTACTGGGTCACGGTCGCAGCGCTCAACGCGCTGGCCGACGAAGGCACGATCGATCGCAAGCTGGTCGCCGAGGCCATCGCGAAGTACGCGCTCGATCCCGCCAAACCCAACCCGATGACCGTCTAAAGCCATCACCCCCCGCGTGCCACGACGCGCGCCGCTTCCCGCGACCGGTTCGCGGCCCAGCGGCGCGCGCGGCCCAGGAGACACCAACAATGAGTCAATCGATTGAAGTAAAGGTGCCGGATATCGGCGATTACAAGGACGTGCCTGTAATCGAGATTCTGGTGAAGGCGGGCGATACCGTCGAGAAGGAACAGTCGCTCGTGACGCTCGAGTCGGACAAGGCGACCATGGACGTGCCGAGCCCGGCCTCCGGCACCGTCAAGGACGTGCGGGTGAAGGTGGGCGATGCCGTGTCCGAAGGCTCGCTCATCGTCGTGCTGGAAGGCGGCGATGGCGCGGCCGCCGCGCCGAAGGCGAACGGCGCCGCAGCGCCGGCGCCCGCAGCAGCGGCGCCTCAGGCGGCTCCCGCTCAAGCGGCGGCCGCCGCACCTGCTGCCGCTGCACCGGCCGCAACGGGCGGTGTGCAGGAAGTGAAGGTGCCCGATATCGGCGACTACAAGGACGTGCCGGTCATCGAGGTCGCCGTGAAGGTGGGCGATCGCGTGGAGAAAGAGCAGTCGCTCGTCACGCTCGAATCGGACAAGGCCACCATGGACGTGCCGAGCCCCGCGGCCGGCGTCGTCAAGGAACTCAAGGTCAAGGTGGGCGATGCGGTGTCCGAAGGCACGCTGATCCTGCTGCTCGAAGCCGAAGGCGCGGCCGCGGCTCCGCAAGCTGCGCCGGCTGCGGCGAAGGCGCCGGTCGAGGCGCCCTCGGATGCGCCGCAGGTGCCGCAACGCGCGCCGGTCGCGCAACCGTCGGCGCTCGCGCAGGCTCCGTTGATTCCCGCGGGCGAAGGCGGCGCGCGGCAGGCAAGCCATGCGTCGCCGTCCGTGCGCAAGTTCGCGCGCGAACTGGGCGTCGATGTCTCGCAGGTGCGCGGCACGGGTCCGAAGGGCCGCATCACCCAGGAAGACGTCACGGCCTTCGTGAAGGGTGTGATGACCGGCCAGCGCGCGCCGGCGGCAGCCGGTGCGCCGGCAGCGGCAGGCGGCGGCGAGCTGAATCTGCTGCCGTGGCCGAAGATCGATTTCGCGAAGTTCGGCCCGATCGATCCGAAGCCGCTCTCGCGCATCAAGAAGATTTCCGGCGCGAACCTGCACCGCAACTGGGTCATGATTCCGCACGTCACGAACAACGACGAGGCGGACATCACCGAGCTCGAGGCGCTGCGCGTCCAGCTGAACAAGGAAAACGAGAAGGCGGGCGTGAAGTTCACCATGCTCGCGTTCGTGATCAAGGCCTGCGTCGCGGCACTCAAGAAGTTCCCGACCTTCAATGCGAGCCTCGACGGCGACAACCTCGTCTTCAAGCAGTACTACCACGTCGGTTTTGCTGCCGACACGCCGAACGGTCTCGTCGTGCCCGTGATCCGCGACGCGGACAAGAAGGGCCTCGTCGATATCGCGAAGGAAATGAGCGAGCTCTCGAAGCTGGCGCGCGAAGGCAAGCTCAAGCCCGACCAGATGCAGGGCGGCTGCTTCTCGATCTCGTCGCTGGGCGGCATTGGCGGCACGAACTTTACGCCGATCATCAATGCGCCCGAAGTCGCCATTCTGGGACTCTCGCGTAGCGCGATGAAGCCGGTGTGGGACGGCAAGCAGTTCGTGCCGCGCCTCACGCTGCCGCTTTCGCTGTCGTACGACCACCGCGTGATCGACGGCGCCGAGGCAGCGCGCTTCAACGCGTATCTGGCATCCATCCTGGCCGATTTCCGGCGTGTGATTCTCTGATCGTCCGGCGGGGCGCCGTTGGGCCAGGGCGAGCGGGTCGTGTTGCGCGACCCGCTCGTCCCCCCAGGTTGCCCGGCTTGCTGATGCGCCTGCCGCTGTGTCGCGGGCCCATTGCCTGCCGTTCAACGGCATGACGGCCGCGGCTCCAGACCTCGTGCTGTATGTTGCACAAGCGGTTGCACAAGCGGTTGCGCAAGCGGTTTCGCACAGCGCACCGCCACCACGATCTGCAAAAAGAAGGGGACGTGAATGAGTCTCGTCGAAGTGAAAGTGCCGGATATCGGCGATTTCAAGGATGTCGACGTCATCGAAGTCAACATCAAGCCTGGTGACGTCATCGAGAAGGAGCAGTCGTTGCTCACGCTCGAGTCGGACAAGGCGTCCATGGAAGTGCCCAGCGACGTCGCGGGTACGGTCAAGGAAGTGCGTATCAAGCCGGGCGATAAGGTGTCCCAGGGCACCGTGGTCGCACTCGTGGAAGCAGGGGCCGCGGCAACTGCGGCACCGGCCGCTCCCGCACCGGCTGCGGCGCCTGCTCCGGCCGCCGCTACCCCGCCGGCAGCACCGAAGGTCGCTGCCGCTGCGCAGGCAGGCAGCTACAGCGGCAATGCCGACATCGAATGCGACATGCTCGTGCTGGGCGCGGGCCCCGGCGGCTATTCGGCCGCGTTCCGCGCGGCGGACCTCGGCATGAGGACGGTGCTGGTGGAGCGCTATTCGACGCTTGGCGGCGTGTGTCTGAACGTGGGCTGCATTCCCTCGAAGGCGCTGCTGCACACGGCGCTCGTGATGGACGAAGCCGAAGCGCTGGCCGGTCACGGCATCACGTTCGGCAAGCCGCAGATCGACCTCGACAAGCTGCGCGCGTTCAAGGCCGGCGTCGTGAAGAAGCTCACGGGTGGCCTTGCCGGCATGGCGAAGGCGCGCAAGGTCGAAGTGGTGACCGGCGTCGGCACGTTCGTCGATCCGAACCATTTGGAAGTGCAGGGCGAGGCCGGCAAGAAAGTGGTCCGCTTCAAGCAGGCGATCATCGCGGCGGGCTCGCAGGCCGTGAAGCTGCCGTTTCTGCCCGACGATCCGCGGATCGTCGACTCCACGGGCGCGCTTGAACTGCCGCAGATTCCGCAGCGCATGCTCGTGATCGGCGGCGGCATTATCGGTCTCGAAATGGCGACGGTCTATTCGACGCTCGGCGCGCAGATCGATGTGGTCGAAATGCTCGACGGCTTGATGATGGGCGCGGACCGCGATCTCGTGCGCGTCTGGGAGAAGTACAGCGGCAAGCGTTTCGCCAAGCTGATGCTGAAGACGAAAACCACGAAGGCCGAGGCGAAGCCCGACGGCATCTACGTGTCGTTCGAGGGCGAGGCGGCGCCGGACGGTCCGCAGCGCTACGACCTCGTGCTGGTGGCGGTGGGGCGCAGTCCGAACGGCAAGAAGATCGGTGCGGAGAAAGCGGGCGTCGCGGTGACCGATCGTGGCTTCATCGAAGTCGACAAGCAGATGCGCACCAACGTGCCGCACATCTTCGCGATCGGCGACGTCGTCGGTCAGCCGATGCTCGCGCACAAGGCCGTGCACGAAGGTCACGTCGCGGCGGAAGCGGCGCACGGCGAGAAAGCGTACTTCGACGCACTGCAGATTCCGTCGGTGGCTTACACGGATCCGGAAGTGGCGTGGGCCGGCAAGACCGAAGACCAGTGCAAGGCCGAGGGCATCAAGTACGGCAAGGCCGTGTTCCCGTGGGCCGCGTCGGGCCGCGCAATCGCCAATGGTCGCGACGAGGGTTTCACCAAGCTGATCTTCGACGAAGAGACGCATCGCGTGATTGGCGGCGGCATTGTCGGTCTGAATGCGGGCGACCTCATCAGCGAGGTATGCCTCGCAATCGAGATGGGCGCGGACGCGACGGACATTGGCCGGACGATCCATCCGCACCCGACGCTCGGCGAGTCCATCGGCATGGCGGCGGAGCTGTACGAAGGCGTCTGTACCGACCTGCCTCCGCAGAAAAAGAAGTAAGCGCGTGAGGTGCCGGCGCGAGGCCGGGCTCACTAATCCGTGAGCCCGCGTTTCCCAGGATGCGGTTCCCAGTTCGAACGCGGCTTTCCACGCAGTTCGGACGCCCCTTGAACGCAGGCAAATGAAAACGGCGCACCCTTTGCAGGGTGCGCCGTTCCTGTTTCAGCGGGCTTCCGGCAGGCCGACAGCGCTTACCGCGTTGCCTGGGCGGCTCAGGCGTCGCCGCGCTCTCGCGCGCACACGCCTGTTCCCATCTGTTCCTTAGACAGCCTTCTTGGCCGATGCCGAGCGCGAAGCTTGCGCGGCAGCCTTCGACGCAGCGGCCGTAGCGGCGTTGAAGTTGCTTTCGGCGATCTCGACAGCCTGCTTGGTAGCCTTGTGAACCGTTTCGTACGTCGTGTTCGCGGCGGTGATGGCCGACTTGATCACGGCGACGGCGGTTTCCGAACCGGCCGGAGCGTTCTTGGCGACGTTGTCGACGAGCGATTGGACCTTGCGGTTCTGGTCTTCGTACTGCGCTTCGGCGACACGTGCGAATTCGGCTTGCGTGGCCGAGGCGATTTCATACAGATGACGGCCGTACGACAGCACCTTTTCGGCTACCGGCTGCGTGAGGCTGGCTTGCAGTGCGAGCAGTTCCTGCGCGTCTTTTGCCGACAGCACGCGCTGGGCGTTTTCCTGGCCTTCCGCGATGGTCGACTTCACGACCTGGAGGTTCAGCTCGACGAGTTTCTCCATGCCCTCGAACGCCTTGCCGGTCAGGCCGAAGAGGGTTTCGAGGTTGGCCTTCTGCGCAGCGACGATTTGCTCGGGGGTCAGCAGATTCATGTTTTCGCTCCTGGGAACGGCCTGTCTGGCGCAGACCGTGTTGATAAGTGGCAAGACGGTGGGACTCCGCTGCGTCGCGTGTTCCATTTGTGCGTCGCAACATTGAACGTGATTTTAGGATACGTGCACCAAAAGTCAAGCGCTTTTTGTGCGGCGCACAACGTCGATAAATTCTCGATAAAACAGTTGGTTATGCCGGGCGCATGTCACTTCGGCGGGCTGGTGGGCAGTCCGGCTTGCACCAGTCGGGTGCGCGTGCATTCGCAATAGTCTGCCGCTGGCCAACGCGGGCGACGTGCGCAGCAACCAGCATTCCGAACGTCGACATCGACCCCCTGGGATATATCCGTAGGGCATCAGGTAAACCGAATGGGTCGCGGAACGTTAAAGTTAAATTACGGTCGAACGCGCGGTCTGTGTGGCGCGACCGTGACAGTCGAAAGGCGAATGCCACAAGATCTGTCCGCATTTTCGACACGCTCGTCCCGAGCGGCCAGGCGAGGCGCCACGAGGCGGCGCTCGCCAGAGCGATCGTATTTCCCCTGATCAAGAACATCCTCGAGTCTGCCGTTAATCCGGGAAAGTCTCTCATCGGAAGGTGAGAGGGCGCCGGACGCGCCGGGGAACGCTGCGCGATTGATTGCTTTTCTGCATCAATCGGATGGTCTTTATTGTGCTTATCAATAGGACCTTACGATTCGGTTTAAGGTGCACTGATAAGTGCTTAATATTGCTAATTTTTCGTGGTTTTACTACACTTGCGGAAAAATCCTGCCGCTCCTTCCAGAACACCAATGAAAACCGACTTGCTTTCGTCGCTAAAAGTGATCCACGGCGCGGCACTCAGCACCGCACTGTCGGTGGCTGCTTCCGTGGTCATTGGCGCGGCTTTCGCCGTGCCCGCTGACGCTTTCGCAGCGTCGAGCACCGCTCCTTCCCAATCGCACCAGGGCAAATCGGCGAAAAAGCCGGGCGCAAGCCATAAGACCGTGGCCCGGTCCTCGAAGGTCGTAGCCAAATCGGCTGCGGCGACTGCGGACGTCGCTCGTCCGGTCGCGAAGAAACGGCGCGTCACGTACACGATGGGCCGCCATCACGGCGTGCGCCGCGTCGCGTTCGAACCGCGTACGCCGTCAGCCGGCCAGGCGTTCGGCCTCCACGAAACGCCCGACGCGCTCATGCTGCGTTCGAGCGTCGCGTACGTGGTGGACCAGAACACGATGGAGCCGCTCTTCGACAAGAATTCGACCGCCGTCGTGCCTATCGCCTCGATCACGAAGCTGATGACCGCGATGGTCGTGCTCGACTCGAAAGAGTCGCTCGCGGAGCAGATCGAAGTCACCGACGAGGACCGCGACTACGAGAAGAACACGGGCTCGCGCCTGGCCGTGGGGTCGGTGCTCTCGCGCGAAGACATGCTACACATTGCGCTGATGGCGTCGGAAAACCGCGCGGCAGCCGCGCTGTCGCGTTACTACCCGGGCGGCCGTCCTGCTTTTATCGCCGCGATGAACGCGAAGGCGAAGCAACTCGGCATGACGGATACGCACTTCGAGAACTCGACGGGCCTGACGAGCCTCAACGTCTCGAGCGCCCGCGATCTCGTCAAGATGGTGAACGCCGCGTACCAGTATCCGCTGATCCGCCGGTTCTCGACCGATCGCAGCTATGAGGTGTACACGGGCCGTCGTTCGCTCGCCTACAACAGCACGAACGCGCTGGTGCGCGGCGCGAATTCGACGTGGGACATCGGCCTGCAGAAGACCGGCTTCATCAACGAAGCAGGCGAGTGCCTCGTGATGCAGGCGACCATCCACGGCCGCCCGATGATCATGGTGCTGCTCGATTCGTCGGGCAAGTATTCGCGCTTCGCCGACGCCACGCGTTTGCGCACGTGGCTCGACAATGGCGGCGATCAGCCGCACATCACGAGCGCGGACGCAGGCGGCGCCGGCACCTGATCGACGTCTCTGCCTGCCGGCGCGTATAACCGTGCCGGTCGCTGCAACAAAAAGCCCGCTTCATCAAGCGGGCTTTTTTCATGGCCGCTGCGATAGACGTGTCACACGTATATCGCAGCGGTCGAGGTTCTACGAGCTTGGGTGCTTACGCCGCTTGCGAACTGCCGTGCGTACTCGCCTCGGCTGCCTCGGGATGGTAGCCGAGCGCTTCCGAAATGCTCAGCGCCGTGCGGCTCAGATGGGCGAGCCACGAGTCCTGCAGCCGGTCGGCCGGTGCCGAGAGCGACAGGCCGGCCACCAGCTTGCCCGTATCGTCGTAGATGCCCGCGGCGATGCATCGCACCCCGAGCTCCAGTTCCTCGTTGTCGCGTGCGCATGCCTGCTGGCGCACGTGCATGAGCTCGCGTTCGAGCCGGGCGAGGTCCGTGATGCTGTTCTGCGTGTGGCCCGAGAGGCCCGTGCGTGTGGCATAGGCGCGCACACGGCTGGCCTCGTCGGCGGCGAGGAACAGCTTGCCGACGGACGTGAGGTGCAGCGGCGCGCGGCCGCCGATGGCGCGCACCACCTGCATGCCGGAGCGCTCGGAATAGGCGCGTTCGATGTAGACGATCTCGTCGCCCTGGCGCACGGACAGGTTCACGGTCTGGCCCGTGAGACGATGCAGCTCGCGCATGGGTTGCAGCGCAGCATCGCGCACGGAGAGGCGCGCCTTGACGAGATTGCCGAGTTCGAGCAGCCGCATGCCGAGACGGTACGTGCCCGGATCGGACCGGTCCACGAGCCGGCACGTCACCATGTCGTTGAGAATGCGGTGGGCGGTGGAGGGGTGAAGTTCGGTGCGCTGCGCTAGCTCTTTCAGGCTCACAGGGTCGCTGTGCGCGGCCAGTGCATCGAGCAGGCGCATCATGCGTTCGATCACCTGGATCGAAGTCTTGGGATCCGGATTGGTGTCGCTCATTGGAACCAGGGCGGTTGACGCGTCAAACAACGAAGCCACGATTGTATCTCGTATAGTGAAAAAATGGGCGTATCCCGGGCGCTCGGGGTGTTCGGGGTGAATTTTCCGCTGCGACGCGGCATGTGCCGGCGGTTTTTCAGGTCGCGCGCGAACGTTGGTCGTCGACGCCAAAAGCCGCATAATCGAGGGCGTTTTTTCGGAGGAGCGCCCATGCGAGTCGGATTGTTCGTCACCTGCCTGATCGACCTGATGCGTCCCGAGATCGGTTTTTCGGTCATCAAGCTGCTCGAGCAGGCGGGCTACGAAGTGGTCGTGCCGCCGGCCCAGACGTGTTGCGGTCAGCCTGCCTACAATTCCGGCGAACGCGGCGTGGCCCGCGACCTCGCCGAGAAGATGCTGCGCGAGTTCGAGCAGTTCGATTACGTCGTGGTGCCCTCGGGCTCGTGCGGCGGCATGATCCGCGTGCATTACGGCGACCTGCTGCGCGACGACCCGGAACTCATGAGCCGTTACGGGCGGCTGCGCGGCCGCGTATTCGAACTTACGGACTTTCTCGTCAACGTCGCGAAGGTGCAGCTGCAGCCGGGCGCGTTCAAGGGGCCCGTCACCTACCACGATTCGTGTTCCGGGCTGCGCGAGCTCGGCGTCAAGGCGCAGCCGCGCGCGCTGCTTGCGCAGGAGGGCGTCGAAGTGGTCGAGATGAAAGACTGCGAGCACTGCTGCGGCTTTGGCGGCACGTTTGCCGTGAAGTACGGCGATATCTCGACCGCGATCGTCGACGAGAAGTGCGCCAACGTGCACGCGAGCGGCACAAGCACCGTGGTGCTGGGCGACCTCGGCTGCATGCTGAACATCGAAGGCCGGCTGCGCCGCACGGGCGACACGTCGACGCGCGTGCTGCACATCGCACAGGTGCTGGCGGGCGACGCCGGCAAAGACTAAGGGGCACGCATGCAAGTCCAGTCGATGCAGTTCAAGGCGCGGGCGGGGCAGAAACTCGCTGACGTTCGCCTGCAGCAGAACCTCACGAAGCTCTCGACGAAGTTCGTGTCGGCGCGTGCCGTAGCCATGACCGATATCGACTTTCCCGCCACGCGGGCCGCGCTCAAAGAGCGCCGCAACCGCGCGCTGGAGAATCTCGACGTCTGGATCGAGACCTTCGAGCGCGAGGCCGCGCGCCGCGGCGTGACCGTCCTCTATGCCGAGACGACGCGGGACGCGGCGCAACTCGTGGCCGACATCGCCCGCCGGCACGACGTGAAGAAGGTGATCAAGACGAAGTCGATGGTCTCGGAGGAAATGCGCCTCAACGAGGTGCTGGGCCAGATGGGCGTGCAGTCCATCGAGACCGATCTCGGCGAGTACATCCTTCAGATCAATCACAACGAGCCGCCCAGCCACATCATTGCGCCCGTCGTGCACAAGGATAAGGAAGAGATCGCCGACCTGTTCGCGAAGACCCACGAGCGGCCTCGCCTGACCGAGATTCCGCAGATGACGCGCGAGGCGCGCGAGGTGCTGCGTCCGCATTTCCTCTCGGCGGACATGGGCGTGACGGGCGGCAACTTCCTGATCGCGGAGACGGGTTCGGTCGCGCTCGTGACCAACGAGGGCAACGAGGGCATGTGCACCGTCATGCCGCGCGTGCACGTGGCCGTGACCGGCATCGAAAAGATCCTGCCGACGCTCGAAGATCTCGCCACTGCAATGCGGCTATTGCCGCGCTCGGCGACCGGGCAGGCGATCTCGAACTATTTCTCGGTGCTGACGGGCCCGCGTGGCGCGGACGACCAGGACGGCCCCGAGCATATGTACGTCGTACTCGTGGACGGCGGTCGCACAGGGCTCATCGGCGGCGACTTCCAGGAGATGCTGCGCTGTATTCGCTGCGGCGCCTGCATGAACCATTGCCCCGTGTACCAGAAGGTGGGCGGGCACGCCTACGGTTGGGTCTATCCTGGGCCGATGGGGTCGGTGCTCACGCCGAGCTACGTGGGCCTCGACAAGGCGCTCGACCTGCCGCAGGCCGCGACGCTCTGCGGCGAGTGCAACAGCGTGTGTCCGGTGGGCATCCCGCTCTCCGACCTGCTCCGCAAGCTGCGCGAGAAGCAGGTGGAGCGGCATCTGCGTCCGTGGCGCGAGCGGGCGGGGCTTGCTGCCTGGGGCTGGCTCGCGTTGCATCCCGAGGCGTATTCGCTCTTCACGCGGCTTGCCGTTCGTGTGCTGGAGAAACTGGGCGGCAAGAATCGGGCGATCGCGCGCCTGCCGCTAGCCGGCGGATGGACGAATACGCGCGACATGCCGGCGCCTGTCGGGCGGACCTTCCGCGAACTCTACGCGGCGCAGCGCAGCCACGTCGGGTAGGGCGAAGCGGCGGTTCGAAACTGCGGTTCTGTCGGCCCGTGCCTCAACGTGGCGCGGACGTTGCCGTGCGTTCTGTCAAAGAGTTCCGCCGCTTCGCGAGCACTGTTTATCCCGAGACAACAGAGTGTTCACTTCGGGCGGGTTTTTCCCGATTGCCGGCGCTCTTATCATTTCGACTGCCGCCCGTGCGTGCCGCGGGCCACCCGTCGAGAGAGCGCATCATGAGAAAGAAAATATCGCTTTACTGGCCACTGGCCATCGCTACGCCGCTGCTCATAGCCGTCGCTGCCGCCAGTCTGGCTAGCCTCTATGGACCACGCGATTCCGAATCGCGTGCCTCGCAACTGCCGTCGGGCAACGACCAGTTCGCCGCCGAACTCGCGCGTACGGTGTCGTACGGCCTTGTCGACAGCGAGGCGCCTGTGGCTGCGAAGACGACCGAACGGGCGGGTGCGGCCCTGGGTTCGTCGCAGGCACTCTGAGTTCGTGGCCTGCTCGTCTTTCGTCATGCCGTTGTCCTCGCGCGCGGTCGCTCCGGTCCGGCGCGTGAGGCTGCGGGCGCGATCGAGCGGGCCTTTGTATAATCGCCGCTCAGCCTTTTTTCGCCGCTCGCCCGCGCCGCTTTTTCCGATGAACACGGTCTCGATCTGTTTCGTCTGCCTCGGGAACATCTGTCGTTCCCCGACCGCGGAGGGCGTGATGCGGCATCTGGTGAACGAGGCGGGGTTCGAGGAGCGCATCCATATCGACTCGGCCGGCACGGGCGACTGGCATATCGGCGAAGCGCCGGACCCACGCGCCCAGCATGCAGCCGGCGCACGCGGCTACGATCTCTCGGCGCTGCGCGGCCGCCAGATCGGGCGTGCGGATTTCGAGCGGTTCGACTTCCTACTCGCCATGGACGAGGCGAACGTGGCGGCGCTGCACAGCGTGTGCCCGCCGACGTTGCGCCACAAGATTCGGCTGCTGATGGAATTTGCGTCGCCCGGTGCGGCGCGCGAAGTATCCGACCCGTATTTCGGCGGGGCGGAGGGTTTCGAAGCCGTCCTGGATCAGTGCGAGGCGGCCTGCGCCGGCCTGTTGGCCGTGCTGCGCGAGCGTCTTGCGGCGTGACGCAAGACGGCCGGTTGCAGTTTTGTTCCTTTTTTGCCCCTTTCGGGGCGTTCCGATAACCCGAATCATGTCATGGATACTTGACTAAAAGAGTCATGTATTTATACTTGACGAAAATTGTCGAGAATTGCGGTTCCCCATACATCATGAGACTCACCACGAAAGGCCGTTTCGCCGTCACGGCGATGATCGACCTGGCTTTGCGCCAGGAGCAGGGCCCGGTGACGCTGGCCGGTATCAGCCAGCGCCAGCACATCTCGCTGTCCTATCTCGAACAGCTGTTCGGCAAGCTGCGCCGTCATGAAATCGTCGAGTCCGTGCGCGGACCGGGCGGCGGCTACAATCTTGCCCGCCGTGCCGAGGACGTGACGGTCGCCGACATCATCATCGCGGTCGACGAGCCGCTCGATGCCACCCAGTGCGGCGGCAAGGGCACGTGCGACGGCACGAAGCAGGTCGACGGCCACTGCATGACCCACGAGTTGTGGTCCACGCTGAACCAGAAAATGGTCGAGTACCTCGACTCGGTGTCGCTCAAGGATCTCGTCGACCAGCAGCGGGCGCGCGAAGGCGCGGCCGCGGCGGTGCTGCGCGATCGCCGCACCGAAGCCAAAGCGGTCGAGCCCGTGCGGGCCACGCCGAAGGGACCGAACTCCATCTTCAACATGGCCAGTTCCTGAGCCTCGCTGCGCGTCTCGTGCGAAGCGGCTGGCGTGTCGATTCCGCCAGTTTTGCCGCGAGGCGCCGCGGGCTGGAGCATGCAAGCAACACACCGATTTCCCGGAGCGATAGATGAATAACGATATTCCCCACCTGCCCATCTACATGGACTACAGCGCGACGACGCCGGTCGATCCGCGCGTGGTGGACAAGATGATCCCGTATCTGCGCGAGCAGTTCGGCAACCCCGCCTCGCGCAGCCACGCGTATGGCTGGGACGCCGAGCACGCCGTCGAGGAAGCGCGCGAAAACGTCGCGGCGCTCGTGAATGCCGATCCGCGCGAAATCATCTGGACCTCGGGCGCGACGGAGTCGGACAACCTCGCCATCAAGGGCGCGGCGCACTTCTACAAGAGCAAGGGCAAGCACATCGTCACGGTGAAGACCGAGCACAAGGCCGTGCTCGACACCTGCCGCGAACTCGAACGCGAAGGGTTCGAAGTCACGTATCTGGACGTGAAAGACGACGGCCTGATCGACCTCGACGTCTTCAAGGCCGCGCTGCGTCCCGACACGATCCTCGTTTCCGTCATGCACGTGAACAACGAAATCGGCGTGATTCAAGACATCGCGACGATCGGCGAGATCTGTCGCGAGAAGGGCATCATTTTTCACGTGGACGCCGCGCAGGCCACGGGCAAGGTCGAAATCGACCTGCAGAAACTGAAGGTCGACCTGATGTCGTTCTCGGCACACAAGACCTATGGCCCGAAGGGTATCGGCGCGCTTTACGTGCGTCGCAAGCCGCGCGTGCGCATCGAGGCGCAGATGCACGGCGGCGGCCACGAGCGCGGCATGCGCTCGGGTACGTTGGCCACGCACCAGATCGTCGGCATGGGCGAGGCGTTTCGCATTGCCCGCGAAGAAATGGCAACGGAAAACGAGCGCATCCGCATGTTGCGCGACCGCCTGTTCGCCGGCCTTTCGCAGATCGAGGAAGTCTATGTGAACGGCGACATGGAACAGCGTGTCCCACACAACCTGAACATCAGCTTCAACTTCGTGGAAGGCGAGTCGCTGATCATGGCAGTGAAGGACGTGGCGGTGTCGTCCGGGTCGGCGTGCACGTCGGCGTCGCTGGAACCGTCGTACGTGCTGCGCGCGCTTGGCCGCAACGACGAACTGGCGCACAGCTCCATTCGCTTCACGGTAGGCCGCTTCACGACGGAGCAGGAAGTCGACTACGTGATCAATCTGCTGAAGAACAAGATCGCCAAGCTGCGCGAGCTGTCGCCGCTTTGGGAAATGCACCAGGACGGCATCGACCTGTCCACCATCCAGTGGGCCGCGCACTGAGCGCGCCGATTTCGGCGGCGACAGGCGAGAGACCCGAAACGAATCAAGGAGTGAATCATGGCATATAGCGATAAGGTTCTGGATCATTACGAAAACCCGCGCAACGTCGGTTCGTTCGCGAAAGACGACGATGCGGTCGGCACCGGCATGGTGGGCGCTCCGGCCTGCGGCGACGTGATGAAGCTGCAGATTCGCGTGGGCGCAGACGGCGTGATCGAAGACGCGAAGTTCAAGACGTACGGCTGTGGCTCGGCGATCGCGTCGAGTTCGCTCGTGACGGAATGGGTGAAGGGCAAGACGCTCGACGAGGCGCTCTCGATCAAGAACACGCACATCGCCGAAGAACTCGCGCTGCCGCCGGTGAAGATCCACTGCTCGATTCTCGCGGAAGACGCGATCAAGGCCGCGGTGGCGGACTACCGTCAGCGTCATGGCGCGCAGACGCCCGCCACGGCCGAAGCCGCGGATGCCGAAGCGAAGCACGCAGCGGCTTGAGTGGCAAGCGAGCCGCTGCGAAGCGGCCAGCAAGAGCGGCAAGCAAGAGTGGTAACCAGGCGGCAACTGAGCAGCAAAACAGCCTGTCCGGCTGACGGGCAGGGTCAGTGGCAAGTGGTTTAACGAACGGATGCAGGCAGGGTTGCGCGGCGGCGCTGATGCTGGAAACGTTCCGGAGCATTCCGGGGCGCAGCAAGGCGGCGCTTCGTGCGACGAAGACGCTATGGCTATTACGTTGACGGAAAAGGCGGCACAACACGTGCAGAAGTATCTGTCCCGGCGCGGCAAAGGCATCGGGCTGCGGCTCGGCGTGCGTACGACGGGCTGTTCGGGTCTTGCGTACAAGCTCGAGTATGTCGACGAGTTGTCGGCGGAGGACCAGGTGTTCGAGAGCAACGGCGTGAAGGTCATAGTGGACCCGAAAAGCCTGGCCTATATCGACGGCACCGAGCTCGACTTCGCACGCGAGGGCCTGAACGAAGGCTTCAAGTTCAACAACCCGAACGTGAAGGACGAGTGCGGCTGCGGCGAGTCGTTTCGCGTATAAGCGGGCGCACGCACAAGAAAGGCGGCACGGGCCGCCTTTTTTTGATTCGCGTCCGGCATGCCGCCGGATAGCCGGCCTTTTCACGACCTTGTTTCCACCCACCTGTTCCTTTTGAGCATGGCCTCGCTGACCGATAGCCACTTCGCCCTGTTCGGCCTGCCCGAGCAATTCGCCATCGAGACGAACGCGCTCGACGAGGCCTATCGCACCGTGCAGTCGCAGGTGCATCCGGACCGCTTCGCGGCGGCCGGCGACGCGCAGAAGCGCATTGCGATGCAATGGGCGACGCGCGCCAACGAGGCCTACCAGACGCTGCGCAACCCGCTGCGCCGCGCGACGTACCTGCTGCATCTGCGCGGCATCGACGTCGGCGCCGAGAACAACACGGCGATGGAGCCGGCCTTTCTGATGCAGCAGATGGAATGGCGAGAGAGCATCGAAGACGCGGCCGCGGCGAAAAACGTCGGTGCGCTGGACGCGCTCCTGGCCGAACTGCGCGACGAAGAGCGTGCCCGCCTCGACAAGCTCGCGGCGCTGCTCGACAGCGGCGCCAACCAGGCGGCGGGCGAAGCGGTGCGTCAGCTCATGTTCATCGAGCGCGTGGCGGCGGACATCGATACGCAGATCGAGCGGCTTGAAGGCTAAGCGCGCGGCCACGACACGAACACACCTACATTGACGGGCCACGCGGCCCGCGAGAGATCAGAGACACACATCACAGATGGCCCTACTGCAAATCTCCGAACCCGGCATGGCGCCCGCGCCGCACCAGCGGCGGCTCGCCGTCGGCATCGACCTCGGCACCACGAACTCGCTCGTCGCGGCCGTGCGCAACGGCCTGCCCGACGTGCTGCCCGACGAGGAGGGCCACGTGCTGTTGCCGTCGGTCGTGCGTTACCTGGAAAAGGGCGGACGCCGCATCGGCCGCGTGGCGAAGGCTGAGGCGGTGCTCGATCCGCGCAATACGATCGTGTCCGTGAAGCGCTTCATGGGGCGCGGCAAGCATGAAGTGGAGGGCGCCGAAAACGCGCCCTACGATTTCGTGGACGCGCCCGGCATGGTGCAGATCCGTACCGTGGACGGCGTGAAGAGCCCGGTGGAAGTGTCCGCGGAAATTCTGGCGACGCTGCGGCAACGCGCGGAAGACACGCTCGGCGACGAACTGGTGGGTGCGGTGATCACGGTCCCCGCGTATTTCGACGACGCCCAGCGCCAGGCCACCAAGGACGCCGCGCGTCTTGCCGGCCTCAACGTGCTGCGCCTGCTCAACGAACCCACCGCGGCGGCGATTGCCTACGGTCTCGACAACGGCGCCGAAGGCCTCTACGCCGTGTACGACCTGGGCGGCGGCACGTTCGACCTCTCGATCCTGAAGCTCACGAAGGGCGTTTTCGAGGTGCTGGCGGCGGGCGGCGACTCGGCGCTCGGCGGCGACGATTTCGATCACGCGTTGTTCCGCCACGTGCTCGGCGAAGCGGGGCTCGACGCGAAGACGCTTAAGCCCGAAGACGTGCGCATGCTGCTCGACCACGTGCGCGTGGCGAAGGAAGCGCTCTCGGCCGCGCCTACGGCGAGAATCGAGGCGACGCTCGCCAACGGCACGAAGCTCGACCTCACCGTGGACGAAGCGACCTTCGAAACGTTCACGCGCGACCTCGTGCAGCGCACGCTCGGCCCGACGAGAAAGGCCCTGCGTGACGCAAAGGTGACGCCCGCCGACATCAAGGGCGTGGTGCTTGTCGGCGGCGCGACGCGCATGCCGGTGATCCGCCGTGCGGTAGAAGCGTTCTTCGGCCAGCCGCCGCTCACGAATCTCGATCCGGACCAGGTGGTCGCGCTCGGCGCGGCGATCCAGGCCGATCTGCTCGCCGGCAATCGCGGCGAAGACGACTGGCTGCTGCTCGATGTGATTCCGCTGTCGCTCGGCATCGAAACAATGGGTGGCCTCGCCGAGAAGATCATCCCGCGCAACTCCACCATTCCGGTGGCGCGCGCGCAGGATTTCACGACGTTCAAGGACGGTCAGACCGCCATGGCGATTCACGTGGTGCAGGGCGAGCGCGAACTCGTGTCCGACTGCCGCTCGCTTGCGCGTTTCGAGTTGCGCGGCATTCCGCCGATGGCCGCCGGCGCCGCGCGCATCCGCGTGACGTTCCAGGTGGACGCGGACGGCCTGCTGTCCGTGTTCGCGCGCGAGCAGTTGTCGGGCGTGGAGGCGTCGGTCGTGGTGAAGCCCTCGTACGGCCTTGCCGACGACGACATCGCGAAGATGCTCGAAGACAGCTACACGTCGGCCGAGACCGACATGCGGGCACGCGCGCTGCGCGAAGCGCAGGTCGAGGCGCAGCGCCTGATCGAAGCAACCGGCGCGGCGCTCGCGGCCGACGGCGAATTGCTCGATGCCGCCGAGCGTGCGGAGCTGGACCGCCTCGTGGTTGGCTTGCGCGAGGTCGCGGCAGGCGAAGATGCCGATGCCATCGAGGCCGCGACCCAAGCGCTCTCCGAAGGCACCGACGAATTCGCCGCGCGCCGCATGGACAAGGGCATCAAGCGCGCGCTGGCCGGGCGTCGGCTCGACGAGATCGGGTGAGCGGGGCCTTTCGTCATATCGCTTTCGGGTCGCAACGCTCGCTTCATCGCGGCGGTCTCGGCTCGTACGCTTTCGACGTCCACGAAGTCCACTCGGCGCTGCGCGCAAGGGGGCCCGCGAGGCGACCGCAATGCGGCTGTGTACGTGCGACAAGCCCACGCCGTCAGCGATTTCCCGATGCTGCGCCGCGCGCGCCCCAGGTAAAATGATGCGGAACCCGATCGTCGACGACCGGTGGCCGCGCCCGAACCGCTAATCAAACGGAATTGGTCATGCCTCAAATCGTTGTGCTGCCCCACGTCGAACTGTGCCCGGATGGCGCCGTCATCGAAGCTACGCCTGGCAAGAGCATCTGCGATACGCTGCTCGACGCCGGCATCGAGATCGAGCACGCGTGCGAGAAGTCCTGCGCGTGCACGACCTGCCATGTCGTCGTGCGCGAAGGTTTCGAAGCGCTCACGCCGTCCGAGGAAGACGAGGACGACCTGCTCGACAAGGCATGGGGCCTCGAACCCACTTCGCGTCTGTCGTGCCAGGCGATCGTGCCGCAGAGCGAGGACCTCGTGATCGAGATCCCGCGCTATTCGATCAACCACGCGAAAGAGAACCACTGACAGGAGCGAGCCGCCATGAAATGGACCGACACGCAAGACATTGCGATGGCCCTCACGGACACCCATCCGCAGGTCGATCCGCAGTACGTGCGTTTTACGGATCTGCACCGCTGGGTGACCGAACTCGAGGGCTTTGACGACGACCCGAACCGGTCGAACGAAAAGATTCTGGAGGCGATTCAGGCGGCGTGGATCGAAGACGCCGACTACTGACGGGAAGTGGATCGTTCGCGCGATTAGGAAACGAAAAAGGCGATTCGCACATTTTGCGAATCGCCTTTTTCGTATCGGGACATCGGAGTGCTGCCAGCGAGCGCCGGGGCCGCCAGCGAGGCGCTCTCGCAGTGGGTCAGTAAGCCACCAGCGTGCCGTTCTCAACGCGTACGCGCTGGCCTTGCTGGAACGGCGGCGCCTGGTGATACGTGAAGTAGCGGGTCTTGCCGTTCTCCATGTGCACGCGCACCGAGTAGCTGGTGGTGCTGCGCAGATGCTTTTCCACCGAATTGCCGGCGAGACCGCCACCCAGCGCGCCGAGCAGCGTCATGGCCGTGCGTCCGTTGCCCGAACCGAACTGGTTGCCGACCACGCCGCCCGCAACGGCACCGCCTACTGCGCCGATACCGGTTCCGTGGCCTTCGGTGCGTACGGCCGAGATCGCTTCCACGGTGCCGCAACTCTGGCAGTACGCGGGCTGTGCCGGTTCACGCTGCGCGTAGGGCTGTTGCTGGGCATATGTCTGCGGTTGCTGTCCCGGTGCGGCTTGTTGCGCGTACTGAGCTTCCTGGCCCGGCGCGGGCTGAGCAGGGGCCCGTTGAACGGGGACCGGTTGCTGCGTCTGCGTGGGTTGTTGCGTTTGGGCGTACGTGTTGGGGTTCGCCGGCTGCGAAGAATCGACCACGGGCTGCGACGCAATGGCCGCGGACTGAACCTGATTGTTCTCGGCGCTGCCGCTCGTGGCCTTCGGGAACAGGCCGGTAATGGCTGCGGTGGCAGCGAGGCTTGCCACGATGACAGTGCCTGCGGCGACGGCGATGAGCGGATGAAGGCGGCGCGTCTGTGTGGGTTGAACGTTGGTCGGGTTATTCATTTATGGCCTCCGTCGTGACAGAGTCGGTGTTTATCAGACCAAGTGTCGCCCACTTCGATCCATCGGACTTTTTCACTTTGTAACCAAATCCGGCGGGCAGCCGGCAAGGAAAGGCGAGGCTACGCTCCGGTCCGGCAAAACCGCGTCGGTGCGGCCTCTAGCCGCGGCACCACCAGGCGGCGCGAAAACGGGATCGAATCCATTTACCGATAGTTACAACCATCGGGAAAGCCCGGGAACGCATGCTGCGTGCGCCACGCGCGTTAGGCGCAGTACAAACAAAAAGCGCCGGGCGATATGCCCAGCGCTTTCTCAGATCAACCCACCGGCGGTTCCGCCTCAATACGCCGACGGCGCCACTCTGCGATCAGTCTTCGCGACGCAGGTGCGGGAAGAGGATCACGTCGCGGATGCTCGGGCTGTCCGTGAGCAGCATGACGAGCCGGTCGATGCCGATGCCGCAGCCACCGGTCGGCGGCATGCCGTATTCGAGGGCGCGAATGTAGTCGGCGTCGTAGTACATCGCTTCCTCGTCGCCGGCGTCCTTCTGCTCGACCTGTTTCTTGAAGCGTGCCGCCTGGTCTTCCGGATCGTTGAGTTCCGAGAAGCCGTTCGCGATTTCGCGCCCCGTGATGAACAGCTCGAAACGCTCGGTGATGCCCGCCACTTTGTCCGACGCACGTGCGAGCGGCGAGACTTCCACCGGGTAGTCGATGATGTAGGTGGGCTCCCACAACTGCGATTCCGCGGTTTCTTCGAAGAGCGCGAGTTGCAGCGCGCCGAGTCCCGAGTTCAGGAACTTGGGTTCGGTGGTGTCCACGCCGAACTTCTTCAGTTCGGTGCGCAGGAACGCGTCATCGCCCAGTTGGGCCGGCGTGTAGTCCGGCGCGTACTTCTGGATGGCCTGCGTGATCGTGAGCCGATGGAACGGCTTGCCGAGGTCCAACTCGCGGCCTTGGTAGACGAGGGTGGCCGTGCCGAGCGAATCGATGGCGGCCTGGCGGATCAGCCGCTCGGTGAAGTCCATGAGCCACGTGTAGTCGGTGTACGCGGCGTAGAACTCCATCATCGTGAATTCCGGGTTGTGGCGCGGCGAGACGCCCTCGTTGCGGAAATTCCGGTTGATCTCGAACACGCGCTCGAAGCCGCCCACGATCAGCCGCTTCAGATACAGCTCCGGCGCGATGCGCATGAACATTTCCATGTCGAGCGCGTTGTGGTGCGTGATGAACGGCTTGGCCGCCGCGCCGCCCGGAATGGGGTGCAGCATCGGCGTTTCCACTTCCATGAATTCGGCGTCGGACATGAAGCGGCGAATCGACGAGATCGCCTTCGTGCGCGCGACGAAAGTCTTGCGCGCCTCGGGCGTCACGATCAGGTCGACGTAGCGCTGGCGGTAGCGCATTTCCTGGTCTGCGAGGCCGTGGAACTTGTCCGGCAGCGGACGCAGCGCCTTCGAGAGCAGGCGCAGCTCCGTGCAGCGCACGGAAAGCTCGCCCTTGTTGGTGCGAAACAGCACGCCGCGCGCCGCGACGATGTCGCCCAGGTCCCACTTCTTGAACGCGTCGTAGGTGGCTTCGCCCACGTCGGCGGGCGTGACGAAGAACTGGATCTGGCCCGAGCCGTCTTGCACCGTCGCGAAGCTCGCCTTGCCCATCACGCGCTTGAGCATCATGCGGCCGGCCACGGCCACGTCGAGCGCTTCGGCTTCGAGCGTTTCCTTGGTGGCCTCGGCGTAGGCCGATTGCAGTGCCGCGGCCTGATGGGTGGGACGGAAGTCGTTGGGGTAGGCGACGCCTTGCTCGCGCAGCGCGCGCAGCTTTTCGCGGCGCTCGGCCATGATCTGGTTGTCGTCCAGTTCGGGGGCGGCGTTCGGCTGGGTGGGTTCGGTCATGATCGGTTGATGTTCGGTAGCGGGCCGGCGCGGCTTATACGCCCTGCTTGAGGCTCGCGCTGATGAAGTCGTCGAGGTCGCCGTCGAGCACCGCTTTCGTGTTGCTCATTTCGACGTTGGTGCGCAGGTCCTTCACGCGGCTCTGGTCGAGCACGTAGGAGCGGATCTGATGGCCCCAGCCCACGTCCGACTTGCTCGATTCGAGCTTGTCCTGCTCGGCCTGGCGCTTGCGCAGTTCAGCCTCGTAGAGGCGCGACTTCAGCATGGCCATTGCTTCGGCGCGGTTGCGGTGCTGCGAGCGGTCGTTCTGGCATTGCACGACGATGCCGGTCGGAATGTGCGTGATGCGCACGGCCGAGTCGGTCTTGTTGATGTGCTGACCGCCCGCGCCCGACGCGCGGAACGTGTCGATACGCAGATCGGCGGGATTGATGTCGATTTCGAACGACTCGTCCACCTCGGGATACACGAACACCGACGAGAACGAAGTGTGGCGCCCGCCCGACGAATCGAACGGCGACTTGCGCACGAGGCGGTGAATGCCGGTTTCGGTGCGCAAAAAGCCGTAGGCGTATTCGCCTTCTACCTTGATGGTCGCGCTCTTGATGCCGGCCACGTCGCCTTCGGACTCTTCGAGCACTTCGGCCTTGAAGCCCTTGCGTTCGCAGTAGCGCAGGTACTGGCGCAGCAGCATCGACGCCCAGTCGCACGCTTCGGTGCCGCCGGCGCCGGCCTGGATGTCGATGAAGGCGTTGTTCGGGTCCGCGGGGTTCGCGAACATGCGGCGGAATTCGAGGTCGGCGACGCGCTTCTCGATGGCGGCCGCGTCGGCTTCGCAGGCGACGAGCGTGTCTTCGTCGTTTTCCTCGCGGCCCATCTCGAACAGTTCCTGCGTGTCACGCAGGTCGTTGCTGATGCCGGTGAGGGAGGTGACCACGCCTTCGAGCAGCTTCTTTTCCTTGCCGAGTGCCTGGGCGTGCTTCGCATCGTCCCAGACGTTCGGGTCTTCGAGTTCCTTGTCGACTTCGGCTAGACGCGCAGATTTGGCGTCGTAGTCAAAGATACCCCCGAAGCTCGTCTGCGCGACGGCGCAGGTCGGCGAGAGAGCTTTCGATCGCGTTCAGACGTTCCGCTTCCATGTCGGTCCTGATTTGATGCTGTAAAAACGTGAAATTATAGCCGATCGCGCGGTCACGCCGCCGCGTGTTCCACGATCAGCTGCACCCGCGAAACGCCGTTCCAGGTGTCCGAGGCGAGCCGGTAGGCGAGCATGGTGCGCGCCGGCAGCAAGTCGGTGTGGTTGAACCAGATCGCGTTGTAGCGCTGGCGGCCGCGCAGCAGTTGCAGTTTGAGATGCCGGTCCTTCACGAGCGCCTGCGAGACCACGTCGAATTCGCCCGAAAAGACCGGCGCCGGGAAGCCCTGGCCCCAGACCGCGGCATCGAGCATCTCGACGAATTGCGGCGTGAAGTACGCGTCTTCGAGTTCGCCGTCGGTCTCCACGATGCGCGCGAGCGCGTCGTCGGACAGCCATTCGCGCCCCACGGACTCGAACGCGGCGGTGAAGCGCGCCACGTCGGCACAGGCGATCGTGAGGCCGGCCGCCATGGCGTGGCCCCCGAACTTCAGGATCAGCCCCGGCTCGCGCTTCGAGACGAGGTCGAGCGCGTCGCGCAGATGAAAGCCCGCAATCGAGCGGCCCGAGCCGCGCGCGAGCACGCCGCTTTCGTCGGCGGGCGCGAAGGTGAACACCGGACGGTGGAAACGTTCCTTGAGCCGCCCCGCGACGATGCCGATCACCCCCTGATGCCAGGCGGGGTTGAAGAGCGTGATGGTGGCGGCGCCTGCGGGGTCGACGAGCGCGAGGTCGTCGAGCGCCTGTTGCTGCATGCCGGCCTCGATCTCGCGGCGCTCGCGGTTCATCGCGTCGAGCTGCTGCGCGAGTTGCCAGGCGCGGCCCACGTCGTCGGTGGTGAGGCATTCGATGCCGAGCGACATGTCCGAGAGACGTCCCGCCGCGTTCAGCCGCGGGCCGAGCGCGAAGCCGAGGTCGAAGCCCGAAGCGCTGCGCGCGTCGCGTCCCGCGGCCCGAAAGAGCGCGGCGATGCCCGGCTGCATGCGGCCGTTGCGGATGCGCTGCAGGCCTTGCGCGACGAGCACGCGGTTGTTCGCGTCGAGCTTCACGACGTCGGCCACGGTGCCGAGCGCCACGAGATCGAGCAGGCCGTCGAGCCGCGGCTCGGCGCGTCCGTCGTTGAACGTTCCGCGCCGGCGCAGTTCCGCGCGCACGGCGAGCAGCACGTAGAACATCACGCCTACGCCCGCAATGCATTTGCTCGGAAAGCCGCAGCCCGGCTGGTTCGGGTTGACGATGGCGCGTGCGGCGGGCAGCGTGTCGCCGGGCAGGTGATGGTCGGTGACCAGTACCTCGATGCCGAGCGCGTTGGCCGCCTCCACGCCCTCGACGCTCGCAATGCCGTTGTCCACGGTGATGAGCAGATCGGGCTTGCCGCCCGGCCGGGCCGCCGCGAGTGCGACGATCTCCGGCGTGAGCCCGTAGCCGTACTCGAAGCGGTTCGGCACGAGGTAGTCCACCTCGCCGCCGAACATGCGCAGGCCGCGCACCGCGACGGCGCAGGCGGTGGCGCCGTCGCAGTCGTAGTCGGCCACCACCAGCATGCGGCGTTTTGCTTCGATGGCGTCGGCCAACAGCGCAGCGGCTTCGTCGCAGCCGCTCAGCATGGCGGGCGGCGTGAGGCGCGCGAGGCCGGTTTCGATCTGGGCGGGTTCGCACACGCCGCGTGAGGCATACAGGCGCGCGAGTACGGGATGCAGGCCGTGGCGGATCAGGACTTCGACGTCAGCCATGGACGCTGCGCGGGTAACGATTCGGGTCATGCTGTTCGGTGCGTGCTGCTGCGGTTGTGGCGGTGGTCGCGGCCGTTGTCGGGGCTTCGACGCACGGCGGCCGGCCGGTGCGAATGCCTGAGCGAATGCCTGAGCGCCGCGCTCATTCGATGAAAAGCGACGCGAAGATGCGCCGGCGCCAGAATTTGCGCAGGTCGCCGCGCGTGACGGCGAGCGTGACCGAGCCCGTGTCGCCGCACAGCGTGAGTTCGAGCGCGCGCAGTTCGCCCTTTTGCAGCGCGGCGAGGGCGGGCGCGAACCAGTCGCGCTCGAGCGCCGCGAATGCCGCGTTCCAGCGTGCCCAGTCCTGTTCGACGAACGGTACGGAGAACGGATCGAGTTCGACGAGCGTTGCGCCGTCGTCCGGGCGCGGTTGCGCTTCGCGCAACGCCGCGAACGCCGCGAACGTCGCGGGCGGTGTGTCGTGCGGCGTTTGTGCCGCGAGTGCGAGGCCACGCGTAGCGACGGCATCCGAGTACACGCGAGCGAACGGGCTCGTGACGGGCTGCGCCGCGCCCTGGCCGTGGAACCAGATCGAATTGACGGCCGGCAGGCCGCGCGCCTCGCGCGCCTCGTTCACGGGATGCTCGAACCAGGCCATCTGGATCTCGTTCTGCAACTTCATCCAGAGGCGCGAGCGTTCCCCGGTATGGGCCTCGTGCGGCAGCCAGATTTCGATGTTGCGGCCGCTCGCGCGCAGCGGCGAGGCGCCCGCGAGCGTGCCGAACGCGTCGCTCGAGAGGTACCAGCGTCTTGGCGTCGGCGCCTCCATGCGTACGCCCAGTTCTTCGATGAGCGGCCGCGCGAGGTCGTGGAGCACGGCGGCTTCTTCGTCGGTCAGTTCGAGCGCGGCCGGATCGACCAGCACGAGATGGTCGTGCGCAATGCGCACGTGCACGGGTTCCACGCATGCCCACGTGGCATCGCCCGGCTTGCCGCCGTCGGCGCGCAGCATGTACGGCGCGAGCGGCGCTTCGTCCGCCGCCGCGGCGCCGGCGGGCACGGCGCCGAAGCGGCGTGCCACCCAGCGCTCGTGCGGCAGCGTGCGCTGAAAGTCTTCGCCGATCACACGCTCCACGAGCGTCGCACGCGCCACCAACTGGTCGAGCGCGGGGTGGGCGAGATGGGCAAGCGCGGTGGAAGCGTCGGCTGCGGAGGGCAGCGCGAAAGGCAGGAGCAGGTGCAGACGGTGGAGGGGTTCGACGTGCATGATGGTGCGCATTGTATGGCAAACTTCGCGGTTGATTTGATCGCCACGGCGCGCCGGGACGGCTGCGGGACGGAACCATCGGCCGCCATCCGCGGCCCAACTCGACAATGGGCTGACTGGGCTGACGATGCACGGCCGGCTCGCCACACGTTGCAGGATGGTCCGCACTGCGTCCGCCCGGCGCGTCGCAGCGCAGTCGCACGACAGGCATCACCACAGGAATCACGCGCCGGGGGCGCAAACAAGGATTCGCTTGAAACTTCCCTACGAATATCAGATCGGCCTGCGCTACACGCGCGCAGGCAAACGCACGACCGGCAACGGCTTCATCTCGTTCATCGCGCTCGTTTCCATGTCGGGCATCGCGCTCGGCGTGGCGGCGCTCATCGTGGTGCTCTCGGTGATGAACGGCTTTCAGCGCGAAGTGCGCGACCGCATGCTCTCGGTGCTTGCGCACGTCGAAATTTTTTCGCCGACGGGATCGATGCCCGACTGGCAGCTCACTGCGAAAGAGGCGCGGCAGAACCCCTCGGTGATCGGCGCGGCGCCGTATGTGGATGCCCAGGCGCTTCTGACGCGCGGCGATACCGTGAGCGGCGTGGCGCTGCGCGGCGTGGAGCCGTCGCTGGAGCCGGAAGTCTCCGACATCGGCAAGGAAATGAAGGCGGGGCAACTGACCGATCTCACGCCGGGCAGCTTCGACATCGTGCTGGGCGCGGACCTCGCGGCCAACCTCGGCGTGCAGATGGGCGACAAGATCACGCTTGTCGCGCCCGAAGGCTCCATGACTCCCGCGGGCATCCTGCCGCGTCTCAAGCAGTTCACCGTGGCGGGCGTGTTCGAGTCGGGCCACTACGAATACGACAGCACGCTTGCGCTCGTGAACATCCGCGACGCTCAAGCGCTGTACCGGCTGCCGGCGCCCACCGGCGTGCGGCTGCGCCTGAAGGACATGCAGCGCGCACCCGAAGTTGCGCACCAACTGGCGCGCAAGCTTTCGGGCGACCTCTACATCCGTGACTGGACACAGCAGAACAAGACCTGGTTCTCGGCCGTGCAGATCGAAAAGCGCATGATGTTCATCATCCTCACGCTGATCATCGCGGTGGCCGCGTTCAATCTCGTCTCGTCGCTCGTGATGACGGTCACCAACAAGCAGGCCGACATCGCGATTCTGCGCACGCTCGGCGCGCAGCCGGGCTCCATCATGAAAATCTTCGTCGTGCAGGGCGTGACCATCGGCTTCGTCGGCACGGCAACGGGCGTCGCGCTGGGCTGCCTGATCGCCTGGAGCATCCCGTGGCTCGTGCCGATGATCGAACACCTGCTCGGCGTGCAGTTCCTGCCGCCGTCCGTCTACTTCATCAGCGAGCTGCCTTCCGAGCTGGTTGCCTCCGACGTGATTCGTATCGGCGGCATTGCCTTCCTGCTCTCGGCGCTCGCTACGCTCTATCCCAGCTGGCGCGGCGCGAAGGTTCGCCCGGCGGAGGCGCTGCGCTATGAATGATCTCTCTCTTGCTACCGCGAAGGCCGCAGGCCCGGCCGGCCACTCGCCTTACGTGCTCGAAGCGAGCGGCATCTCGAAGTCGTTCGTGCAGGGCGGCCTCGACGTGTCGGTGCTCACAGACGCGGAACTCGTCGTGAAGCGCGGCGAGAAGCTCGCCATCGTGGGGGCCTCGGGCTCGGGCAAGAGCACGCTGCTGCACGTGCTGGGCGGGCTCGACGAACCGAGCGCGGGCGCCGTGTCCGTGCTCGGCAAGCCGTTCACGCAGCTTTCCGAGCGCGAGCGCAACGATCTGCGCAACCGCGCGCTCGGCTTCGTCTATCAGTTTCACCACCTGCTGCCCGAGTTTTCCGCGCTCGATAACGTCGCGATGCCGCTGCGCATTCGCCGCATGGCGACCGAGGACGCGCGCCGCGAAGCGCTCGCGATGCTCGAGCGCGTAGGGCTGGGACATCGTGCGAAGCACCGGCCGGGCGAGCTGTCGGGGGGCGAACGGCAGCGCGTGGCGATTGCGCGGGCGCTGGTGACGAAGCCCGCCTGCGTGCTCGCCGACGAGCCTACCGGCAACCTCGACGGCACCACCGCCGACACGGTGTTCAACCTGATGCTCGAGCTCTCCGAAACGCTCGAAACGAGTTTCGTGATCGTCACGCACGATCCCGACCTGGCCGGCCGTTGCGACCGCATCCTGCGGCTGCGTGACGGCGCGCTGCACGAGGAGCCGGTGGCGCATCACGGCTGAACCTGCGGCGCGTTTCGATGGTTCGATCGCAGGATCGCCGGATCGAGCAGCGGACGCGCCGCAAGCCGGGCCCGCGCCTTGCGGCGGCCCGTCGCGAGGAGGGCATTGCCATGTGGATCGATACGCACTGTCATCTCGACGCGGCCGAGTTCGACGAAGACCGCGAGACGGTGGCGCGCGCGGCGCGGCAAGCGGGCGTGGGTCGCATCGTGATTCCGGCCGTGGGGCGCGAGAATTTTGCGACCGTGCGCGAGCTTGCGCATCGCGTGGAAGGCGGCACCTACGCGCTCGGCATTCATCCGCTCTTTACGCCGCACGCGGACGAAGCGGACCTCGACCGGCTACGCATGGAAATCGAAGCAAGCATGGACGACGAGCGCTTCGTCGGCATCGGCGAAATCGGGCTCGATTTTTTCGTGCCCGGGCTCGACGAGGAGCGCCAGCAGCACTTCTACCAGGCGCAACTCGAACTGGCGCGCGCGTTCGATCTGCCCGTGATCTGCCACGTGCGCAAATCTCAGGACCAGGTGCTGAAGGGGCTCCGACGGCACGGCGTGCATCGCGGCATCGCGCATGCGTTCAACGGCAGCTTCCAGCAGGCGCAGGCTTATCTCGATCACGGCATCCACCTCGGCTTCGGCGGCAATCTGACGTTCGAGCGTGCGCTGCAGATCCGGCGGCTCGCGCAGCAACTGCCGCTCGATGCGATCGTCGTCGAGACCGATGCACCCGACATTGCGCCCTCATGGATCTATCGCGGCCGCAACACGCCGGATCAGGTCTCGCGCATCGGCGCGGTGCTGGCCGAACTGCGCGGCATGAGTGAGGACGCACTCGCCCTCGGCACAACGGCTAACGCGCATGCCGCGCTGCCGCGGCTCGCACTTTCGTCTTCATAATCGTTTCCTGTTAGAGGTGGCCTCGCGCGGCTCGCCTTCGTCTTCGTTTGGCTTTTGCGCGACGAAGGGCGAGGCGGCCGCGCGGTTGGTTTTCGATGCGCTCGAAGCAACGCGTGGCCGGATGTCGTCCCGGCCGGGCGGCGTTCGTGCCGATACAGCTTCGCATCGGAAGGGGCCGCGCTGGATCGGGAGACGGCATGCGGGCAGTGTGGTGCGGGTTTGCGTTAGGCGTGGTGGGGTTGCAGCAGCAGGCGGCGTTGCCGGGCGGGCACGTTGTCATGGCGTGTTTGCTGGTTGCGGCGATGTCGGTGGGCGCGGCGGCTGCGATGTTGCGAGGCGGCCGCAGGCGATTCGTTCGTGCTGGTGGCTGGTGCGCCATCTGGATAGCCGCAGCCTGCATCGGATTCGTCTATGCGGCATGGCGCGCCGAGACGCGGCTCGCGTACGAGCTGCCCAAGACGTGGGAAGGGCGCGACATCGACGTGCAGGGCTATATCGAGAACCTGCCCGCCGTGGACGCCAACGGTGTGCGCTTTCAATTCGCAGTGGAATCCGCGGTGCTCGTGGGCGCGGCGACCGAAGCGACCGAAGTGGCCGAAGTGGCCGAAGCGCAGCGTCTTGCCGCGCCCAAACGCTTTGCGCGGCGCCTGCAGCTTTCGTGGATCGCACGTGACGCGCCGGTGCCGACGCTGGAACCCGGGCAGCGCTGGCGCCTCACGGTGCGGCTCAAACGTCCGCATGGCACGGCGAACTTCGGCGTGCGCGACGCGGAAGCTGCGCTCATTGCGCGCAACGTGCGAGCCACGGGCTACGTGAGCGCCACGCAGAACGCGCAGCGCCTCGCCGGCGACGAACGCGGCATGGGCATCGCGCTTGAACGCGCACGCATGGCGCTGCGCGAGCGCATCGTCGCAGCACTGGGCGACGCGCCGCATCGCGGCATCGTGGTTGCGCTTGCAAACGGGGCCCAGGATCTCATCGGCGACGACGACTGGCGGCTGATGCGGCGCACCGGCACGAGCCATCTGGTGGCGGTGTCCGGTCTGCATATCGGTCTGGTGGCCGGCATGGTGGGCTGGCTCGTTGCTGCCTTGTGGCGGCGCTCGTGTTTCGTCGGACGCGGCTGGCCGCTGATCGTGCCTGCTCAGAAAGTTGCCGTGGTCGGCGGTGCACTGGCGGCGGCCTTATATGCCGGGCTGGCCGGTTTCAACGTGCCGGCCCAGCGCGCGTTGTGGATGCTTGCCGTGATTGGGCTTGCGTTCGTGAGCGGCCGTCAGGTAGCCCGGTCCACGGCGCTCGCGTGGGCGCTCGGCATCGTGCTGGTGATCTACCCGTGGGCGGTGGTGTCGGCAGGGTTCTGGCTGTCGTTCGGCGCGGTCGCGGCCATCTTCTTCGCGATGTCGCGCACGGTACGGCGACGGGAAGCGGCGTCCGCGCACGGGCTCGATGACGTAGAGAGCGACGCGGATGGACTGCGCAGCCACGACCATCGCCCGCAACGAATGGCGCGACGAATGACGCAACGAATGGCGCAACTCGCAATACGCATTCGGCGAATGAGCGGCGCAGTCGGCGCATGGCTGCGCGAAGGCGCTCACGTGCAGTTCGCCGTGACCATCGCGCTCGCGCCGCTCACGGCCTTGTGGTTTGCGCAGATCCCGCTCATCGGACCGTTTGCGAATGCGTTCGCCATTCCCTGGGTGAGCGTCGTCGTGACGCCCATCGTGCTCGCCGGGTGCGTGCTGCCCGCGCCGCTCGATGCGCTGGCTTTTCGTGCCGCGCACGAATTGCTCGTGTGGCTCGCGGTGGCGCTGCAAGGGGTCTCGCGTCCTGCGTGGGCGCTGCTTCATGTGCCGACGCCCAGCGCCTGGGCGCTCGCCGCCGCGGCGGTGGGCGTGCTCTGGTGCCTCGCGCCGCGCGGCTGGCCGTTACGCTGGGCGGCGCCGCTCGCCTTGCTGCCGTTGCTCGTGCCGCCGCCGTCCGGGCCGGCCGAGGGCGCGTTTCGTCTGACCGCGCTCGACATCGGTCAGGGTTCCTCTGTGCTGATCGAAACGGCGCGGCACACCTTGCTGTTCGACGCTGGGCCCGGGCCCGAATCGACGCGCGCCGGCGAGCGCGTGGTCGTGCCGTACCTCGATGCGAGCGGCGTGCGGCGGCTCGATACGTTGGTGGTGAGCCACGACGACTCCGATCATTCGGGCGGCGCGGCGGCGGTGCTCGACGGTGTCGAGGTGGGGCAGATGCTGGCCGCTGTCGCGCCCTCGCACCCGCTGTGGGCGGCCGCGCGTGCGGCCGGCGCGCAGACCGTGCAGTGCGCGGCGGGGCAGCGCTGGCAGTGGGATGGCGTCGCCTTCGAGATGCTGTGGCCGGATCCCGGCCCGCTGCGCGGCAAGACCAACGAGCATTGCTGCGTGCTGCGCGTGACGGCCGCGGTGCCGGAAAGTTCGGCGATGGGCGCGGCAGCAGGCGCATCGGCGCGGGCCACTTCAAACGCTACGCCAGTGCCTGACCTGCCTGTGCCATCTGCACTCCTCAGCGCGGATGCAGACGCGCAAACCGAACGCGCGCTGATCGCCCGCAACCGCGCCGCCTTGCACGCCCAGGTGCTGGTCGTGCCGCATCACGGCAGCGCGACCTCGTCTACCGAGCCGTTCCTCGATTCCGTCGAGCCGCTCGTCGCGATATTTCAGGTAGGCTATCGCAACCGTTTCCACCACCCGAATCCGCGCGTGCTCGCCCGCTACGAGGCGCGCGACGCGACGCTCACGCGCAGCGACGTGGACGGCGCGGTCAGGCTCGATGTGGCGACGGTTCGGCGCGATGACGCGGGCGCGCAGGCGCAAAACGGGTCGTCGTCGCTCGTGCCTGAGCGCTATCGCGAGACGCATCGGCGCTACTGGATGGATCGCTAGCGCGAAGGCAGGAGCGAGCAGGTGGAACGGGCCTTCAGGCGCGGCACGGGCAACGCTTCCACGACCGGCGGCGAAGCGCAGCGGGACGCGAAGCATCCGCGAGCACCGTCGAGAACCATCAAGGAGACAACACGCATTTGAAGAACGTCATCCACTTCTCGCACGCGAACGGTTTTCCGGCGCCCACTTACCGGACGCTCTTCGCCGAACTCGCCGACGACTACGAGATCCGCTTCGTCGAGCGCATCGGTCATGACCCGCGGTATCCCGTCACGCGCGACTGGCCGCATCTCGTCGAGGAGCTGCTCGCGGACGTCGAACGTTCGTACGAGCAGCCGGTATGGCTCGTCGGTCATTCGCTGGGCGGGTATCTGTCGCTCATGGCGGCGTTGCGGCGCCCGCAGTGGGTGAGGGGCGTCGTGATGCTCGACTCGCCTGTGATCGCCGGCTGGCGCAGCAGCGTGCTGCGTGTCTCGCAGTGGACCGGGCTCGACGAGCGCCTCTCGCCCGCCGCGGCAACCCGCACGCGCCGCACGCACTGGGCGAGCCGCGACGAGGCGTGGCGGCACTTCCATGCGAAGCCGGCGTTCGCGCGCTGGGACGAGCGCGTGCTGTCCGACTACATCGACTTCGGTATTCCGCAAACGGCGCCCGACGGCGGCCGCTCGCTCGCGTTCGATCGGCGCATCGAATACCTGATCTACCGCACGTTGCCGCATACGCTCGGTGCACGGCTCGCGCATGGTGCGCCGGTGCCGGTCGGGTTCATCGCGGGCACGCGCTCGAAGGAGATTCGCCAGGTGGGACTCGCGGCGACGCAGCTCGCCGCGGGCGGCAACATCGAATGGATGGAAGGCAGCCATCTCTACCCGATGGAGCGGCCCATCGATACCGCGCGCGCGGTGCTCGGCATGCTGCGCCGGCTCGAACGCGAAGGGTAGCGGCGCGTTGCTTCGCGGCACCCTTCGCCGCACCCTCGCATGGTGATTTTTGCGGGGACGGATTCCAGGAAAGGCGAGCCTTTACGGTATAATCCGTTTTTCCCGCGAGCATCCAGCGATGACCAAATATGTTTTCGTCACCGGCGGCGTAGTTTCATCCCTCGGCAAGGGTATTGCCGCCGCCTCTCTCGCCGCGATCCTCGAATCGCGCGGTCTGAAAGTCACCCTCCTCAAGCTCGATCCCTACATCAACGTCGACCCCGGCACGATGAGCCCGTTTCAGCACGGCGAAGTGTTCGTGACGGAAGACGGAGCGGAAACCGACCTCGACCTCGGCCACTACGAGCGCTTCATCAGCACGAAGATGCGCAAGGCCAATAACTTCACCACGGGCCAGATCTACGAATCGGTGATCCGCAAGGAACGCCGCGGCGATTATCTCGGCAAGACGGTGCAGGTCATCCCGCACATCACCAACGAAATCCAGGCGTTCATCGAGCGCGGTGCGGCATCGGCCACGTGTGGCGAGCCGGACGTCGCGATCGTGGAAATCGGCGGCACGGTGGGCGACATCGAATCGCTGCCGTTCCTCGAAGCGGCGCGGCAGATGAGTCTGCGCATGGGCCGCAACAACGCGTGCTTCATCCACCTCACGCTGGTGCCGTTCATCGCGACGGCGGGCGAACTGAAGACCAAGCCCACGCAGCACAGCGTGCAGAAGCTGCGCGAGATCGGTATCTATCCGAATGTGCTGCTGTGCCGCGCCGACCGCCGCATTCCCGACGACGAACGCCAGAAGATTTCGCTCTTCTCGAACGTGCCGCAGGACGCCGTGATTTCGGTGTGGGACGTGGACAGCATCTACAAGATTCCGCAGATGCTGCGCGACCAGGGGCTCGACGCGATCGTGTGCGAGGAACTGAAGCTCTCGCCGAAGCCCGCGGACCTCTCCGTGTGGTCGGAGATGGTCGAGAAGCTCGAGCATCCGAAGCATGAAGTGACGATCGGCATGGTCGGCAAGTACGTCGATCTCACTGAGTCGTACAAGTCGCTCATCGAAGCGCTCAAGCACGCGTCGATCCATACGTCGACGAAGGTCAACATCGAGTACATCGACTCCGAGCAGATCGAGACCGAGGGCGTCGAAAACCTGAAGCACCTCGACGCGGTGCTCGTGCCGGGCGGCTTCGGCCGGCGCGGCACCGAAGGCAAGATCAAGGCGATCCAGTACGCCCGCGAGGCGAAGGTGCCGTACCTCGGCATCTGCCTCGGGATGCAGCTCGCCGTGATCGAGTTCGCGCGCCACGTGGTGGGCCTCAAGGACGCCAACAGCACCGAGTTCGATCCGGAAACGCCGAACCGCGTCGTCGCACTCATCACCGAGTGGTACGACCGCGAAGGCAAGGTCGAAAAGCGCGACGAGGAGTCGGATCTCGGCGGCACCATGCGCCTCGGCTCGCAACGTTGCCCGATCAAGCCGGGCACGATGGCCTCGGAGATCTACGGCAAGGACGTCAACGAGCGTCACCGCCACCGCTACGAGGTCAACAACCGCTTCGTGCCGCAACTGGAGACGGGCGGCCTCGTCATCAGCGCGCGCACGCCGAGCGAAGATCTGCCGGAAATGATGGAGTTGCCGCGCGATCTGCATCCGTGGTTCGTCGGCGTGCAGTTTCACCCCGAGTTCACGTCGACGCCGCGTGACGGCCATCCGCTCTTCAAGGCGTATGTCGAAGCGGCGCTCGCTTGCCAACAGTCGCGCGTCAAGGAGCAGGCATGAAGCTGTGCGGGTTCGAGGTCGGTCTCGACAAGCCGTTTTTCCTGATCGCGGGCACCTGCGTGGTCGAGTCGGAGCAGATGACGATCGACACGGCCGGTCGGCTCAAGGAAATTTGCGCGAAGCTCGGCGTGCCGTTTATCTACAAATCCTCGTACGACAAGGCCAATCGCAGCAGCGGTAAGTCGTTTCGCGGGCTCGGTATGGACGAAGGGCTGCGTATTCTCGGCGAAGTGAAGCGCCAGCTCGGCCTGCCGGTGCTGACCGACGTGCATAGCGAAGCGGAAATCGAACCGGTTGCTTCGGTGGTGGACGTGCTGCAGACGCCGGCGTTTCTGTGCCGTCAGACCGATTTCATCCACGCCTGTGCGCGTTCGGGCAAGCCGGTCAACATCAAGAAGGGCCAGTTCCTCGCGCCGCACGACATGAAGAACGTGATCGACAAGGCGCGCGAAGCGGCCCGCGAAGCGGGGCTCTCCGAAGACCGCTTCCTTGCCTGCGAACGCGGCGTTTCATTCGGTTACAACAATCTCGTGTCCGACATGCGTTCGCTTGCGATCATGCGCGAGACGGGCGCGCCGGTCGTGTTCGACGCCACGCACTCGGTGCAGTTGCCGGGCGGACAGGGCACGAGTTCGGGCGGTCAGCGTGAGTTCGTGCCGGTGCTGGCACGCGCGGCCGTCGCGACGGGCGTGGCGGGGCTCTTCATGGAAACCCACCCGCGCCCGGCCGAGGCGAAGTCGGACGGTCCCAACGCGGTGCCGCTCAACCGCATGGCGGACCTGCTCGAAACGCTGCTCACGCTCGACGAGGCCGTGAAGCGCAAGCCGTTCCTCGAGCACGATTTCAACTGATGCGCGTCCCGCGCGGGCGCGCGTCGTGTGGGGTGCCCGCCGCGAGCCGCGTGCGGCAGCGATGCCCGGACGATGCCCGGGCGGTTCGAACGCCGTCGTCGCCGTAAGAATTCAACGTCATTTCCTGAGGAAACCATGAGTGCAATCGTAGACATCATCGGTCGTGAGATTCTGGATTCGCGAGGCAATCCCACTGTCGAATGCGACGTGTTGCTCGAGTCGGGCACGATGGGGCGCGCGGCGGTGCCGTCGGGCGCGTCCACCGGCTCGCGCGAGGCGATCGAACTGCGCGACGGCGAAACCGGCCGCTACGGCGGCAAGGGCGTGCTGAAGGCGGTCGAGCACATCAACACCGAGATTTCCGAGGCAATCATGGGCCTCGACGCGTCGGAACAGGCGTTCCTCGACAAGACGCTGCTGGAGCTCGACGGTACCGACAACAAGTCGCGTCTGGGCGCGAACGCACTGCTCGCGGTGTCTATGGCCGTGGCGAAGGCCGCCGCAGAAGAAGCAGGGCTGCCGCTCTACCGCTATTTCGGTGGATCGGGCGCGATGCAACTGCCGGTTCCGATGATGAACATCGTCAACGGCGGCGCGCACGCGAACAACAGCCTCGACATCCAGGAATTCATGATCGTGCCGGTGAGCCAGCCGACCTTCCGCGAAGCGCTGCGTTGCGGCGCGGAAGTGTTCCACGCGCTCAAGAAGATTCTGTCGGACCGCGGCATGAGCACGGCCGTGGGCGACGAAGGCGGTTTCGCGCCGAACTTCGGCAGCAACGATGAATGCCTCTCCACGATTCTCCAGGCCATCGAGAAGGCCGGCTACCGTGCCGGTGAAGACGTGCTGCTCGCGCTCGATTGCGCAGCGAGCGAGTTCTATCACGACGGCAAGTATCAGCTCGCGGGCGAAGGCCTGCAGCTATCGTCAGCGGAGTTCACCGACTACCTCGCCACGCTGGCCGACAAGTTCCCGATCGTCTCGATCGAAGACGGCATGCACGAAGGCGACTGGGACGGCTGGAAGCTGCTGACCGAGCGCCTCGGCAAGAAGATCCAGCTCGTGGGCGACGACCTCTTCGTTACCAACACGCGCATCCTGAAGGAAGGCATCGAGAAGGGCATCGCGAACTCGATCCTCATCAAGATCAACCAGATCGGCACGCTGACCGAAACGTTCGCCGCCATCGAGATGGCCAAGCGCGCGGGTTACACGGCTGTGATCTCGCACCGCTCGGGCGAAACCGAAGATTCGACCATCGCCGACATCGCGGTGGGCCTGAACGCCGGTCAGATCAAGACCGGTTCGCTCTCGCGCAGCGACCGCATCTCGAAGTACAACCAGCTGCTGCGTATCGAAGAAGACCTCGGCGACATCGCGAGCTACCCGGGCAAGTCGACGTTCTACAATCTGCGTTGATGAACGTCAGCGCCGTTCCTGGTTTTTGATCCTTCCCCGTCGCCCTGCGTATAGCGCAGGGCGACTTGTATTGTCCGGCTCCTTTCATGCGGCTTGTCACTGTCGTTCTGATCATTCTGCTGGTGTTGATCCAGTACCCCCTCTGGTGGGGGCATGGCGGCTGGCTGCGTGTCCATGAACTGCAGCAGCAACTGGCCGAGCAGCAGAAGAAAAACGCAGACGAAAAGCTGCGCAACGAGCGCATTGCCGGCGAGGTGCAGGATCTGCAGAGCGGGACGTCCGCTGTCGAAGAGCGGGCACGCTACGAAATGGGCATGGTGAAGGACAGCGAGGTATTCGTGCAGTTCGTCTCGCCGAATGCGCCGCTGCCTGCATCGAACAACGTGGCGCCGAATACTTCGACGCGCGGGGAAGTTTCGGCGGCGCCCGTGCGTGTGGTGCCGAACCCGGAATCCCGTGCGAAGCCCGACAAGAAACATGCGCGCGCCGCAAAGGACGCGCACGGCAAGAACGTCAAGCCGAAGAGCACTGGCTGAACACCGGCATCGGTGACGCCATCCGTATTGTCACCATCCCCATCCCCAGCCCGGATAGCCGTATCCGATTCCCGTCCCCCAGCCGTGTCCCCACCCGCCGTCGTAGTAGCTGCCGTAGACCGTCATGGGCGCCGGCGGCGAGTAGTAGCGCGACCACGTTTCGGCCGCCTGTTCGGCGGCGATGGCGCGGTTCTGGTCGGCGAGCACCTGCTTGTCGATCGCGTCGTAACGTTGTCGTTCTTGTGGCGTCAATGCCTGGGCGCCTGTTGGCACGCCGGACTGGTCGGCGGGCAGGCGGCTATAGATGGGCGAGGGGCCCGGCGGGTCCATCATGCAGCCGCTCAAGGCGACTGCCACGCCCAGCGTCGACAGGGCGAAGCGCGTACGCAGCGCGAGCGAGGGACGGTTGTGAGCATTCATGGCGACCTCCATCGGTCGGACGCCTAAACAAGATCACCCCGCGAGGCGCCGCCGTTTAACACTTTCTGTTGCTTCCGCGGTGTCCTGACGGACTGAGCGGAAGCGATGCGCATTCGTGCCGGTTCAGCGCAGCAGTTCAGTGCCGCTGTCCGGCCGCGGGCGCGACTCCTTCTGAGAGACCGCTCGCGACGAAAAGTTGCGCGACGTCCACCGGGTCGAATTCATACCGCTGATTACAGAAGTCGCAATGAATTTCGACGTGGCCGCGTTCCTCGATCACGCTGTCCACTTCCGGGCGGCCCAGCATCTTGAGCATGGCGCCCACCTTTTCGCGAGAACACGAACACTCGAAGCGCGCCGGCGCCGGATCGAAATGGCGCACGTTCTCCTGCCAGAAGAGCCGGCGGAACACCGTCTGCGGCTCTTCCTTCAGCAGTTCTTCCTGCGAGAGCGTATTGCCGAGCGTGCACACGCGCTCCCACGTGTCGGCGTCGAGTTCGCCGGGATGCGGCACGATCCCGCCGTCGCCGGGCAGTTTCTGCAGCAGCATGCCGACCGCGCGTTCGGTGTTCGCTGCGAGCCACAGGCGTGTGTCCAACTGCTCGGAGTGGTGCATGTAGTGCTCGAGCACGGCCGCGACAGACTGCAGCGGACCGTCTTCGCCGTTGAGCGGCACGATGCCCTGATAAGGCTGCTGTCCTGGCACCTTGTTGTGCGGATCCAGCGTGATCACGCAACGGCCGTTGCCGTTGACGTTCACGAGATCGACAAGGCTTGCTTCTTCGCCGATTACATTTGGCGTGGCGTCTCCGTAGCGTGCCGTGGCACGCATCGACAACTCCGAATTGCACTGCACGACCAGCATCTTGACGGGCCCGTCGCCGAAGATCTGCATGATCAGCGTGCCGTCGAACTTCAGATTGGCGCACAGCAGCGCGCACGCGGCCATCATTTCGCCAAGCACGGTCTGCACGGGCGCAGGGTACGTCCGGCGCGTCAGTACTTCCTGCCACGTATTGCGCAGCGAGACGATCTCGCCGCGCACCGGGGCCGCACTGAACATGAATTTCTGCAACTGGTCGCTCACAATATTTCCTTCGCTGAATTACACGGCGTTGCGCTGCCTGCGCGCGGTGCCGTTGTCTTGCCTGTTCCTTGCCGGCGAGGCCTGCGGGATGCCCCGGACACGGATGATGTGTCGTGGTCAGGCGGCCCGCATCGGCACTAGCCGATCCGCACGAGGTTCGCCTTGAACCAGGCGCGGCGTTCCGCATAGTTGTCTGCGTTGCGGCGCAGCTTTGCGATGTCTTCCTCCGTTAGCTCGCGCACCACCTTGGCGGGCGCACCGAGGATGAGCGAGTTGTCGGGGAACACCTTGCCTTCCGTCACCACGGCCCCGGCACCCACCAGACAGTTGCGGCCGATCACCGCGCCATTCAAGACCACGGCCTGAATGCCGATCAGCGCGCCTTCCCTGATCGTGCAGCCGTGCAGCATGGCCTGGTGGCCGACCGTCACGCCGGCTTCGATCGAGAGCGGATAACCGGGGTCGGTATGCAGCACCGCGCCTTCCTGGACATTGCTGCCGCGGCCGATCGTGATCGGTTCGTTGTCGCCGCGGATAGCCGCGCCGAACCAGACGCTCGAATTTTCGTCCAGCGTGACTTTGCCGATGACGGTCGCCGTGTCCGCGACGAACACGCTTTCGTGGATGGTCGGGGCGGCGTCGCCAAGCTTGTAGATTGCCACGGGAAACTGTCTCCTTCAGATGGGATGGGGGCGCCGCTGGTTGGATGCGCGGGGCGCTGCAAGGTCAATCCCGTATTGTAAATGGATGCGTGAAGAGGCCGTCTGGCACAATGCCGCCGTGCGCCGCCGCGCCCGTTTTCCATCTTGCTGCCGTATGAATTCCGCCCGTCCCGACTCAAATTCCCCGGCCGTCGTCGCTGCGAGCCATGGCGAGGAAGCGGCTTTGCCGGCTGTTTCCCGCTCCGCCCCTTGCGCCAGCGGGCAGGGTGGGGCCGCCTGCTCGGCCGCCGCGAATGCTTTCGGCTCCGGGCTTCAGGTGACGTGCGCCCGCGCTGTTGCGCTGACTGTACTGACCGAGTGCGACCCGGCGACGAAGGCCCGGGCAGCAAGCGCGCTGTACGCAAGCGTGCTTGCCGGTACCGCCCAATGCGACCCGGCGCGAACGTTCGACGAACCGGCTGTGCTGCCGGGCCGCCCCGCACGGCCCGAACTGGTCGAACCGCGGTTACTCCAGCGGCGCAGCATGCGCACCGTAGAGGGGCGGGCGGCCCTGCTGCACGCGCTTGCGCATATCGAGTTCAACGCGATCAATCTTGCGCTCGATGCTGTCTGGCGCTTTGCCGGCATGCCCGAGCGCTTTTATCGCGACTGGCTGAAGGTTGCTGCCGAAGAGGCGCATCATTTTTCGCTGCTTGCCGCGCGGCTAGCCGACTTCGGTGCGACCTACGGCGACTTTCCCGCACACGACGGTCTGTGGGAAATGTGCGAACGCACGCGCGACGATGTGCTGGCCCGCATGGCGCTCGTGCCGCGCACGCTGGAGGCGCGCGGCCTCGACGCGTCGCCGCCCATTCGCGCGCGCCTCGTCCAGGCGGGCGACCATGCCTCCGCCGCCATCCTCGATGTGATCCTGCGCGACGAAGTGGGGCACGTTCTGATCGGAAACCATTGGTTCCGGCACCTGTGTGCGGAGCGGCGGCTCGATCCGCACGAGACCTGGCTCGCGCTGGCCGAGCGCTACAAGGCCCCGCGCCTGCGTGGTCCATTCAATTTCGACGCCCGGCGCGAGGCCGGATTCGACGAGGCGGAGCTGACCGCGCTGACAAAGCTCGCCGCCGGTGAAGACGCTGCTGGCGGAGATGGCTGAAAAAAGCGACGGGCAACCGGCGCAGCAGTACATCGAAGCCACAAAAAAGCGGTGCCCGGCGCCGGCTACTCGCTACCGCTATAATCGAACGATCATTCTTTTTTGCGGCAGGCGCACATGAATACTCCCCAGTCCGATTTCGTCATCGTCCGTGGCGTCCGTTTGCACACCTTGCGCTGGGGCCGCCCCGACGCCCCAACGCTGTTCATGTTGCACGGCTGGATGGACGTCGCCGCGTCGTTCCAGTTCGTCGTCGATGCCCTGGGCGGCGACTGGCAGGTCATCGCTCCCGACGCGCGCGGATTCGGTCTCTCCGACTGGCCGGTCGCCGAGCGCGGGGGCGGCACTTACTGGTTCCAGGAGTATCTCGCCGACCTTGACGCGTTGCTCGATCACTACGCGCCCGAGGGGCAGGTGAATCTCGTCGGGCACAGCATGGGCGCCAACGTGGTGTGTCTGTATGCGGGCGTGCGGCCCGAACGCGTGCGGCGCGTCGTGGATCTGGAAGGCTTCGGTCTCGCGCCGGCCCGTGCCGCGCAGTCGCCGGGACGGCTGCGGGCCTGGCTCGACGATCTGCGTGAGCCGTCAGCGCTGCGCCGCTACGCGTCGCTCGACGACGTCGCTGCGCGCCTCATCAAGACCAATCCGCGTCTGCACCCTGCGCGCGCGGGTTTTCTCGCGCGCCACTGGTCGAAGCCGGACGGCGAGGGCGGCTACATGCTGCTCGCCGACCCCGCCCACAAGCTGCGTGGGCCGCTGCTGTACCGGCTCGACGAAGTCACGGCGGTGTGGTCGAAGGTCGCCGCGAAGGTGCTTCATGTGGAGGCCGCTGCGTCGCCCACGCTCGCGCAATTGGCAGGCGACATTCCGCTCGACGAATTCAAGGCGCGTTTCCGCGCGTTTCCCGACTGGCGCGAGAAGATCATCGACGACGCCGGTCATATGGTTCATCACGATCAGCCCGAACAGGTCGCCGCGCTGATCGAAGCGTTCTGCGCGTGAGGCGGGGAATACGAGTTTGTGCGCATAAGGATTGCTTCTCGGACCGAGGTGGCACGATGGAGGCATATCGGGGCACCGCCCGCCTCGCGGCGGAGCCTGCCTTGCCTCAACCGCGCTTACTGCATTGCAGTAGAATGATTGCTTAACTTTTTTCCTTCCCAATGAACGCTGACCTGCACTGCCATTCGACCGTTTCAGACGGCCAGCTCGCGCCCGCCGTCGTGGCGCAGCGTGCGCACACGGGCGGTGTCACGCTGTGGTCGCTGACCGATCACGACGAGGTGGGCGGCCAGGCGCAGGCGCGCGAAGCTGCCGCGGCGCTCGGCATGCGGTATCTGTCTGGTGTGGAGATATCGGTCACCTGGGCATCGCGCACGGTGCACATCGTGGGGCTCAACATCGATCCGCAGAACGTTGATCTCGTGGCGGGCCTTGCGCGCACGCGCAACGGACGCGCGGCGCGTGCCGAAGCCATCGCCGAGCGGCTCGCCGAACTCGGCATACCGGACGCCTACGCGGGCGCACTCGAATTCGTCTCGAATCCCGATCTGATTTCGCGTACCCACTTCGCGCGCTTCATGGTCGAGAAGGGCTATGCCGCCTCGACTCAGGACGCGTTTACCCGCTTTCTCGGCGACGGCAAGCCCGGTTACGTACCGCATCGGTGGGCCAAACTCGAGGACGCCCTCCGGTGGATCAAAGGCGCGGGCGGTGAGGCCGTGATCGCGCACCCGGGCCGCTACGCCTATTCGCCGCTGGAGTTCGACGCGCTTTTCGGCGAATTCATCGACTTGGGCGGTAAGGCCATCGAAGTGGTGACCGGCAGCCACACGCCGGACCAGTACGCCGAATACGCCGCCGTGGCGCGTCGTTACGGTTTCGAAGCGTCGCGCGGGTCGGACTTCCACGCGCCGGGACCGGACAGCATCGAACTCGGCAGCCTGCCGCCGTTGCCCGACTACCTGACACCGGTCTGGGAACGCTGGCTGTGATGGCGCGCTGCGAACGGCGCGCCCGTTCGTCCGTCTTTGCCCATCGTTGCCTGTCTTCAGCCGGCGCGCTCGCCCATCGGTCCGGCCGACACCAGTCGGCACGGCTGGGGAGCGTCCCGCAGCGGACTTCCTGAACTCCGACCCATGTCCCAATACTTCCGGCTTCACCCCGACAATCCGCAGCCGCGGCTCGTCAAGCAGGCGGTGCAGATCATCAACGACGGCGGCCTCGTCGCGCTGCCTACCGATTCGAGCTACGCGCTCGCCTGCCATCTCGACGACAAGCAGGCCGTCGAGCGCCTGCGGCGCATTCGTGGACTCGACGAACGTCAGCTGCTTTCGCTGCTCGTGCGTGATCTCTCGGAACTCGCGAACTTCGCCATGGTGGACAACCGCCAGTACCGGCTGATCAAGTCGGTCACGCCGGGCCCGTATGTGTTCGTGCTGCAGGCGACGAAGGAAGTGCCGCGGCGGCTCTCGCATCCATCGCGCAAGACCATCGGCCTGCGCGTGCCCGATCACGCGATTACGCTCGCGATCCTCGAAGAATTGGGTCAGCCGCTCATCGGCTCCACGCTGATCGTGCCGCCCGACACCGCGCCGCTCAACGATCCCGAGGAAATCCGCGAGCGGCTCGAAAAGCAGATCGATCTCGTCATCGACGGCGGCGCGTGTCCGTGCGAGCCGTCCACGGTGATCGATCTGACGGGCGAAACGCCGGTGCTCGTGCGCGCGGGCCGCGGTAGTCTCGCGCCGTTCGGGCTCGAAGAGACGGCATGAGGGCGCCGCCCGGATACAATAGCCCGCTATGGATTCTTCCTTGATACAGACCATCGTCGTCTACGCGCTGCCCGTCATCTTCGCCATCACGCTGCACGAGGCGGCCCACGGCTACGTCGCGCGCCTGCTGGGCGACAACACCGCCTACATGATGGGCCGCGTGTCGTTCAACCCGATGCGGCACATCGATCCGCTCGGCACCATCGCGATCCCGCTCGTGCTGTATTTCCTGACCAGCGGCGCATTCATGTTCGGCTATGCCAAGCCCGTGCCCGTCACGTTCCGCAATCTGCGCGATCCGCGCTGGGGTAGCCTGTGGGTCGCACTCGCGGGGCCCGCGTGCAACTTCATCCAGGCGCTCATCTGGGGCGTGTTCGGCGTGGTGCTCGCGGTGCTGGCCGTCGACGAGCCGTTCTTCACGCGCATGGCCGCGGCCGGCGTGGGCGTCAATCTCGTGCTCGGCGTGCTGAACCTGTTTCCGCTGCCGCCGCTCGACGGCGGCCGCGTGCTCGCCGCGCTGCTGCCGGCGCGCTCGTCGATTGCGCTTTCGCGCCTTGAGCCTTATGGCTTTTTCATCGTGATGGCGCTCGTGGTCACCGGCGTGCTGACGAGGTTCTGGCTTCAGCCGCTCGTCGCGCTCGGCTACGCCGCGATCACCGCAATTCTGACTCCCCTTGTTTCGCTCTTTTCATAACACCATGTTCCCAGACCGTATCTTCTCCGGCATGCGACCCACGGGGTCGCTGCACCTCGGCCACTACCACGGCGTGCTGAAAAACTGGGTTCGGCTGCAGTCCGAGTACCCGTGCTTCTTTTGCGTGGTCGACTGGCACGCGCTCACCACGCACTACGAAACGCCGGAGGTGATCGAGGGGAACGTCTGGGAAGTGCTGATCGACTGGCTCGCTTCGGGCATCGATCCGGCCCAGGCCACGCTCTTCATCCAGAGCCGGGTGCCCGAACACGCGGAACTCGCGCTTCTGCTCGGCATGAGCACGCCGCTCGGCTGGCTCGAACGCGTGCCGACCTACAAGGAGCAGATGGAGAAGCTCAAGGACAAGGACCTCTCGACCTACGGCTTTCTCGGCTATCCGGTGCTGATGGCGGCGGACATTCTGCTGTACCGCGCCTCGCTCGTGCCCGTGGGCGAGGACCAGGTGCCGCACGTCGAGATGACGCGCGAGATCGCGCGCCGCTTCAACTACATGTACGGCCGCGAGCCGGGCTTCGAGGAGAAGGCGCTCGAAGCGGCGAAGAAGCTCGGCGGCAAGCGCGCCAAGCTCTACCACGAACTGCGCAACGCGTACCAGCAAGAGGGTGACGACGAGGCGCTCGAACAGGCGCGCGCCATGCTGCAGGAGTCGCAGAGCCTCTCGATGAACGACCGCGAGCGGCTGTTCGGCTATCTGGAAGGCGCACGCAAGATCATCCTGCCCGAGCCGCAGGCGCTGCTCACCGAAGCGTCGCGCATGCCGGGTCTCGACGGCCAGAAGATGTCGAAGTCGTACGGCAACACCATCGGCCTGCGTGAAGATGCCGAAACGATCACGAAGAAAGTGCGTACCATGCCGACCGACCCGGCGCGCGTGCGTCGCACCGACCCGGGCGATCCGGACAAGTGCCCGGTCTGGCAACTGCATCAGGTCTATACGGACGAGACGACGCACGAATGGGTGCAGAAGGGCTGTCGCTCAGCGGGCATCGGTTGCCTGGAGTGCAAGCAGCCGGTGATCGAAGGCATTCTGCGCGAGCAGCAGCCGATGCTCGAGCGCGCACAGAAGTACATGGACGACCCGTCGCTGCTGCGCGCGATTGTCGCCGACGGCTGCGACAAGGCCCGCAAGTTCGCCACCGAGACGATGCGCGACGTCCGCGAGGCCATGGGTCTCGCGTACAGCTGATAAATGGCTTCGATGTCCGGCTGTGGGGCGAATCCCGGTGGCGCGAGCGGCGGCCGCGCGTCTGGCGACGGCTCGCTGGCCGCAGCGCCCGAGCCATCGCGCTGGGTGCGCCGCTGGGCGCATCTCGTGAGCCCCGGTGGCCCGGTGCTCGACGTTGCATGCGGCAGCGGACGGCACGCGCGCTGGTTCGCCTCGCGCGGCCATCCTGTCGTCGCCATCGACCGCGACGCCGCGGCGCTCGCCGCCTTGCGCGATGAGGCCGGCATCGTGACCGTGCAGGCCGACATCGAGAACGGCCCATGGCCCCTCGACGATGGCCGGAAGTTTGCCGCCGTGATCGTCACGAATTATCTGCACCGGCCGCTCTTCGCGCGCTTGCTGGATTCGCTTGCGCCGGGCGGGGTGCTGCTCTACGAAACTTTCGCGCAGGGCAACGAGACGGTGGGCAAGCCGTCGAATCCCGCGTTTTTGCTCGCGCCGGGGGAACTGCTCGATGTGGTGCGGCCGCGTCTGCGCGTGGTCGCGTTTCAGGACGGTTTTCTCGCCACGCCTAGGCCGGCGTTCGTGCAGCGGATCTGCGCAGTTCTGGTGCCAGAACGGCACGCCGACTCCGCGGAATCCTTACCTCCCGCTCGTTACGATCTGGCTGGCTAATCCGTTACAATCCCGGTTTATCCGATTAATTTGACTGGCGTTTCATGGCTAACGGCACTCAGGACGGCATTATTTTCCGCGGCAGCATCCCCGCGATCGTCACCCCTATGCACGAAGACGGCAGCCTCGACCTGCCGGCGTTCCGCAAGCTGATCGACTGGCATGTGGAAGAGGGCACGGATGCGCTGGTAGTCGTGGGGACGAGCGGCGAATCCGCCACGCTGTCGGTCGAAGAACACATCCTGATGGTCAAGACCGCGGTGGAGCACACGGCGGGCCGCATTCCCGTGATCGCGGGCTCGGGCGGCAATTCGACGGCCGAGGCCATCGAGCTGACCGAGCGGGCCAAGGCCGTAGGCGCCGACGCCACGCTGCAGGTGGTGCCGTACTACAACAAGCCCACGCAGGAAGGCATCTATCGCCACTTCCGCAAGATTGCTGAGACGGTGGACCTGCCGGTCATCCTGTACAACGTGCCGGGGCGTACGGTGGCCGATATGTCGAACGAGACGATTCTGCGTCTCGCCGACGTGCCCGGCATCGTGGGCGTGAAGGACGCGACGGGCAATATCGACCGCGCGGCGCATCTCATCAAGGCCGCGCCGGCCGGTTTCTCGATTTTCAGTGGTGACGACCCCACCGCGATCGCGCTGATGCTGCTGGGCGGCCACGGCAATATTTCCGTGACGGCCAACGTGGCGCCGCGCGCCATGAGCGACCTGTGCAAGGCCGCGCTTGCCTGCGACGTCAAGACGGCACGCGCCATCCACCTGAAGCTGCTTTCGCTGCACAAGAACCTGTTCATCGAATCGAACCCGATTCCGGTGAAGTGGGCACTCGAGGCGCTCGGGCGCATCGAAGGCGGTATCCGGCTGCCGCTCACGCCGCTCGACGCCCGCTATCACGAGGTCGTGCGCGCCGCGCTGCGTGAGGCCGGACTTTCCGGCGTGTCCGGCGCATTGGCCTGAACCCGGCCGCAGGTAGCGTAGCCCAGGTTGCGTGGTATTCCCCGCCCGGCATTCCTCTAACCGACGTCGACACCGCTCTCGTTCCGTATCGAGCAAGGCACCGCGTTCCAGCATCACGAAGGACCCCATGAAACGTTCCGTATTTTCTCTGAACGCAGCCCGCATGGCGGCGCTGGCGCTCGCCCTTGGTTCGCTCGCCGGTTGCGAGTCGCTGAACGACTGGTTCGCGTCCGACCGCGTCAACTACAAGGACACGCCTAGCGCGCCCGCGCTCAGCGTGCCGAAGGACCTGTCGGCTGCGCAGCAGGATCAGCGCTACGTCGCGCCGCCCGCGAGCCTTGCGCTCGGCGGCGCACCGCAACGCGCCGTCACGGCGGCCGGCAACGCCACAGAAGGCACGCCGAACGCGCAGGATCCGCTCGGCATGCACGTGGAGCGCGACGGCGACCGCCGCTGGCTCGTGGTGGACGGGCGCACGCCGGAACAGCTGTGGCCGCAGCTTCAGGCGTTCTGGCAGGAGAACGGTTTCACGCTGACCACGGACGCGCCGGCCACCGGCATCATGTCGACCGACTGGGCGGAAAACCGCGCGAACATTCCCGACGACTGGTTCCGCCGCACGATTGGCCGCGTGATCGACTTCGCCTATTCGTCGGGCACGCGCGACCGTTTCCGCACCCTCGTGTCGCGCGGACCGAATGGCGCAACCGACATCTCCATTACGCACAGCTCGATGGAAGAAGTGCTGACGGGCCAGGACAAGACCTCGTCGCGCTGGGTGGAGCGTCCGCGGGATCCGGCACTCGAAGCCTCGTTCCTCTCGAAGCTGATGCAGAAGTTCGGTCTGACCGATGCACAGTCGAAGCAACTGCTGACGGACGCCCGCACCAGCACGGCGCCGGCGCAGCTCGACAAGAGCGCGGGTGCCGCGACGCTCGATCTGGCCGAATCGTTCGACCGCGCCTGGCTGCGCGTCGGCCTGGCGTTGGACCGCACCAATTTCACCGTGGACAACCGCGATCGCACGAAGGGCATCTACTACGTGCGCTACGCGGATTCGATGGAGGAACTCAAGGGCGAGGGTCTCCTTGGCAAGCTGTTCTACAGCGGATCGAAGTCGAGGAAGCCGGGCCAGGAGTTCATGGTCAACGTGCGAGCCAAGGGCGACGCGCTGACGCAAGTGGCCGTGGTGGACGCCAATGGCCAGGTCGACACGTCGTCGGAAGCGCAGCGCATCGTGTCGCTGCTTCACGCGCAACTCAATTAAGCCCGCCCGTGCGCTTCGCCAGTCTTGGAAGCGGCAGCGAGGGCAATGCACTGATCGTCGAGGCATCGAGCGGCGCGACCGTCACACGCGTGCTGCTCGATTGCGGTTTTTCGGCGCGCGAGATGGAGCGGCGCCTCGCGCGCGTCGGCTTCGAGGCCGGGCAGCTCGACGCCATTCTGATTACCCACGAGCATAGCGACCACATTGGCAGCGCCCTGACGCTTGCCCGCAAGTGGTCGATTCCGCTCTACACGAGTTGGGGCACCGCGCGCGCCGTGGGTGCCGACGAGGCCGACGTCGAGCTCAACGTGTTGTGGGGCGACGAGGCGGTGGCGATCGGCGACGTGCATGTCTTGCCATACACCGTTCCGCATGACGCGCGGGAGCCGTTGCAGTTCGTGTTTTCGGACGGTGCGAACCGGCTCGGTGTGCTCACCGACGTCGGCACATCGACGCCGCACATCGGCACGGTGCTCAGCGGCTGCGACGCCCTCGTGCTGGAGTGCAATCACGACTTGCAGATGCTGGCCGCGAGTCGCTATCCGCCTTCGCTGAAGGCCCGCATAGGCGGCGCCCATGGGCATTTGAACAACGAGGCGGCGGCCGGCATCCTCGCGTCGCTCGACCGTTCCCGGCTTCGTCATCTGGTGGCCGCGCATCTGAGCCAGGAGAACAATACGGCGGAACTCGCGCGGACAGCGATGGCGACGGTGCTCGGCAACGCGGCGACGGAAATAGGTATCGCGACGCAGGCCGACGGCTTCGACTGGCTGACGCTCTGAGGATCGCGTCCGCGCGACGCGTCGCCGCTTAAGCCCCAAATCAAAACGCCCATGACCGTCAGGCCATGGGCGTTTTGATTGTTGCTGAAGATTGCTTAATTGCGGTTGCCGCCGAAGATGCCCAGCAGTGCCAGCAGGTTCGTAAAAACGTTATAGAGATCCAGATAGATCGCGAGCGTGGCAGTGATGTAATTCGTTTCCCCGCCGTTCACGACACGCTGGACGTCGAACAGCATGTAGGCGGAGAAGATCACGATAGCCAGCACGGACACCGTCAGCATGAGCGCGGGCAGATGCAGGAACATGTTGGCGATGCCTGCCAGCAGGATCACGATGACGCCCATGAACAGCCACTTGCCGAGGCCCGAAAAGTCGCGCTTGCTGACCGTGGCGATGGTCGCCATGGCCGTGAAGATCACACCGGTGCCACCGAACGCGAGCATGATCAGCGACGGCCCGTTGGAAAAGCCGAGGATGAAGGCGAGTAGCCGCGACAGCATCAGGCCCATGAAGAAGGTGAAACCGAGCAGCACGAACACGCCGGCGGCGCTGTTCTTGGTGCGCTCGATGGCGAACATGAAGCCGAACGCGATTGCGAAGAATGCGAGCAGGCTCATGGCGGGGCTGGTGGCCGCGAACAGCGAGAAGCCGGTCGCCACGCCCACCCACGCGCCGAGTACGGTGGGCACCATCGACAGCGCGAGCAGCCAGTAGGTGTTGCGCAGTACGCGGTTGCGGGTTTCGGCCGCTACAACGGTACCGCTGCGGCCGAAATTGTAGGGATATTCGTTCATGGTTTCTCCTTGCGTCAGACGCGGATGTTGCGCGGTGGTCCCGGTGAAAGGGCGGCGGCGGGCGGTTTTTGTGCGCCGCACGCCAGGTCACATTCCTAAGATAAGCGCGGCGCCCCGGAGTTTCAACGCGCTGCCCGGGCGCTGCGTTTCTTTGCGGATTAAATCCCTGGATCCTTTCGGATATGTAAGGGTTCAATCGCAATCATACATGGGATCATGCTACAATTGCAGATTCGTTTGAATTTGTAACCTCTTAATTTTCTGGAGTTTTTATGGCGATCGAACGCACCCTGTCGATTATCAAGCCGGACGCAGTGGCCAAGAATGTGATCGGTCAGATCTACAGCCGCTTTGAAAATGCCGGCCTGAAGATCGTCGCTGCCCGTATGGTCCAGCTGTCGCGCGCCGACGCTGAGAAATTCTACGCCGTGCACGCTGGCCGCCCGTTCTTCAAGGACCTCGTCGACTTCATGGTGTCCGGTCCGGTGATGGTACAGGCTCTGGAAGGCGAAAACGCCATCGCGAAGAACCGCGAGCTGATGGGCGCCACCGACCCGAAGAAGGCCGAGAAGGGCACGATCCGTGCGGACTTTGCCGACAGCATCGACGCCAATGCCGTCCACGGTTCGGATGCGGCCGAAACGGCGCGCGTGGAAATCGCGTTTTTCTTCCCGGAAGTCAACGTCTACTCGCGCTAAGCTGGTAAACGTTCACCGGCAGCAATACGGTCGCGAACGGCGCGGTTTTCAGGCAGCACGGCAATGGTGTCGCCGGAAGGCCGCCTCGCACTGAAATGGCAGGATTCGACATGACGAGCAGTTCAACCGTCAACCTTCTCGATCTCGACGCCCAAGGCCTCGTCGCATACTGCGAGCGCCTCGGCGAGAAGCCGTTTCGCGCCAAACAGCTTCAACGCTGGATTCACCAGTACAACGCCGCCGACTTCGACGGCATGACGGATCTCGCCAAATCGTTGCGCGAGAAGCTGAAAGGCCGTGCCGTCATCAGCATGCCGCACATTCTGTCGGACCATGTTTCGGCCGACGGTACGAGAAAGTGGCTGATCGACGTCGGCAACGGCAATGCCGTCGAAACCGTGTACATCCCGGAAGAGACGCGCGGCACGCTCTGCGTGTCGTCGCAGGCAGGATGCGCGGTGAATTGCCGGTTCTGTTCCACTGGCAAGCAGGGTTTTTCGCGCAATCTCACCACGGGCGAGATCATTGGCCAGTTGCGCATGGCCGAGTTCGCGCTGCGCGCCTCGCGGGGCGCCGAAGCAGGCGGCCGCGCCGTGGGTGGCGAGGGCAAGGGCGAACGTGTCGTCACCAACGTGGTCATGATGGGCATGGGCGAGCCCTTGCTCAACTACGATGCGGTCGTGCCGGCCATGCGGCTGATGCTCGACGACAACGCCTACGGCCTGTCGCGCCGCCGCGTCACGTTGTCGACCTCGGGTGTCGTGCCGATGATGGATCGACTCGGCGCCGATCTGCCGGTCGCGCTCGCGGTGTCGCTTCATGCTCCGAACGATCCCTTGCGCGACGAACTCGTGCCGCTGAACCGCAAGTACCCCTTGCGCGAGCTGATGGCCGCCTGCGAGCGCTACCTGAAAGTGGCGCCGCGCGATTTCATCACGTTCGAATACTGCATGCTGGACGGCGTCAACGATACTGAAGCGCATGCACGCGAACTGCTGGCCGTGACGCGCGACGTGCCGTGCAAGTTCAACCTGATTCCGTTTAATCCGTTCCCCGAATCCGGGCTGATCCGTTCGAAGCCGGAACAGATCAAGCGGTTCGCTCAGGTGTTGATGGATGCGGGCGTCGTGACCACGGTGCGCAAAACGCGCGGCGACGATATCGACGCGGCCTGCGGCCAGCTCGCGGGCGCGGTGAAGGACCGCACGCGACTTGCGGAGCGCACAGGCCGCGGTGCTGGGAAAGTGATCGAGGTACGTGCGGTTTGAAGGAAGTGGTAAAAGGCGCGGCGACGCATGGCGTCGCGGCTGCCGATGTCGTCGGCCTGCGGGGAACGGGCCGGAGAGTTGCGGGAAAACAGGTGAAAAGCGGGGCGGCGAGTCGAACACGATCTGTCGCGACACGTCGCAATTGCGATCGGATGCGGCACACAGGCCGCGCATTTTGTTATAAACGGTCTGCACATCCGGTACGGCCGGGTGGCATAAACAAGAATCGACGCAAGGATTTGGGATGAGCGAGCCGCAGCAGCCATACGGGTCAGACAGGAACATGGCGCGTCCGCTACCAGGCGCGACGCCAGAGCCGGCTCCGGCGCAGCCTGCGGTGCAGCCGGTGCCCGATTCCCTCGCAGCACTGGGGGCAAGACTCGCGCAACTGCGCGAAGCGAAGGGCTGGACCATTGACGACGTGTCGGCCCGGCTCAAGGTTTCCGCGGCCAAGCTGCGAGCCCTGGAAGCCGGCGACGTCAGCCAGTTGCCCGATACGACCTTCGCGCTCGGCGTCGTGCGCAGCTACGCGAAGATGCTGGGGGCGGACCCCGCGCCATTCACCCAGGCGCTGCGGCGCGAAAAGGGCGTGCCGCAGCCTGATCTCAGCATGCCCGCGTCGGCAGGCGCTGATCTGCCGCGGGGACGCGTGTCGCTGTCGCTCGGCGGCAGCCAGTCGCGCCATCGTTCGTGGCTTTGGGGCATCGCGGCGCTGGTAGTCGCCGTGATTGCGCTCGCGATGTGGCACAACAACGGCGGTGAGTCGTCTGCGTGGCTCGCGCGGCTGAAGGCAAGCGCCAACGGCGCGACGGCAACCGGCCCGCAGGTGGCGTCGGCCACGGTCGCGCAAGGCGAAACGGCTGGGGCACAGCAGGCGTCCGGCGCGGAGGCGGCAGCGGCAGCGTCGAACGATCAATCCGCCGCTGCGGGCAGCGACGCGCAAGCCGGGCAATCGCCGGGCGGTGCGTCGGCAGCTTTGCCGGCGGTCGCGTCGCCGGGTGTCCAGCCCGGCACGGCCGCCAGCGCAGCGCCCAGCACCGCGGTAGTGCAGACGGCAAGCGCCCCTGCAGTTACGACGGCATCCGGCGCCTCCGCGGCGGCCTCTCCGGCGGCCGGGCAGTCCACCGTCGCTGTGCGCGTGACGCAGGACAGCTGGTTCAGCGTCCGGCAGAAAGACGGCAAGGAAGTGTTTTCCGGTATCGTTCGCGCTGGCGAATCGCGTGAGATCGCCGGCGAGCCGCCACTGAAGGTGACCATCGGCAACAAGGCCGGTCTCGAGTCGATCACGCTCGACGGCCAGCCGGTCGATACGGCCAAATATGCGGCGGCGCGGGGCAATGTGGCACGCTTCGTCCTGCCCTGATCCTGTCAAGGCATGCGCCGCGGTCGCTCGTGCCGCGACGCCTTTTCAATTCGCGCGTCCTGTCCATTGCGGGGCGCGTGCGGCGTAAATGGGTCTTTTGATGCAATCCGAACCGCAAGTCCAATCCTGCAGCCAGATTTCGTCGTCGGAACCGATCGTGGGCGGCCACGCGGCACGTCGTAAATCACAGGCCGTGCACGTGCGCTGGGGCGGCCAGCTCGTGACGATCGGCGGTGATGCGCCGGTGCGCGTGCAGTCGATGACGAACACCGACACCGCCGATGCCATCGGCACGGCCATCCAGATCAAGGAACTCGCCCAGGCCGGTTCCGAACTCGTGCGCATCACGGTCAACACGCCGGAAGCAGCGGCGGCCGTGCCGGCCATCCGCGAGCAGCTCGACCGCATGGGCGTGACTGTGCCGCTCGTGGGCGACTTCCATTACAACGGTCATCTGCTGCTGCGCGACTACCCCGGCTGCGCGGAGGCGCTGTCGAAGTACCGCATCAATCCGGGCAACGTCGGGCAGGGTGCCAAGCGCGACACCCAGTTCGCCCAGATGATCGAGGCAGCCGTCAAGTACGACAAGCCGGTGCGCATCGGCGTGAACTGGGGCAGCCTCGACCAGGATCTGCTCGCGCGAATGATGGACGAGAACGGCGCGCGCGCTGAGCCGTGGGACGCGCAGAGCGTGATGTACGAAGCGCTGATCCGGTCCGCCATCGGCTCGGCCGAGCGCGCAGTGGAACTCGGCTTGGGTCGCGACCGCATCGTGCTGTCGTGCAAGGTGAGCGGCGTGCAGGACCTGATCGCCGTGTACCAGGAACTCGCGCGCCGTTGCGATTTCGCGCTGCACCTCGGGCTCACCGAGGCGGGCATGGGTTCGAAGGGCATTGTGGCCTCCACGGCCGCGCTGTCGGTGCTGCTGCAACAGGGCATCGGCGACACGATCCGCATTTCGCTCACGCCGGAGCCGGGCGCCTCGCGCACGGGCGAAGTGGTGGTAGGTCAGGAAATCCTGCAGACCATGGGTCTGCGCTCGTTCACGCCGATGGTGATTGCATGCCCGGGCTGCGGTCGCACCACGAGCACGCTGTTCCAGGAACTGGCCTCGCAGATCCAGACGTACCTGCGCACGCAGATGCCGGTGTGGCGCGACAAGTACCCCGGTGTCGAAGAAATGCACGTGGCCGTGATGGGCTGCATCGTGAACGGACCGGGCGAATCGAAGCACGCGAACATCGGCATCAGCCTGCCGGGGTCGGGCGAGAACCCGGCCGCGCCGGTGTTCATCGACGGCGAGAAGGTCAAGACGCTGCGCGGCGAACACATCGCGCAGGAGTTCCAGCAGATCGTGAGCGATTACGTCGAGCGCACCTATGGTCGTGCCGCCGCGCTCAACTGAATAAACGTCTACGCAGACAGATGACAGAACAGAAAAGAAAGCTCGAGAAGCTGGCCGGTGTGAAAGGCATGAACGACGTCTTGCCGCAGGACGCCGGTCTGTGGGAATTTTTCGAATCGACCGTGAAGTCGATGCTCCGTTCGTACGGATACCAGAACATCCGCACGCCGATTGTCGAGCATACGCAGCTCTTCACGCGCGGTATTGGCGAAGTGACCGATATCGTCGAAAAGGAGATGTACAGCTTCACCGACGCGCTCAACGGCGAGAACCTCACGCTGCGTCCCGAGAACACGGCCGCGGTCGTGCGTTCGGCCATCGAGCATAACCTGCTGTACGACGGTCCGAAGCGGCTGTGGTACATCGGGCCGATGTTCCGCCACGAGCGTCCGCAGCGTGGCCGCTACCGGCAGTTTCATCAGGTGGGTATCGAAGCGCTTGGCTTCGCCGGCCCCGATGCCGACGCCGAAATCATCCTCATGTGCCAGCGGCTGTGGGATGACCTCGGCCTGACCGGCATTCGCCTGGAACTCAATTCGCTGGGCCTCGCGCACGAGCGGGCCGCCCATCGCGTCGAGTTGATCGCGTACCTCGAACAGCACAAGGACGTGCTCGACGAAGACGCGAAACGGCGTCTCTATACGAATCCGCTGCGCGTGCTGGACACGAAGAATCCGGCACTGCAGGAAATTGCGCAGAACGCGCCGAAGCTGATCGATTTTCTCGGCGAGGAGTCGCGCGCGCATTTCGATGGGTTACAGCGCATCCTCAAGGCGAACAACATTCCGTTCACGATCAATCCGCGTCTCGTGCGCGGGCTCGATTACTACAATCTCACGGTTTTCGAGTGGATCACCGACAAGCTGGGCGCCCAAGGCACGGTTGCCGCGGGCGGCCGCTACGACCCGCTGATCGAGCAACTGGGCGGCAAGCCGACCGGTGCATGCGGCTGGGCGATGGGCGTTGAACGGATTCTGGAGCTTCTCAAAGAAGAGGACCTCGTGCCCGAGGACGAAGGCTGTGACGTCTACGTCGTGCATCAGGGCGAACCGGCGCGCGCGCAGGCGTTCGTCATTGCGGAGCGTCTGCGCGACACGGGTCTCGACGTCATCCTGCATTGCAGCGCCGACGGCCAGTCCGCGAGCTTCAAGTCGCAGATGAAACGGGCGGATGCCAGCGGTGCGGCGTTCGCCGTGATTCTCGGCGAAGACGAGATCGCAAACGGTACAGCCGGTGTCAAAGCGCTGCGCGCCGCGGCTCAGCAAGACGGTAAGGGAGAGCAGCAAACGGTGCCGGTCGAAGACTTGACCGAATTTCTAATCGGTGCCATGGTTGCAACCGCCGAAGACGGCGAGGACTGATCGCGGGATCGCGCGACAACAAAAGCACGCACGCAATAAAGAGGAAATCGCTTCGCGATGAGTTATCACGACGAACAGGAATCGATCGAAAGCCTGAAGGCATGGTGGGCGCAATGGGGTAATGCGACCACGTGGGTGGTGCTGGTGGTGCTGCTCGCCGCTGCGGCCTGGAACGGCTGGAATTTCTGGCAGCGTCGCCAGGCGGCTCAGGCCGCCGTGCTGTACGACCAGGTGCAGCAGGCGGTTCAGTCGGGCGACAAGGCGACGGTCGGCCGCATCGCCTCCGACATGGAGGACCGCTACGGCAGCACGGCCTACGCGCAGATGACAGCGCTGGAAGCAGCCAGGGCGCTCTACACGGCAGGCGACACAGCGGGCGCGAAGGCACAACTCCAGTGGACCATCGACCACGCGAAGGACGACGAATTCCGCCAGATCGCGAAGCTGCGTCTCGCGTCGCTGCTGCTCGACGAGAAAGCCTACGATCAGGGCCTCGCGTTGCTCGCAACACCGGAATCCGACGCATTCAAGGGCGTGGTGGCCGACGGCCGGGGCGACCTGCTCGCTGCCGCCGGCAAGCGTGACGATGCGCGGGCGGCGTACAAGCTCGCGCTCGACTCGCTGCCCCAGAGCGATACCTCGTCGCGTCAGCTGATCCAGTTCAAGCTGGACGCGCTTGGCGGCTGAGTCCGTCACACGAGAGCGGCGGTCAGAACCGCTTCATTTGATTAATTTCCATACATGTTTCGTCCACCGATGAATCTGCTGAAACGATACGCTGTGCCCGTTGCCTGCGCGATGACTGTCCTTACGATGGCGGCCTGCTCATCGACGAAAGACGAGCGCCGCGTGCCCACGCCACTCACGGACTTCAAGCCCGTGCTCGAAGTGCAACAGGCGTGGAAGGCAAGCGTCGGCAAGAGCGGACGTTACCTGTTCTCGCCGGTCGCGGTGGGTGACGCGGTCTATGCCGCGGGCACGAATGGCTCGGTTGCCAAGTTCGATGGCAAGACCGGCAAAGAAATCTGGCACACGAAGGTGGACAGCAACCTGTCCGCAGGCGTGGGCAGCGACGGCACGCTGACGGCTGTGGGCGCGCTGAAGGGCCAGGTCTACGTGCTCGGAGCAGAGGGCAAGCTGCTCTGGAAGGCGACCGCGCCGGGCGAAATCATTTCGCCGCCGCTCGTCGGCAACGGTTTCGTCGTGGTGCGCACGGTCGACGGCCAGATCACCGCGTTCAATGCCGAAACGGGCGAGCAGAAGTGGGTGTATCGCAACCGTGCCGTGCCGCTTAACCTGCGCGTGTCGGCCGGCATGACGTTCGCGGGCAATGCCGCGGTGCTGGCGGGCTTCCCGGGCGGCACGTTTGCGGCCATTAACCTGCAGACGGGCGACGCCTTCTGGGAAACGCCGGTTTCGTATCCGAAGGGCGTGACGGAAGTCGAACGCATCAACGATGTGACGGGCGCGCCGACGCTCGTGGGCGCGGCGACCTGCGCCGTGACGTTCCAGGGCCAGCTTGGTTGCTTCGATGCGAACTCCGGCCATCCAATCTGGGAAAAGCCGTTCTCGAGCACGAGCGGCATCGCGCAGGACGACCGCGTGGTCGTGGGCGGCGACGACTGGTCGGTGGTGGACGCGTTCGACGCATCGAGCGGCGCACTGCTGTGGCGCAGCGACAAGCTCAAGAACCGCGAGGTCAGCGTGCCGTACCTGCTCGGCCATGCGGCGGTGGTGGGCGACTACCAGGGTTACGTGCACTTCCTGTCGCGTGACGACGGCAGCCTGATCGCCCGCGTGAAGACGGACGGCAGCCCGATCACGGCGGCCCCGGTTCTAGCCGGCGACACGCTAGTCGTCCAGACGCACGACGGCGACCTGTACGGGTTCCGTCCGCGCTGATTCTCGAGTCTTTCGTGTCTTGCGCCCGCCCGCAACACACGTCTCTTCTCTTCAAGGCCGGCGGCCGACGAAGGCTGGAAACAAGAGCGGGGCGAGCGGTATCGACGAGACGATTGCCCTCGTCCTCAGGCGCCCCGACGTAAGCCGCGGTTTGCCTACATCGAAATGCGAACATGCGGGCCGGTCTCATACCGGCCCGGCGTGTTTTTCGTACTGCACGATCGGCGGTTTGCCGGGCAACGCCCGATCGCGCCCGGATCGTGATAATTTGCATCAAGTGCGGCCGCGCGGCTGCACAGCGTGACCTTGCCGTGCCGGTTCGGCGGCCGGTGCAGCGCTTCACCGTGAACGACATCAGATGAAACCCGTAATCGCCCTCGTTGGGCGCCCCAATGTGGGGAAATCCACCCTGTTCAACCGGCTCACGCGTTCGCGCGACGCACTTGTCGCGGACCTGCCGGGCCTCACGCGCGACCGTCACTACGGCGAAGGGCGGGCGGGCGATCGTCCGTACCTGGTCGTGGACACGGGCGGCTTCGAGCCGATCGCCAAGGACGGCATTCTCCACGAGATGGCCCGGCAAACGCGCCAGGCCGTGGAAGAGGCCGACGTCGTCGTGTTCATCGTGGACGGCCGCAATGGTCTCGCGCCGCAGGACAAGAACATCGCCGACTATTTGCGCAAGACCGGCCGGCCGATTTTCCTCGTCATCAACAAGGCCGAGGGCATGAAGTACAGCGCGGTGGCTGCTGACTTCTACGAACTGGGGCTCGGCGACCCGCGTGCCATCTCGGCGGCGCATGGCGACGGCGTGACGGAAATGATCAACGAGGCGCTCGGCGTCGCGTACGCGGGATACCCCGAAGAAACGGAAGAAGAGAAGGAAGCGCACGGCGTCAAGATCGCGATCGTGGGGCGCCCGAATGTGGGCAAGTCCACGCTCGTCAACACGCTGATCGGCGAAGATCGCGTGATTGCGTTCGACATGCCAGGCACGACACGCGACTCCATCTACGTCGACTTCGAACGGCAGGGCAAGAAGTACACGCTCATCGACACCGCTGGTTTGCGCCGTCGCGGCAAGGTGTTCGAGGCCATCGAAAAATTCTCGGTGGTGAAGACGTTGCAGTCCATCGCCGACGCCAACGTTGTGATCCTGTTGCTGGACGCGCGCCAGGACATCTCGGACCAGGACGCGCACATCGCGGGCTTCGTTGTGGAGCAGGGTCGCGCGCTCGTGGTGGGCGTGAACAAGTGGGACGGGCTCGACGAGCATGTGCGAGAGCGCACGAAGCACACCTTGCAGCGCAAGCTAAAATTTCTCGAGTTTGCGAAGTTCCACTTCATTTCGGCTACCGAGAATTTCGGCATCGGCGCATTGATGCGTTCTGTGGATGCTGCCTACGCGGCCGCGATGTCGAAGCTGCCCACACCGAAACTCACGCGTGCTCTCATCGACGCCGTGGAGTTCCAGCAGCCGCGCCGCCGCGGGCCGGTGCGTCCGAAACTGCGCTACGCACACCAGGGGGGACAGAACCCGCCCATCATCGTGATTCACGGCAACGCCCTCGACGCGGTCACCGATACGTACAAGCGGTACCTCGAAAATCGCTTCCGGGAAACTTTCGCGCTAACCGGGACTCCATTGCGCATAGAGTTCCGATCGTCCAAGAACCCGTACACCGACAAAGGCTGAGACCCATGTGTGGCACGGGTTTGGCCGGATGGCCGGGACTCGCGCCGAAATGAAAATCGGCTATAGTGTAGCGATTGGCGGCGAATTTCTTTTTCCTCGCCGTCAATCTGGACAACCTGCAAAAAAATACGGAGTTTGCTATGAGCAACAAAGGGCAATTGTTACAAGACCCGTTTTTGAACGCACTGCGTAAAGAGCATGTGCCGGTTTCGATCTATCTCGTCAACGGCATCAAGCTTCAAGGGAACATCGAATCGTTCGACCAGTACGTTGTGTTGCTCCGGAACACGGTGACCCAGATGGTGTACAAGCACGCCATCTCGACGGTCGTGCCTGCGCGCCCCGTGAATTTCCACCCGGATACCGAATCCACCTGATCCCCGTCGCGGCCGGCGCAGCGTCGCCAGTCGGCGACACGAACCGGCCGTTTCTATTTTGACATCCTCCAATTTGATCAACGCAGCGCTCGTCGGCATCGACTTCGGCAAGATCGATTTCGAAGCCAGCCTCGAAGAACTCAGCCTGCTCGCGCAAAGCGCGGGCGCCCATCCCGCCGTTACACTCACCGGTCGCCGTTCCAGTCCCGATGCCGCCATGTTCGTCGGCAGCGGTAAGGCGGAAGAGTTGCGCCTCGCGTGCGAGGCGAACGACGTCGAAATCGTCATCTTCAATCACGCGCTCGCGCCTGCGCAGCAGCGTAATCTGGAGCGAACGCTTAACCGGCGTGTGGTGGACCGCACGAGCCTCATTCTCGACATCTTCGCGCAACGCGCCCGCAGCCACGAAGGCAAGCTGCAGGTCGAACTTGCACAGTTGCAGTATCTGTCTACGCGGCTCATTCGAGCGTGGACCCACCTCGAGCGCCAGAAGGGCGGTATCGGTCTGCGCGGCCCCGGTGAGACGCAGCTCGAAACCGACCGTCGCCTCATCGGCGAGCGCATCAAGATGTTGCAGTCGCGTCTTGCGAAGCTGCGCCGTCAGCATGGCACGCAACGCCGGCAGCGAGAGCGCAACCGCACCATGTCGGTATCGCTCGTGGGCTACACGAACGCGGGCAAGTCGACGTTGTTCAATGCGCTGACGAAGGCACAGGCCTACGCGGCAAACCAGCTCTTTGCCACGCTCGACACCACCTCGCGCCGCGTCTATTTGGGCGACGAGGTGGGGCAGGTGGTGGTTTCCGACACGGTAGGGTTCATTCGCGAACTGCCTCACCAGCTCGTGGCGGCGTTTCGCGCCACGCTCGAAGAAACGGTTCACGCTGACTTGCTGCTTCACGTCGTCGACGCGTCGAGTGCTGTGCGGCTCGACCAGATCGAACAGGTGAACGGCGTGCTGCACGACATCGGTGCGGACTCCATCCGCCAGGTGCTCGTGTTCAACAAGATCGACGCGGTGCCTGAGCTGGCGGCCCGCGGCAGTGCTGTCGAGCGTGATGAGTATGGTAATATTTCGCGCGTCTTTTTGAGCGCGCGCACGGGCCAGGGGCTCGATGCATTGCGCGCCGCCATCGCAGAAATCGCTACTGCCGAATATCTTTCGGACGAAGTGCGTGACGTACGAGGCGTACATGACGTACTTGACGTACGTAATGAGCCACAAGACGGGCCGCAACACGAGTGGCCCGTGGCACCGCACGATTCCCGCAAGGTCCCGGAACACGGGCACTGACTCGCTCCCGTCCGCATGAACACGCAACGACCCGCTGTCTACACTGGCGAACGAACACAGGTGAACGATTACAAGAAGCGGATTGGCTGGCTGCGATCACGTGGCATTTTTTCGCTGAACGATCCCCGCTGGGGACGCGGCGAGGGCAATGGTGGCGGTCAGCGTTCGGACGAATCGCGCCGTCCGCAGAATGGCAAGAACGGCGGTGACGGCCCTCCCGATCTCGACGAAATGTGGCGCGACTTCAACCGGCGTCTGTCGGGGCTGTTCGGCCGTAAAGGATCCGGCGGGCCTGGGCTGGGCGAGCGTCGGCCCGATAACGGCCGCGGTGCGCGCATTGGCGTGGGCATCGTCATCGGCGTGCTGCTTGCGGTGTACCTTGGCAGCGGCGTGTTCGTCGTGCAGGAAGGGCAGGCCGCCGTGGTGCTCCAGTTCGGCCAGTATCGCTACACGGCGCAGCAGGGCGTGCACTGGCGGCTTCCGTATCCGTTCGAAACGCACGAGACCGTCAACGTCGGGCAGATCCGTTCGGTCGAGATCGGCCGCAGCAATGTGGTGCGTCAGGCCAACGTCAAGGACGCGTCCATGCTTACCCGTGACGGCGACATCCTCGACTTGCGCTTCGTCGTCCAGTATCAGATCCGCCAACCCAACGACTATCTCTTCCAGAGCGCTGATCCCGATCTGAGCGTGACGCAGGCGGCGCAGGCGGCCGTGCGCGAAATCGTGGGTGCGCGCAGCACCAGCGACGTGCTCTATCAGGATCGCGAAGCGATTCGCCAGCAGCTGACCGATTCCATCCAGCGGTCGCTGGATGCGTACAAGACCGGTCTGGCAGTGGTCGGCGTGACGATCCAGGGTGTTCAGCCGCCGGAGCAGGTGCAGTCCGCGTTCGACGACGCCGCGAAGGCCCGTCAGGACCGCGAGCGCGCGAAGCGCGACGCGAAGGCCTACGCTGACCAGCTGCTCCCGCGTGCCCAGGCTGACGCTGCACGCATGATCGACGATGCGAAGGCTTACAGCGACCGCGTCGTTGCCGAAGCGCAAGGCGACGCCGACCGCTTCACGCAGGTCTACGAACAGTACGCGAAGGCGCCTGCGGTGATTCGCGAACGTCTGTATCTGGACACCATGCAGCACATCTACTCGAACACGACGAAGGTGTTCGTCGACAGCAAATCGGGCAACAACGTGATCTATTTGCCGCTCGACAAGATCGTCGACGAAACGCGCCGCCGGGCGGCGGAAGCCGCGTCGGCTTCGTCCGGAGCCGCGGCGATGCAGGCCGCGCCGGCCCCTGCCGCGTCGGCTGCCTCTTCGGCCTCTGCACCTGCGCCGGCCAGCGCCGCCAGTCCGGCGGCCGCGTCGGACGACGCACTGCGCTCGCGCGACGCGTTCCGCAGCCGCGGCCGCGAAGACGATCTGCAGTAAGGAGCGCCGACATGAATCGAATCATTGCGCTCGTCATCGCTATCGTCGTTGTATTGCTCGTGGCGTCGTCCACGGTATTCGTGGTCGATCCGCGCCACGTGGTCGTGGTCTCGGGCCGTGGCGGCGGCGTGCCGGCCGTCGTCGGCGCGGGGCTGCACGTGAAGTTGCCACCTCCGTTGCAGACGGCGACGTGGATCGATACGCGCGTGCGCAGTTTCGATGCGCCCGATGCCGACAAATACACGACGTCCGACAAGACCGACCTGCTCGTGAATCCCGTCATCAGGTATCGCGTGAGCGAGCCGCTCAAGCTGTTCGCCGCGACGAAGGGCGACACGCAGACGCTCACGGACCGTCTCGCTTCGCTGTCACGTGACGTGCTGGGCGACACGTTCTCGAAATACACGTTGACCGATGCACTCGCGAAGCAGCAGGACATCGCCGCCACGGCGCGCGACGAATTGCAGAAGGCGGCCGCGCCGCTGGGCGTCGATGTGCTCGACATCACGCTCACGCGCGTCGACTTTCCAGCTGCCATGGCCGACACCGTCTATAAGCGCATGATCGCGGCGCGCGAGCAGCAGGCGAGCGACGAGCGCGCACAAGGTGCATCTGAGGCCGAGCAGATCAAGGCTGACGCCGAGCGTCAGCAACAGGCGGTCGTGGCCGACGCATATCGCGAGGCGCAGTCGATCAAGGGCGAGGGGGACGGCAAGGCTGCGGCGATTGCGGCACAGGCATTCAGCCGCGACCCGCAGTTCTATCAGTTCTATCAGAGCATGCAGGCGTACCGGGCGAGCTTCAAGCCGAACGACGTCGTGGTCGTCGATTCGTCGAGCGAGTTTTTCCGCTTCATGCGTGGTCCCGGTGGTACCAGCCCTTCGGATACCCCCGCTCCCCCGCGCAAACACTAACGAACGCCGCGCATTGCACGCGGCGCCTTGCCCCCATGGACATAGCCGGCTCGTTGTTGCTCGCGATCGCCCTCATGCTGATCATCGAGGGCATGTTCCCGTTCGTGTTTCCGTCGGCGTGGCGTGACACGTTTCGTAGAATAGCGGAGCGTCCGGTGCATCACATTCGCATCGGCGGCCTGATCGTGATGGGGCTCGGGCTCGTGCTGCTGCTGATCGCCACGTAGGCTGTGCGGCAGTCGGAACGAACGCCCGAAGGCACGCCCAACGCACGCGATACGTGCCGTGATGCCGGCAAGGCGCCAGAGTGCTATCACTCCATTGCGCTGCCGTTTTAGCGGTACGCAAGCGCCGTTTTCAATGTTGTAGGACTCAACCGATGTCGACCTGGTTACTTCCCGAGAATATCGCCGACGTGCTGCCCGCCGAGGCGCGCAAGATCGAAGAGTTGCGGCGCCGCCTGCTGGACCGCTTCCGCTCGTATGGCTACGAGATGGTCATGCCGCCGCTGCTCGAATATATCGAGTCGCTTCTGACGGGCGCCGGCAGCGATCTGAACCTGCGCACGTTCAAGCTCGTGGACCAGTTGTCGGGCCGCACGCTGGGTCTGCGTGCCGACATGACGCCGCAGGTGGCACGCATCGATGCCCATTTGCTCAATCGCCAGGGCGTGACGCGGCTGTGCTACGCCGGAAACGTGCTGCATACGCGTCCCCGTGGGCTGCACGCGACGCGTGAGCAGATTCAGATCGGCGCGGAAATCTACGGTCATGGCGGCCTCGAGGCCGACGTCGAGATCCAGCAATTGATGCTGGACGCGCTGCGGCTTGCGGGCCTTGCGAAAGTGCGGCTCGACCTGTGCCATGCCGGTGTGCTCGCTGCACTGATGGACGGCCAACCGGCCGTGACGGCACTCGGCGAGACTTTGTATGAAGCGCTTGCGGGCAAAGACGTCCCGCGGCTTGCGGAACTCACCGCGTCGCTGGAGCCCGTGATGCGCGACGCACTGCGCGCATTGCCCATGCTGTACGGTGACGCATCGGTGCTCGCCGAAGCCCGCGCACGGCTGCCGCAGCGGCCCGAGATCGGGCGCGCGCTCGACGACCTCGAGTTCCTCGCGGGCCAGGTCGAAGGCGCCGAAGTCATGATCGATCTCGCTGACCTGCGCGGCTACGCGTATCACAGCGGCGTGATGTTCTCCGCGTATGTCGATGGTGTGCCGAATGCGGTGGCTCGCGGTGGCCGCTACGACCAGATCGGTCAGGCCTACGGGCGTGCCCGCGCCGCAACCGGTTTTTCGCTGGACCTGCGCGAAGTCGCGCGTGTCTCGCCAGTGGAGGCGCGCAGCAGTGCGATTCTCGCGCCGTGGCAGCACGGCGATGCGCTGCGGGCGAGTGTCGCCGCGCTGCGCGACGCAGGCGAAGTCGTGATTCAGGCGCTGCCCGGACACGAGCACGATCTCGACGAGTTCGCGTGCGACCGCGTGTTGGTCGAGCGCAACGGCGCCTGGGTCGTTGAAGCACGACCCTGAAGCACGGCCCTGAGGCGCGGCTCCGAACATTGTCTTCACGATCGGCGAAAGCTGGCGCTCGAAGTGGCGCGGGACGCTTTTGTCAGCGTCGAAGCGGGTTGTCCAATGGGCAGTCGGATCGCGCCATATCGTTGAGCGCAAAAGGAAAATTCGGGAAAAAACTCGGAACCCTGCGCGAACCCAGGTAAAATACGTTTTTAACCAGCTTACGAAACACCATGTCTGCCAGCGCAGTGAATGTGAATCCCGGGCGCAACGTCGTTGTCGTAGGGACCCAGTGGGGAGATGAGGGCAAAGGCAAGATCGTCGACTGGCTGACGGACCACGCTCAGGGCGTCGTGCGTTTCCAGGGCGGCCACAACGCGGGCCACACGCTCATCATCGGCGGCAAGAAAACCATCCTGCGTCTGATCCCGTCGGGCATCATGCGTCCCGGCGTGGCGTGCTACATCGGCAATGGTGTCGTGCTGTCGCCCGAAGCCCTGTTCAAGGAAATCGACGAACTCGAAAGCGCTGGCATCGACGTCGTAAAGCGTCTCTTCATTTCCGAAGCGGCCACGCTGATTCTCCCGTATCACATCGCAATCGACCAGGCACGTGAAGCGCGCCGCGGCGCCGGCAAGATCGGCACGACGGGGCGCGGCATCGGGCCGGCCTACGAAGACAAGGTGGGCCGCCGGGGGCTGCGCGTGCAAGACCTGTTCGAGCCCAAGGCCTTCGCGGATCGTCTGCGCGAAAACCTCGACTTCCACAATTTCGTGTTGACCCAGTACCTGGGTGCGCCCGCAGTCGACTTCCAGCAGACGCTCGATACGATGCTGAGCTATGCCGACCGTCTCGCGCCTATGGTGACGGACGTATCGCGCCGCCTCTACGACGAAAACCACGAAGGGCGCAATCTGCTGTTCGAAGGTGCGCAGGGTACGCTGCTCGACATCGATCACGGCACCTATCCGTTCGTCACTTCGAGCAACTGCGTGGCCGGTGCGGCCACTGCGGGTGCGGGCGTGGGTCCGCAAAAGCTGAACTACATTCTCGGCATCACGAAGGCGTATTGCACGCGTGTGGGTTCGGGCCCGTTCCCGAGCGAACTGTACGACGCCGACAATCCGGAGCGTCAGGAACAGGTGGGCGTGACGCTCGCCAACGTGGGCAAGGAATTCGGCTCGGTGACGGGTCGTCCGCGCCGTACGGGCTGGCTGGATGCCGCCGCGCTGCGCCGCTCCATCCAGATCAACGGCGTGTCCGGCCTGTGCATCACGAAGCTCGACGTGCTCGACGGCCTCGACGAGGTCAAGCTGTGCGTCGGCTACAAGATGGACGGTAAGGACGCGGACATCCTGCCGCGCGGCGCGTCCGAAGTCGCGCGTTGCGAACCGGTCTACGAAACCTTCGGCGGCTGGAAGGAAAGCACGATCGGCATTACGGAGTGGAACAAGCTGCCGGCCAACGCGCAGGCTTATCTGCAGCGCGTGCAGGAGGTGGCGGGCGTGCCAATCGACATGGTGTCCACCGGTCCCGATCGCGACGAAACGATCCTGCTGCGCCATCCGTTCAAGGTCTGACTGGCGAGGTACGGACATGATTCAGATGACGGATCCGCGCAACGACGACCGGAACCTGTGGGTCAACTGGGATGAGTACCACCGCCTGATCGAACTGCTGGCGCTCGCCGTCCATGACTCAGGCTGGAAGTTCGACAAGATCCTGTGTCTTGCGCGAGGCGGACTGCGCGTGGGTGATCAGCTGTCGCGCATCTACGATCTACCGCTCGCGATCCTCGCCACGAGTTCGTATCGCGAGGCGGCGGGCACACAGCAGGGCGACCTGGATATCGCCCAGTACATCACGATGACGCGTGGTGAGCTGTCGGGCAACGTGCTGCTGGTCGACGACCTCGTGGACTCCGGCGTGACGCTGGCACGCGTGCAGCAGCATCTGAAAGATCGCTATCCGGCGGTCGAGACGGTGCGTTCGGCGGTGCTCTGGTACAAGGCCTGCTCGAAGGTGAAGCCCGATTATTACGTGCAGCACCTGCCCACCAATCCGTGGATTCATCAGCCGTTCGAAGAGTGGGACACGGTCAGGCCGCACAACCTCGGCGCATGGATCAAGCGCGGCACGGGCAAGCAGCCGTAACGCCGCAAGTAGAGCGACACGTGAGCAACGGTCGCCAGGCTGACGATCGGCATGGCCGGCAAACTGCACGTGTCGCGAATCGAAACGGAGCCACTATCGGCTCCGTTTTTCATGCAAGCTACGCGTTCGTGCGAAACGCAGGCGTCGGCTGACGCCACCAGACTGCGAACGACCGGTCGTTTCGATGACGAACTAACCCATCGGGAAGTCGGCATGCCGCCACTGCCGTGGCGTCTGTAACAGTGCGGCGCCAGACTGTCCAGTCTGACTACGTGGTGCTGCCACAACGAGCACGGGGCCAGATTTGGAGGCCCGGTTTAGAATAGCGCACGTTTTTCGCCCCGACACGCAAACCGCTTATGAACGATAGCAATCACGCGGGCAAGCATTCGTTGCCGTCTCTCGCGCTCGCCGCCATCGGCGTCGTCTTCGGTGACATCGGCACCAGCCCGCTGTATGCGCTGAAAGAGGCGTTCAGTCCCTCCCACGGCATTCCGCTGAACGAAACGTCGATTCTCGGCGTCGCCTCGCTGCTGTTCTGGGCAATCATCATCGTGGTCAGCATCAAGTACGTGCTGTTCGTGATGCGGGCCGACAACAACGGCGAAGGCGGCGTACTCGCGTTGATGGCGCTCTCGCTGCGTCCGTTCGGCACGAAGACCAAAGCGGCGGGGGTGCTGATGATGCTCGGCATCTTCGGTTCCTGCATGTTCTATGGCGACGCGGTCATCACGCCGGCCATTTCGGTGATCTCGGCCGTCGAGGGTCTGGAAGTCGCCGCGCCCAAGCTGGCGCATCTGGTGGTGCCGCTCACCATCGTCATCCTTATCGCGCTGTTCTGGATCCAGCGACACGGCACGGCCGTGGTCGGCCGTCTTTTCGGGCCCATCATGCTGGTGTGGTTCGCCACCATTGGCGCGCTCGGCGTCTGGCACGTCGCGCAGTCGCCTGGCATCATCGCCGCGCTCAATCCGTGGTATGCCGTCGCGTTCATGTCTGCGCACATGCTGCAGGCCTACGTGGTGCTCGGTTCTGTTGTGCTGGTGCTCACGGGCGCCGAAGCGCTTTACGCAGACATGGGTCACTTCGGCGCGAAGCCGATTCGCGTGGCCTGGTATGTGCTCGTGATGCCGTCGCTCGTGCTCAATTACTTCGGGCAAGGTGCACTGCTCATGCACAACCCGAAGGCCATCGAGAATCCGTTTTTCCTGCTCGCGCCCGAATGGGCATTGCTGCCGCTCGTCGTGCTCTCGACGGTCGCCACGGTGATTGCGTCGCAGGCCGTGATTTCAGGCGCGTATTCGCTGACGAGCCAGGCGATCCAGCTCGGCTACGTGCCGCGCATGAAGGTTCTCCATACGTCCGAGCTTGCCATCGGGCAGATCTATGTGCCCGTCGTGAACTGGCTGCTGCTGGCCGTGATCCTGTGCATCGTCATCGGATTCAAGAGTTCGGACAATCTCGCTGCCGCATACGGCATTGCCGTGACCGCCACGATGGTCATTACCACCGTGCTCGCCTGTGTCGTCATGGTCAATGTGTGGAACTGGAACAAGGTGCTGGTCGCTGTCATCATCGCGGTCTTCATGACAGTGGACCTCGGCTTCTTCGGCGCCAATCTGCTGAAGGTCGAGGAGGGCGGCTGGCTGCCGCTTGGTGTCGGGGCACTGCTGTTCTTCCTGCTGATGACCTGGTACAAGGGGCGCATGATCGTCAAGGAACGCACGGCGGCCGACGGTATTCCGCTCATGCCGTTCCTGCAGGGCCTGCTCGCGCATCCGCCGCATCGCGTGTCGGGTACCGCGATCTATCTGACGGGCAGCGCGGCGCTCGTGCCGGTCAGCCTGCTGCACAACCTCAAGCACAACAAGGTGCTGCACGAGCGCACCATCTTCCTCACGTTCGTCACGCGCGATATTCCTTACGTGAAGGACGAGGAGCGCATGACGGTCAAAGACATTGGCGGCGGACTTTTTCTCGTGAAGGCGGACTATGGCTTCAACGAGACGCCTGACGTGAAGGCCGTGTTGCTCCATATGGGCGAGCAGCACAACATGACCTTCGACATGATGGACACGTCGTTCTTCCTCGCGCGCGAAACCGTGGTGCCGACACAGTTGCCCGGCATGTCGCTGTGGCGCGAGCGTGTGTTCGCCTGGATGCATCAGAACGCTGCGAAGCCGACCGACTTCTTTGCGATTCCCGCCAACCGCGTGGTCGAACTGGGTACGAAGATCGAGATCTGATCGGCGCAGGCTGCGTCATAGAAAAACGGGGATCCCTTGGATCCCCGTTTTTGTTTTGGCCTGTGCGTGCCCTTCTGCGCCAACACACGAACGCGCACGATGTGCACGACGCGCGGCACTCTCGCATGCCGTCTGCGCCGTGTCTCCGGGTGATTAGCCGCGCTGCTTCAGCTTCGCGAAGGCGGCCGCCATGGCGCCCGCTGCTTCGGGCTCGCGCGAGCGCGGCTGAGGTCTTGCGCCGCCGCCATTGCGTCCCTGCGTGGCGCGGTCGTCCCGAGCGCCGCTGCGCTGCCCTGAGGCCGTGCCAGGAGCGACGTCGTCGTCCATCCGCATGGTGAGCGAGATGCGTTGGCGTTTCACGTCGACCTCGAGCACCTTGACCTTGACGATCTGGCCGGCTTTGACCACCTCGTGCGGGTCCTTGATGAACTTCGTCGACATGGCCGACACGTGCACGAGACCGTCCTGATGCACGCCGACGTCCACGAACGCGCCGAACGCCGCGACGTTGGTGACCACGCCTTCCAGCACCATGCCCGGCGAAAGATCGGAGATCTTCTCGACGCCTTCGCGGAACGTCGCCGTCTTGAATTCGGGACGCGGGTCGCGGCCGGGCTTTTCCAGCTCGGTGAGGATGTCGCGCACGGTGGGCAGGCCGAACCGGTCATCGACGAACTCGGTGGGCGAGAGTCCGGACAGCGCGTCGCGGTTACCCAGCACTTCGCCGATGCCGCGGCGAATCTTCGCCAGAATCCGTTCGACGACGGGATACGCTTCCGGGTGCACCGACGACCGGTCGAGCGGATTCTCGCCGCCATTGATGCGCAGGAAGCCGGCGGCCTGCTCGAAGGTCTTGTCGCCAAGGCGCGGCACCTTGCGCAGATGCTCGCGCGAGGGGAACGGACCGTTCGAGTCGCGGTAGTCGACGATATTGCGTGCAAGCGTAGCGTTGAGACCGGACACGCGCGCGAGCAGCGCGACCGACGCCGTGTTCGCATCCACGCCCACGGCGTTCACGCAGTCTTCGACCACCGCGTCGAGCGAGCGTGCCAGTTCGCGCTGATTTACGTCGTGCTGATACTGTCCCACGCCGATCGCCTTCGGCTCGATCTTGACGAGTTCGGCGAGCGGGTCCTGCAGGCGTCGTGCGATCGATACCGCGCCGCGCAGCGAAACGTCCAGATCGGGGAATTCCTTCGCGGCGAGTTCCGAAGCCGAGTACACCGAGGCACCCGCTTCGGAGACCACGATCTTCTGCAACTTCAGTTCGGGATGGCGCGCGATCAGCTCGGCCGCGAGTCTGTCGGTTTCGCGCGAGGCCGTGCCATTGCCGATGCTGACCAACTCTGCCTGCGTCTCGCGGGCAATGCGTGCGAGTTTCGCGAGCGAGCCATCCCAGTCGCGGCGCGGCTCGTGCGGGTAGATTGTGTCGGTGGCGAGCAGCTTGCCCGTGCGATCCACCACGGCGACCTTCACGCCGGTGCGCAGCCCCGGGTCAAGACCGATCACGGCGCGCGGACCCGCAGGCGCCGCGAGCAGCAGATCCTTGAGGTTGCGCGCGAACACGCGGATCGCCTCCGTTTCGGCCTGCTCGCGCAGGTTCGTGAGCAACTCGTTTTCGATGTGCGGCTGCACCTTCACGCGCCAGCACCAGCGGCAGACATCGGCGAGCCATTTGTCGGCGGGACGGCCCTGATTCGCGATACCGAAGTGCCGCGCGATCATCGCCTCGCCGGGATGCGGCACCTGCGCGTCGAGTTCTTCGCCCAAGCCGAGCTTTACCAGCAGCACGCCGGCGTTGCGGCCGCGGAAGAGGGCGAGCGCGCGGTGCGACGGCACGGTTTTGATCGGTTCGTCGTAGTCGTAGTAGTCGCGGAATTTCTCGCCTTCTTCGCCTTCCTTCCCTTCGATCACGCTGGACGAGACCACGCCCTGGTTATAGAGGTAGTCGCGCAGCTTGCCGAGCAGCTCGGCGGTTTCGCCGAATTGCTCGGAGAGGATGTCGCGCGCGCCGTCGAGCGCAGCCTTCACATCGGCCACGCCCTTTTCGGCATCGACGTACTTCGCCGCTTCGGTCTGCGGATCGAGCTGCGGATCGAGCTGCGGATCGGCGAGCAGTGCGTCTGCGAGCGGTTGCAGTCCTGCTTCGCGCGCGATCTGGGCGCGTGTGCGGCGTTTCGGCTTATAGGGCAGATAAAGGTCTTCGAGCACCTGTTTGCTATCGGCGCCTTCGATCGCTGCACGCAGTTCGTCCGTGAGCTTGCCCTGTTCGTCGATGCTGGCGATGATCGCCGCACGGCGCTCTTCGAGCTCGCGCAGATAAAGGAGCCGCTCTTCGAGCGTACGTAGCTGCGTATCGTCCAGGTTCCCCGTCACTTCCTTGCGGTAGCGGGCGATGAACGGAACGGTCGATCCCTCGTCGAGGAGTTGTACGGCGGCCGCCACCTGACGTGGCTGGACCGACAGTTCGTTGGCGATGCGCTGTACGATCTTGAGTGCTACGGTGTCCGTCATAAGCTGTTCGATGCTCCTGCGAGGCCCGCGCCGCGGCGCGGAAAGCCGCGCGCCGGCGGGCTGGGCGCCTTGCGCGGCGGATTGCTGAAGCGGGGCATTTTGCCATAAATGCCCGAGCGCTCAAGCTCAGGGTGATAGAATTTCGGGCATGTTCCGTTGCCCTGTGATGACGTTGACAAACTTGCGTTTTTTCCCCGTTTTGCCCGGTATGGGCAGGGCTACCGCGGCACGGGATGTCGCGCCTGGCGCTGCACTTGTGATGGCTGCGTCGATCGCGATTTTTTTCGCGTCACCTGTTGCTGCGCAGACGCAGCCGGCGGGGCCTGCGGCCGGTGCCTTCGCTCCTGTTTCCAACGGTTCCGATACCGCCCCCGCGGCGCAAAGCGACTTCGACGTGCGGCAAAAGGAGCTCGACCGGCGTGGGGCGGAGAACAACTATCGTTATGCCGTGGCGCAGCACAATTGCTACAGCACCTTCTTCGTCAATCACTGCCTTGGCAAGGCGCGCGATCAGATGCGCGCGGTCCAGGCGGATATCCGCAAGGAACAGCTCGCGCTCGACGACGAACAGCGTGCCGTGCGGGCGCAGCAGCGCGACCAGCAGGCGGCGCTCAGGCGTGCTCAGGACGAAGCCGACGCGCCGCAGCGGGCCGCAGACGAAGCACGCAATCAAGAGACCTACGAGGAAAAGCAGCGCCAGCATGCGCTGGACGAAGCCCAGCGCGCCGCCGAAGCGCCGCAGCGCGCGGCGAATGCCGCAGCGTTCGAGCAGAAGCAGCAGCAACACGCAGTCGATCAGGCGCGCCGTGGTCCGGACGCGGCACAAAAGGCGGCAAACCAGGCCGCGTACGACCAGAAGCAGGCCGACTTCCAGCGGCAACTCGACGAGGCGCGTCGCGAAGGCCAGCAGAAGGCCGTGGAGCGGCAGGAGAAGGCTCAGCGTTTCGAGCAGAAACAGGAAGACGCAACAAAGCATAAGGCTGACGTGGAAGAGCGCCAGCGCCAGGCTGCCGAAAAGGCGCAGCAGAAGCAGCAGGACCAGTTGAAGCAACAGCAGGGCCAGCAGCAGTCGCAGTAAGGCAGGAAGAGCGGCAGCAGCACCTGCGCTGCCGCTTGTCAGTCGGACGGCAACCTCAGGCGGAACCGCGCACGCGGCGCGGCGTTCGCCGCATCGGTGAGGAGGCGAGCATGCGCGATCAACATCATGTCAAGACCGAGGTCATTCGCGACCGCATTCTGCAACTGGAATCGGAGCACGGTGATCTGGACCGTTTGATCGAGAGGATGTCGGACGACCCCGGCTCCGATGACCTGGAGCTGCAGCGTCTCAAGAAGCGCAAGCTGAAGGTCAAGGACAACATCATCCTGTTGCAGCTGCAACTGGAACCCGATTCATTGAGTACATCCGACAGGCGCGTGTAACCGCGCCCTGGCAGGCGCCGGGGCCTATGCGCACGCCGGACTTTGCAGGAAACCGCTTGCCTTGAATTCATCGCCTGTTTCTCTTTCCGGTGCAGCGCCCGACGGCGACGCACCGGTGTCCGCGTTGCGCGCCAACGCCGGCGCGCCTGTGCTGAACGCCCGGCGCGTGTCGGAGCTCGACGCCATCTTCGCGGCCGACGGCGTGCTTGCGCGCGAAATCGAGGGCTACCGGCCACGTGCCTCGCAGATCGAGATGGCGCGGGCCGTAGCGGCTGCCATGGAAGCCTCGGGGCGTGCCATGCCCGATCCGGCCATGTTCGAGACGCAGAAGCGCCCGGCGCGGCGCCTGCAAGGCGCGAGCACGTCCGGTGCGGATAACGGCACGGCCAGCTCCGGTGACGGCGAGCAGGCGGGTATCGACGGCGGCGAGAACACGCTGATCGTGGAAGCCGGCACGGGCACGGGCAAGACGTACGCCTACCTCGTGCCCGCCATGCTCTGGGGCGGCAAGGTGGTCGTGTCGACCGGCACCAAGCATCTTCAGGACCAGCTGTTTCAGCGCGACATTCCGACCGTGCGCGATGCGTTGGCCGTGCCGGTTTCGGTCGCGATGCTCAAGGGGCGCGCGAACTACCTTTGCCACTACTACCTGCAGCGCACCGCCGACAACGGACGCCTGCCGTCGCGCCAGGAAACGGCGTGGCTTCAGGAGATCGTGCGGTTCGCGAAAATAACGAAGTCGGGCGACAAGGCTGAACTCGCGAGCGTGCCGGAAACAGCTGCCGTATGGTCGATGGTGACCTCGACGCGCGAGAACTGCCTCGGCCAGGAATGTCCGAATTACAAGGACTGCTTCGTGATGCAGGCGCGCCGCGAAGCACAGCAGGCCGACATCGTGGTGGTCAATCACCATCTCTTCTTCGCTGACATCATGCTGCGCGACACGGGCATGGCGGAGTTGCTGCCCACGGCCAACACGATCATCTTCGACGAAGCGCACCAGTTGCCCGAGACCGCGACGCTTTTCTTCGGCGAGACGCTTTCCACCGCGCAACTGCTCGAACTGGCACGAGACTGTGTTGCCGAAGGGCTCAGTCATGCGCGTGATGCTGTCGAATGGGTGAAGCTCGGCGCGGCGCTCGAGCGCGCAGCGCGCGATGTGCGGCTGGCGTTCAAGGAAGACTCGGTGCGACTGTCGGTGGCGCAACTGCCGGAGGACCATCCGCTTTTCCCTGCGCTCGTTGCGGTCGAAACAGAACTTGCGGCACTCGCCACCGCCCTGGCCGGTCAAGCCGAACGAGCGGAGTCATTGGGTGCCTGCCTGCGCCGCGCACGCGAGTTGCAGGACACGCTTGCAGGATGGACGGTGCCCGAACCCGCGAACGCATCTTCGAAGCCGCAGGAGACGGCGCAGAACCCATCGGGTACGCAGGCCGCAACGGATCCTGAAGAGAAGGTCCGCTGGGTCGAGGTGTTTTCGCACACGGTTCAACTGCACGAGACGCCGTTGTCGGTGGCGCCTATCTTCGCGAAGCAGCGCGCCGGCGTACCGCGTGCGTGGGTTTTCACATCGGCAACACTGTCGGTGCGCGGCGATTTCACGCACTATGCTGCGCAGATGGGGCTGAACGCGCGCCGCTCGATGACGCTGCCCAGTCCGTTCGATTATCCGACGCAAGGCTTGTTATACGTGCCGCGCAATTTGCCGCAGCCATCGTCGCCGGCATTCACGGACGCGGTGTTCGACGCGGCGCTGCCCGCCATCGAAGCTTCCGGCGGTGGCGTGTTCATGCTCTGTACGACGCTGCGTGCCGTGGACCGCATCGCGGCGAAATTGCGCGACACCATTGACGCTCGTGGATGGAATACACCGTTGCTCGTGCAAGGCGATGCGAGCCGCACGGAACTGCTGGAGCGATTCCGCGCCTACGGCAACGCCATTCTCGTGGGCAGCCAGAGCTTCTGGGAAGGGGTGGACGTGCGCGGCGATGCGCTGTCGCTCGTCGTCATCGACAAGCTGCCGTTCGCGCCGCCCGACGATCCGGTTCTGGCTGCGCGCCTCGACGCACTAGCAAAGAAAGGGCTGAGCCCGTTTGCTGTCCATCAGTTACCGCAGGCTGTCATCACGCTCAAGCAGGGGGCGGGGCGGCTCATTCGCGCAGAGACGGACCGCGGCGTGCTGATGATCTGCGACACACGACTCGTGGATAAGCCATATGGACGTCGGATCTGGCAGAGCTTGCCGCCGTTCAAGCGCACACGCGAGATCGAAGTCGTTCGGGAGTTTTTCGACGAAGGAAAGCAGACCGGCTGATTGCCGGCATCAGAGACACCGTGCAAAACAAAACGCCACGAAGCGAACTTCGTGGCGTTTTGTTTTTGCCTGCCGGAAGCCGGACTTGCGTGTAGCGCATCTGGCTTCTGGCAGACGTTCGCCCGAAGGCGAACTCGCGCAACAACGACTTACTGGCTTGCGCCCGAAGCCGGAGCAGCAGCCGAAGCGGCAGCGCCTGCGTCCGAAGCACCCGTCGTAGCCGAAGCAGCACCCGTGTCGCTCGCAGCGGCGGCGCTCGAAGCAGCACCCGTGTCGCTTGCAGCAGCAGCCGGTGCCGAAGCAGCCGACGTGTCGCTAGCGGCCGGGGCAGCGGCTTGATCGCTGCTCTTGTTGCAAGCAGCCAGTGCAACGGCTGCCAACAGGGATGCTACGAGGAGGGATTTCTTCATGATCACGTCCTTTTATGGTTAAAGGTAAGCAACAGCGCAAAATAATACCGGTAATGTGCTCCAACACCGACCCGGGCCGCTGGTGGAGACGCACTTCATGAGCGTGAATCTTCCCTACGGCTTGGGCGGAAATTATATGCACTTTCGTACCGACCGTCGACAAATGCGGGGTCAATACGTTGTCTTTCTCATACAGACGTTTCCGTAACGGTATAGCAGCTGGAAGGGCTTATGCAAGCCCGCCCAACTCTATCCAGCCCGCACAATACCACTCGTGCAGTAGTGCTGTCACCGACGAATCGTGTGAGAGTGTTACAAAGCGTTTCGCACTCAGCGTGCGACAATTCGCGAGATCGAGCAGCCACTTTTTGCTCGATGGAAGAGAGTTTTCCTCGCCATTCAGGAAATATGAGTGAATATCGTATAGCAGAACTGTTTTGCGGTGCAGGCGTACGCCGTCGTGTGAAGCGCGGTTCACAAACGCGGCTTCGTTGAGCGGACGCGCGGGCGGCTCGAACACCACATTTGACTTCGGTTCGCTTAGCCAGGCACCGAGAAATCCGGACACGTCGGCCTGGTTCCAGCGGATCTTCGTAAGGATCGCGCCGACTCGTTCCACCAGCGCTGCCGGCAATTGGGCAGGCTCGCCCACGGCGGGCTGTTTCGGATCGCTGTAGAGCGCGTCCTGCCCGCGGTGGGCGCCACCGCGTTCGGCCAGGTAGTAGAGGAACTGCGCGGCGAGTTCGCTTGCCGACGGTGCCCTGAAGCCGACCGAGCAAGTCATGCATTCACCGATCGCGATGCCGTCGTGTGCAATATGCGGCGGCAAATAAAGCATGTCGCCTGGTTCCAGGATCCATTCCTCTTCGGGTTCGAAGTGCGCGAGTACTTTCAATGGCAGGTCTTCGCGCAACGACAGATCGCGTTGTGCGCCGATACGCCAATGTCGCTTGCCATGTACCTGCAGCAAAAACACGTCGTATGAATCAAAGTGTGGCCCGACACCGCCGCCATCAGTCGCGTAGGAGATCATCAGATCGTCGAGCCGGGCGTCCGGCACGAAGCGGAACCTGTCGAGCAGCGCTCGGGCACGGTCGTCGTGCAGGTCCACGCCCTGGACGAGTAGCGTCCAGTCGCGTTGAGCGGTGCGCGGCAACGCAGTAGTGTCGAAGGGACCGTGGTCCAGTTTCCAGCGCCGCCGAAAATGCGTGACGAGACGGGACTCGACGTCGTCGTTCCCGGCCAGCTTGAACAGCTCATCGCGTGTAACCGGCGACGCAATGCCGGGCACTGCCTGACGGATCAGGAACGGCTTTTTCTGCCAGTACCGGCGCATGAATTGCGTCGGAGTGAGGCCGCCGAGCAATGGCGTGGGCTGGTCGGGGGAGGGCAGGCCGGAAGCCGGGGCTGGCATGCGCGATGGGGTCGCGCGTTGGCCGGCCGGATGGTCGGAGGGCCGCTTGGGCATCGTATAATGTGATTTGTATTCTGGAGAATCGAATGAAAATCGCAAAGGACACTGTCGTTTCGGTCGCTTATAAGCTGTCGGATGCGCAGGGCAATCTGATTGAGGAAAGCGACGAGCCGATGGTCTATCTGCACGGCGGCTATGATGGCACGTTCCCCAAGATCGAGGAAGTGCTTGATGGGCAGGAGCCTGGCTTCGAAACCCAGATTCAACTTGAGCCGCAAGACGCGTTCGGCGAGTACGATCCCGACTTGGTGAAGATCGAACCGCGCAACCGCTTTCCCGAGCCGCTCGAAGTCGGCATGCAATTCGAGGGCACCCCCGAAGAGGGCGACGAAGACCTCGACACGCTCATCTACACAGTGACAGATGTTGCCGAAGACAAGGTCGTCCTCGATGGCAATCACCCGCTCGCTGGCATGGCCTTGCGGTTCGCGCTGACCGTCACGGAAGTGCGTCAGGCCACGGACGACGAGATCCAGCACGAGCACGCGCACGGCGCGAATGGCCTCGAAGTTGTCGACGAAGATGAAGACGATGACGAGGGCGAAGGGGATTCAAAACCCACGTTGCACTGAGCCCTGCGGTATGCCGGCGTCGCCTGACGCCGGCTCAAGGCTCAAGGCTCAAGAAGGCTCAAGGCGCGGTGCCCGTGCCACCCGGCGCCGGAACGGCATAACCTGGATGAGTCGTATTGTTGCCGTTACCTGTGCCGGAGTCGGGCGGCTGACTCGCAGGCTCGGCGAATGCCGACGAAGGAGCAGGTACATCGGGCGCGGACGATACTTCGGGCACAGTGGGCATGGCCGGAACCGGCGGCGCGCTGTCCCCTCCGGGTACGAGGGCCGGCGGCTGCGGCAGGGGCAAATCTTTCGGTACATCACGCACGCTGACGCGAAACGGCGGGTGGCGTGCCATGTCCGCATCGACCTCTATCCACTGCATAAGCTTGTTTCGCGGCGCAAATGCGATGCGCGTCAGATTGGCGACTCGCGCGCCTTTGTCGTTGCGTAGCGGCTGGTCGATCTGAAAACCGCCGGCTGGCCGGCCGTCGTCTTCGTGGATCACCACAACGGGGCCGCGAAATGTTTCGGCAAGTTTGACCAGACTCCGCTTGAACTCCAGATACCCGTCGCGCCGTTCGTGGCGTGCAAAGCGCAGCCATGCGAAGCGGTCCGGCCGCTCGTAGCGCTCAGGGTCCGGGTCGCCTTGAATGAATATCACGATTGCGCGCGCGCCATGGCGCCGCGCGTACTCGCCTGCATGTTCGAGCCAGAAGGCATTGGCGATCGTGCGATCCTCGAATTCACCATTGCGGCCGCCGGCGGTCAGGTAATGATTGTTGCCACCCGGCACGTTGAGTCCGATGAAGATGGTGTCATCCACCTGCCAGCGCACGTTTTCCCGGTATGGCCTGAAGCGCGACACCTCGCTTTCACGAGTGAGTGGTAGGCGCGTCTGTCCCATCGAGGTGGGGTCCGCGAACAGCGTTTGCCGCAACCGGTCGAGCCGCTCCACCGGATCGAAGTCACCCGCGTCGTGCGCTGAGCAGCCGACCCAGTCGTATTGGCCGGGTACGAATATCAGCGCCGGCCGCGCGGTTTCCAGCACCGCCTCGCGACGCTCGTAAAGCGCATCGCTGCAGGCTTCAGTGGGACCCTTGAGATTGCCGTCATAGACGATGAACGCCACGTTCCTGTTCAGTCCAGCGGCTTCGATCAGTCGCTGTGTAGCGGCTTCGTCGGCCGGGCCTCGTATTGCCCCTGAAACGACGGCAAACGAATAGCGCTGCCCCGCTGCTTGAGCCGGGACGCAGACAAGCCCAAGCACCGTGGCGACGAAGGCCACCGCTGCGAGTGCTCTACGACACGCACGCCCGTATCGCACAGCGTGCGCAGAACACTCAGCGTTTCTCATGCGGCGCCATCGCGAGCCCGTGCAATTCATAGAGCAGATCGAGTGCCTCGCGTGGCCGCAGTTCATCCGGGTCGATGGAACGAAGCCGTTCAGCAAGCGCTTCTGAGGCCGGATCGATCGATGATGCTTCGCGATACTGATCGTCTTCGTCCCGCACTTCATGGAGTGGCGCCGTTTCGTCGTCGACTTCTGTCATTGGTGGCGGAGCAAACAGATCGAGCTGTGGCGTTGGCTGTGCTGCCGACTGTTGCTCCAGCAGCGCGAGGTGCTTGCGTGCCGCACGGATGACGGCAGACGGCACGCCGGCAAGCTGCGCCACCTGAAGGCCGTAACTCTGGCTCGCCGGACCTTCGTTGACCGCGTGCAGGAACACGATCACATGCCCGTGCTCCACGGCCGACAGATGAACGTTGGCGGCCTGGGGGAACTCCGCTGGCAACTGCGTGAGTTCGAAGTAATGGGTGGCAAAGAGCGTATAGCAACTGTTGTGCGACAGCAGATGACGGGCAATGGCCCACGCGAGCGCCAGTCCATCGAAAGTCGAAGTGCCGCGACCGATTTCGTCCATCAGCACGAGACTTTGCGACGTCGCGTCGTTGAGGATCGCGGCGGCCTCGGTCATTTCCACCATGAACGTGGAGCGGCCGCCCGCGAGGTCGTCGGCGGCGCCGATGCGCGTGAAGATACGGTCGATCGGACCGAAGCGCGCGCGTCGCGCCGGCACGTAGCTGCCCACGTAAGCCAGCAGCGCGATGAGCGCCGTCTGGCGCATGAATGTCGACTTGCCGCCCATGTTCGGGCCCGTGATGAGCAGCAGCTTGCGTTCGGCGTCGAGCCGGCAGTCGTTCGCGATGAACTGCTCGACCTGGGCTTCGACGACGGGATGCCGTCCCTGTTCGATCTCGATGCCCGCGCTTTGGTCGAACGCAGGCGCGACCCAATCGAGCGCTCGCGCGCGTTCCGCGAAGGTGGCGAGTACGTCCAGTTCCGCGAGCGCGGCCGCAACACGCTGGCAGTCGGGAATGAACGGGAGCAGCGATTGCAGGAGCGCGTCGTAGAGCGCGCGCTCGCGCGCGAGCGCACGTTCCTGGGCCGACAGTGCCTTGTCTTCGAATGTCTTCAGCTCGGGCGTGATGTAGCGCTCGGCATTCTTGAGTGTTTGACGCCGCCGATAGTCGTCGGGCACCTTGTCGGTTTGCCCGCGCGTCACTTCGATATAGAACCCGTGAACCTTGTTGTACTCGACCCGCAGATTGTTGATGCCGGTGCGCTCGCGTTCGCGCGTTTCGAGTTCGAGCAGAAACTGGCCGCAGTTTTCCGAGATGTCGCGCAACTCGTCGAGTTCGGCGTCGTAGCCGCGCGCGATGACGCCGCCGTCGCGCACCATGGCTGCGGGCTCCGGCGCGACCGCGCGAGTCAACAACTCCACGCAGGGAGCAGGCGGCTCCAGCATCGCTTCGATGTGGGAAAGCATAGGTGAGGCGCTGCTGACAGCAGCCATCTGCTCGCGCAGCGACGGCAATGCGATGAACGTGTCGCGCAAGCTCGAAAGGTCACGCGGACGTGCCGAGAGCAGGGCAAGCCGCCCCGTAATCCGCTCGACATCCGCGATCTGGCGCAGTGCGGTACGCAGGGCATCCAGACTGGCTGGCGGCGGCGCCTCCAGGAGCGCGCCGATGGCCTGCTGGCGCGCGCCGGCAATCGACGCGTCGCGCGGCGGATGATGCAGCCAGTGACGCAGCAGCCGGCTTCCCATCGTCGTACTGCACGTGTCGAGCAACGAGCACAGCGTCGGCGATTCGGTGCCGCGCAGCGTTTCCGTGAGTTCGAGATTACGACGCGTGGCGGGATCGAGCCCGATGTACTCGGACTCGTATTCGACCTTGAGACTGCGCACGTGCCGCAATTGCTGGCCTTGCGTAGCGGCAGCGTAAAGCAGCAGGGCGCCCGCGGCGCCGCATGCGCTCGTCATCGTCTGAGCACTGAAGCCGTCCAGACTGGCCACTTCCATTTGTTCGCAGAGCCGCTGCGTGCCAGCTGCCACATCGAAGTGCCACGCCGGAACACGCGTCAACGCACCGGAGCCGGGTGGCGGCGACCACGCGTTTGCGTCAGCGGGAGCATCGGCGACCAGGATTTCGGCGGGACGAATGCGCTCGAAGGCAGCCGCCACCTGGTCGGGTGCCACTTCCGCAAGGCGCAGTGCACCGCTCGCGAGATTGAGCCACGCGAGCCCCACGTTGACGACCACGCCGCGCCGGTTGTGTCCGGCGCACACGGCCATCAGGTAGACGTCGCTCTTGTCGGCGAGCAGTGCCGCGTCGGTGAGCGTCCCGGGAGTAACCACGCGAACCACCTTGCGCTCCACCGGTCCTTTCGAGGTAGCCGGGTCGCCGATCTGTTCGCAAATGGCCACGGACTCGCCGAGCTTCACGAGCTTCGCGAGATATTGCTCGACAGCGTGATGCGGCACGCCAGCCATCTTGATGGGGATGCCGGCCGAAGCGCCACGCTGCGTCAGCGTGAGATCGAGCAGGCGTGCGGCTTTTTCGGCGTCGTCGTAGAAGAGCTCGTAGAAGTCACCCATCCGGTAGAACACGAGTGTGCCGGGATGCTCGGCCTTGATGCGCAAGTACTGCTGCATGTAGGGCGTGTGCTTCGCGAGGGTCTGGTCGGGCGCGGCTGCGACGCTGGATTCTGTTTTCATTCAAAGAGTTGCTGAAGAACGTGTTCGGACATTTGCGGACATTCGCTCCCATTTTTCGCCATGTTCCCCGCTGTCAAGGGGGAGCAAACGGGGACCTTTAGCGGTCGTTCGTTGACTATACTTCGAGCGCGGTCCCCCGGGGATCGGCCGAACGGCCAAATCCATATGCAGCAGGGGATTGACGGTGATTCGCCAGTCCCCCTTGCTCGACGGCGTTCATACACTCGAAGCGAGCAACAACCGTGAAAGCAGACCTGAATTTGGCGCTGATAAAGCGCTTGAAGATCAGCGAGAGGCCGGTCGGGCTCGACGCCAAGGGCGCGCTGGTCTTCGAAGCGAACGTCGGAAACAAGCCCTACATTCTATGGGATTCGAACCGCGACGCGCCGCCCGGATTTGGGGTCCGTGTCGCCGGGAAGAAGACCTACATCGTTCGCCGGAAGGTGAACGGCGTGTCCATCATGCCCACGGTGGGCAACGTCAGTGACTTTCTCGACTTGGGGCTGGCGCGCAAGAAGGCCGCAGAGCTCGCGAGGGCGATGGGCGAGACGGGTAGAACCCGAACAAATCAAGGCGGGAGGCCAGCGCCTTGGAGCCCACCTTGGGCGATGTCATCGCGGCTTACCGCAACCACCTTGCGACGCGCGTGAAGCGTCGCGCGAGCGCGGAGACGCTTCGCGCTGTTGACCGCGCGGCCAACAAGTTCAAGGAATGGAATTGGGCGCCGCGCAAGCTCAAAGAGCTCAGGACCGACGAGATCATTGAGCAGTTCCAGAGCGGCGCGGCGACGCCCACAGCGACGGAGCAAACGTTTCGCTTGGCGTCGACCGCGACGAAATGGGCGATTGGCAAGGAGATGCTAGACGCGACACACGAGGGGCGTGCGCCGGCTTTGACGGTCAATCTGTTCACGATTTTGACGTTGAACGGAGTGTATCGTTCGCGCGCGCAGATCGCGCGCGAACGCGAGGAGCGCGGCGCTCGGCCTTTTCCTCGAAGCAGCCTGGAGCAAAAGGCTCGAGAACGATAACCGCACCGGCGTCGACTTCCTCATCACCATGCTCTTGCTCGGCTGTCGGAAGTCAGAGCACTCGAAGTGCAAATGGGCCGAACTGTTACCGTATGGCCCATGTCGAGCACTGCGCCGAGCGCATGCATCCGTTCCTGACTGCCTTCGAATTTCGGCACGAGAGCTGGTTCAACGAGAAGCACCGCGAGTCGACTCTCGCGATGGAGCGCGAGCGCGGCATTGTGCACGTGATCGTTGATGCGCCAGAAGGCGTAACGGGGCGCGCGCATACCGTACGGGAGGTCACGTCCCCTGAGCTGGCGATAGTGCGTCTGCATGGGCGCAACGCGGAGACGTGGAGCGGCGCGGAGTCGGCCGCAGAGCGATTCAATTACGAGTACAGCGACGAAGAACTGCGAGAGCTTGCTGCCCCCATTCAGGCGATTGCGAAGCGCGCAGGCCGCACGCATGTCCTTTTCAACAATTGCTGGCGCGACGTCGCGCAGCGCAACGCCCAGACCTTTTTGTCATTGACTGTTCCCGCTGTGCACGCGGATTGACTCTACCGGGCAGCGAGGCATCCTCCCGACCGGCGGTGGGCACTGTAGTGGAGATTGGGTGTCGCGGCTGACACGGTGACGTTTACCGTCGCCTCTGTGACTGCCAACCCCACAGCCCACAGCGCCGCGATCAATCCTTTGCTCGCGGCTTGAGAGGTCGATAGTGTTCGCCGTCGTAGGCGGTCGTGACCGTATAGCCGTCGCGCTTGCGGATCTTCAGGAAGAACAATGTGGGTGAAACGCCTGCGGCGCCGCCACAGGCGTCCGTATGGTTCTCACGCACGCGCACGAGAAGGTACGTTCCCTTGTCGGCGGTGTCGAACAGCAGACACTCGGTCTTGTCCTTCGACAGACCGTAGTTCTGCGTGATTTCGGCCGCCTTCGTCGCGGCATCGTCGCCGGTGGTGACTGCGGGACCGCCAGCCCATGCGCAGCTGCAGACCACAAACGTGGCCGCGACAATTGCCCGTCGCATCATCGATCCGCCCGCTGGTTGTCGTACTGGTCGAGCTTGTGGCTGCGAATGATCGCGTTGAGCTTCGCGAAGTAGGCGGGGTCGGTGGCGTAACCATTTTGCGCCAGCGCCACGGCGAACTTCGCGCTGCTGGTATAGAGAAAGCAGGAACGGAACCGCGGTCCGTTCCGCAACATCTGGGCGTCGTCCTCGGCCGAGTCGTCTTAACTGCTGTATGCCCGGAACCCGTCCTGAATCGTGATGGCCTTGCTGCTGATGACTTCGTGCGTCGTGAACGTCGTGCTGTCGCCCTATGACCGACCGCCCGCGCTTTTCTACTTGGACCCGCCACGCTGGAAAAAGGGTGATAATCACTTTACCCGAAACATTTTATGCTGACTTCCGCTGGATGACTGGGGGCGGTGAGAACGGCAGCCCACCCGACATGGACAATCAAATTGTAAAATTTGTAAGAAAAAAGGACTTCGTCTTGGAGAAGCGCTTAGGGCAAGGCGCGACTGGCAATACAGTATTGCTGTTTGACAGTACCATCAATGAGCGCTTTGCGTGCAAAAAATATGCACCGGCTAATCCGGCACATGCTGATAGGTTTTTTGATGCCTTCCTGAAGGAAATAAAATTACTTCATCTAATGAACCATACAAACGTGGTTCGTGTATTCAACTACTATCTATTTCCGGAGAGGAAAACTGGTTACATACTGATGGAGTATGTGGATGGCGAGGATATTGGCTTTCATTTGCTTATTAATTCCGATAAAATCAATAATATTTTCTCTCAGGTAATTAGTGGGTTCTCTTATCTGGAGGAAAATGAAATTCTGCATCGTGACATCCGTGAGAGCAATATTCTTGTGAATGACAAGGGTGTTGTCAAGATTATAGATTTCGGTTTTGGGAAGCAAGCTCAGCAACCAAAGGATTACGCGAATAGCATTTTTTTGAACTGGTGGTGTCCGCTCCCGAATGAGTTGAGGCAATCAATTTATGATTTTCGGACCGAAGTCTACTTTGTCGGGAAGCTTTTTGAGAAACTCATTGCGGATCACGGAATTGAGAATTTTGAGCACTCGCAACTGCTGGAGCGTATGTGTGCAATCGATCCAGAAGATCGAATCACGTCCTTCTCGGAGGTGCGTGGGGTCCTATTGCAAGCCGGATTTGGCGGCGTAGATTTTTCGTGGGAAGAGAAGCACGTCTATCAAGAGTTCGCCTCGGCTCTGTCTGAGATCGTTAGTTCCATTGACAAAGGGGCGAAATATCACGCGGACGCGGCAACCTTGCTATCTAGGCTTGAAGAACGTTATCGCAGCGTAATGCTGGAGGATAGGATTCCAAATCCGAATATGATTGCGCAATGTTTCATCAATGGCGCTTACAGGTACCTCAAGCGGCCCACAATTCGCGTCGAGACACTGAAGGAATTCATTGACATGTTCAGGAGGGTTTCCACGGAAAAGCAAAACATCATCTTGGCGAACCTGCATGCTCGCTTGGATAGCAAGGATCGTTACCAGGTCGACATGGATGATGACATACCATTCTGACGCTCTTGTAAATTAGTGCAATAGAGATCAAATTCACATTTGAGTTGAGTTCTTTTTCCGTAAGCGATATTCGGCGATTTTTCTTACCGGCAGTATATTGCCAATGGACGCGAGCTCTCGTCGGACGTTAACTTTCCCGACATGGTGCGAGGGATTGCCTGTTAGTCAAGGTGAGTGCAAGACTGGGGGCGAAAGACGTACGGAATCTAATCAACGAGCTTACAGTCTCTATCGATCGCGATTGCTTTCGGTATGATGGCAGTATAGTCTTCCGACCGCCATTTGATAATCGGCTTCGGGATGTGATGTTGAACGGCGTTAGCGTCGTTACGCGGGGTGCCAGAGAAGGCGAATACGATTGCCTGCTCGCGGTCATCACTCCGGAACACGACCTTCTTCGTTTTGTTGTCAGGTAGTCCGGTGCACGCAGACTCTGGAAGAAGATCGGTTTCGAACGCCACTCGCGCGATAGTAGCGCTGACGGGCTGGCTGTTAAAGGCCAGAACTGAGGCAGCATTAAGTGAAAATGCTGCGGACAGCATAACCGCAAATGTGTTGAAGAGGGCAATCCATCCTTGAGCACGTGACGTTTCATTTTCGGGCAAGGATTTCCCGAAAATTCTTTCGAAGCCAAGGTACAGGAGGACGGCGGACCCTTCAGCAAGAAGCATAACGACGGCCATAGCCAGCGATACATGCCCAAAGGCCCTCAGGAAGACGCCGACGTTGTAAGCAGAGGGTAGCTTGTCTGACACCGCGCCGAATGTAACCGCAAGGTCTGTTTGGGTGCGGGCCCGGCCAAACCATATTGCAATTAGGATAAGGAGTCCCCACAGCCACTGGCATCCCGGGCAGGCGATGATCGAACTATGGGAAAGCACACGGCAACCGAAGTAAAGGGACGCGGCAACTCCCACGAATGATACGATGAACAACCATTGAACACCGTCCTCGACAGTGGTCGCATGGCGCCAATTGATGGATCCTGCAACTTGCAGAAGCGTCGCGGCTACGACGGCCACCGTGATTCTTCCGGACGATGCATTGGTCGCATGCTCGCGTAGACGGGCGATTGCCTTTTCTTTCGCCTTTACTGTTGCTCCCCACTTCGGAAGCCCAGACACCGCGAACCACGATGCGATGATGGGAATCGCCATAACAAGTACAGCCGCCCAGAATATCTTGAAAATCAGGTACATATGATTAGACAGTATGCGATGTATGTCCGGGGAAGCTTGAGATTGAAGGTTGCCGTTAGAGGTTATCAGAGTACGTGGGATACGGCGAACGGTTCAATGCAATTACGAAGAAGGGGTGTTTCGGGATGCGTATTTTGACAATTTTAGGACAGAACCGTTCTAGCGCGCTGAGTCCATTCTTCGCGCTTTTTCCAAGCTGTCAATGCGACCTGTCAAGGCATCAATGAGGAAATCGAAAGTGTGAATCTCAATATTCGCCTCGCGACTAATCTGGCGACGCATGCGTCTCGTGTCTGCCATTTCGGTAGCACGGCGTCCCATGAGGATTAGCCCCGGCACCTCCGCGTCGATATCGGTAAGGCCCAAACCGGCTTCGCTGCGCAGGCGCGCTGCGTAGTTTTGGTTAAGGGATAGCCATATACGCCAGTCGCGAATTTGCCGTATAGCATGATTCAGTGCGGCGGACGGATCGCCCGCTTTCGTAAACATCTTTGACAGCGGGCTTTCGAGTTCAACGGCAGTCCAGCGGAAGCCCATCGAATCGGCTTCCCCGATCATGAAGTCGGTCACGTGCTCGCTACCAAGCCGCTGCTTCGGAATGATCCATCGACCATGACCACCTCCGAGGTGTTGAATTAGAAATTTGGGGTTATCTTGCAGAAATTGTTGAACGTGTTCCTCGCGTTTCGCGCTGTCCAGCATTCCGCGGAGTGCGTCGATGTCGGAGCGGGCAACGCAATCCCAATTACTGAAATAATCGTTTAAGGGATCGCGGCGCCGGAGTTCTGCGTACCAATCACACGCTGGTCTGAGTTCCATCGTCGGGAATCGCTGAGTTGGGTGTGGTGATTTTAACCATTCGCTATCGCGAATGGCGCATGCTGAAGCAACCCTCTGAAACTCGTACACCGCCTCTCACTTAAACTAGCGGGTAGGCATGACACTGTGTTTTGACTAACATCAGGCAGAAAGTGATAGATGTGTTAACGGGCAAGGAGCGTCGGCGGCGCTGGACGGCAGAGCAAAAGCTGGCGATGGTGCGAGAAAGCTTCGAACGCGAGACCGCGCACGTCATTGGCCTTGTGCGATTGTTGGTTCCTTCGCAACTCGCCGTACAGGTGCGAATCCGCTAGTTTTTGGATCTCGGCGAAATGGGCGGGGGCTAGTGGGGCACGATCGTGCATATGAACCGGGGCGGAAAAATACTGTGTAAACGTACAGTTTCCGTTCGACCGTATCGGCGCGGGCAGCAGCTTGAAAAGTTTAATTCAATCCCAAATCTACCGCAGGCCGTTACCGTCGACGGGGCTTCGGGGAAATCGAATGAACCTTTACTGTATTACTGCGGTGAAACACGACGATCCTAACAATCAGGTTGCGTCAAAGTTCAAGTTGTGGATGTTCAACGACAAAGACAAAACGTGGAATCCACAGACTACGGTGGTGTCCAAAAAAGCGATCGTGGATCTAATCCAGAAGGGTCACAAGGTGATAACGGCTCAACAGGAAGACAACGGCATACGCCGAGGTGAAGCGGTTGAAATCGTTCTTCGCGTGGCTAAGAACGACAAAAACTTCCCCATCAGCGAGATGCCGGAGTTTTGATCGGGTCGCCAGCGACGCCCTGCCGCAACCCAAGCTCGAGGCGTCGCTGGCAGGGCGTCGCTGGTTTGCCTATCGAACTACTTTGTGATTCGATAGGCAAAGATGTCTGGTAGGCGTTCGCCCATCACCCAGTTGCCGATCAACTTTAGTCGGTTTATCCCAGGCGCTTGGATGGTTCGAGACAGCCTTGTGTAACTCGGGTCGTCCTTGTCTACCAGCGAGATATCGGTTAACAGCATTCCCGCGATGTGGTGCCGCCTGATTGCACCCAAGATGTGGCGATACGCTAATCTTGGGCCATCGCGCCTGATGTTCGGCATGGCGAGGCAGAGCACCCACTTATCTCGTTCCGGTTGCAGTTGCCAAAACGCGCCGTTCACTGGACGGCGTGCCTTGAATCGCTTGTTATCCGAGTCCAGCGCCGCGAGGAGCTTTTCGCCGCGTTCGATGTCCTCGGTCGTCAAGGTTGCCGCTGCGTTGCTCATGCTCACCAAAACTGTTTGATCCACTTCAACACTCCGTGCTGGCGAGCTGTCGTCGCTGTGTAAAGGTCGCGCGCTTGAGGCCTTCCGATCGTTAGCTCGTAACGGCGCGTCTCAGCCCAGTCCTTCGCGATCGCCCAGTTGGTGGCAAATTGCGGGTTCTTGCTGACCTGCGCATTTAGCTGCGATTGCAGTCCAGCAACCTTTACCAGTTGTACGAGATCATGGGAATAGGCGCTTGTGGCGAGCGCTTTGTCCGGGAAGTCGTACTTCGCTGTTTTCGCTGCTATGCATGCTTTGATTGCGCATTCGATCGAATAGCCGCAAAGGTAATAAGCGGCAGCATAGCGCCGCACGGTGAGTAGCGCTCGCGCGTCGCGAACCCTCTCTCGCGAGAGGACCATCAAGTCGTCTCGATTCATGTTGGAGTTTAGATGTCCGGCACCAGTAGAGTAGGTTGCGACAGACAGAGTTGATTAGTCTACTGGATCGTCTGGACGAGCGGGGAGCAGTTTGCTTATGGAGCGTAACTCTTGGCGTAGGTCAGTCTACAGGACACCATTCTAAGGCGCAGGCACTGCTGCATCATCGGCGTATGGGCAGCGAAGCTCTGCTCGGGCACGGTTTCGACGCTGGTTTCTGTTTTCATTCAATCGATTGCTGAAAGGCGTGTTCGGACATTTGCAGACATTCGCTTCCGTTTAGGCCGTGTCCTCATTGTTGACAGGGCGCGAACGGGGACCTGCAGCTTCGGTTCGACGACTATACTTCGCGCCCCATCGCCGGGCTATAGGCCAGCCGGCCAAAGCGTTCCGCACTGAGGGGCCGACGGTTGATCGCGCGTCCCGCCTGCCGGAGGCCTGCACCCGCTTCGGTGAACGGCAGCCGTATGGCCGAACCTCGACCCGGCGGCAGTCGGACGGGCAGTCGCCTGAAACGCAGCGAAAGGCCGTCGAGGTCAATGCGAAGCAGGCTCGGTTAGCTAAGGCGAATGTCGAAAACAAGCCCTACATTCTAGGGGATTCGTAGCGTGGCACATGTGTCCCGCTACGATGCAGCGGCGCGCCCGCCTCATTCCTCCACCAGTGCCCGCATGTCGACTTCGCGGCTGTTCGCCGCGCTGCGTCGTTTCGCAAGCCAGATCAGCAACGTGACGAATGATCCAAACACGACGATGATCCATTGCACCGGCAACTTCGCAATGAGCAGCAGGGCATAGGCGCCCAGCATCAGCAGCACCGCCAGGTTCTGGTTGAAGTTCTGTACGGCGATGGAGTGGCCCGCCGAGAGCAAAGCGGCGCCCCGGTGCTGGAGGACGGCGTTCATCGGCACGATGAAAAAGCCCGCCAATGCGCCGAGCCCGATCATCAGCGGCCACGCGAAGAGCATGTAGAGCGGCACCGTGAAATTCGCGAAGCGGATGCCGGCGCCCGCTGGAAAAAGTCCCTTGCTGTAGAACGCCATGGCGACTGTGACGATGCCGGTCAGCATGCCGATCGGCAGTACGCGAAGGGACGTGCGCAGCGAAATCCACGCAGCCGCAGCAGCGGCACCCAACGCGACGCCAAGTCCTGTCACGCCCTGCATGATGGCGGCCTTCGAAAGCGATAGCCCAAGGTTCGCATCGGCCCACTTGAGTACGAGCAATTGCAGCGTCACCGCAGCGCCCCACATCAACGTGGTCACCCACAGCGCGATCTGCGCGAGCTTGTCGGCCCACAGCACGTGGAAGCAGTGCAGAAAATCGCCGGTCAGCTTTGCCGGCTGCATGAGCCGATTGGGATAGCGCGCGCCGGTATCCGGTATGCCGATGTTGATGATCGCCGCGGCCGCGTAGACCAGCATCACGGCGAACATGGCGAGGTCTGCGGCGGTGCGGATGACCGGCAGATCAAGGTGTGCCACCAGTTTCCCCGCATAGGCGCTCACGAGCGCGCCGCCCAGCATCGTGCCGACGATGGTCGAGAGCACTGTGGCCGACTCGAGCCACGCGTTCGCCGCGACGAGCCGCTCGGCCGGCAGCAGTTCGGTGAGAATGCCGTACTTGGCGGGCGAATAGGCCGCCGCGCCGAAGCCGACCACGCCATAAGCAACGATGGGATGCACGCCCACGAGCATCAGCAGACAGCCGCCGGCCTTGAGCGCGTTGGAGATGAACATCACGTGGCGCTTTTGCAGCGCATCCGCGAAGGCGCCGACGAACGGCGCGAGCAGCACGTACGAAATCGTGAAGAATATCTGCAGCAGCGGCGTGATCCACGACGGCGAACGGATGACCGCGAGAAGCGCGATGGCGGCGATGAGCAGCGCATTGTCCGCAAGCGACGAAACGAACTGCGCGGCAATGATCGTGTAGAAGCCTTTTTTCATGGAGCGGGCGGAGAAACCGTCGGATACGTGCACTGCTGGCAAGCCATCACGTGGCTAGCGCGAGAACGCCAGAACATTGGGCTCGCGAGACAGGGCGCGGCTCGCGAGCTTGCAGGCGGGCCATGCAATCGCCGCGCCAAACAAAAAAAGCGGCCGAAGCCGCTTTGCGATCATAGCGCGTGCGCGAAAGGCGCGTCACGAAGCGCCCCGCACGCAGCGCGGCGCGGCGCGGTGTGCCGCGCCGGCGTGTGCGTCCGGTCAGGCCGTTTTGGTGCGGCTGTACTTCGAAAGGATCGGCACCATCTGCGCGTAGATCTTCGGGTTGGCCGCCACGATCTCGCCGAGATTCAGGAAGTTCGAGTCGCCCGTGTAGTTGCCCACCAGTCCGCCCGCTTCGGTCACGAGCAGGCTGCCCGCGGCCATGTCCCACGCGCTGATGCCTTGCTCGAAGAAACCGTCGACGCGGCCCGCAGCAACGTTGGCGAGGTCGAGCGCGGCGGCGCCGGGCCGGCGCAGGCCGGCGCAGGCGTTCGTCATTTCGGCGAACAGGCGGCAGTAAGCGTCGAGCGTGTCCTTTTCGCGGAACGGGAAGCCGGTGCCGATCAGGCCGTCTGCCAGGCGGTCGCGCCGGCCAACGCGAATGCGGCGGTCGTTGAGGAACGCGCCGCGTCCGCGCGACGCCGTGAAGAGGTCGTTGCGCGTCGGATCGTAGACCACGGCCTGGGTGACGATGCCGCGATGCGCGAGCGCAATCGACACGCAGTAGTACTGGAAGCCGTGAATGAAGTTGGTGGTGCCGTCGAGCGGATCGATGATCCACTGGTACTCCGACTCGTTTTCCGAACGGCCGGACTCTTCGGCGAGGATCGCGTGATCGGGATAGGCGGTTTTCAGCGTGTCGATGATGGCGGCTTCGGAGGCCTTGTCGACTTCGGTGACGAAGTCGTTGTGCTGCTTCTTGCTCACCTGGATGAGGTCCAGATCGAGCGATGCGCGGTTGATGATCTGTCCGGCGCGGCGAGCGGCCTTGACAGCGATGTTGAGCATGGGATGCATGAGACAGGATCCTTATGCCGGCGCCACGGGAGCGGTCCGCCGGATGTAACGAAAGTGGGCGATACAGCTTGAAGCGGCCGGCCCGGCGCGCCTCGCAGCCGTCCTGCCAACGACACACGAATTGAAGAAGAGCGATGCGCACCGGCAATGGCGCGCGCGAAACAGCGTGATTTTACCCGAGTCGGCGTGCGTGTTGGAGGATGGAGCGTTTGAGGTCTGCCGCGGATGGCTGTGCGAGGAGTTTGCGGGACGGTCGTCGCTGTTGGCCACCTGGCCAGGGCACGTCCCGCGCGGCCTCGCGCTACCATACCCTTTTTCGCATGGTAGGTAGCCAGCCGATCGTGGTCTCGTCTCGAACATCTTCTTCTGTAGCAACGCCGGAGGCCGCAGCCGAAGGCATCAGTCCCGTGCGCGGCGGTTTTACCTCGACACGCTTCGTGCTTGTGGAGCCCAGCCATCCGGGCAATGTCGGTGCGGCGGCGCGCGCGCTCAAGACCATGGGTTTTTCGCGCCTCGTGCTGGTCGCGCCGCGCGTCGCGCAGGTGCAGACCGATCCGGAAGCCATTGCCATGGCGAGCGGGGCCGACGACGTGCTTGCCAGCGCGCATGTCGTGCCGACACTTGCCGAGGCGCTGGCCGGCGTGCATTGGTCGCTTGCGCTTACCGCTCGGTCGCGCGAATACGGTCCACCGCCCGGGGCGCCGCGCGCCATGGCCGGCGAGGCCTGCCGGCTGGCCGCCACGGGCGACATCGCGCTGGTTTTCGGCAACGAGCGAACGGGGCTGTCGAACGAAGACGTCGAACGCTGCACCGCGTTGGCGCACATTCCTGCCAATCCGGCCTACAGTTCGCTCAACCTGGCTCAGGCGGTCCAGGTGCTGTCGTACGAATTGAGGATGGCCTACCTCGATGCGGGCGGCGAGGCTGCGTCAGCGCCGGGGCGACCGGCGCAAACCGTGGGGACGCTCGCCGCGAACGATGAAATCGAGCGGATGTACGTGCACCTGGAGAACGCGCTCATCGCGCTCGAGTTCCTCGATCCCGCGAACCCCAAGAAACTGATGTCACGCCTGCGGCGCCTCTTCAGCCGCTCGGGGCTGGAGCGCGAAGAGGTCAATATCATTCGAGGTATCGCGAAGCGCATCCTGTTGCTCAAGTCGCGGGAACCGGGCGAAGGGCCGTCGTGACCGTGTTGTGACGGGCAACCCCGCAGCGAAAGGGGTTACCCGACGGGCGGCGGCCGATCGCCTACAATCCATGAACCGTTAGAAGTAAAGCAGGAAAAATGCGTTGGCGGCAGTCGTTGCTGCGGTTGCCGCCCGCGGTTGTCGTTGCAGCTGTCCTTGCTGTCATCGAATCCGTTGTTGTCGCCGTTCGCCGCTGCGCGTTGCCCGCCGTGCGCAGCCGTTGCCCACCTGTCCGAGCGTCACTGCCATGTTCACGAGACTTCGCGAAGATATCGCCACGATCCGCGAGCGCGATCCCGCTGCACGCAGCGCCTGGGAAGTGCTCACGTGCTATCCGGGACTCCACGCGCTCGTATTGCATCGTGTCGCGCACGCATGCTGGCGCGCAAAGCGCCGTTGGATGGCCCGTTTCGTTTCACAGATGGCGCGCTTTCTGACCGGCATCGAGATTCATCCGGGCGCGACTATCGGCCGGCGCGTGTTCATCGACCACGGCATGGGCGTTGTGATCGGCGAAACGGCCGAGGTCGGTGACGACTGCACGATCTACCAGGGCGTGACGCTCGGCGGCACGTCGCTTACGCGTGGTGCGAAGCGCCATCCCACGCTCGAGCGCGGCGTGATCGTGGGCGCGGGGGCAAAGGTGCTTGGCGGCTTCACCATCGGCGCGGAAGCCAAGATCGGCTCGAACGCGGTCGTGATCAAGCCCGTACCGGCGGGCGGTACGGCCGTGGGCAATCCCGCGCGCGTGATCCTGCCGGCGAAAACCGAGCCCGCGCGCGGTAAACCCCAAGGCCAGACCGGGGCACGCCCGGGCTTTTGCGCCTACGGCATTACACCCAACGCAGACGATCCGGTCTCGCTCGCCATTCACGGACTCATTGACCACGCGGCGACGCAGACGCAGCGCGTCGACGAAATCGTCGCGGCGCTGGAACGGCTCGGCGCAAAGCTGGAGGCCCTGCATGGTGCCGATGCGGCGCTCGTGGACCTGCGGCGGCTGTCCGCCGTGATCGAAGGAAGCGAAAGTGGCGAGCGTGCGAAGCGCAGCAGTCAGCAGGCCGATCAGGCCGATAGCACTGCAGCCGAATATGCCGAAGTTGCGGCAACGGCGCCCCGCGACTGACGGTGGGCTCGCCCGGCTCCGGGCGAGCGGAGCAAGCTGACCGCCGGCGAACCCTTCGTCAATCGAGCGGCATCATCTTGAAGCCTTCGGCGTCGACGCGCAGGTAGCCGCCACGCGGTGCGCCGTGGTCGAGTTCCCAGTCGGGCAGCACCCAGCGTGTACCCGCCGACTCGCGATGTTTCGCGGGCCGGTGTGTGTGCCCGTGAATGAGCACGGCCGCGCTGCTCAGCTTGAAGAGCGCATCCACACCTTTTTTCGTGACGTCATAGCGCGGCAACGGCGGACGTTCGCGTCCCGCCTCGCTCGACCTGCGCATGCGTTCGGCCAGTGCCTGACGCCAGCTGAACGGCCACGCGAGGAACAGTAGTTGCAGCAGACGGTTGCGTGCGAAGCGCCTGAAAATCTGATAGCCGCGGTCGGCCGTGCATAAGGCGTCGCCGTGCGCGAGCGCGATGCGTGTGCCGAAGGCGGTAATGGCGATGGGGTCCGGCAGCCAGATCGCGCCGGCCGCCTTCATGAAACGCTTGCCCAGCAGGAAATCGCGATTGCCGTGCATCACGTAAAGCGCGATGCCGCGCTCGGAGAGGGTGTGCATCAGTTCGACCATGCGCTTCACGAACGGGTCGGCGAGCATGTCGTCGCCCACCCAGTACTCGAACAGATCCCCGAGGATGAACACGGAGTCGGCCTGATCCGCGGTGACGCGGATGAAATGCTCGAAGGCGGCGACCGTGCGCGGAATCGCGTCGCTCAGATGCAGATCCGAGACGAACAGAAAGGGGCGTGCCGCGTGTGGGCGTTTGCCCTCGCCGGGCACGCCCGCAGCGGCGTTTCGTAATGATTTTTCCTGCAGCATGGGGCGTCAGTCGGTACCCGGTTGGCGCCTCATCGAATGCGGGTCGACGAGGCGCTATCGACACGCGTTGAACGCTTATTCGACAATGACGGCCTTTTCGATCACGACGTCGTCGACCGGCACGTCCTGGTGAAAGCCCTTCGAGCCGGTCTTCACCTTCCTGATCTTCTCGACCACGTCGAGCCCGTCCACCACCTTGCCGAACACGGCGTAGCCCCAGCCTTGCGGCGTCGGCGACGAGTGGTTCAGGAAGTCGTTGTCGTTCACGTTGATGAAGAACTGGGCCGTGGCCGAGTGCGGATCGTTCGTGCGCGCCATCGCGATGGAGCCGTTCACGTTCTTCAGGCCGTTGTTGGCTTCGTTGTCGATCGGCGCGTCGGTGGGCTTTTGCTTCATGCCGGGCTCGAAGCCGCCGCCCTGGATCATGAAGCCGTCGATCACGCGGTGAAAGATCGTGTTGTCGTATTGACCCTTGCGGACATAGTTCAGGAAATTCTCGACCGTCTTCGGCGCCTTTTCGGCGTCCAGTTCGAGCTTGATGACGCCGTGGTTCGTATGCAGTTCGACCATGATGGGATCCTTGCGAGGGGAGGGGTGAAAGAGCGGTGCGGCACCGCGGCGTGAAAGCTGCCGGGCAGTGCCACACCGGGTGCGGGGGTGGTCTGGATGGCGCAGGCCGTTTGCTCTGGTGAAGAGCGGGCGGCCTGCCGCTTCCTGCGTGCTGCTTGCTCGCTTCTTACTTGCCGACGACCGTGGCCGATTCGATCACGATGGGCTTTTGCGGCACGTCGCCCATCGGACCGCGCGTGGTGGTGGGCGAGGCTTCGATCTTCTTCACGACGTCCATGCCCGACGTCACCTTGCCGAATACAGCATAGCCGTTGCCATCCGGATTCGGATAGTCGAGACCGGCGTTGTCCACGGTGTTGATGAAGAACTGCGCGGTGGCCGAGTTCGGGTCGCTCGTGCGTGCCATCGCGATCGTGCCCGTCACGTTCTTCAGGCCGTTCTGGCTTTCGAGCGGGATGGGTGCGCGGGTCGGCTTCTCAGCAAAGCTCGTCGTGTAGCCGCCGCCCTGGATCATGAAGCCGCGAATCACGCGATGGAAAATCGTGCCGCTGTACTGGCCGGACTTCACGTAGTCGAGAAAGTTCGCGACCGTTTTCGGCGCCTTCTCGGGATAGAGTTCGACGCGGATGTCGCCGTCAGACGTGTGCAGCAGGACCTGCGGATGGGCCGCCGTCTGCGCGGATTGCGCGAAGGCGGGAGCGTTCGCAATCAGGGCGGCGCTGCCGAGCGCCAGCATCAACCATTTCATGAAGATCCTCGGAGGGGGATGCGTTGAAAAAAACAGGTTGGAAAAAGCGGGTTGGAAAAGCGCGTCACGGACGTTGGCGTGGTGCGCCGCTCATTGCGACGGCGCCATGTACGGCGGCACGGCGAGCGAACCGGTAGGCCCGCCGAAGGTGAAGGCGGGATTGTTCGTCAGATCGGACGACGCGCGGTTCGTATAGTCTTCGACGGGAGTCTTCTTCGCACGCCGCGGCGCGGCAGGCGGCGAGACGATCTTCTGCAGGTCGGCAAGACGCTGCTGTGTCACCGCGCTCGCACGTCCCAGCGATTGCGCGCGGCGATACGATGCGTCGGCAAGACGCAGGTACAGGTCGCCGAGATTTTCGTAGGCGAGGCCATAGGACGGATTGGTCTTCACCGCCGTTTCGAGCGCGACACGCGCCTCGTCGTAACGACCGTGCTTCGCGTAAAGCGCCGCGAGATTGTTGTACGGCTCGGGCAGCTCGGGGTACATCTGCGTGAGTTCGGTGAAGGCGGTGATGGCTTCGTCGTCGCGATTCAGACGCGCGAGCACGGTGGCTCGCTTGAATCGTGCCTGCGCATCGCGAGGATTCGATGCAATGCGCGCGTCGAGATCTTTGAGCGCGCCCGCCCAGTCTTTCTGCGCGATGGCCGCGTCGATCTGCGGCGTACCGTCGGTCACGGCCCTCGTCTGTGCATGGATGGGCGTGCTGCCAAGCGCGAACGCGAAGCCCGCGAAGGCCGTCGCGGCGAGGGTTGCAGCGTATCGCGCGCGGCCGCTGGAAGATTTCATAGGGAGAGGTCGGGGTGTTATACTCCGAGCCATTCTAACAAAAGGTCTGCGCGTTTTCGCCTAACCGCAGACTCATTGTTCGTCACCCTCGGTCGTCTCCGCCTGATCGCAATCCCGCACAACACCGGCTGTACCAGTTTGCGGTGTTTGTCCCCGGCGCCGTCGCACGGCCCGCGGCTTGCATGATTTGCCACGCGGACGTCTTTCGGCCCACGCATCGTCTCTATGGAATCACTGCGCATCTACAACACGCTTGCCCGTGACAAGCAACCTTTCGTGCCGCTTCAGGAAGGCTCCGTGCGGATGTACGTCTGCGGCATGACGGTGTACGACTATTGTCATGTGGGTCACGCGCGCGTAATGGTGGTGTTCGATATCGTCCAGCGGTGGCTGCGTACGCTCGGCTACAAGGTCACGTATGTGCGCAACATCACCGACATCGACGACAAGATCATTCGTCGCGCCGTCGAAAACGGCGAGACGATCAAGTCGCTCACGAGCCGCTTCATCGATGCGATGCACGAAGACGCCGACGCGCTCGGCGTCGCGCGGCCCGACATCGAACCGCGCGCAACCGACTTTATCCCGCAGATGCTCGGCATGATCGAGACGCTCGAAGCGAACGGCTACGCGTATCGCGCCGCGGACGGCGACGTGAATTACGCGGTGCGGCGTTTTGCGGGCTACGGCAAGCTCTCGGGCAAATCACTTGAAGACCTGCGCGCGGGCGAGCGCGTAGCTGCGAACGACGCGAAGCAGGATCCGCTCGACTTCGTGCTCTGGAAGCAGTCGAAGCCCGACGAGCCCGCCGACACCGGATGGGATTCGAAGTACGGGCGCGGGCGTCCCGGCTGGCATATCGAATGCTCGGCGATGGGTTGCACGCTGCTCGGCGAACACTTCGACATTCACGGCGGCGGACAGGACCTGCAGTTTCCGCACCACGAGAACGAAATCGCGCAGAGCGAGGGCGCAACGGGCCAAACGTTCGTCAATTACTGGATGCACAACGGCTACGTGCAGATCGACAACGAGAAGATGTCGAAGTCGCTCGGCAACTTCTTCACGATCCGCGAGGTGCTCGCGAAGTACGACGCCGAAGTCGTGCGTTTTTTCATCGCGCGTGCGCACTATCGCTCGCCGCTCAACTACAGTGACGTTCATATCGACGACGCGCGCAATGCGCTCACGCGTCTTTACACGGCGTTGAAAGACGTGGCGCCGGACGCGGGCGAACTCGACTGGAACGAAGCGTATGCCGCGCGTTTTCGTGCGGCGATGAACGACGACTTCAATACGCCGGTGGCGGTCGCGGTGCTGTTCGAACTGGCCACCGAGGTGAACCGCACGCGCGACGCAGCGCTTGCGCGGCAGCTCAAGCAGCTTGCTGCCATCGTCGGTCTGCTGGGTCGCGATCCGCGTGCGTATCTGCAGCAGGCAGCGGGCGCGTTGGAGGCTGGCGGTCTCGATGCAGCCGCGATCGAAGCAAAGATCGCCGAGCGTGCGGCAGCCAAGAAGGCGAAGCATTACGCCGAAGCGGACCGGATCCGGGCGGAACTGCTCGAAGCCGGTGTCGCACTCGAAGACAAACCGGGCGGGTTGACCGAGTGGCGCCGCGTTTAAGCGCCGTCGACTACCCATTGATCGACTCGCCAGGCAGGAGGCAGGATGGCAACGGCCACGAAGGCGGCGGCTAAACGAGCCGCGTCGCAGAGCGCTCAGGCCGCAGGGAAGGCGGCGCGGGCAACGCGTGCAGCGCGCACGGCAGGCAGTACCGCCGCGAAGACCTCGATGAAGGCCGCGGCGAAGGTCGCATTGAAAAAGACCGCAAAAACGGCTGCGGGCGCGGCGAACGGCGAGGCGCCAGGCGCTCCGTCGAAGCGCAGGCTCAACGGTTCCGCAGGTGCGCCGCACGTCGCGAAGCCGACGCAAAAGGAAACGCGCGTATCGAGCACCGCGGGAAAGACCGCCCGCCCGAAGGCGAATGGCGCACTCGGCGTTCAGCACGTCGACAACGATCGCCTGACCAGTCAGCTCGTCGTCGATACCGCTCACGAGGGCGAGATTGTCCGCAAGAGTCGCGCATCCACCGCAACGGAAGCTGCGGTGCCCGTGCAGATCGGCAGCCTCGCGCCCGAGGTCACGCGGCCCGCGTATTGGGACAAGGCCTGCGCCGATCTCGTGAAGCGCGATCGCATTCTCAAAAAACTGATTCCGAAATTTGGCCCCGTCCATCTGCTTTCACGCGGCGATCCGTTCGTTACGCTCGCGCGTTCGGTGGTGGGGCAGCAGATTTCCGTCGCCGCGGCCCAGGCCGTCTGGCAGCGTATCGAAGACGCCTGCGCGAAGCTCGTGCCGCAGCAGTTCATCAAGCTGGGACACGAACGCCTCACGGCGTGCGGGCTCTCCAAACGCAAGACCGAATACATCCTGGATCTCGCGCAGCACTTCGTGTCGGGTGCGCTGCACGTGGGCAAGTGGGCGTCGATGGACGACGAGCACGTGATTGCCGAGCTGACGCAGATTCGCGGTATCGGCCGCTGGACGGCCGAGATGTTCCTCATCTTCAACCTCTCGCGCCCCAACGTGCTGCCGCTCGACGATCTCGGGCTCATTCGCGCCATCAGCGTCAACTACTTCAGCGGCGAGCCGGTCACGCGCAGCGAGGCGCGCGAGGTCGCGGCGAACTGGGAACCGTGGCGTACGGTCGCGACCTGGTACATGTGGCGCAGTCTCGAGGCGTTGCCCGCCGGGGCGTGAGTCGCGCCGGGCAAGGCGCGCTCGCCTTTGATGTGGCGCCGTTTTCCATCGACGCTATTGGGTGATGGGATTTAATAGTTGCGAGCCGATTTTGATGGCGTTGGGCGCGGTTAGAATACGCGCTGCCGGTAAGTCCAAGGATTACAACCAATGAAGACCACGTTTCTGGATTTCGAACAGCCGATCGCGGAGCTCGAAGCAAAGATCGAAGAACTGCGCTTCGTCCAGGACGATTCGGCCGTCGATATTTCGGAAGAGATCGAGCGGCTGTCGAAGAAGAGCCAGCAGCTCACCAAGGATCTATACGCCAATCTGACGCCGTGGCAGGTTTCGCAGATCGCGCGTCATCCGCAGCGTCCCTACACGCTCGATTACGTCAACGAACTCTTCACCGATTTCCACGAATTGCACGGCGACCGCTCGTTCGCCGACGACCTGTCGATCGTAGGCGGCCTTGCCCGCTTCAACGGTCAACCCTGCATGATCATCGGTCACCAGAAGGGCCGCGATACGAAGGAACGCGCCGCGCGCAACTTCGGCATGCCGCGTCCTGAGGGTTATCGCAAGGCTGAGCGCCTCATGCGCCTTGCCGAGAAGTTCGGCCTGCCCATCTTCACGTTCATCGACACGCCCGGCGCCTATCCCGGCATCGGCGCGGAAGAGCGGGGCCAGTCCGAGGCAATCGGGCACAACCTCTATGTGATGGCCGAGTTGAAGACCCCGATCATCGCCACCGTGATCGGCGAAGGCGGTTCGGGCGGTGCGCTCGCCGTCGCCGTGGCCGATAGCGTGCTGATGCTCCAGTTCTCGACCTATTCGGTGATCTCGCCGGAAGGGTGCGCGTCGATTCTCTGGAAGAGCGCGGCGAAAGCCCCCGAGGCCGCCGAAGCGCTGGGGCTGACGGCTCACCGCCTGAAGGCGCTCGGCCTCATCGACAAGATCATCAACGAGCCGCTCGGCGGCGCCCACCGCGACCCGAAGGGCATGGCCGCGCTGCTGCGCCGCGCGCTGGCCGATACGCTGCGGCAGTTCCAGGGCATGAGCATCGCGGACCTGCGCGAGCGCCGCTTCGACCGGCTGATGTCCTATGGCAAGTACAAGCAGACCACGCCGGGCGCGTGAGTTTGACGCCGGCCCGGATCGTTCTTCCTGAGAGGCGCGCCAGCGCCGCCCAATCGTGGTGAAACCCGCTGAATCGAGTGCCGACCGCGTCGTTCTCGACGCGGTCCGCGCCGCGCTTGCGGCGCTGCCGTCCCACGCGTGCGTGGGCATCGCTTTCAGCGGCGGCCTCGATTCCACCGTTTTGCTCGATGCTGCCGTGCGCGTGGCGGGCGCCTCGCGTTGCGTCGCGCTTCATGTGCATCACGGACTCAGCGCCAACGCCGATCAGTGGCTCGCTCATTGCAAGGCGTTCGCGAAATCGAACGGCGTGCGCTTCGATGTCCGTCACGTCGACGTGCCGCGCGAGGCGGGCGTCAGCATCGAGGCGCGCGCGCGCGAACTGCGCTACGAAGCACTCGACGAGATGTGCGCCCAGCATCGCGTGAACGCACTCTGGCTCGCGCAGCACGCCGACGATCAGGCCGAGACGGTGCTGCTGCAGTTGCTGCGCGGCGCGGGTCTCGCGGGGCTTTCGGCCATGGCGCCGTCCCGCGAGGGTGCACAGGGGCCCGTGCGTGTGCGCCCGTTGCTGCACCTGCTGCGAGCCCAACTGGAGCAGTACGCCGAGGCGCACGCCTTGCAGTGGATCGACGACGAATCGAACGCGGACACGCGCTATGCGCGCAATGCGCTGCGCCACGAAGTTCTGCCGGCGCTCGCCGTCCGCTTTCCGGGCTTTCGCGACGCGCTTGCGCGCACTGCCGCACACGCCGCTTCCGCCCAGCGGCTGCTCGACGAACTCGCCCGCATCGACCTGCGCGACGCGGCTCGCGACGAGGGTCGCGCGCTGGCACGCGAAGCCCTGCTCGCACTCGACGACGACCGCGCCTCGAACCTGCTGCGCTACTGGATGCGCACGTTGGGCATGCCGGCGGCGTCGGCTGCGCGTCTTGCCGATGCATTGCGGCAACTGCGCACCGTAGATGGCGACCATCAACTGCGCGTGGACCATGCGGGCCAGACGCTGCGCAGCTATCGCGGTCTCGTGTTCTGGGAAGCGGGCGACAGCGCCGAACCTGCCGACGAAACGTCGTTGTCCGGGCGCGCGCCTGCGGTGCTCGTGTGGCGCGGCGAGGCCATCTGGCGTCTGCCGCAATGGCGCGGGACATTCGTGTTCGTACCGGCCGCCGAGGGCGAGGCCGATGCAATACCGGAAGCTGCGCTGCTGCACGCGCCGTTATCGGCGCGTTCGCGTGCGGGCGGCGAGCGTATGCGCACGAGCCCGGACGGCCCGAGCCGTACGCTGAAAAATCTCTTCCAGGAGCGCGGCGTGCCGGCATGGAAACGCGACGTGCCGTTGATCTTCTCCGGCGATACGCTGCTCTTCGTGCCGTGGCTCGGGGTGAATCACACTGCGCTCAAACGTGCGGCTGCGAGTGACCGCGACCGCACACGTTCGACTCGCCACTTTCGTATCGAGTGGCGCGTGGATCTTCTGATCGCGTGAACGGCGCATGCGGCGCAGCGCCGCATGGCATGTGCCGGGGTCGCGCGTGATTTTCGCCTCATCGCGGTCTCTCGCCGCGTTCTGCCGCTTTATGAGGCGAGGCCGCAAATCATTGCCACATAAGCGTTTTCGGCCGTGCGCGCGGTCCGTTTGGCTTGTCTTTTTGCTACCGATCGGGTAGGGTAATGCGTTTGCCCAACCCGCTTTTGTCGCCACGAGCGTCGGCCGCGGACCTGTGCCTGGCAGCATCCGGCAGGCGTCAGGGCCGTCACGCGGGCAGGGCACGCGGCGCCGGAACGGCTGCGCCGCGTGCAAGGGCAAAATCCGCGCGTGCTGCACGCGCTGCATTTACGCCGCCGGTCGTGCGGCGTCATCAGCACCAAAGTGTGACACGCGCCGCTTGCCGCGCTTGGGTGCCGATCACGCCGGCTCCCGCGGCACTTCCACAGTGCGCCAGCGCGGTTATCTCTCCAGTTCAGAACGACAATGGCACTCATCGTACATAAATACGGCGGCACTTCGATGGGCTCGACCGAGCGCATCAAGAACGTCGCGAAGCGCGTCGCGAAATGGCACAAGGCCGGTCACCGCATGGTCGTCGTGCCGTCGGCGATGTCCGGCGAAACCAACCGGCTGCTGGGTCTCGCCAAGGAAATTTCGGCTCGTCCGAGCCCGCGCGAACTCGACATGATCGCCGCCACCGGCGAGCAGGTGAGTGTGGGGCTGCTTGCGATTGCGCTCCAGGAAGAAGGGGTGGAGGCGGTCAGCTATACGGGCTGGCAAGTGCCCGTCAAAACGGACAGCGCGTTCACGAAAGCGCGCATCAGCGACATCGAGAGCGAACGCGTAACGGCGGATCTCGATGCCGGCAAGGTGGTCGTGATCACGGGCTTTCAAGGCATCGACCCGGACGGCCATATCACGACGCTGGGCCGCGGCGGTTCGGACACGTCCGCGGTCGCAGTGGCCGCTGCGCTGAAGGCCGACGAATGCCTGATCTACACCGACGTGGACGGCGTGTACACGACGGACCCGCGTGTAGTGGAAGAGGCGCGCCGGCTCGACCGGATCACCTTCGAGGAAATGCTGGAAATGGCGAGTCTCGGCTCCAAGGTGCTGCAGATCCGCTCGGTCGAATTCGCCGGCAAATATCAGGTGAAGACGCGGGTGCTGTCGAGCCTGACCGATCCGCTCATGCCGCTCGAAGATGAAATGACCTCGGGCACCCTGATTACTTTTGAAGAAGACGAGACCATGGAAAAAGCAGTCATCTCGGGTATCGCGTTCCAGCGCGACGAGGCCCGCATCGCCGTGATGGGTGTGCCCGACAAGCCGGGCATCGCGTATCAGATTCTCGGCCCGGTGGCGGACGCGAACATCGACGTCGACATGATCATCCAGAACCAGAGCGTGCAGGGCAAGACCGACTTCACGTTCACGGTGGGCCGCGGCGATTACCAGCGCGCAATGGACATCCTCACCAACCAGGTGAAGGGTCACGTGAACGCGGAGCAGGTGCTTGGGGATCCGAAGGTTTCGAAGGTCTCGGTGGTGGGCGTCGGCATGCGTTCACACGTGGGTATCGCGAGCAAGATGTTCCGCACGCTGTCGGAAGAGGGCATCAACATCCAGATGATTTCGACCTCGGAAATCAAGATCTCCGTGCTCATCGACGAGAAGTACATGGAGCTTGCGGTACGTGCGCTGCACAAGGTGTTCGAGCTCGATCAGGCGTGATGTGACGTGTCCGCTGTGCCAACCACAGCGGGTTCTCACGGAACGCCGCTTCACGCCACGATTGCCGCGTAAAACGGAACGGCGTGCGAATGGCGCAAATGAGAATGGACATGACAGGTTGGTGACGCGCACGCAAAAACCGTGCGCAACAAATTGACCTGTGAGCACGGAACCGCTATCATCTTGGCTTCGTCGCGCTGCCTCCCTGGCGCGAGCGAAGGGTTCGGGAGACGTGGCCGAGAGGTCGAAGGCACTCCCCTGCTAAGGGAGCATCTGGGCCAAAACCTGGATCGAGGGTTCGAATCCCTCCGTCTCCGCCAAAAGCGGTGACAAAGCCCCGTGAGTTTGACGACTCACGGGGCTTTTTCTTTTGCTGGAATATTGCTGGCGCACCCGACGGGAATATCGCCGAACGACAATGCGTAGGTCTCGTTGTGCGTGGCCCCGCAGTTCCGCCGCTCGTGCCCTTTGTCCGTGCGAATGAGCTCGGTGCAATTGAAGCGCTGGCTCGGGAGCGAACGTGGTGTGGCCGCCGCTGCATGACCTGTCGTCGATTTTGTATCTTCACGCAACTTTGCTACTCTTCGCGGTTCTCTTTACGTTGTGGCTCGAGAAGTCCGATGCCTGAACCCCATTCGCCTGCGAGACTGAAGCTGGGCGCCGCGCACGAGCGTCCGCGCTCGCGCTCCTTCCTGGAGCAGCCGCCCGCACTGACGCTCTCGGCCGCCTGGCATGCGGCCGCCGTGACTGGATGCGCGCTCGATCCGGCTGCCTGGCCATGGTGGCTCGCCGGCACGTTCGCGAATCACGCCATTGTCACGGCGGCGGGTTTGTGGCCGCGCTCGTCGATACTGGGTCCGAACTGGACGCGGTTGCCGGCGGCCGCAAGCAAACGCCGCGCGATCGCATTGACGATCGACGACGGCCCGGACCCGCAAGTCACACCGCAGGTGCTCGATCTCCTCGACCGTCATGGCGTGCGCGCCACGTTCTTCTGTATCGGCGAGCACGCACGCCGGTATCCGGCGCTCACGCGCGAGATCGTGGCACGCGGCCACGCCGTGGAAAACCACTCGCAAAGGCATCGGCACACCTTCTCGGTCAGCGGGCCCGGCGTGCTGGCTCGTGAGATCGAAGCGGCCCAGCAGACGCTTGCCGACCTGACCGGAGAGTGGCCGCGATTCTTCCGGGCGCCGGCGGGCCTGCGCAATGTGTTTCTCGAACCGGTTTTGCAGCGCTTCGACCTGCGCCTCGCGTCATGGACGAGGCGGGGGTTCGATACGCGCGAGACTCGCGCTGATGTAGTCGCGCAACGTCTCGTCCATCAGCTTGCCGCGGGCGATATACTGCTTGCCCACGACGGCAACGCCGCGAACGGGGTGGACGGCTTGCCCGTTATCCTCTCCACGCTTCCGCAGGTATTCGTCGCGGCCCAAAGCGAGCAATTGCATTTCATTACGTTGCGCGAAGCATTGCTCGCGGCGTAGGTATTTGGTCGATCGCGTGGGCGCGTTCTGGCCGATGTTTGGCGATACCCGTTCACGTCATCACGAATTGACTAAGTGTGCGAACCTGGTTTAGTCATTCAAATTCGTTACCGTTTTTGTGGATTATTTTGACAAGATTTGACAGATTTTCAGGGTGGCCCGGCAGATAATCGGCCGCTTATTGCTGGTCATTAGATGGGATGGGCGAGAACTGGACGCGAACATGCCCCGTAGCAAGCGGGTTTGCGCAAAGCACGGTGTGGCGGCCAGCAAAGCATGCGCTCTGAATTGAAGGAGACGATACCGCGCAGTAGTCGTTGCACTGATTCTTTCAAACCTTTCGTCAAAAAAGAAGTTGGCGATGCTTAACGTGCACTGCCGCCGCTTTTGATTTTGATCTAAATAATCCGCGCCAGATGCCGTTAATGGGCTGTAAGAGAAGGCCCCGTTGCGCCGACGTGCGCGGGTGAAAACGCTTCCATGCGTCGTTTCGGTGTGTAGCCTGGACGATGCGGCTACCCCACACCGAATGTCGATATGCCCGATTTGTCGTGGACCTTGCCGGTGGCCCGGTGGTCTTTCTGGTCTCCTGCCGTTGCAGAAACAGCTGAAGTCGCCTTCATCGATCCGATGATGCGCCGCCGGCTGAGTTCGCTTTCCCGGATGGCGTTGAAGGTCGCCCACGATTGCGTGCAGAACGTGCCGCAAGCGCGGGTGGTATTCGCATCGAGGCACGGCGAACTACGGCGTACCACCGACATCCTGCACGGCATCGAGGCCGGCAAACCGGTCCTGCCGAATGCCTTCAGCCTCTCGGTGCTCAACGCCATGTCGGGACTCTTCGGTATCGCGCGGCAGGACCGCTCGCCCGCGAACGCCATTTCAGCCGGCCCCGAAACGCTCGGTTACGCGTTGCTCGAAGCGTATGCGCAGTACACCGAAGAACCCACTGTGCCGGTGCTTCTCGTCTATGCGGACGAACCGGCCGACGGCGCATACGGCGAGGTCGATCACGAGGTGCAGCAGGGCGCCCTCGCGCTGCTGCTCGACGCGGGACAGGTCGCGCAAGGACATCTCGCGTGTACCGTCTGCGAAATCGAACACGAGACCGAACACGAAATCGAACATGAAGCAGGCAAGGCAGGCGTGACGCATTTCGCGACGCAAAGCGCAGCGCTGCATCACTGTCTCGATACGCAATCGGCCGCCGCGTGGCAACACGCCGGCGCGATCTGGCAGTGGGGGTGGCATGTCAGTGCGGTCTAGTCGTGGCTGGCGTCTTTTCGCTACCGGCCTCAGCTTCACGGTGTTCGGGCTGAGCGGCCTGCTTTTCTCGGTTCTCGTTTTTCCGTTCGCGAGCCTGTGGCCACATCGCGCCTCGCGCCAACGCGCGGTCACGACCGTGATCCACTGGTTCTTTCGCGCGCTCGTCGACGCCTTGAAGCGCATGGGCGTGATGGAACTCGACGTGGCGGGCGCCGACGCCTTGCGTTCGGGCGCGCCGGCCATCGTCGTGGCGAACCATCCGACTTATCTCGATGTCGTGGTGCTGCTTTCGCTCATGCCGCGTGCCTGCTGCGTCGTGAAGAACGCCCATTGGGGCAACCCATGCTTCTGGGGTATCGTGCGGGCTGCCGAATATGTGAGCAACGTCGATCCCGCCGGTTTCGTGAAGGATTGCCGGCAGCAGATCGCCGCGGGCTACACGATGATCATTTTTCCCGAGGGGTCGCGCAGCCCGGCGCCCAACCGGCTGCGCGCCTTCTCGCGCGGCTTTGCGTATATCGCGCTCGAAGCCGGCGCGCCGATCGTCCCCGTTCTCATGCATTGCGATCCACCCGCTTTCACGAAGCAGATGCGCTGGTATCACGTACCGGAGCGTCCTTTCCGCATCACCGTGAACGTGCTCGATCCCATGGGCGTCGGGCAGCTCGCGTCGCACGAAATGCCGCCGGCGCTCGCCGCGCGCAGCGTCACCCGCGCCGTTGAGGCACACATTACCCAGCACCTGTTCGATCATGGATTCTTTAAAACTGGAAATTAAGCAGCTTCTGATCGAAGCGTTCGATCTGGAACACCTGACGCCCGACGATATCGACGACGACGCGCCGTTGTTCGACACCAACGGAGTCGGGCTCGACTCGATCGACGCGCTCGAGATCGGCATCGTGCTGCGCCAGCGCTACAAGCTCACCATCGCCGCCGACGACGCGCGCGTGCGCGAGTATTTTCGTTCCGTCAACACGCTCGCCGAGCTGGTTGCGTCTCAGCGTAAAGACGCGGCGGTGCTGGAAGAAACTGCAGGCAAGGGGGATTGAATCGTGACCGAGGCAGACATTCTCGAGCGCATCCGCGCCATCTTCCACGAAAACTTCGCGATCGATCCGGCGCGCGTGACGCCGGAGGCGCATCTGTTCGAAGAACTGGATCTGGACAGCATCGACGCTGTCGATCTCGCCATCAAGCTGCAGGAAATGACCGGCCGGCGCATCAAGCCGGAAGAGTTCAAGTCGGTTCGCACGGTGGGCGACGTGATCGCCGCTGTGGAATCGCTGCTCGCGGCTCAGGCTTGATGCCATCCACGCCTTCGTGCGACGCGCAGGCAGCGGGCGACCCGGCCACGCGTCGCATGACCGACGCGAGTCACGCAGTGCCCGCCGCGACCGAAGCACCGCCCGCATACGGTCGCGCGCGCCGCATGGTGCGCCTCGCGGCGAACCTGGCCTATCCGGTCGTGATTCTGTGCGCCTGGCGTTGGGACTCGCCGCGCTACGTGGGCTGCATGCTGCTCGCGCTGCTGTGGCTGCAACGCGTGGCGGGCACGGGGGCATTCGCGGCCTCGCTGCGCAAGCTGAGCCTCGTGGACTGGGCCGTGGCCGGCGCGCTCAACTGTGCGTCGGCGGCGATCGTCGCGACCAACAGTGAGCTGCTGCTACGCCTCTATCCGTCGCTTGTGAATATCGGGCTGCTCGTGGCGTTCGGCGCGACACTGGCAAACGGACCGTCGATGATCGAACGGTTCGCGCGCTTCACGTATCCGGATCCGCCTGATCACGTGGTGCGCTACACGCGTCGCGTCACGCAGCTGTGGACGGCATTCTTCGCCGCGAACGGCATCTTCTCCGCCTACACGGCGCTGTGCTGGTCGCGCGAGTCGTGGTCGCTCTACAACGGCGCCATCGCGTATGGCGTGGTGGGCGTGCTGCTGGTTGCCGAGGTGGTGTGGCGCAAGTACATCATGCTGCCGAGGGCGCAGCGCACGGGGGCATTGTGATCGCGCTGCACGAGCTCTTTGCCGCACCGCGCGCGGCGGTTGATACGCAGACAGTCGCCGCGGTATGTCGCGACGGCGCCGATACGATCCGTTTTCCCGCATTCCGTACGCGTGTGCTGGCCATTGTCGCCCACCTGAACCCACGCGCGGAGCAGCGCTTCGCGCTGTGTGCCGACGATCCCTATACGTTCGCGTGCGCGCTCTTCGGCCTCTTCATTGCCGGCAAGGAGCCGGTGATTCCGGCGAGTTCCGCGCCGGGCTATCTTGCGGACCTGAGCGAGGCCTACGACGCGGTGCTGACCGACGCCGACATCGTCGCCATGTCGATTGACGCACCGGCCACCGCAACGACCACCGCATCGGCCACCACAACGGCCACCTGCACCATCGACCCCAACGCGCCGCTGACGCTCTACACATCCGGCAGCAGCGGCGTGCCGAAGCCCGTACGCAAGACGCTCGCCCAGTTCAACGCCGAAGTGCACACGCTTGAAGCGCAGTGGGGCGCGCTCGCCGGCGATGCAACGGTGCTCGCGAGCGTGCCGCATCATCACATCTACGGCCTGCTGTTTCGCGTGTTCTGGCCGCTCGCGGCGGGCCGCGCGTTCGACCGCTCCACCTGCGTCGACCCGCAGCAGTTGCAGGCGCGCATCGCGCAGTGCGGGGCGACGGTGGTCGTTTCCACGCCCGCGCAGTTGTCGCGCTGGCCCGATCTGCCCGGCTTCGATGCATTCGATCCCGCGCCTCGCGCGTTCTTCTCGTCGGGCGGGCCGCTCGCGTTCGACACGGCCCGGCGCTTTGCTGCCGTGCTCGGCCACGCGCCGCTCGAAATCTACGGCAGCACGGAAACGGGTGGCATTGCGTGGCGGATGCAGACCGGCTCCGACGCGTGGCGTCCCATGCCCGGCATCGACGTGCGCCGCGCGGACGACGGCGCACTGGAACTGCGTTCGCCGCATCTGGACCACGACGGCTGGCATCGCACCGACGACGCCGTGGCGTTCGACACGCGTGGTGGTTTTAACCTGCTGGGTCGGCTCGACCGCGTCATCAAGCTGGACGGCAAGCGCGTGGCGCTGGCGGAACTCGAAGGCCGCCTGCGGCTGCATCCGTTCGTGGCCGAGGCCGCGACCACGGTGCTCGACGGTGCGTCGCGCAAGCGCGTCGGTGCGCTCGTGGTGCTGTCGGGCGAAGGCAACGCCGCGCTGCGCCGCGAGGGCCGCGTGCAGCTCGTGAAGACGCTGCGGCGCCATCTCGCCGGCTATTTCGACATGACGGTCCTGCCGCGTCACTGGCGCTTTCGCAAGGCGTTGCCGTTCGATGCGCGCGGCAAGCTGCAGGCAGCGGCCATTGCACGCGCGTTCGGGGCCCACGAAGACGGCTTCGAACTACTTGCCGAAGCAGGGGACGCCAACGAGCGGTTCTACGAGCTGCACGTGCCGCCCACGCTCGTGCATTTCGCCGGCCACTTTCCCGGCCTGCCGATTTTGCCCGGCGTCGTGCAGATCGATTGGGTCGTGCGGCTCGCGAGCGAGTACGTGCCCGGCGTGCGCACGCTCACGTCCATCGACAAGCTGAAGTTCATGGCCCCTGTGCCGCCCGGCGCTGTGCTCAAGCTCGTGCTGACGCACGACGCGTCGCGCCGCCGCCTGCAATTCGCGTATCACCTGGGCGAACGCGACTGCGCGTCGGGCGTCGTCGTCTACGGGGAGCCTGCATGAGCATGGCTGCCTGTGCCGTCATTCCGATCTACAACCACAAGGATGCGATTGGCGCAACCGTCGCGAACCTGATTCCGCACGGGTTGCCGCTCTTCGTGGTCGACGACGGCAGCGACGAGCCGACCCAGGCCGTACTGGCCGCACTCGCTCGGCGTTACGCCGGCCAGCTCACACTGCTGCGCCTGCCCGTGAACGGCGGCAAAGGCGCAGCGGTGATGGCCGGTCTGCGCGCCGCACGCGCAGCGGGCTTCACGCACGCCCTGCAGATCGACGCCGACGGGCAGCACGACGCAGCCGACGTGCCGCGCTTTCTCGACGCTGCGCATGCGAAGCCGCACGCGGTGATTCTCGGTCGGCCGGTGTACGACGCGAGCGTGCCGAAATCGCGGCTGTATGGACGCTATCTGACGCACGTGTGGGTCTGGATCGAAACGCTTTCGTTCACCATTCGCGATTCGATGTGCGGCTTCCGCCTGTATCCGCTCGACCTGGCTTGCGATCTGATCGACGGCGTGAAGCTGCCCACGCGCATGGACTTCGACATCGAGATTCTCGTGCGGCTCTCTTGGCGGCGCGTCGAGTTCGTCTCGATTCCCACCGCGGTTCGATACGCGACGGACGGCGTCTCGCACTTCGACGTGCTGTGGGACAACGTGCGCATCAGCCGCAGCCACACGCGACTCGTGGCGGGCATGCTGATGCGCTCGCCGTTGCTGCTCGCGCACAAGTTCATGCCGCGCCGCGCAGCGCAAGAGCAGGGTGAACGCACGACGCCATGGTGGCGCATGGCTGAGCGCGGCAGCCGCCTCGGCATGGCGCTGCTCGCGCTGGGCTGCCGCACGATCGGGCCCCGCCTCACGTCGCTGTGGCTGTACCCGATCGTTGCGTATTTCCTGCTGACGGGACGTGCCGCACGCAAGGCATCGACCTGCTATTTTGCGCAACTCCAACGCTTCAGACCGAACGAGTCGACGCCGCGGCCGGGCTGGCTCACCGCGTATCGGCACATGCTCACATTCGCGCAATCGGGTTTCGACAAGCTCGCCGCCTGGTCCGGCCAGCTCGATTTCGCCAACGTGAAGTTCGACGATGCCGGCACGCTCGACGCCTTGCTCGCCAGCGGGCGCGGCGCGCTCGTCATCGGTTCGCATCTCGGCAATCTGGAGATGGCGCGCGCGCTCGCCGTGCGTAGCGCGCAGACCAGGGTGACGGCGATCGTCTACACCGAACACGCGCGCCGCTTCAACAGCGTGCTGGCCGCCGCGCACCACGACTTCGCGCAGCACCTCGTCGAGGTCAGCGACTTCGGGCCGGAGACCGCGCTGATGATGCAGGAGCGCATCGAGCGCGGCGAGTTGCTCGTGATCGTCGGCGACCGTACGCCGGCGCGCGAAGCGGGCCGCACCACGCACGTGCCGTTTCTCGGTGCGAGCGCGCCGTTTGCGCAGGGGCCGTACGTGCTTGCGCATGCGCTGGCGTGCCCCGTCTATCTGTTCTTCTGCCTCAAGGAACGCGGCGCTTACCGGCTCTACTTCGAGCCGTTCGCCGAACGCATCGAACTGCCGCGGCGCGACCGTGCCCGACATCTGGCCGTCTGGGCCCAGCGTTATGCCGCGCGTCTCGAACACTATTGCTGCAAGGCGCCGTATCAATGGTTCAATTTCTACGACTTCTGGGCGCGCCCCAGCGGAGGCGCAAATGGCCGAACATGATTTGAAGGACGCAGCGGCTCATACGAATAACGCGGCGGCGCCGTGTGTCGTGATCGGCGGCCGGCGGCTCACCATCGAAGACGTGGTGGCCGTGGCGCATCGGCGTGCTGCCGTATCGCTCAACAGCGATCCCGCCTGGCGTGCCCGCATCCAGCGCGGCGCAGATTTCCTGCAGCAGCATCTGGCTTCGGGCGCGACGGTCTACGGCGTCAACACGGGCTATGGCGACGCGTGTGTCGTCGAGGTGCCGATGCATCTGGTCGAAGCCCTGCCGTTGCAGCTCACGCGCTATCACGGCTGCGGCATGGGCGACTATCTGGACGACGAAGAAACGCTCGCCGTGATCGCCGCGCGGCTCAATTCGCTCGCCTACGGATTCTCCGGCGTGCGGCCCGTGCTGCTGGAACGCGTCGCCGATCTCATCAACCATCGCGTGCTGCCGCGCATTCCGTCGGAAGGATCGGTGGGGGCGAGCGGCGACCTCACGCCGCTCTCGTATGTGGCAGCCGCGCTGGTGGGCGAGCGCGACGTGATGTTTCGCGGCGCGTTGTGCTCCGCGCGCGAAGCCTGGCGCGCGCTCGGACACGAGCCGCTGACGCTCGCGCCGAAGGAAGGTCTTGCGCTGATGAACGGCACGGCCGTGATGACGGGCCTCGCGTGTCTCGCGTTCGCGCGCGCCGCGCAGCTGGCGCGCCTCGCGGCCAGTCTCACGGCGTTATCCACGGTTGCACTCGACGGCCGCGCCGCGCATTTCGATCCGTTGATCTTCGAGGCGAAGCCCCACGCGGGCCAGGCCGAAGCCGCTGCCTGGATTCGCGCCGATCTCGCGGGACGCACCGATACGCCGGGACATCGCCTGCAAGACCGCTATTCGATCCGCTGTGCGCCGCACGTGATTGGCGTGGCCTGCGATGCACTCAGCTGGGTGCGCCGCGATGTCGAGAACGAGTTGAACAGCGCAAACGACAATCCGCTCGTGGACCCCGATAGCGGTCGCGTGCTGCACGGCGGCAACTTCTACGGCGGCCACATCGCCTTCGCCATGGATTCGCTGAAGACCGCAGTGGCCAATCTCGCAGACTTGATGGACCGGCAGCTGGCGCTGCTCGTCGACGACAAGTTCAACAACGGTCTGCCGCGCAACCTCACGGGTGCGGCGCCGGCGCGCGCGCCCATCAACCATGGCTTCAAGGCGGTGCAGATCTCGTCGTCGGCCTGGACCGCGGAGGCGCTCAAGCACACCATGCCTGCAAGCGTGTTCTCGCGCTCCACGGAGGCGCACAACCAGGACAAGGTGAGCATGGGCACGATTGCCGCGCGCGATTGCCTGCGCGTGCTGCAACTCACCGAACAGGTCGCGGCGGCGCACACGCTCGCAACGGTGCAGGCCGTGCAACTGCGCCTGAAGATGAACGGCGCGACGATGATCCCCGCACCGCTGCAACGCTTCATGAGCGAGGTGACGGCGCTGTCGTCGTTCGTCGACGAAGACCGCCCGCTCGAACATGACCTGCGCGCCGTGACGGCGAGCATTGCGGCGGGCGGGCTCATTGAGCGCACGGAAGGAGCCACGGCATGAGCGGCACGCGTGCGGTTCTGAGCGCAAGTGCGGACGTCGAAGTGCCGTTCCACGACGTCGATGCCATGAACGTGTGCTGGCACGGCCACTACCTCAAGTACTTCGAGATAGGCCGCGCCGCACTGCTGCGCAGGTTCGACTACGACTACCGTGAAATGCAGGCGTCGGGCTATCTCTGGCCGGTGGTCGAGGTTCATTTGAAGTACGTGCGGCCCGCGGTCTACGGTCAGCGCCTGGAAGTGCGGGCGCAACTGCTCGAACACGAGAACCGCTTGAAGATCGGCTACGAGATCGTCGATGCCGTCTCGGGCGAGCGGCTCACGAAGGGCTACACGATCCAGGTCGCGGTGCACGCCGAGACGAAGGAACTGCAATTCGTGTCGCCGACCGTGGTGTTCGAGAAGCTGGAGCGGGCATGGGAACGCTGAATGTGCGCGTGTCGGCTTCGGTGGCCGCAATGGCGCTGATCGCGATGCCGGTACTTTGCGGGGCCGCCTCGGTGGCCGGCACGCCCGCGCAGGCTTCCGCCGGAACCGCTGCGTCAACCGCATCGCCTGCTTTGAACGACATGGCGCTCGTCTCGCAAATCGCCTCGCATCTCGCGAAAGCGAAGGGCGTTCGTGCACGTTTCACGCAGACGCAGACGCTCGCGGCGATGAAAGCGCCGCTCGTCAGCACGGGCTCGCTGCTGTTCTTGCGCGAACGCGGCGCGATCTGGCACATCGACACGCCCTACAAAGCCACGTGGGTCATGACCGACGCCGGCATCGTTACGGTAGACGCCGCGGGCACGCAGACGGCAAGTCGCAGCGCCCAGGGCGCTCGCGCTGCGGCCGGCATCTCGAAGATGATGCGCGCCGTGCTCGCGGGCGACCTGAGCGCGCTCTATTCGCAGTTCGACGTCGAGGCAACGGGCACGCCCGCACGCTGGCAGATGCGGCTCGTGCCGAATCAGCCGCAAATCGCGCAGTCCATTGCCTCGTTGCAGATGAGCGGCGGCGACTATCTGCGCACGCTGCGCATCGCACACGCGAACGGTGACGTGACGCAACTCGACTTCGAAGGCAGTGCAGCGGTGAGCGAACTCGCGCCTGCCGAACTCGCGTTGTTCGGGGCCCGGTAGTGGAGGCGCAACGCACGTTCGCCGTGTCCCGGACGGGGTGCCTGCGCGCCGCGTGGCTGGTACTCGCGCTTGCTGCGGCACTTTATTGCGCGTGGCGCTTTGCGGGGCCGTCGCCGCTGCAAACCAATCTGCTGGCTTTGCTGCCCGCAACCGAGGCGGACCCTGTCGCGGAAGAAGCCGTAGACCGCCTCGCAGGCGCGCTCGGCAATCGCGCCGTCTTCGTGGTGTCGAGCGACGATGGCGCGCACGCCAAGGCGGCCGCGCGACAACTCGGCGTGGCGCTCACAGCGAGCGGCGCGTTCGCAGCAGTGACGGCGCAATTGCCGCCGTTCGACCTGTCGCGAATCGCGCGCTTCTACCTGCCGTATCGCTTCAATCTGCTCACGCCCGCGGATCGCCAGAGCATCGCCGGTGGCGCCGCGGCGCTGCACGATGCGCTGCTGCAGCGTCTCTACGGGCTGCCGGCCGCCGGTCTCACTGCGTCGCTCGCGGACGACCCTTTCGGCTGGCTCCAGCATTGGCTGGGTGGCCTGCCGCTCGCCACCTCGAACCTGACGATAGAAGACGGGCTGCTGGTTTCGCATCGCGGCTCGACCGCCAGCGTGCTCGTGGTCGCGACACTGCGCGGCTCGGCCTACGAGACCGACATCCAGCGCGCGGTGCTCGCCGCCGTCGCGCAAGGTGAAGCGGGGCTCAAGGCTGCGTTCCCTGACGTCACGCTCGCGCGCACGGGCGCCGTCTTTTACGCCGAGGCGGCGCGCCGTGCCTCGGAGCGCGAGATGCACGCCATCGGTATCGGCTCGCTGGTCGGCATTGCGTTGCTGATGTTATGGATCTTTCGCTCGCCGCGGCTCATCGCGCTGGGCTTCGTCTCCACCGCGCTCGGCATTCTCTGCGCGCTCGCGGCCACCTTGCTCGTATTCGGCCAACTGCATCTGCTGACGCTCGTGTTCGGCGCGAGCCTGATCGGCGAGGCGGTCGATTATTCGATTCAGTATTTCGTTGTCTATCTCGGCGCCGGGCAGAACTGGGAGCCGCGGCGCGGCGCGCGCGAAGTCGCGCCGGCCCTGACGGTCGCGCTCGCCACGAGTCTGCTGGGCTACGCGATCCTCACCTTCGCGCCGTTCCCCGCGCTCAAGCAGATTGCGTGTTTCGCGATGGTGGGTATCGCGACCGCCTTCGCGTCGGTGCTGTGGCTGCTGCCGAGCCTGCTCGCGCGGCCCGCGCGGCATGCGCCGCGCACGCTGTTCGCCGTGGCCGCCGCGATGCTGACGAGATGGCATACATTGCTCGCAGGACGCAGCACGTTGCGGGTCGGGCTCGTTGCTGCCGCGATGGTCCTCGTCGCGGTGCCCGGCTGGCTCCGGCTTGCCAGCGACGACGACATCCATCTGCTGATCCAGCGCGATCCGTCGCTCGTCGCCCAGGAGCGTGTGGTGACCCAGGCCGTGGGCGTCGACAACAGCTCGCAGTTCTTCGTGGTGAGCGGCGAGTCGCCGGAGCGCGTACTTGAACGTGCCGAGGCGCTCGCGACGAAGCTCGGTGCGCTCACCGATGCATCGGGCGCGCCGCTCGTGAGCGGCTGGCAATCGGCAGCATCGTTCGTGCCGTCTGAAGAGCAGCAACGGGCCGATTACACGCTCATCGCTACGCACGTGTTCCGCGACCCCGCGGCGTTGCGCGCCATGCTGACCGAAGCCGGTTTTCGCGACGAAGTGGCGAACACGTGGCTCGCCGCCTACGGGAAATCGAACGGGGCCGCGCTGAACGTCGACGACTGGCTGGCCGAACCGTGGTCGCAGCCGTTTCGCCATCTCTGGCTCGGACGCTCGAAGAGCGCGCCCGACGCATTCGCGGCCGTCGTTATTCCTCAGGGCGTTTCGGCGGCGAACGAAGCGGCGTTGGTCGCCACGGCGCACACGGTGCCTGGGGTGAGCTTTGTCGACAAGGCCGCGAGCGTCTCGCGCCTTTTCGGCGCCTGGCGGCTCGACAGCGCCATCTGGCTCGCGGGCGCGCTGTTGCTCGTATTCGTGCTGCTGATGCTGCGCTATGGCCTGCGCGGCGGCATCGCGACCGGGCTGCCGGTGCTCGTCGCGATAGGCGTCACGCTTGCCGTGTTCGGTTATGCCCACGTGCGCTTCACGCTCTTTAACTCGCTCGCGCTGATGCTCGTGCTCGGCGTGGGCGCGAACTACGCGGTGTTTCTGCGTGAAGGCGCCTTGCGCGCCCCCGCGCAACTCGGCGCCGTCTGGACCGGCGTGCTGCTTTCCGCGGCGACCACCTTGCTGTCGTTCGGTCTGCTCGGCATGAGTTCGATGCCGGCGCTCAAGAGCTTCGGCGCGACGCTTTCGCTCGGCATCCTGGTGTCCGTGCTGCTCGCGCCGCTCGGCATCCCTGCTACTCAACGGAGGGCCGCGTGAACGCGCCTGTCTATCTGCACGCGCCCGGCATGATCAATGCGCTCGGCGACGACGTGGACACCATCGTCGCGTCGCTCGCGAACGGCCGCGCACCCGGTATGGGACCCATCGAGACGCGCATCGGCACGATGTTCGCCGGCCGCGTGACGGCGTCGCTCGATTTCGTACCGCCCTCAGCGTTCGCAGCGCCCGCAGCGCTCGCCGCCTACGACTGCCGCAACAACCGTCTGCTGCTCGCCGCGCTCGCGCAGATCGCGCCGGCTATCGAGGCCGCGCGCGAGCGCTACGGCGCGCAGCGTATCGGCGTGGTGCTCGGCACCAGCACTTCGGGCATCGGCGCGGCCGAAGCGGCGCTGCGCGAGCGTTCCGCTACCGGCACGATGCCGTCCACGTTCGACTACCGGCAAATGGAGATCGGCACGGCCGCGCCGTTCGCGGCCGCGGTGCTGGGCCTGCGCGGGCCGGCGTTCACGATCTCGACGGCGTGCACGTCGAGCGCCAAGGCGTTCGTGTCTGCGCGCCGTCTGCTGCGGCTCAAGCTGTGCGACGCGGTGGTGGTGGGCGGCGTGGATTCGCTGTGCGAGTTGACGCTGCAAGGCTTTGCCTCGCTCGATTCGACCAGCCCCGTGCGCATGAACCCGATGAGTGCGCAGCGCCGCGGCATCAACATCGGCGAGGGCGCGGCGGTGTTCCTGATGAGCCGCGACGAAGGACCGGTGCGGCTCGCGGGCGCGGGCGAATCGAGCGACGCGCATCACATCTCGGCGCCCGATCCGCAGGGCGGGGGTGGCGAACTGGCTTTGCGCGCGGCGCTCGGCGATGCGGGCATCGCGCCGTCGGCGGTGGGCTACGTGAACCTGCACGCCACGGCGACTATCAAGAACGACGAGATGGAAGCGCACCTGATGACGCGCGTTTTTCCGCAAGGCGTGGCGGCGAGCGGCACGAAGCCGCTCACGGGACACCTGCTCGGCGCGGCGGGCGCGACTGAACTCGGCTTCGCATGGCTCACGCTCGCGCGCAGCGACGTCGCATTGCCGCGTCACGTCTGGGATGGCGAGGCCGATCCCGCACTGCCCACGCTCGATCTCGTCGAAGACGAGCGCCATTTGCCGCGCGATGGCGGCACGCCGTACGTGATGAGCAATTCGTTTGCGTTCGGCGGCAGCAATGTCAGCCTGATTCTTGCCCGGTGAGGCCTGCGATGACGCTATCCACTCCGCCCCATGCCTTCGAAGGCAACACGGCACTGCCGCCCATCGAGCAACTCCTGCCGCATCGGGGCACGATGCTGTTGCTCGACTCGGTGAGCGCATTCGGCGACGAATCGTTGACGGCGCATGCGAGCGTGCGCGGCGACGCCTGGTACGCCGACCGCGCGGGCGCCATGCCGGCGTGGATCGGCGTCGAGCTGATGGCGCAGGCCATTGCGGCGCACGTCGGCCTGCTCGCCATGCGTGCCGGCGAAAGCGTGAAGCCCGGCGTGCTGCTCGGCACGCGCCGCTATGAGGCGCGTATGCCCGCATTTCCGTGCGGTGCGCAGTTGCACATCACCATCAACGAAGTGCTGCGCAGCGAGGAAGGCCATGGCGCCTACGCGTGTACGATCGGCCACGAAGACGCCGTGTGCGCCGAGGCCATCGTCAAGGTCTATCAGCCGCGCAATTTCCAGACTTTTATCGAGGAGGCTTTCAAGCCATGAGCCGCCGTGTTCTCGTTACCGGCGCGAGCCGCGGCATCGGCCGCGCTATCGCCTACCAGCTTGCCGCGGACGGCTTCGCCGTCTCGGTGCATTGCCGCAGCGGTCGTCAGGAAGCCGAAGCAGTCGCGGCCGGCATCACGGCGCAAGGCGGCACGGCCACCGTGCTGCAGTTCGACGTGCGCGAGCGCGCCGCGTGCCGCACCGTGCTCGAAGCCGACGTCGAAGCGCACGGCGCGTACTACGGCATCGTCTGCTGCGCCGGTGTAACGCGCGACGCCGCGTTCCCCGCGCTTACCGGCGAAGACTGGGACGTCGTGATCGAAACCGGTCTCGATGCGTTCTACAACGTCGTGCATCCGTTGACGATGCCGATGGTGCGCGCGCGCAAAGGCGGGCGCATCGTGACGGTGGCCTCGGTGTCGGGTGTGACCGGCAACCGCGGGCAGGTCAATTACAGCGCGGCGAAGGCGGGTTTGATCGGTGCGACGAAGGCGCTCGCGGTGGAACTCGCGTCGCGCAACATCACGGTCAACAGCGTGGCGCCGGGGCTCATCGACACCGGCATGCTCGACAGCGTGCCGCTCGACCAGGCGCTCAAGGCGGTGCCGATGAACCGCGTCGGGCAGCCGGCCGAAGTGGCGGCAGTGGTGGGCTTCCTGATGTCCGATGCGGCGTCTTACGTGACGCGCCAGGTGATCGGCGTGAACGGCGGGATGGTGTGATGAAGCGCGTCGTCATTACGGGAATGGGCGGTGTCACGGCGCTCGGCAACAAGTGGGACGAGATCGAAGCCGCGTTGAAACTCGGCCGCAACGCGGTGCGTCGCATCCCGGCGTGGGACTATTTCGAGTCGCTGCATACGCGGCTCGCCTGCCCGATTCCCGAACTGCCCGTGCCCGCGCACTATCCGCGCAAGAAGACGCGTTCGATGGGGCCCGTGTCGGTCTACGCCGTGCGCGCGAGCGAACTGGCGCTGGCCGATGCGGGGCTGCTCGACGATCCCTCGATCAAGGACGGCCGCATGGGCGTGGCCTACGGTTCGTCGTCCGGTTCCGTAGAGCCCATTCGCGCGTTCGGCAAGATGCTCGACACGGGCTCGATGAGCGACGTCACGTCGAACAGCTACGTGCAGATGATGCCGCACACGACCGCCGTGAACGTGAGTCTCTTCTGGGACCTGAAAGGGCGCATCGTGCCCACCTCGTGCGCGTGCGCATCGGGCAGCCAGGCGATCGGCTACGCCTACGAGACGATCGCGTACGGCAAACAGACGCTGATGCTGGCGGGCGGCGCGGAGGAACTCTCGGGGCCTGCCGTGGCCGTGTTCGACACGCTCTACGCGACGAGCACGCGCAACGACGACCCGCAACTCACGCCGCGTCCGTTCGATGTGGCCCGCGACGGGCTCGTGGTGGGCGAGGGGGCCGCCACGCTCGTGCTCGAAGAGTACGAGCACGCCGTGGCGCGCGGCGCGCGCATTCACGCCGAGGTGGTGGGCTTCGGCTGCAATTCGGACGGCGCGCATATCACGCAGCCCACGGCCGACACCATGGCCCTTGCGATGCAACTCGCGCTGCGCGACGCGAACCTGCCGGCGGATGCCATCGGCTACGTCAACGCGCACGGCACCTCGACCGACCGTGGCGATATCGCGGAAAGCCACGCCACGGCGCAGACCTTCGGCGAGCGCATGCCGATCAGCTCGCTCAAGAGCTATATCGGCCATACGCTGGGCGCGTGCGGCGCCATCGAAGCCTGGTGGACCATCGAGATGATGAAGCGCAACGGGTATGTGCCCACGCTCAATCTCGACGACGTGGACCCGGCCTGCGCGAGCCTCGACTACATCGTGAAGGCGCCGCGCACGATCGACACCGAATACGTGATGAGCAACAACTTTGCGTTCGGCGGCGTGAATACGTCACTCGTGTTCAGGCGCGCCGGATGAGCGAGCCGTCTCTCGTGACCTCGACCGGCATGCGACGGGTGGTCGTCACCGGCATGGGCATCGTGTCGTGCCTCGGCAATACGCTCGATGAGGTGTCCGCGCGGTTGCGCGCGGGCCGTGGCGGCATCGTGCGGGTCGAAGCCTGGCGCGAGCGCGGCTTCGCGAGTCAGGTTGCCGGTGTGGCGTCGGTGGCGCACGAGCCGCCTTTCGAGCGCAAGCTCGAACGCTTCATGGGCGATACCGCGCGCTTCGCGTGCCACGCGGCGCGCAGCGCAATCGCCGATGCGGGCCTCGACGTGGCCGCGTTGCGCACGCCCAGGGCGGGCGCCGTGATTGGCTCGGGCGTGGGGGCCATGTCGGCCTACGACAGTGCGCTCGCCATCGGCGAGGCGCGCGGGCTCGACCGCGTGCCGCCTTATACGGTGCCGCAGGCGATGAGCAGCACGACCTCGGCCAATGTCGCGCACGTGTTCGGTGTGGAGGGCGTGACGTACTCGCCTTCGTCGGCCTGTACGACGTCGGCGCTTGCCATCGGCCAGGCGATGCAACTGATTCAGACCGGGCGCCAGGCACTTGTGCTCGCGGGCGGCAGCGAGGCGCTGCACGACAACATGACGCTGCTGTTCGACGCGATGGGCGCGCTTTCGCGCGGCTTCAACGCGGTTCCGGAACGAGCCTCGCGGCCCTACGATACCGGCCGCGACGGCTTCGTGATCGCGTCGGGGGCGGGCGTGCTGGTGCTCGAATCGCTCGAACATGCGCTCGCGCGCGGCGCGCGCATCTACGCGGAGCTGACGGGCTTCGGCCATTGCACCGACGGCGCGGGCATGGTGACGCCCCACGCGAGCGGCATCGCACGTGCCATGCGCGCCGCGCTCGACGAGGCCGGCACGCGGCCCGACTACATCAACACGCACGCGCCTGCCACGCCGCGCGGGGACGTCGAGGAACTGGACGCGCTCGCCGCCGTATTCGGCGAATCGATTCCGCCGTTCTCGTCGACGAAGGGCCTGACGGGCCACCCGCCAGGCGCGTGTGGCGCGCACGAAGCCATCTACACGCTGCTGATGATGCGCGAGGGCTACATGGCGGGCACGGCGGGCATCGAATCGCTCGACGCGCGCGCAGCCGGCCTGCCGCTCGTGCGAGCGTCGCGCGACGCCGCCATCGATCATGCAATGTCCGTTTCATTCGGGTTCGGCGGCAGTTGCGCGAGCCTGATGTTTAGCGCCTGGAAGTCGTGCCTGGAAGACGGCAGGACGCCACAGGCGATCTTGATCTCACGAGGAAAAAAATGAAGAAGAACTCCCTTACGCGACGCTCGGTGGCCGGTGTTGGTGTCGTGGCTGTTGTCACGCTTGTTACCCTCACGCAGGCCGGTTGCGCGACCCAGGTGAAGTCGCTGCCGCTCGCGCCCGTGTCCGCGGCTTCGTCGCAAGGCGCCGACGTGGCGCTGTATTTCGGCGCGCAGGCTCATCCGGCGGTGCAGCGCCAACTCGGCCGCGTCTCGTACTCGGTGCGCATCGCGCGCACCACCGACGGCCCCGAAGCATCATGCAGCAAGGCGCTGGCACAAGCGCTGCAGAAAGTGCGGGCCGACGCGCGCGAGCACGGCGCCAACGCCGTCGTCAACGTGAAAACGCGTTTCCACTCCACGGAAACGGCATCGGCCACGGACTACACCTGTGGCGTGAGCCCGAGCGCGGCGGCGATTGCAGTCGAGGGCGAGCGCGTCGTCCTCCAGGCCAACTGAACCCAGTGAGGATTGCGATGAAAAAGTCTTTGATGCTGGCCGCGCTGTGCGCGGCGCTCGCGACCTCGCACGCGTTCGCGCGCGACACGGTGTCGAGCTACCCCGTCGACGAAGCGCTGCGCAGCGAGCCCGGCAAGGTGACTGACGACGTCACGCTGTACTTCGCCGGCCAGAAGCATCCGGCTGTGCTCAAGTCGTTCGGTCAGTTCGCCACCAACAAGAAGACGAACGCCTTCAACAAGACCGACGAAGCGGCTTGCCAGCACGTGTTCCTGTCGGCCGTGATCGAGTTGCAGGACCGCGCGCGCAAGGAAGGCGGCAATGCGGTCATCAACATCAAGAGCAACTACCGGAACCAGTTGACGGAGAGCCCCACGCAGTTCACATGCGGGGCGGGGGCGTTCATTGCGGGCGTTGCGCTGGTGGGCGATGTGGTGACGCTGAAGGGCGGGAAGTAGGCGGGAAGTAGGCGGGAAGTAGGCGGTAAGTAGGCGGGAAGTAGGCGGTAAGTAGGCGGTAAGTAGGCGGTAAGTACGCGGGATGGCGGAGGGTGGCGTCGGCGGCGGCCCGATTGGTGCGAGCGCCGCCGCTGTGCGCCTGGAGGCTCAGGACGCTTTGACGGCCGCCACGTTGACGAGCGTTTCACGCCGCTTGCCGGGCTTCGGGTGATGAAGGCCGAGCCGCTCGAAGAGGCCGAAGTCGGCGGCGCGGCTCCACCACAGGTACGGTAGCGACACGTTCTGCGGCCCGAAGCGGAACCCTGCCTGCCGGATCATGTCGAGATAGCCGTCGGCACTTTTCTGGACCTGCATGGGGTGACGGAACAGCAGCCGGATCACCCACGACTTGATGTAGGCCTCGGTGGATTCGGCAAAGAGCAGCACGCCGCCCGGTTTCAGCACGCGATGGAATTCGGCGAGCGCGCGCTCCTGCTCGACGAGGTGATGGAAGGTTTGATGGCAGAACACGATGTCGGCGCTGGCCGATGCCTGCGGCAGATTCGCGCAATCGCCGCGCAGCAGTTCGATGTCGAGCGGCGCGGCGGCTTGAGCGCGACACGCTTCGCCCGATTGCTCCGCGAGCGCGAGCGACTCGGCGTGATAATCGATGCCGACGATGCGCTGCGGACTAAACGCGTTGGCGAGCAGGCGGAACGACTTGCCCTGACCGCAGCCCACGTCGACAATGACCGGCGCTGCCGGCAGAGGCGTATCGATGAGCCGTTTGAGGTCGTTGATCGCCACACGTAGCACGTGGTGTTCCCACGTGTGGGTGCGCAGGAACCAGACACCGAATGCCGTCTCCGGCACGAAAGGCACACTGGATGTTTCGGACGGCGACATGGTTTATTCCCCGCGCATGTTGGGTGAGTAGAACGGCTGCGCGACATTGTAATGGCAAGCGCGACCCAGGCACGACCTGAGCACGATGAACACACGACGAAGAAACGAGAGGAAGCCGTGAGCACTATTTCATCCCATAGGAAGGCGGTAGACGTGGCGATCATTGGCGCCGGTCCTGCGGGCGCAGTTGCGGCTGCGTTGCTCAGAAAGACCGGGCGTTCGGTGCTCGTGCTGGAACGTCAGCACTTTCCGCGCTTTTCGATTGGCGAGAGCCTGCTGCCGCAGAGCATGGCGTATCTGGAAGAAGCCGGCATGCTGCAGACGCTTGTGGAAGCCGGTTTCCAGTACAAGAACGGCGCGCATTTCGTGTGGCGCGACCAGTCGTCATCGTTCGATTTTCGCGACAAGCACACGCCCGGTTGGGGCACGACCTGGCAGGTGGAGCGCGCGCAGTTCGACGACCTGCTGATTCGCTGCGCCGCGCAGCAGGGCGCCGAGGTGCGCTTCGGCCACACGGTGCGTGCGATCGAAACGGGTAGCGCGCCGGTGCTTCAGGTCGCCGACGAAGACGGTCAGAGCTACGAAGTGCACGCGCGCTTCGTGTTCGACGCGAGCGGCTTTGGCCGCGTGCTGCCGCGCCTCTTGAACCTCGAAGCGCCCACGGGGCTGCCCACGCGCTCGGCCATCTTCAGCCACGTGCGCGATGGCTTGCCGCTCGACGCGACCGACCGCAACAAGATCTGCATTGCCACTCATCCCGAGCGGCGCGACGTCTGGTTCTGGATGATTCCGCTCGCGGGCGGTCGTTCCTCGGTGGGGTGCGTGGCGGATGCGGCGTTCCTGAACGTCGAGGCATCGGCACGCGAAGCCAGACTGCGGACGCTGATTCGCGAGGAGCCCACGCTCAACCGTCTCATCGGCGATGCGCCGTTCCTGATGCCGGTGAACCAGATCGGCGGTTATTCGGCGAACGTCGAGCGTCTGCACGGACCGGGCTACGCGCTGCTCGGCAATGCGGGCGAGTTTCTCGACCCCGTGTTCTCTTCGGGCGTCACCATTGCGCTGCGCTCCGCGCATCTCGCCGTGAAGACGGTGGAGCGCCAGTTGAGCGGCGAGACAGTCGACTGGCATGGCGATTACGACGTGCCGCTGCGCAAGGGCATCGATACGTTTCGCGCGTTCGTCGAGCGCTGGTACACGGGCGAGTTGCAGGACATCATTTACTACCCGCAACAGACGCCCGGCATTCGCCGCATGATCAGCGCCGTGCTGGCGGGATATGCGTGGGACGAATCGAACCCTTATGTCGCGGACCCGGTGCGCCGGCTCGACGCGCTGCACGATGCGTGCACCGTGTTTCGGCCTGCGCAATGAGCACGGTCCTCTGCGTGCGCGGGACGCAAGCGTGATGAACCAGGTGAACCCGAAAGTGCGATGCCGAATCTCGACACATTGCTGAAGATGTCGCTGTACGTGGCGCTCGTGCTCGTCATGCCGGGCCCCACGAACACGCTGTTGCTCTCGTCAGGGCTCAAGGTGGGACTGCGCGGGACGTGGCCGCTTCTGATCGCCGAGGCGCTCGGTTACTTCGTGGGCATTGCCGCGTGGGGATTCTTCCTGAGCGCGCTCGCCGTGGGCCGGCCGTGGCTGCCGGTGGCGGTGAAGCTAGTGAGCGCGGCCTATATCCTCTGGCTCGCGGTGAAGATGTGGGGGACGAGCCGCGCGTTGCACGACGTGCCGGGTGGCCCTGTCACGTTTCGCGATCTCTTCGTGACGACGCTGCTCAATCCGAAGGCGCTGCTGTTTGCGAGCACGCTGTTTCCGCTGGAAGCGTTTCAGTCGATCCGTTATTTCGTCACGACCATCGCCGCGTTTTGGATCGTGCTGATCCCGGTGGGCATCGGCTGGTCGAGCCTCGGCGGCCTGCTCATGGCGCGGCGCAGGTGGGCGCGGCACACGTCGACGCTGTTGCGCGGCGCCTCGGTCGTGCTGGTCGCGTTCTCGGGTTCGCTGCTGTATTCGGTGCTCAATCGATAGCGGGCACGACAGAACGTGCCCGCCATTTGCGCCGATGTTCAGGCTTCTTCGGCCCAGGCCATGTTCTCGCGCGCCATCAGCGCCGACGACGCAGCCGGCCCGTAGGTGCCCGCCGTGTAGTTGCGCGGCCGGTCGCCCAGTTCCTTCCAGCCGTTCAGGATCGGCTCCACCCACGCCCAAGCCGCCTCGAGTTCGTCGCGGCGCATGAAGTGGGTGAGACGCCCGCGGATCACGTCGATCAGAAGCCGCTCGTAAGCCTCCGCGCGGCGCCCCGTGAAGGCCTGCTGGAGGTCGAGATTCAGATTGACGGGCAGCATGTGCAGGCCGCTGCCGGGCTCCTTTGCGAGCATCTGTAGCTGGATGGATTCCTCGGGCTGGAGCTGGATCACGAGACGATTGCCGTACTTACGCGGACCGCTCGGGATGATCGAGAACGGCAGGTCGGCGAAGTCGATCACGATCTCCGAGCGACGCTTCGGCATGCGCTTGCCCGTGCGCAGGAAGAACGGCACGTTGGCCCAGCGCCAGTTGTTGATCTGCGCGCGCAGTGCGACGAACGTTTCGGCGTGGCTGTCGGCCGGCACGTTGTCTTCTTCCAGATAGCCCTTCACCGGCTCGCCCGACACGGCGCCCGCCGTGTACTGGCCGCGCACGGTGTCGCGCGCGATTTCGGCCATGGTCATGGGGCGCAGCGAGCGCAGCACCTTCAGCTTCTCGTCACGCACGGCGTCGGGGTCGAGCGAGACGGGCGGCTCCATCGCGACGATGCACAGCAACTGGAGCAGATGGTTTTGCACCATGTCGCGCATGGCGCCCGTCTGGTCGTAGAAGCCCGCGCGGCTGCCCACGCCCACCGTTTCGGCCACCGTGATCTGCACGCTCTTGATGTAGGGCGCCTGCCAGAGCGGTCCGAAGATCGCGTTGCCGAAGCGCAGCACCATGAGGTTCTGCACCGTCTCCTTGCCGAGGTAGTGGTCGATCCGGTAGATCTGCTGCTCGGGAAAGTGCTGGCCCACCGAGGCATTGATCGCGCGCGCCGATTCGAGGTCGTGGCCGAGCGGCTTTTCCAGCACCACGCGTGCGTGGTCGTCCACAAGACCGCAGGCCGTGAGGTTGTCGCAGATGGTCGTGAAAAGCTCGGGCGAAGTCGCGAGATAGAACACGCGCTGCGCACTGCGGCGCGCGGCTGCGCACAGGCGGCTGTAGTCGCCCTGGGCGCCCACATCGATGCGCACGTAGTCGAAGAGCGCGAGGAATCTGTCCCACGCGAGCGCGTCGAGCGCCTTGCTGTCGACGAACGGGCGCGAGTGCTCTTCCATGAAGGACAGATACTGCTCGCGCGTCCAGTCGCGGCGGCCGATGGCGATGATGCGCGTGTCGGCCGGCAGGTTGCCGTGCAGGTGGGCCATGTAGAGCGCCGGCAGCAGCTTGCGCGCGGACAGGTCTCCGGCGCCGCCGAAGATGATCATGTCGAGCGGGCGGTCTGACGCAGCGGTTGGGGCCTGAGTGGTCATGGTGCGTTTGGAGGTGGACGGTTAGGGGCCGGGTTGGGACGGATCGAGCGGGTCGGCACCGGGCGAGATCGATCAGGATAGACCCGGACCGATCCGGACCGCGGGCGCCGGCATGCGGGCACGCGTCGGGCGTCTTTCCGCAGGTATCTGCGGTGCACGCTATGGTGCCCGTTTATCGGCGTTCGTGCAGGAGGGCGTTGCGCGGAAGAGATGCAGGCCGCACAGGCCGGCGCACGGCCGCCTGTGCGTAATCTTAGGGGATATTCAGGGGATATCTGGCAGCCGGCCGTCAGAACTGGTAGGTCACCGTCATGTCGAGCACCGTGCCGGTCGCGCGCTGCGTGATCGGGCTGTGGACGGCGTCTCCGACCAGTTGCTGGATCGCGGCGTCGCCGCTCGCGAGCCAGTGCTTGTTGATGATCCAGGTCGCGCTCACGCCGAAACCGAACGACTTGACGCCCGCACCCGCACGGTAGGTGGGATGGCCCGAGCGGGCCGCCTCGTTCGGCGTCACGCCGAACCAGCTGTTCATATAGCGCGAATCGGCGAAGGTGACGCCGGGGCCCGCGAACCAGACGAACTTTCGGGAGCTGCCCGGCATCGGCATATAGGCGCCGAGGTCCGCGACCCAGCCGTTCGAGCCGCCGAAATAGCGCCTCACGTCCGCACGCAGCACGAGCGGGAACGACTTCGAGATCACGTACTCCCCGGCGAGTTTGACTGCCGGGGCCGGGTTGATGTTGTCCATGCCGCCGAGCCGGCTGGAGTCGTCGCGCGCGCGGCGGCCCAGGTCGTAGGCTGCGCCGAGCGAGACCCGCCAGTTCGGCCCGGACAGCACGTTCATGCCGATGCCTTCGCCGGTGGAGAGGAAGAACAGGTCGCGGTAGCGGATGTCGATGCTGGGGCCGGCCACCATGTGATAGCGGTCCGAGCCGTCGTAAAGGGGCCGGAAGCTCGCAGCGGGACCGACGCGGATACGCCAGGTCGGCAGCGACGGCTGCATGAGTTTTTCGAGCGGAATGCCCGCCGTGTACTGCCATTCGGCGAGCGGCGACGGCGTCTGTGCCGAGGCGGGGGTGGCCACTGCTGCTGCGAGCGTGGCAATGACCGATGCCGCTGCGGCGGTCGTACGCTTATGCATGAATGAGCTCCTGTAGACGGCCCGTTGCGATTCCGGCGACCGGTCCCGCCGCGACACGCCACCGCCCGCCGGTGGCGCATGTCGCCGCCGAGGCCATGGCCTTGCAATGGGGCGCAATCACCCGGGTAAGCAAGAGCCGTTCCGAAGCGCCGTGATGGGACCGCGTCGCTGCCGTTTCGGCCTTGAGCCGGTTCGTGCGCGGCCTTGATGCATGGCGCGCGCAGCGGGTCCACGCCGTGCGGGCACGGTTCACGAGCCTGCGCTTTCGGGCACGACAACCTTATGTTACGGGACGTAACCGTGCGGGCTTTCGTGCGATCTTATGCAGCAGTTATTACAAAGCTGAAATACGCGAAAAGCGAGCCTGCGGTATAGTCCGCGCAACCATCAGGTCGTAAGCACATCAGCAAAAAGGGTGAATCATGAAGTTCGCGCGTGTTGTTGCATGGGTGGCAGGAGGACTGGCAATCGGTGTGTCCGGTGCGGCGATGGCCGGCGTGAGCGTGGGGGTGAACATCGGCATTCCGGCCCCCGTGTATGTCGCGCCGGCTCCCGTTTATGCGCCGCCGCCTCCGCCAGTTGTCTATCAGCCGGCGCCCATCTATCCCGCGCCCGTGTACCCGGCGCCGGCCATCGTGATTGGCTGGCACGGCGATCGCTATTGGGACGGCCGCCGCTACTGGAATCGCGACGAGTGGTATCGCTATCACCGCGGGTGGGACCGCGGCCGCCACGGCGGCTGGGATCATGATCATGGCGGCGGTCACGACGGATGGCGCCATTGAGGGCGACGGCTGGGCGCTTTTGTGGTCTATGGCGCCCGGAAGGCCGGTAGGTGCAGGGCATAAAAAAAACCGCTCGGAAGAGCGGTTTTTTTATGAGGCGAGAAGAAGATGTGAAGCCAGATGTGAAGCGCCGACATCAAACCGGTCGCTGAGCCTCGGGACAATCAGCGCCTGTTGTCACCGCTCATTCTTCCGTGGGCGCCATGCCACCGACCACGGCATTGAAGCCGCTATCCACGTGGACGATTTCCGCGGTGATGCCCGAAGCCAGTTCGGAGAGCAGGAACGCCGCCGTGTTGCCGACCTGCTCGATCGTCACGTTGCGCTTGAGCGGCGCGTTGTGTTCCACGAAGTCGAGAATCTTGCCGAAGCTCTTGATGCCGCTCGCGGCGAGCGTCTTGATCGGGCCGGCGGAGATGCCGTTCACCCGCACGCCCTTGCCGCCGAGCGAAACCGCCATATAACGCACGCTCGCCTCGAGCGCGGCCTTTGCGAGGCCCATCGTGTTGTAGTTCGGGATGGCCCGCTCGGCGCCGAGGTACGACAGCGTGAGCAGTGACGCGTCCTGCGAGAGCAGCGGCAGCGCGGCCTTGGCGAGGGCGGGGAAGCTGTACGCCGAGATGTCGTGAGCGATGCGGAAGTTCTCGCGCGTCATACCTTCGAGGAAGTCGCCCGAGATTGCCTCGCGCGGCGCAAAGCCGATGGAGTGCACGAGCCCGTCGAGGCTGTCCCAGTGCTGCCCGAGCGAGACGAACAGCGCTTCGATCTGGGCGTCGTCGGCCACGTCGCACGGGAAGACGAGGTCACTGCCGAATTCCGCGGCGAATTCGGAGATGCGGTCCTTGAAGCGTTCGCCCACGTACGTGAAGGCGAGTTCGGCGCCTTCACGCCGGCACGCCTGAGCAATGCCGTAGGCGATGGAGCGGTTCGACAGAAGACCCGTCAACAGGATGCGTTTGCCAGCCAGAAAGCCCATGAATTCTCCTAATGTGGGGCAGCGCGCCGCTGTCTATGGTGCGCGGCGTCGCGCAGGTTGGGTAGAATTCTCTCACACTGCAACCGCCAACTGGATAAACAAGCCCTTATGACAACTGGCTCGCCGACTGGCTCGCGACGGGGCGGGGCATCGCTCGAAAGAGGCCGTCATGCGGTCGTTATATATGTCCGGAGTGCTGCCCGTAGTGTCGCCCGTGGTGCCTGGCGGACGTGGCGCAACACAGGGCGTGCCGCAGTGGCGTTATCGGCTGCAACGGTGCTCGTCGCCTTCGCCGCGATGCAGCCGGCCTGGGGCGCCTATGCCATTGCACAGTATGGCGAACCGAAGTACCCGCCCGGGTTTAGCCATTTCGATTACGTGAACCCGGCGGCGCCCAAAGGCGGCACGCTCGTGCTCGCGAACCCCGACCGGCTCACGAGCTTCGACAAGTTCAACCCGTTCACGATGCGCGGCAACGCGGCGCCTGGTCTCGGGCTGCTGCTGGAGAGCCTGACCACGGGAAGCTCCGACGAAGTGGCATCGGCGTACGGGCTTCTTGCCGACGACATTCGGGTTGCGCCCGACGGCATGTCCGTCACGTTCCATATCAACCCGCGGGCGCACTTCTCGAACGGCGACCCCGTTACGGCCGAAGACGTGAAGTTCTCGCTCGACATGCTCAAGAGCCGACAGGCCGCGCCGCCCGTCGTTTTGTCGTATGCCGACATCACGCGCGCCGTGGTGGTCGATTCGTCCACCGTGCGCTTCGAGTTTCGCGCGCGCAACCGCGAACTGCCGTTAATGGCCGGCAGCATGCCGGTGTTCTCGCACAAATGGGGATTGCGGCCCGACGGTACGCGCATTCCGTTCGACCAGCTCGCGTTCGAAAAGCCCATCGGCAGCGGTCCGTATCTGATCGAGAGCTACTCGAACGCACGCACGATCACCTATCGCCGCGACCCGAACTACTGGGGTGCCAATCTGCCGGTGCGTGTCGGCATGTACAACTTCGAGCGCATCGTCTACAAGCTCTATGCCGACGACGTCGCCCGTCTCGAAGCATTCAAGGCCGGCGAATACGACGCGCTCGTCGAGTACGTCGCACGCAACTGGGTGCGACGCGACGTGGGCAAGCGCTTCGACAGCGGGGAGCTGCAAAAGCGCGAGTTCGAGCAGCACAACGGCGCCGGCATGCAGGGTTTCATCATGAACCTGCGCCGTCCGCTCTTTCAGGACGTGCGCGTGCGCGAGGCGCTCGATCTCGCGCTCGACTTCCAGTGGCTGAACCGGCAGCTGTTCTACAGCCAGTACCGGCGCATCGACAGCTTCTTCGTGAATACGGACCTGCAGGCGAAAGGGTTGCCGTCGCCGGGTGAACTGGCGCTGCTCGATCCCTGGCGCTCGAAGCTCGATCCCGCGGTGTTCGGGCCGCCGCCCGTGCAGCCCGATACCGATCCGCCCGGGTCACTGCGCGCCAATCTGCTCAAGGCACGCGCGCTGCTCGCGCAGGCCGGCTGGACCTATCGGGACGGGGCGTTGCGCGACGCGCAAGGCAAACCCTTCGAATTCGAAGTGCTCGACGACACGAGCGGGTCGGCGCGCTGGGAGCCCATCATGGCGCAGTATCAGCGCAGCCTTCAGAAGCTCGGCATCAAGGTCAGCTATCGCGCCGTGGACTTCGCGCTCTATCAGAAGCGACTCGACGCGTTCGACTTCGACATGACGACGATCCGCTATCCCGACGTCCAGGTGCCGGGCACGGAGCAGCTGGACCGCTTCGGCAGCAAGGCGGCGGACGAGGAGGGCTCGGGCAATCTGATCGGCCTGAAGTCGCCGGTGGTGGATGCGCTGTTGCGCGCCATCGTCGCGGCACAGACGCGCGAGGCGCTTGTCGACGCGGTGCATGCGCTCGACCGGGTGTTGATGCATGGCTATTATGTGGTGCCGCAGTGGTATAGCGCGGTGCATCGCGTGGCGTTCAAGAACACGCTCGCGCGGCCGCGTACGCTGCCGCTGTACTATTCCGCGAGCGACTGGATCATCTCGACGTGGTGGTTCAAGACACCGCCTGCGGCAGCGGCGAGCCACTAGCGCAGCGGTTTGCGCGAGAGTGGACCCGTCACGCGCCGCTCACACGCGCCGTCCCGTTCAAACATCCGGATTCCGCCTATGTCGAGCTATATCCTCAAGCGCCTGCTGCTGATGATCCCGACGCTCCTCGGCGTACTGACGCTGACCTTCGTCGTGATCCAGTTCGTGCCGGGTGGGCCGGTGGAGCAGGCGCTGCATGATCTGCGCAAAGGCGCGGAGCAGGGCTTGCCGTTCGGCATGCGCGCCCACACGGGCGTGGATGCCCAGCAGATCGCTCAACTCAAGGCCCTGTACGGCTTCGACAAACCGCCGCTCGAACGCTACTTCATGATGCTGGGCCGCTTCGCGCGCTTCGATCTGGGCGATAGCTATTTCCGGCATCAAAGCGTGTGGTCGTTGATCGTCTCGAAGCTGCCGGTGTCGATCAGCATCGGCCTGTGGACCTTCTTTCTCACCTACCTCATATCGGTGCCGCTCGGTATCGCGAAGGCCGTGCGCAACGGCTCGCGCTTCGATCTGGTCACGAGCCTTTTCGTACTCGTCGGCTACGCGATTCCGGGCTTCGTACTGGGCGTGCTGCTGCTCGTGCTGTTCGGCGGCGGCTCGTTCTTGCAGCTCTTTCCGCTGCGCAATCTCGTCTCGGACAACTGGGATTCGCTGTCGCTCGGCGGCAAGATTCTGGACTATCTCTGGCACATCACGCTGCCCGTCGTTGCGTCGGTGGTGGGCAGCTTCGCCGTCGTCACCATGCTCACGAAGAATGCGTTCCTCGACGAAGTGCGCAAGCAGTACGTGCTGACCGCCCGCGCGAAGGGCCTCTCCGAGCGCACGGTGTTGTGGAAGCACGTGTTTCGCAATGCCTTGCTGCCGCTCATCGTGGGCTTTCCGGCCGCGTTCATCGGCGCCTTCTTCACGGGCAGCCTGCTGATCGAGACGCTCTTTTCGCTCGACGGGCTCGGCCTGCTCTCCTACGAGTCCGTGATTCGCCGCGACTATCCCGTCGTGCTGGGCACGCTCTATCTGTTCACGCTGATCGGCCTCGTGACGAAACTGATCTCCGACCTCTGCTACGTGCTGGTCGACCCCCGCATTCAATTCGAGCATCTGGAGCACTGAGTTGAGCCGAGCCCGCGTTGGCCCTGAGATGTCCTCCTCCGCGCAGCCGGTGCGCGCATTCGTGTCGCCGTCGCCGGCGCGGCGCATCTGGCAGCGCTTCAGGCAGCAGCGCCTCGGTTACTGGAGCCTCGTCGTCTTCGTGTTCGCCTTCGCGGCGAGCCTTGCGGCGCCGCTGTGGTGCAACGACAAGCCGCTCGTCGTGCGCTACGAGGGGCAGCTGTATTTCCCGCTCTTCAAGGACTATCCGGAGACCGCGTTCGGCGGCGACTTCCCGACGCCCGCCGACTATCTCGATCCGTACATCCGGCATCGCTTCGACGAGCCGGGCAACTTCGCGATCTACCCGCCCAATCCGTACTACTACGACACACTGAACTATTTCTCGAAAGTCCCGAATCCGGCGCCGCCTTCGCGCGCGAACTGGCTGGGTACCGACGACCGCGGCCGCGACCTGTTCGCGCGGCTCGTCTACGGCTTTCGCGTTTCGGTGGAGTTCGCGCTCGTGCTCACGGCCATCGGCACGTTGCTCGGCATGCTGGCGGGTGCGGTGCAGGGCTACTTCGGCGGCAAGGTCGACATTGTCGGCCAGCGCCTGATCGAGATCTGGAGCGCGTTGCCCGAACTGTATCTGCTCATCATCTTCTCCTCGATCTTCGAGCCGGGCTTCATCCTGCTGATCGTGCTGCTCTCGCTGTTCGGCTGGATCGGCCTCTCCGATTACGTGCGCGCCGAGTTTCTGCGCAATCGCAATCAGGACTACGTGCGCGCAGCGCGCGCGATGGGGCTCTCCAACTGGCAGATCATCTGGCGGCACGTGCTGCCCAACAGCCTCACGCCGGTCATCACGTTTCTGCCGTTTCGCATGAGCGGTGCGATTCTCGCGCTCACGAGCCTCGACTTTCTCGGCCTGGGCGTGCCGGCGCCCACACCGAGCCTCGGCGAACTGCTCGCCCAGGGCAAAGCCAATCTCGACGCGTGGTGGATTTCGATGTCGACGTTCGGCGTGCTCGTCGTGACGCTGCTGCTGCTCACGTTCATGGGTGACGCGCTGCGCAACGCGCTCGATACGCGCATTGCCGACGCCATGCGCGCGGGAGGCAACCAGTGAGCGCCGCCGTCAGTGAAAAGGCCGCGCCCGCGGCCGGTACGCCGCTGCTCTCGCTCGATCGGCTGCGGGTGGCGTTCGGCGATACGGTGGCCGTCAACGACGTGACGCTTTCCATTGCGCGCGGCGAGCGCGTGGCGCTGGTGGGCGAATCGGGTTCGGGCAAGACCGTCACGGCGCTTTCCGTACTGCGTCTGCTCGCGGACGCTCAGGTGAGCGGCGCGATCCGCTTCAACGGAGAGGACCTGCTCGCGAAGAGCGAACGCGAGATGCGCGGCCTGCGCGGCAACGACATCGCGATGATCTTCCAGGAGCCCATGACGGCCCTGAATCCGCTCTTCACGGTGGGCGAGCAGATCGCGGAAACCATCATGTTGCACGATGGCCTGACGAAGCCGCAGGCGTACCGTCAGGCCGCGGCGCTGCTCGCGCGCACGGGCATCGCCGAGCCGGAGCGGCGCGTGGCGAGCTATCCGCATCAGCTTTCGGGCGGGCAGCGACAGCGCGCGATGATCGCGATGGCGCTCGCGTGCCGGCCGCAGTTGCTGCTCGCCGACGAGCCCACCACGGCGCTCGACGTCACTATTCGCGCGCAGATCGTCGATCTGCTGCTGGAGCTTCAGCGCGACGAAGCGCAGAAGCGCGGCATGGCCGTGCTGCTCATCACGCACGACCTGAACCTCGTGCGCCGCTTTGCGCAGCGCGTGGCCGTGATGGAGCGTGGCGTACTGGTGGAGAGCGGGCCTGTCGAGACGATCTTCGAGTCGCCGCAGCATCCGTACACGCAGCGGCTGCTTCACAGCCGGCCTGAGCGCACCGTCGTGCCCGTGCTGCCGATTTCTCCCGTGCTGCTGGATGCGCGCGGCGTAAGCGTCGATTTCCCCACCCCGTTGCCGGGCATTCGCGGCTGGTTTCGCACGGGGCGCTTTCGCGCGGTGGACGACGCCACCGTGTCGGTGCGACAGGGCGAGACGCTCGGCATCGTCGGGGAATCGGGTTCGGGCAAATCGACGCTTGCGATGGCGCTGCTCGGGCTGCAGCGCACTGCGCACGGCGAAATCGAGTTCCAGGGACGCTCGCTTGCGAGCTATCGCGGCCGCGAGCAGACCCAATTGCGCTCGAACATGCAGGTGGTGTTCCAGGATCCGTTCAGCTCGCTCTCGCCGCGGCACACCATCGAGCGGATTGTGGGCGAGGGGCTCGCGCTGCATCGGCCGCAACTCGATGCGAAGGCGCGGCGCGACAAGGTCGTCGCGGTACTGCGCGAAGTAGGGCTCGACCGCACGGTGCTTTATCGCTATCCGCACGAGTTTTCGGGAGGGCAGCGGCAGCGCATCGCGATCGCGCGGTCGCTCGTGCTGGAGCCGCGCATCCTGATTCTCGACGAGCCGACGAGCGCGCTCGACGTGTCCATCCAGCAGCAGGTGCTCAAGCTGCTGGCCGGATTGCAGCGCAAGTACAACCTCGGCTACGTCTTCATCAGCCACGACCTCGAGGTGATCGGCGCCATGGCGCACCGGGTGGTGGTGATGCAAAACGGTGCCATTGTGGAGACCGGCGAGGTGGGCAAGATATTCGCCGAGCCGACTCATCCTTATACGCGAAAGCTGCTCCAGGCGGCCCTCGGCGGGCATATTCCCCAATGAGGTGCGTGTGATGATTGTTTTTTTCTATTTGTTTTGACACGCGAATACTTACTGGCTAGTATCGTCCAAAGTTTTCTTCTAACCCCCTGATTTTCGGGCAAATTCTACCGACCGATGCACCACAGACATTTGACCCAGGCTTGCGCACGCGCCGTCGCCGGGATGTTCATCGGCGTCCTGATGGCAGCAAGTTCCGGCACGTTCGCCGACGAAGCAAGCAGTTTTAGTCAGAATGCCTCAAATTCGTCGCAATTCTCGACGAATTCGCAGTCTCCCTCCCTCACCAGCAACACCCAGGCCCCCGCAGCGAGCGACAGCACGAGCGGTACCCGGTCCTTTCTGTCCGGCATGGCGGGCAAGGCCGGCGACGTGGTCGTGGGCGCACTGAACATGATCGGCGTGCGCTATCGCTGGGGTGGTACCACGCCGGATTCGGGCCTCGATTGCAGCGGCTTCGTGCGCTACGTATTCCAGGACACGCTGGGACTTGCGCTGCCGCGCCGTGCCGAAGAAATGAGCCGGGTGGGCGAGAAGGTACGCCTCTCGGAGCTGAAGCCGGGCGACCTCGTCTTCTTCAACACGATGCGCCGCACGTTCTCGCACGTTGGCATCTACATCGGCGACAACAAGTTCGTGCATTCGCCTTCCACGGGCAGCACGATCCGCGTCGACGATATGGATGACGGCTACTGGGAAAAGCGTTTCACGGGCGCACGCCGCGTCGAGACCACCTATCCGCAGCAGCAGGACCTGAAGCAGCGCGTGAGCGCGACCATCGGCGGCAACTGAGCGAAGTTGCTTCGCTGGGGCGTTTCCTTTCCCCGGGTCTTCGGAAATTCGACAGAAAGCTCGCTTCGTTTGAAAGCGGGCTTTTTGTGCTTGTGGGGCTCAATCGCCCCCAGTAAACCATCGAGCACGTGGCGCTCGTGCTACCGGGGTGAGCAGTGCGGTAAATGCCGGCGCGGGACGAATTCCAGTTTGGGAAGACTCGCCCGGCCGCAGTCCCGCCGTCTGATCGAAGCGCGCCTTACGCGACCGTGGCCCGGCTCTGCGCGAGCTTGCGTTCGAGATCAGGCATGATCCGCGCCACGGCTTCTTCGCCGGCGAGAATCGCCGCATTGCGCTGACCGAAGTCGCTGCTGCTCATGGCGGACAGATTCGGCCGGATCACGAAGTCCGCATATTTGTCGAGCTCATAGGCCTTGATGGTCTGGCCCATGATGGTGAACGTCTGCATGAGGACATCGAACGAACTTTGCGTGAGTCCCGTTTCCGGGCGGGCGGAGATGTCCACGGCGATCACGAAATCGGCGCCCATCTTGTGCGCGAACGCGGCCGGCACCGGGCTCACCAGCCCCCCGTCCACATACTCGTGGCCGCCGATTTTCACGGGCTCGAAGATCGACGGCACGCTGCACGACGCCCGCACCGCGATGCCCGTGTTGCCGCGCTGGAACAGGATCGGCTCGCCGGTCCTCAGATCGGTGGCGACAACGCCGAGTGGCTTGGCCATTTTCTCGATGGGGCGGTTGTTCAGCGTCGTGTTCAGGTAGTTCTGCAGCGCGACGCCCTGCAGCAGCCCGCGCGCGCGAAACGGCATGGCCCAGTCGCTGATGGATGCCTGATCCATCGTCAAGGCAAGCTTGTTGATCGCGATGCCGCTCATGCCCGAAGCGTAGAGCGCGGCAACCACGGAGCCCGCACTCGTGCCGCATACCAGATCGATCTGCACATTGCGTGCTTCGAGCGCCTTGATCACGCCGATGTGCGCAAAGCCGCGCGCAGCGCCGCCGCCGAGCGCGAGCCCGACCCGCAGCGGACGCGTCGGCTTGCTGACGGGTGGCGTGGCCGCGGCATTCGGCGTGTTGGGGGTGTTGTGGGTCTGTGTGCCAGCGGTGCCGCAGGCGGTGAGCACGGCCGAGGCCGCAGCGAGCGAAAACGCGCGGCGGCCCATGGAAGGCGAGGAAGGCTTCAACGATTTCTCCAACTGCGGCAACGCGCGGCCGGCCGGTAGCCGGGGCGTATGCCGCGGATCATGCAACGCGCGGCGCGAAGGCTGTGGCGTATCGTGCGGCGCGCACCGCGTCGGCAACGGGCGCCGGCGCGGGCACATCATAAAGCAAACGGGCAGCAGTGGACGGATACACGAACCGAGCGGACATGCTAGTTCCGGCGGGACGCCAAACGTCCTGCCAGGGACATGCGGCATGCCCGGATGCCGCGCCTGGAAGGCAGCAAGCGCTGCGCACCTGGCCTCGTTTGCGCGCGAGCCGCGTGGCACGCCCGGTCCACCGAAGCCTCGGCGGGTATAATCGCAGGTCGAATTTTTCATTCGCGTCGCGCGGGCAAAACGCCGCAGGGCATCATCGGCCGGCATCTTGCACTGCCGCTCGGGCAACTGCGGCGAGTCCTTCACGAGACCGAGGCAGCCTTGCCCGCACGCGCGACGCCGTCTCCGAGCTCATCCATATGACCACCTCTGTCCGTACCCGCTTCGCACCGAGTCCCACCGGTTTCATCCATCTCGGCAACATTCGCTCCGCGCTTTACCCGTGGGCGTTCGCGCGCCATCACGAAGGGATCTTCGTGCTGCGCATCGAGGACACGGACCTGGAACGCTCGACGTCGGAGTCGGTCGACGCCATTCTCGAAGGCATGGCGTGGCTCGGTCTCGATTACGACGAGGGCCCGTTCTACCAGATGCAGCGCATGGACCGCTATCGCGAGGTGCTGGCGCAGATGGCGGAGCAGGGCCTCGTGTACCCCTGCTACATGTCGACGGAAGAACTGGACGCGCTGCGTGAAAGACAGCGCGCCGAGGGCCTCAAGCCGCGTTACGACGGCACGTGGCGGCCTGAGCCCGGCAAGACGCTGCCCACGCCCCCGGAAGGCGTGAAGCCGGTGCTGCGCTTCCGGAATCCGCTGACCGGCGTTGTGGCATGGGACGACGCCGTGAAAGGACGGGTGGAAATCTCCAACGAGGAACTCGACGATCTCGTGATCGCGCGTCCCGACGGCACGCCCACCTACAACTTCTGCGTCGTGGTGGACGACCTCGACATGCGCATCACGCACGTGATTCGCGGCGACGACCACGTGAACAACACGCCGCGCCAGATCAACATCCTGCGTGCGCTCGGTGCGCAGCCGCCGGTCTACGCGCATCTGCCCACGGTGCTCAACGAACAGGGCGAGAAGATGAGCAAGCGTCATGGCGCCATGAGCGTGATGGGCTATCGCGACGAGGGCTATCTGCCCGAGGCCGTGCTCAACTATCTCGCGCGGCTCGGCTGGTCACATGGCGACGCCGAGATTTTCTCGCGTGAGCAGTTCGTCGAATGGTTCGACCTCGAGCACCTCGGCAAGTCGCCCGCGCAGTACGACCACAACAAGCTGAACTGGCTCAACAATCACTACATCAAAGAGACCGACAGCGCGCGTCTTGCCGAACTGGCCAAGCCGTTCTTCGCGACGCTTGGCATCGAAGCGGCGATGATCGAGGCAGGCCCGTCACTGGACGGTGTGATCGCGTTGCTCAAGGATCGGGCATCGACCGTCAGAGAGATCGCGGAAAACGCTGTCATGTTCTATCGCGAGCCGCAGCCTGAACCTGAAGCGCTGGCGCAGCACGTAACCGATGTCGTGCGTGGCGCACTCGCGGATCTTGCCACGGCGTTGCGCAACGCCGAGTGGACGAAGGAGGGCATCGCGGCCGCGCTGAAGGCCACGCTCGCTGCTCACAAGCTCAAGATGCCGCAGCTCGCGATGCCTGTTCGTCTGCTGGTGGTGGGCACCACGCACACGCCCTCGATCGATAGCGTACTTTCGCTCTTCTCGCGCGAGGTAGTGGTGGAGCGCATCAGCAAGGCGCTGGCATAAGCGGGGTCGCTGCGGGTTCGTTACGAGTTCGTTGCGAGCGAAAAAGTTGCGTGTGAAAGCTCAAAGGGTATTTACAAACCGCAATTCGGTCTCTACAATCTCGCTTCTGTTCTGCAAGGGGGTATAGCTCAGCTGGGAGAGCGCTTGCATGGCATGCAAGAGGTCAGCGGTTCGATCCCGCTTACCTCCACCATCAGAACATCGTGAATGCCCTTTCTGCCCAGCCGGGTGTTTGTAGAAAAAAGGCTTCACAAGCAGCGGTAGGGCAGTTAATATAGCGGTCTTCGCTGTTGCAGGTAGTTAGCAGTAAGTTGCGGGCAATAAGCAGCGCAATGAGCAATACGATGCAGAAGCGGTCAATCTGCAAAGATTATGTCCCCTTCGTCTAGAGGCCTAGGACATCACCCTTTCACGGTGAGTACAGGGGTTCGAATCCCCTAGGGGACGCCAGGACATTAGCGGCGCCAAGCAGTAACCGGCGAAGCAGCATGCGGGAACTAACCGACGCCCGTAAGCCATGATGTAAAGACTGGAGCGGTAGTTCAGTCGGTTAGAATACCGGCCTGTCACGCCGGGGGTCGCGGGTTCGAGTCCCGTCCGCTCCGCCAGACAAAGCCCGTTCAGGCGCACTTGAGCGGGCTTTTTTATTAAGGTGTAAGCCTGTGTTGTCCCCTTCGTCTAGAGGCCTAGGACATCACCCTTTCACGGTGAGTACAGGGGTTCGAATCCCCTAGGGGACGCCAAAGACACACAGGGTAGCAGCGCCGTGCAGCATGAGGCGATGCAGCGTACCCAGCCACAAGGCGATGTGCGCGAAGCTGTAGAGTTTGGAGCGGTAGTTCAGTCGGTTAGAATACCGGCCTGTCACGCCGGGGGTCGCGGGTTCGAGTCCCGTCCGCTCCGCCAGAAACGAGAAGCCCACTGGGAGTACCCAGTGGGCTTTTTTGTTGTTTGGTCCCTTGGGCGCCAAGCGTTCGCGCTTGCCTTGAACTTGCGCTGGATCGAAACGCCAGTCCGTCGTTCGCCGCCGCTTCGGGAAAAACAGCCATTGCCAGCACACGCGGCCTGCCTTACCGTTGTGCAGGTTCTTCTCTCGCCGGTGTGCCATGTTTGCCCCGAACGACGTTCCATCCCGCTTCCACCTGCGCGGCGCCACCATGGAAGACTTCGAGTTCGCCGAAGCGCTTACGCGCACGAACATGGACGGCTATTATCGGCGGCACCATCTCGTCTGGCGCGGCGACCTGTTTCTCGCGAGCTGGCGCGAATCCGAGAACTTCATTCTGGAAGCTGAGGGCGAAGCGATCGGCGTACTGCGGGTGACTGAAGAAAACGACTCGCTGCATATCCGGGACGTACAGATCGCCGAAGGCCACCGACATCAGGGCGCAGGCACCTTCCTGCTCGGCATCTCGCATCAGTGGGCGCGCGAACGCGGTCTGAAGGAGCTTCAGCTACGTGTGTTCGTCGACAACCCGGCGGCAAAACTTTATCAGCGCATGGGATATCGGCCCGCGGGCCCCCGGCTGGCCCGGCTCGGCTCCATCCGGCACATGGCGCGCAAGGTGTAATGCGATGGATCCCGTCGCTTTCGTCAGTCTCTAAACCCGTTCTTCTGCGCCCGCCAACCCGCTTCAGCAATTGCGTGGTACCGCAGTTCATCCACCGCAGATTACGTGCGCACAGGTGGCGCGGTGTCGGCCTCAACGTCAGACGACAACAGCTCGTCTGGAGTGGCGAGCATGGTCCCGTTGTCCTCGCGATGCGCGATGTCGCGTGCAATGAATGCGCGCGGGCTCTGCCCGAAGGCCCGTCGGAACATCGCCGAAAACGCGCTCTGGCTCTGGTAGCCGAGTTCCTCCGCGACGAGCGACATGGGCCGCCCCTGGTTCAGCAAGGGAATCGCACGAGCGAGGATGGCCTGCTGGCGCCACTGCGAGAAGCTCATGCCCAGTTCCTGGCGGAACAGCCGGGCGATGGTGCGCGTGCTCGCGCCGATGCTGGCCGCCCAGTGTTCCAGCGACACCGAGCCGGCCGGATCGGCAATCAGCGCTTCGCAGAGCGTGCGCAGCCGCTTTTCCGCGGGCATCGGCACCGAGAGCGGCAACGGCTCGGAGCGCGTGATCTCATCGAGGGCCAGCGTGCCGAGCAGCCGCTCACGATACGAAGGCAGCCCTTGCGTATCGAGTGCCGCGATCACCTCGCGCAGCAGCCCCGATACCTCCACCACGCGGCACGCATCCAGTCCCTCGGGCACTACCGTCTCGTCCACATAGAGCGTGCGCAGGAACGCATCTTCCACGATGACGACTTCGTGCGTCACATGCGGCGGCACCCAGATCGCGCGCGAGGGCGGCACCATCCAGGTCGTCCCGGTGGTGGCCACGCGCAGCACGCCGCGCGATGCGTAGGCAACCTGCGCCCAACCGTGTGTGTGCCGCGCGATGCGCACGCCCGCCGGCATGGGCCGCGAACGCACGCGGATGGGATGAACCGGCGTAGGCGCGAAGTCCGGCGGAATGTCGGCGAAATGGACCTGGTCGGAAGAAGGCGAGGTGGCGTCGAGTGGCATGGCGGGCGCGGCTCCGGGACGGCGGCGGCTCCGACATTGTAGGCGGGCGAAGCACACGCTGCAGACCTGCGCGCAACCGGAGGCGCGCTACGTGCGGAGCCCCGTCGGCCGATGGCCGCCGCCTTTTCTTCCCTGCCTCATATGCGGGCATAATGCGTGCGATTTCGACGGCATCGAACCCATTGCCAAACCCGAACCATTGGGAGGAAGCTCCATGACCCAGGCCACTGCAGATCTCTGCGACGCGCACGAGGACCAGCTCGCCGCCGGCACGCTGCGCGTGCTCGATCCGGTCTTTCGTTTCTTCGGCCGCACGCCGGCCTTTTGCGGTCCGGCCGCCACGCTGAAGGTCTTCGAAGACAACACGCTCGTGCGTGCCGCGCTCGAACAGCCCGGCGAGGGCCGCGTGCTCGTGGTGGACGGCGGAGGTAGTCTGCGATGCGCGCTGGTCGGGGGCAACCTCGGCAAGCTCGGAGAGACCAACGGCTGGGCGGGCATCGTGGTGTACGGCTGCGTGCGCGACACGGTCGAGCTCAACGAATGCGAGATCGGTATTGCCGCGCTGGCCACGAACCCGCAGCGCAGCCAGAAACGCGGCGGCGGCGAGCGCGACGTGCCGGTGCGCTTGCCCGGCACCACCGTGCGGCCTGGCGAATGGGTCTACGCCGATGCGGACGGCGTGCTGGTTGCCAACGTGCCGCTCTGAAGTCGGGAGACGCTTGATGCAGTACGTGTTCGTCTACGGCACCTTGCGGGCGGGAGAGATCAACGACATCAATGCAGCCGCGGCGCGCTACGACATCGCGGCGCCGGTGCTCGTGGGCGAGGCCTGTGTGCCGGGGAGGCTGTTCGACTTCGGCGCGTATCCGGGCCTGGTGGTGGAGCAGGTGGGCGATCGCGCGTTGCCTGTGAAGGGCGACGTCTACGAGATCGACGATGCGCTCGTCGCCGTGCTCGATGAGATCGAAGAGGTGTATCCGGGCGTGGAAGGGTTGTTTCTCGCCCGCCACACGCAGGTCGAGGTGCGCGGCGTGGCCTTCACCTGCCGGTTCTATCCCGTCGCGCTGGAGTCGACGAGAGGATTGCCGGAGATCAGGAACGGAGACTGGGTGGCGCATCGTCGCGCGCGCTGAGCGACGTCTGAGGTCGCCCGAGGGTTTCTCAATCCGCGTGCGCTACGCCGCCACCCATTCCGCCCGCTACTGCAAGCCGGCCCGCCTTTCACAGCCGGGCCGGCCCCGCAATAGCAGTCACGATACTCAGATTTCCTCGTACAACGGCAGCGTGAGGAATTCCGTGAACTGCTCTGCCGTCGACATCTGCTCGAAGATTTCAGCCGCGCGCTCGTACGGCGCCGTATCGCCCCCCACCACGTTCTTCACCTTCACGAGTTCCTCTTTCGCGAGGGTGCGCACGAGTTCGGCCGTGACCTTGCGGCGGTCCTCCAGCGTGCCCTTCGGCGAGCGGATCCACTGCCATACCTGGGAGCGCGAAATTTCCGCCGTGGCGGCGTCTTCCATCAGGTTGTGGATCGGCACGCAGCCGTTACCGGTGAGCCACGAGCCCAGGTAGTGGATGCCCACGTTGATGTTGTTGCGCAGACCCGTTTCGGTGATCGGCGCTTCCGGACGGAAGTCGAGCAGATCCTTCGCCGTCACCTGCACGTCGTCGCGCTGCTTGCCGATCTGGTTCGGCTTGTCGCCAAGCACTTTGACGAACTCTTCCATCGCCACGGGCACGAGGCCCGGGTGCGCGACCCAGCCGCCGTCGTAGCCGTCGCCTGCGTCGCGCGCCTTGTCCGAACGCACGCCGCCCATTGCCTTGTCGTTGGCGGCCGGATCGTTCTTGATCGGAATCAGCGCGCTCATGCCGCCGATAGCCGGCGCATTGCGGCGGTGACACGTCTTGAGCAGCTGCAGTGCGTAGGCGCGCATGAACGGCACGGTCATCGTGATCTGCGAGCGGTCCGCGAGGCAGAAGTCCTTGTCGTTCTTGAACTTCTTGATGGCCGAGAAGATGTAGTCCCAGCGGCCCGCGTTGAGGCCCGAGCTGTGCTCGCGCAGTTCATAGAGAATCTCGTCCATCTCGAACGCAGCGAGGATCGTTTCGATCAGCACCGTCGCGCGGATCGTGCCGCGGGCAATGCCGACAGCTTCCTGGGCGGCGACGAAGACGTCGTTCCACAGACGCGCTTCGAGATGGCTCTCCATCTTCGGCAGGTAGAAGTACGGGCCGCTGCCGCGCGCGATCAATTCCTTCGCGTTGTGGAACAGGTACAGCGCGAAGTCGAAGATGCCGCCCGAGACGCGCTGGCCGTCCACGGTCACGTGCTTTTCGTCGAGGTGCCAGCCGCGCGGACGCACGATCAGCGTCGCAATCTTGTCGTTGAGGCGATACGACTTGCCGTTCTGCTCGAGCGAAATGGTGCGGCGGACAGCGTCCTTGAGATTGATGTGACCGGTGATCTGGTTGTTCCAGTTCGGGGTGTTCGAGTCCTCGAAGTCGGTCATGTACGAGTCCGCGCCCGAGTTCAGCGCGTTGATGATCATCTTGCGCTCGACCGGGCCCGTGATTTCCACGCGGCGGCATGCCAGGTCTTTCGGCAGCGGGGCAATGGTCCAGTCGCCGTCGCGCACGCTCTTCGTTTCGACGAGGAAGTCGGGGCGCTCGCCGGCGTCGAGGCGCTTCGTGCGCTCGGCGCGTGCCTTGAGCAGTTCCTGGCGGCGCGGCTCGAACGCGCGATGCAGTTGCGCGACGAGCGCCAGCGCCTCTGGCGTGAGGATCGTTTCGAAGCCCGGCGCGATCTCGCCGGTAATCTGCATGCCCTGCGGTGTCTGCAACGAATTGGCCATGATGGCTGCTCCCTGGTCGGTCAGATGTGAGTCGGATGTGAATCGGATGTGAAAGCGGTTACTGCGTACGCCGTCCACGCGGAACGGCGGCCCTTCATGCGCCGGGGCTGTGGCGCACGCGGGCCGCGCTCCGGTCGGGCGGCGCATGGGTTTCGAGAAATGCGGCGAGTTCCGCCATGCCGCTGCCTGTGCCGTCGGGCCGCACGCCGAGTTCCTCGGCGGGCGCGCCCTGGCGGTTGATCCAGAACGTGGTGTAGCCGAACCAGCCGGCGCCCGCGGCGTCCCAACCGTTCGACGAAACGAACACGATGTCGCGCGGGGCGGCACCGAAAGCCTGCGTGCCGAGTGCATAGGCTGCGGGCGAGGGCTTGTAGGCGCGCACGGCGTCCACGGAAAGCACGTGATCGAAGAGCCCGGTCATGCCGGCGCTCTTGATGGCGATGTCGAGCATCTGCGGATTGCCGTTCGAGAGAATGGCGAGGCCCGGTGCTCCGCCTGCGCTATTGCTGCTATTGCGGGCGCGCAACTGCCGCAGCACGGGCAGCACGTCGGGAAAAGCCGAGAGACACGCGTATTCGTCCATCAGCCGCTTTTCACCGGTGGCGGTGAGCGGCAGGCCCAACTTGCGGGCGGAGAAGCGCAAGGCGTCGAGCGTGACGTTCCAGAACGGCTGGTAGCGCGCGCCGCCTTCGGGGTCGGAGAGCGTGCGCAGCTGCGTGTATTCGATCTGCTTTTGCCGCCACAGCTGCGACAGCGCGATTCCGTGGCCCGCGAACAACTGCTCGGCTGCGGCGACGACCGAATGCACGTCGAAGAGCGTGCCGTACGCGTCGAAAATCACTGCTTTGGGAAAGGGTGTCGTTGTGGCCGACATAGCCGTGCGCTCCGTTATCAGAGGTCAACGACGATTCTATTCGTGATGATAAAAGCAAAGAAAGCCCTGAATCGTCACTTGATCTTTTACTTCCATCTACCTAATCTGTCGCTCACCGCTCGGAAACTCATTTTTCCGACGCTCGAACCGCTTACGGTGACGCGATGGACCGCTTCAAACAGATCGAAACCTTCGTTGCCGTGGCGGCGAAGGGCAGCCTCTCGGCCGCGGCACAGGCCGAGGGCGTGGCGCCCGCCATCATCGGGCGGCGCATCGACGCCCTCGAAGAGCGCCTCGGCGTGAAACTGCTTGTGCGCACCACGCGGCGCATCACGCTCACGTTCGAAGGCTCTGCGTTTCTCGAAGACTGCCAGCGCGTGCTGCATGAGATGCAGAACGCCGAAGCGAGCGTGTCGGCGGGCGGGGTCAAGGCGAGCGGCCACCTGCGCGTTTCGGCGCCGGCGGGTTTCGGACGGCGCCACGTGGCGCCGCTCGTGCCCGCGTTCACCGTGGCGCATCCCGACGTCTCGGTCACGCTCGATCTCTCGGACCGCATGGTGGACCTCGTGAATGAAGGCTTCGACTGCGCCGTGCGTCTCGGCGAACTGCCGGATTCGTCGCTCGTGTCGTTGCGGCTGGGCGAGAACCGGCGGCTCTGCGTGGCTTCGCCGGGCTACCTCGCACGCCGCGGCGCGCCGGCCACGCTCGCCGATCTTGCCCATCACAATTGCCTTGCGCTGGCGGCGAGCGCCAACCAGCAGCGTGGCTGGACGTTCCAGCAGGACGACAAGGTGGTCTCGATCCGCGTCTCGGGCACTATGGAATGCTCGGACGGTGCGGTCCTGCACGAATGGTGTCTCGAAGGGCACGGGCTCGCGTGGCGCTCCTGGTGGGAAGTCGGCACCGACGTGCTGGCCGGACGGCTCGTGAGCGTGCTCGACGCTTTTGCCGCGCCGCCCATCGGCATTCACGCCGTGTTTCCGCAGCGCCGCCATTTGCCGCTGCGCGTGCGGCTCTTTCTCGATTTCCTCAAACATACCTACGAGCAGCCCGGGTACTGGGGCGAAGGTTGACGCCGCGCCTTGCGCCGCGCCGCGCGCGGGTTTCCGATATGGGTACAGACCCGCACCCGTGTGCTGGGGCGTTTTTCGGCGCACTAGAATCGAAGCAAGAGGTCCGCGATGCGAGACCATTCCGACACCACCGCCGCAGTCCGGCGCTGTGCAGATCGCGCCGCTGCCCACCACGGAGGGCGCCATGTTCAGGCACATCCTCGTTCCAACCGACGGATCGGAACTGTCGAAGAAGGCGATCGACGGCGCCATCGATCTCGCCCGAGCCGTGGGGGCGCGCGTGACGGCGTATGCGTGCCTGCCGCAATATCCGTACTCGCCGTTTTCCGAAGTCGTGATCGAGCCGCCCGTCGATTTCCAGCAGCGCAGCGAACGTGAAGCGCAGGTGCATCTGCAGGAGGTCGAGCAAGCCGCGCGCAGCGCGGGCGTGGCCTGCGACTGCCAGACGAGCGTGCACCCGTCACCGTATCTCGGGATCATCGAAGCCGCGGAGCAGGGCGGTTGTGACGTGATCTTCATGGCCTCGCACGGACGGCGTGGCCTGGGCAGCCTGCTGATCGGCAGCGAGACGCAGCGCGTGCTGACCCATACGAAGATTCCTGTGATCGTGTATCGATAGCGACAAGCGAGGCCGTCAAAAAACGCGGCCCGCAGCGAAATCGCGCCGGTGGTCCGGCGCGTTTCGTTCTTTTGCGTGCTGTCGCGGTTGTGCCGCGTTGGCATTTTTTCCAGGCTTGCAGTCCGTCGTGTGGGGGCGACCATACCGGTCCTGCGAACGCGCGTACCCCAACGCGCAGCCTGGTGTGGGGGCGGGTGGTACCTGAGGTATCCACCCGCCGCGCCTCCTCCCTGATTTGTTTTTCGAAGCCGGGATTATTCGGGCCCGGGGACCGGACCCGGCAATCCGCTGGCAACCCGCTGGGTCAGGCGACCTTCTTGTCGAAGAACTGCTCGTCTTCCGTCGAACCGTGCAGCGCCGTGGTGGAGGCGTCGCGCTCCACCGTCTGCGTGACGGCGTCGAAGTAGCCCGTGCCCACCTCGCGCTGGTGCTTGACCGCGGTGAAGCCCTTCTCGGCGGCGGCGAACTCGGCCTGCTGGAGTTCGACGAACGCGCTCATCTGCTGGCGCGCATAGCCGTGCGCGAGATTGAACATCGAGTAGTTGAGCGCGTGGAAGCCGGCGAGCGTAATGAACTGGAACTTGTAGCCCATCGCGCCGAGTTCCTTCTGGAACTTCGCGATCGTCGCGTCATCGAGGTTCTTCTTCCAGTTGAACGACGGCGAGCAGTTGTAGGAGAGCAGCTTGCCCGGGAACTGCTTGTGGATCGCCTCGGCGAACTTCTTCGCGTATTCCAGATCCGGCTTGCCCGTTTCGCACCAGATCAGGTCGGCATACGGCGCGTAGGCGAGACCGCGCGACACGGCCTGCTCGAGGCCCGGCTTCGTGCGGAAGAAGCCTTCCACCGTGCGTTCGCCCGTGAGGAACGGCTTGTCGTTGTCGTCGACGTCGGACGTGATGAGGTCGGCAGCTTCGGCGTCGGTACGCGCGACGAGCACGGTCGGCGTGCCGCAGACGTCGGCGGCGAGGCGCGCGGCGACGAGCTTGGCCACGTTTTCGCGGGTCGGCACGAGCACCTTGCCGCCCATGTGACCGCACTTCTTCACCGAGGCGAGCTGGTCTTCGAAGTGCACGCCCGAGGCGCCGGCCTCGATCATGGCCTTCATCAGTTCGAATGCGTTGAGCACACCGCCGAAGCCGGCTTCGGCGTCGGCCACGATGGGTGCGAAGAAGTCGACGTAGCCTTCGTCGCCTTCGTTCTTGCCCTCGGACCACTGGATCTGGTCGGCGCGCGTAAGCGTGTTGTTGATGCGCTTCACGACGAGCGGCACCGAGTTCGCCGGATACAGCGACTGGTCGGGGTACATTTCGCCGGCCACGTTGGCGTCGCCCGCTACTTGCCAACCCGAGAGGTAGATCGCCTTGAGGCCGGCCTTGACCTGCTGCATGGCCTGGTTGCCGGTCAGGGCGCCGAGCGCGTTCACGAACGGCTCGTTGTTCACGAGTTGCCACAGCTTTTCGGCGCCGCGCTTTGCGAGCGTGTGCTCGACCTGCAGCGAGCCGCGCAGGCGCACGACGTCCTCGGCGCTATAGCCGCGCTTGATGCCTTTCCAGCGCGGATCGGTTTCCCATTGCTGCTGCAGTTCCTGAGCCTGTTGTTGACGCGTCGTGGTCATGATGTGCTCTCCTTAGATTGCCTTGAAGTGAATCGATGGACTGGCTGTCTTCGCGAAACGGCGACCCTGGGAGGGGAGCGGGGCGATTCGTTTCGTGAAGTCTTATATAAGAGTCTAGGCAAAAGCAGACGGCTGCAACAGGGCGGGAGTCAGGTTTTTGAGAGATTTATTATTGTTTAAAATCAAATATTTGGTTTATTCGTTCCATGATGAGAAATGTCGTTTTCCATCCTGGAACGCGGTAGCTTGTGCCACGCAGCACGAAATTTTACGACTCAAAAGATTTTTTCATATCGTGAAATTTGGCGAGGCATAAAAAAAGACCGGTGCCAGGGCACCGGTCTTTAGAACCTTTGCGGCGGCACAAGAGGCCGCCGGTCGGGAAATCAGGCGTGTTGCGCTGGACGCGAACGGGGATTAGTCGCCGCGGCGCGAGGTGCGCGGACCATCCTGCCGGCGGCCGCTGTAGCCACCTTCGCGGGAACCACCAAAGCCACGCGAGTCGCCGGAGCCGCTGCGCTGACCGCCGGGGCGGCCGTCGCGCGCGCCGTAGCCATCGCGGGACTGGCCGCCGCTCGGCGCGCCGTAACCGCCGCGAGAAGCACCATCCGCAGACTTGTTGGCCCAGCCGCCAGTGCGTTGACCGCCCTGGCCGTAGCCACCGCCCGGCTTGCCGTTACCGAAACGGCGACCGCTGTTACCGCCGCCGTTGCCGCCACCGGGACGGCCACGGCCAAAACCGCGATTGGCCGGCGCCGTTTTGCGCGGCTCGAAGCCTTCGACCACGTTGACGGGTAACGTGGTGTGCACGAAGCGTTCGATGCGCTTGAGCGCGCCTTGCTCGGCGTGATGCACGAGGCTCACCGCGATACCCGAGCGACCCGCACGACCCGTACGGCCGATGCGGTGCACGTAGTCTTCGGCGAACTTCGGCAGGTCGTAGTTGAACACGTGCGTGATGCCCGGAATGTCGATGCCGCGCGCAGCCACGTCGGTTGCCACGAGCACGCGAACGCGGCGCTCGCGCAGCGCGCGGATGGTCCGGTTACGGGCGCCCTGGGGCAGGTCGCCATGCAGCGCGGCCGTTTCGAAACCGGCGTCGGCAAGACGCCCGGCCAGCTGGTCAGCGTCCATCTTGGTCGCCGTGAACACGATGGCCTGGTCGAGGCCGGTGTCGCGCAGCAGATGGTCGAGCAGACGGTTCTTATGGTCACGGTCGTCGACGTAGTGCACCGTCTGGGCGATGTTCGTGCGCGATTCCATGCGTTGCACGATCTCGATACGCTCGGGGTCCTTCAGCAGGCGCCCCGTGAGCGAGCCGATCTTGCCGTCCAGCGTGGCCGAGAACAGCATGGTCTGACGCGTGGCCGGCGTGGCGGCGACGATCGTTTCGATGTCGTCGATGAAGCCCATGTCGAGCATGCGGTCGGCTTCGTCGAGCACGAGCATCTGGAGTTCGGACAGGTCGATACGGCCACGCTCGAGGTGATCGAGCAGACGGCCCGGCGTCGCAACGAGAATCTCGGGGTTCTTTGCGAGCAGCATCAACTGCTGGCCATAGGCGACGCCGCCCAGAATGCTCAGCGTGCGCAGGCGGCGCAGATGCTTGCCGTAGGTCGACGCGGCGGTGGTTACCTGCATGGCGAGTTCGCGCGTGGGCGTGAGCACGAGGAGACCGGGGCGCGCGACGGGTTGCGGACGGCGGCCGCGGCGGTCGCCTTGTCCATCGGCCGAACGCGGCTCGCGCGGCTGGCTGGCTTGTGCCTTCTGCAGTTGGGCGAAGCGCTCGATGGCGGGCAGCATGAACGCTGCGGTCTTGCCGGAGCCCGTGGGGCTCGAAACGAGCAGGTCGCGGCCCGCGATGGCGGCGGGAATGGCGCGCTCCTGCACCGGCGTCGGAGCCTTGTAGCCCGCTGCGGTGAGCGCCGAGACGATTTCGGGCGAGAGGCCGAGCGACGCGAACGTCGGGCCTTCCGGCGTGGCAGCGGCGTCGTGCGCAGGCGCGGCGTGCTGTTCGTCGGCAGCGAACACTTCGTTGGCGAGGGCGGTCAGCGGGCTGGGGGTGTTACTCGAAGTCATGTAAATCCTTGGAACGCAGGAAATGGAACGTCGGCGCCAATCGACACAACCCTGGTCGTCGGATTCAGCGGGCATGAAGCCGCGAGCAAATCGAAAAACGGGGGCAACTCGCAATTGTGAGCGAGTTTCTAGTTAGAAGCTGTTTCGGATGCGACGCACCGGGATGGTAAGCCGCCAGCCTGATCTTTGACGGCCCGAACAGGGCCAAGGCAGAGGGGGACAGGTTCTAAACTGGATTGGAGCATAACGCTACGAAGCGCTGTGCCGCGAAACCGGTTTGCACCGAGGCCAAGGCAAAACGCAGCCCGCATTATAAAGAGATTTGTTGCGCTGCGCCACATTCATTTCGGTTTTTTGCGCCCGGCCTCGCGAGCGTCAGGAAGCCGTGCCGTTTTTCAGCGATTCCACGAGTTCGACGTACTGCTGGCGCGCCGTTTCCTGCGGCGTACCCTTGAGCGCGGCCCAGGCGTCGTGCTTGTATTTGCCGACGATATCGGCGAAACCGGGTTTGTCGCCGTGGACGTCGCCTTCGGTTGCCTGCTTGAAGAGCGCGTATAGACGCAGCAGCGTCAGATTGCCGGGCCGTTCGGGCAGCTGTTTCACGTCTTCCTGGGCTTGTGCGAACAGGGCATCGACATCGCTCATCGTTTTCTCCATGGCAGTAGCGGGAATGGGCGTCGATGGTAACAGCCGCGCTGCCCGTGACGCTGGAGCAACCCTTCCAAACGGCGCGCAGGCCGACCACCGCCCGTGGGGGCAAGGGCGGGGCATTACAATAGCGGGCATGACTCAGACCGTGCTGCTTGCCATCGATACATCGACCGAATTCTGCTCGGTCGCCTTGCTTTGCTCCGCCGGCGATACGTCCGGCGCTTCCGCACCCGCCGCGCCGCGCATCTGGATGCGCCACGAGGCCACCGGCGCGGTGTCCAGCACCCGTCTTCTACCCGCGATTCGCGAACTGTTCGACGAGGCGGGCTTCGTCCTCGCCGACTGCGGCGCGATTGCATTCGGCGCCGGACCGGGCTCGTTCACCGGCTTGCGCACCGCAACGGGCGTCGCCCAGGGGCTCGCATTCGGACTCGGGGTGCCGGTCGTGCCGGTCGGCACGCTGCTCGCATGCGCCGAGGCGGCGCGGCTTGCCGACCCGTCGGTCACACGGGTGCTTGCGGCGCTCGATGCCCGCATGGACGAGGTCTACTGGGCGGACTTCGCATGGGACGGTGAGCAGCAAGAATGGCGCACGATTCAGGCAGCGTCGCTGGATGCGCCTGCGCACCTTTCAATTCCCGATGTGCCGTTCACACTCGCCGGCAATGCCGCGGCGGCGTTCGGCGAGCGCCTGCCCGCGGCGGCACATGCCCAGCGCGTGGACGGCGATGCCGTACCGCATGCCCGCGCGGTCGCGACCGCGGCGCTGCGTGCACTGCGCGCCGGCCGCACCGTGCGCCCCGACGAAGCCGCGCCCGAGTACGTGCGCAACAAGGTTGCGCAAACGGTAGCCGAGCGCCTCGCGGCCAGGTCGGCACAAGCTCATGCCGGCACCACGCCCGCGTCGGCCTCTCGCGAGGCGCGCGGCGGCCAGGGGGGCGCCGTTGCCCACGATGGTTCCGAGGGCACGCGATGAGTGGCGTGTTGCTGGCCGACCGCTATCTGTCTCCGATGACGGAAAGCGATCTCGACGAAGTCGTATCGATCGAGAAGGTCGCCTACGAATTCCCCTGGACGCGCGGCAACTTCGAGGACTCGCTGCGCAATGGCTACTTCGGCATCTGCATGCGGCACGTGACGGGCACGCTGCTCGGCTACTGCGTGTTGATGCCGGTGGTCGACGAGCTGCACGTGCTCAATCTCTGCGTGGCGCCCAGCGCGCAGGGCGCGGGCGCCGGGCTCGCGCTGCTGCGCGAGGCGGTACGCACGGCGCGCAATCAACGGCTCGAGGGACTGCTGCTCGAGGTGCGACCGTCGAATCATCGGGCGATCCGGCTGTACGAGCGTTTCGGGTTCAAGTCGATCGGGCGGCGCAAGAATTACTATCCGGCGCGCCATCGCAGCCGGGAGGACGCGATCGTGATGCGTTTTTCGTTTGCAGAGGAGGGCGCGCATGACGCTCCATGAGACCGTGCTGGAAGAACTGGGCCTCGCGCCTTTGTGGGTGCGCCGTGGTGCGCAAGACCAGGGGCCTGCCGGCGCGAGCGCCGAATCTCGTGCGGATCTGCCGCCGATAGCGGTGGCGGCGGGGGATCGTGATGCGGACGTTGCGCCTCGCGCCGCGGTGCCGGCCGCACGGCACGAGGCGCAGGCTTCGGGCGTTCTCGCCCCGGCAGTGGCCGTATCGCCCGCCGTGGCTCGAACGTCGGGCAGCGCTGCGGCCGTCGCGAACGCCCCGACAGCTAAAGCGTCCGGGGGAGCCGACGCCGACACGGTGGTCCCGCCTTCGGCCACCACCGCTCCGTTCGTCGACGAACCGCCGCCCGCCGAAGACGACTTTGCCTGGTTCGATGCTCCGTCGTCCGCGCCGGTGCAGGAAGCGCCAGCAGCTCAGGATGCGCCCGACGCGCCGTCCGTCTCGACGCTCGATTGGGACGCACTCGCCGCCCGCGTGGCCGACTGCCACCGCTGCCGCCTCTGCGAAAAACGCACCAACACGGTGTTCGGCGTGGGCGACCGCGAGGCCGAATGGATGCTGGTCGGCGAGGCGCCCGGCGAGAACGAAGACCGTCAGGGCGAGCCGTTCGTCGGCCAGGCGGGCAAGCTGCTCGACAACATGCTGCGTGCGCTCGCGCTTGCGCGGGGCAACAACGTCTACATCGCGAACGTCATCAAGTGCCGCCCGCCCGGCAACCGCAATCCCGAGCCCGACGAGGTCGCGCGCTGCGAGCCTTACCTCCAGCGCCAGGTCGCGCTCGTGAAGCCGAAGATTATCGTTGCGCTCGGCCGCTTCGCCGCGCAGAGCCTGCTCAAGACCGACGCCAGCATCTCATCGCTGCGCGGCCGCGTGCATGAGTACGAAGGCGTGCCCGTGATCGTCACGTATCACCCCGCGTACCTGCTGCGCAGTCTCCACGACAAGGCGAAGGCGTGGACCGACCTTTGCCTTGCGCGCGACACGTGGCGCAAGGGCGCGGGCGGCGAGAAATGAAGACCGGCGTGCCGGGCGAGTCCGACGCCACCGTGCCGGACGAGCCGGCACTGCCGGCCCGGTCGCAGACGTCGGTGCACGCGGGCGCGCACATTGGGTCGCCCTCGCAGGCTCAGCCCGACCCGACAGCCGAACGGCCAACCGACGTTCGACCTGACAGGCCATCCAATATCGTTTGGGACTCGCGGTCGCAGCCCAGCGCACACGCCCATGACGATGCCCGCCTCGATGCGCTGCGCGATACCGCCGTGCGAGACCTCGCGTGGCTGCTTTTCAGTCCTGGCCTGTTGTGCGCGCAGCCGCTTGCCGACCTGCTCGCGAATCCGTTCGAATCGGCCAACGAGCGTGCCGCCACCATCGACTGGCTCGCTGCGCTCGATCGCGACGCGCTCGCGCTGCACAGCGCCATCGCGGCGGCGCGCGTGACGCGTCTTGGCCGTTATGCCGAATGTCTGCTTGGCTGGTTTCTCCAGCACGGTCCCGCCGCACGGCTCGTGGCAGCGAACGTCGCGCTACGCCGCGCGGGCGTCACGCTCGGCGAATGCGATTTTCTCGTGGAGACTCAGAGCGGTCGCCGCCTGCATTGGGAACTGGCTGTGAAGTGCTACCTGCATGCGGGCGAGGGGCACGCGCGCCTCGCGGATTACGTCGGCCCGAATCTGCAGGATCGCTTCGACCTCAAGTTGTCCCACCTGCTCGATCATCAGTTGCCGCTCAGCGGACGTGAGGAGTTCGCGACGCTCGGGCATCGCGGGCCGTGGGAGGCGCGGATGTTCATCAAAGGCTGGTTGTTCTATCAGGCGGAGAACCTGCCCGCCGACGCTGCGGGCCACGCGGAGGCGCTTGTGCCCGAACTCGCACCCGAACTCGCGCCCGATCATGCACGCGGCTGGTGGACGACACGCGTCGACTGGCCTCGCTTTGCGTTGGGCCACGCCACGGCCTGGCGTGTGCTGTCCCGGCTCGAATGGCTGGCGCCGCGCCGGCATCATGACGACGAAGGGCAGATGCCATTCGTCGACAGCCACACACTGACCCAACAACTTGAAGACAAAGCCGGTCCGGCAATGGTGGCCGCGTTCGCGCGCGACGCGAGCGGCACCTACACGGAGCGCTCACGCGGTTTTATCGTGCCGGACGAGTGGCCGCGCCACGCCCAGGCATTCGCGCGCCGGTGACGTGCTACGCGCTTTCGCGCGTCACCACCAGCGATAGAAGTGATGAACGGGTCCCACGCCGTGGCCGACATCGAGCCGGCTGCTCGCTTCGATGGCACCCGTCAGATATTGCTTGGCGTCGGCTACCGCTGCGGCCAGGCTGTCGCGCTGCGGCGCGAGTGCCGCAATTGCCGACGAAAGGGTGCAGCCCGTTCCGTGCGTGTTCCTGACCGGCACGCGTGCACCGCCCAGGCGCAGCGTGCCGCTCTCCTGCACGAACCAGTCGGGACTCTGGTCAGTACCCAGATGCCCGCCCTTCACCAGCACAGCGCGTGCGCCCAGCGCCCGCAGGGCTTCGCCCTGGCGCACCATGCCGGCTTCGTCGGTCACCGTCGCTTCACCAAGCAGCGCGGCCGCCTCGGGCAGGTTCGGCGTCACCACGTCGGCGAGCGGCAGCAGTTCGTCGCGCAATGCGGCAACCGCGTCCGCCGTGAGCAAGGCGTGATTGCTCTTCGAGATCATCACCGTGTCGAGCACGATGCAGGGCGGCCGATAGCGTGCAAGTGCGGCCGCGACCGCGCGCACGATAGCCGCGTTCGCCAGCATGCCGATCTTGACTGCGTCGATGCGGATGTCGTCGAACACGGCATCGAGCTGGGCCGTGACGAACGCCGGCTCCGGCGCGTGGACGCCCGTCACGCCGCGCGTGTTCTGCGCAGTGAGCGCCGTAATCACGCTTGCTCCGTACGCGCCGAGCGCGGAGAAGGTTTTCAGGTCGGCCTGGATGCCGGCGCCGCCGCCGGAGTCGGACCCGGCGATGGTGAGCACATTGGAAATGGGATGATTCATGACAGCGAGAGGGCGTGGGATTGCCCGATCAGTGCTTCACTTCGCCGATGAGCGCGACCGAATCGAACGCGCGCTGGTTTGCCTGGTGGCGCCGCATCACGAGCCACATCATGAGGCACACGAAGGTGCCGAACAGCACGATGACGAGCGCGACCGGCACGTCGAGCCAGACGAGCACGGCATAGAGGCAGAGCATCACGAGCACGGAGAGGTTTTCGTTGAAGTTCTGCACGGCGATCGAATGGCCGGCCGAGAGCAGCACGTGCCCGCGATGCTGGAGCAGCGCGTTCATCGGCACCACGAAAAAGCCGGAGAGACTGCCCACGAACATCAGGAATACGTAGGCGATCAGCAGATAGACCGGCACGTGCAGCCGCCCGACGGAGATGTTCCAGTGCGGCGGAAAGAAGTCGCGCGTGTAGAACGCCATCAGCATGACCGCGATGCCCATGATGATGCCCACGGGCAGCACCGACAGCGACTTCTTGAGCGGGATGCGCGCTGCGGCGATCATCGCGCCGGCCGCCACGCCGACCGCCACCACGGCCTGCAGGAGAGCCCCTTCGGAGAGCGACATGCCGAGCGAGACCTCGGCCCACTTGAGCACGATGAATTGCAGCGTGGCGCCCGCGCCCCAGAAAAGCGTGGTGACCGCCAGCGAGATCTGGCCCAGCTTGTCGCGCCAGAGCACGAGGAAGCAGTCGGCGAAATCGGTGACGAGCTTGATGGGCCCGCGCTCCTGCTTCGGATAACGGGCGCCGGTGTCGGGAATGCGCAGATTGAAGAGCGCCGCGATGACGTAGATCGACATGATCACGAACATCGCCGCTTCGGCGGGCGTGTTGATGGAAGGCGGCGTGTAGCGGATGACGTGCGAGGCGATGTGCGGGCTGATCAGCGCGCCGCCCAGCACCGTGCCGAGAATGATGGAGCCGACCGTGGTGCCCTCGATCCAGCCATTCGCGGCGACGAGCCGGTCAGGCGGCAAGAGTTCGGTGAGAATGCCGTACTTGGCGGGCGAGTAGGCCGCTGCGCCGAAGCCCACCACGCCATAGGCGAAGAGCGGATGCGTGCCGAACAGCATCATCAGGCAGCCCACGACCTTGATCGTGTTCGTGATGAACATGACGCGGCCCTTGGGCCGGGAATCGGCAAACGCTCCCACGAACGCAGCAAGGACGACGTACGACAGCACGAAGAACAGCTTCAGCAGCGGCGTCATCCAGTTTGGAGCGTGGAGATCTTTGAGCAGAGCAATGGCAGCGATCAGAAGCGCGTTGTCGGCCAGCGAAGAAAAAAACTGCGCGGCCATGATGGTGTAAAAGCCTTTTCTCATCTGATGATGCGATGCTGTCCTCTCTGCCGTCCGTCCGCCCCGGACGGCTGTAAGGCATCCGGGCTTATTACGATCGAAATGGGTTGTGCGCACGGCTTTATATCACGAAAATAGCGGCATTCGGACTAGCAGATACCTCAGCCGCACCATCCGGCGGACTTCCAGGCGCTGAAAACGCATTGTAAGCTCCTGATTTGAAAGCGTCTTTACGAAAACTTCCCATGCCGCGTCCCCTCTCAGCCACGATTCACACCGCCGCTCTTGCCAACAATCTCGCCGTCGTGCGCCGCTGCGCGCCCAAGTCGAAAATCTGGGCTGTCGTGAAAGCCAACGCCTACGGTCACGGGCTCGCGCGTGCGTTCCCGGGGCTTCGCGCAACCGACGGCTTTGGATTGCTCGACCTGGAAGAAGCGGTGAAGTTGCGTGAGCTGGGCTGGGCCGGGCCTATTTTGTTGCTCGAGGGCTTCTTTCGTCCGACGGATATCGACGTCATCGATCGCTATAGCCTCACCACCGCCATTCACTCGGACGAGCAGATGCGCATGCTCGAAATGGCGCGTTTGTCGAAGCCGGTCAATATCCAGCTGAAAATGAATAGCGGCATGAACCGTTTGGGTTATACGCCCGAGCGGTTCCGTGCGGCATGGGAGCGCGCGCGTGCCTGCGCGGGCATCGGCCAGATCACGTTGATGACCCATTTCTCCGACGCCGACAGCGAGCGCGGCATCGGCTACCAGATGGAGGCGTTCGAGCGCGGCGCCGAGGGCATCGCGGGTGCGCGCAGCCTCGCGAATTCGGCGGCCACGCTCTGGCACCCGTCGGCGCACTTCGACTGGGTGCGCCCCGGCATCATTCTGTACGGGGCATCGCCATCGGGCGTGAACGCCGCGATCGACGGCGCGGGCCTGCAGCCGGCCATGACGTTCGCTTCCGAACTCATCGCCGTGCAGACCGTGGCAAAAGGGCAGACCGTGGGCTACGGCTCGACCTTCAAGGCGCGCGAGACCATGCGCATCGGCGTGGTCGCCTGCGGCTACGCGGACGGCTATCCGCGCATCGCGCCGGAAGGCACGCCCATTATTGTGGACGGCGTGCGCACGCGGGTGGTGGGCCGCGTCTCCATGGACATGCTCACTGTCGATCTCACGCCGTGCCCGAACGCGAACGTGGGCACGCGCGTCGAGCTGTGGGGCAATGCCTTGCCCATCGACGACGTGGCGCAAGCGTGCGGCACGATCGGTTACGAGCTGATGTGCGCGATCGCGCCGCGTGTGCCGGTGCGGGCGGAATAACGCGTGGCCCGACCGAAGACGCTGTACACCTGCACCGAGTGCGGCGGGCAGGCGCCGAAGTGGCAAGGGCAATGCCCCGCCTGCGGCGCGTGGAACACGCTCGTCGAAACCGTCGCTGAGCCGGCCGGCACAAGGCGCTTCCAGTCGCTCGCGAAGACTGCGACGGTGCAGCGGCTCGCCGATATCGAAGCCTCCGATGTGCCGCGTTTCACCACCGGCGTGGGCGAGTTCGACCGCGTGCTGGGCGGCGGTCTCGTGGCAGGCGGCGTGGTGCTGATCGGTGGCGACCCGGGTATCGGCAAATCGACGTTGCTGCTGCAATCGCTCGCGCAGATTGCAAGCGAGCGCCGCGCGCTGTACGTGAGCGGCGAGGAATCCGGCGCACAGATCGCCTTGCGCGCCCAACGGCTCGCGCTGCTGGAGCCGGGGGCGAAGGCGAGCGACCTTCAGTTGCTTGCCGAAATCCAGCTCGAAAAAATTCAGGCCGTCATCGAGGCCGAACGGCCCGACGTGGCCGTGATCGATTCGATTCAGACCATCTATTCCGAGGTGCTTTCGTCGGCGCCGGGATCCGTCGCACAGGTGCGCGAATGTGCCGCACAACTCACGCGCTTAGCCAAGCAGTCGGGTACCGCGATCATCATGGTCGGGCACGTCACGAAAGAGGGTAATCTGGCGGGGCCGCGTGTGCTGGAGCACATCGTCGATACGGTGCTGTACTTCGAAGGCGACACGCATTCGTCGTTTCGCCTTGTGCGCGCATTCAAGAACCGCTTCGGCGCGGTCAACGAACTGGGCGTGTTCGCCATGACCGAGCGCGGCTTACGCGGGGTCGCCAATCCTTCCGCGCTGTTTCTTTCGCAGCACGAGCAAACCGTGCCGGGCTCGTGCGTGCTCGTCACGCAAGAGGGGTCGCGGCCGCTGCTCGTGGAAATCCAGGCGCTCGTGGATACGGCGCACGTGCCCAATCCGCGGCGGCTCGCGGTCGGCCTCGAACAGAACCGGCTCGCGCTGCTGCTCGCGGTACTGCATCGGCATGCGGGCATTGCGTGTTTCGATCAGGACGTTTTTCTCAACGCGGTGGGCGGCGTGAAGATTACCGAGCCCGCCGCCGACCTTGCCGTGTTGCTCGCCATTCATTCGTCGATGCGCAACAAGCCGTTGCCGAAGGGCCTCATCGTGTTCGGCGAAGTGGGGCTGGCGGGCGAGATCCGGCCGTCGCCCCGCGGGCAGGAGCGGCTCAAGGAAGCGGCGAAGCTTGGTTTTTCGCGGGCGCTCATTCCGAAGGCCAATGCGCCGAAGCAGCCGATCGACGGCCTTCAGGTCATCGCGGTCGAGCGCATCGAGCAGGCGATCGACCGCGTGCGCGAGTTCGAATAGCGGATCGCGAGGCGCGATCAGGCCGTGTTCGGCTGCGAGCCGTTTCGAGTGGAGCGCTATGTTGTCCCTCGCCTTGCGGACGCTTTGTGGCCGTAATCGGCTGTAACGGACGCCGTGGACGCTGTAACCCATGAGACATCTCTTTTCCCTATGCTCGATTCGGTCTGCATTCCGTTTCGAGCGGGAAGGGTGGTGCCTTGAAACAGTCTCATGAATCCGTGGGCCAATGCGCCGTCGTGGTGCGCGGCTGCCGCGTGTCCGATCCGATCCGTCAGCCGTGGGGCGGCGCATGCCGCATCGTCGAGTGGATTGACAGCGATGGTCAGATTTCCCGCCGCGTCGTCGCGGAACACGTGACGGCTGCAGAAGTGCGCAGCACCATTGCGCGCCACGTGGAAGGGCGTAAGCATCGGCTCTACGACGACGAGCGCGAACCACGGCAGACCTTGCCACGGCGTTGAGGCTTGAGCGCGGAACACGCCTCTGGGTGTCACCGAGTTCGCCGGTTCAGGCACCACACTTGACGCCTGTTCAATACTTGTCTTGCCGTTGCGGCCCTGCGAGCGGCGTTCGTATGTTGGTCGTCTTTTCCTGCTGTGCCGCGGTGCGCGCTTCTGGGGCTTTCTCTGCATCCGGCTGTTCTGCCGTCGCACTCGTGAAGAGCGGATGCCGTGCGGCTTCCGCCGGTGTGAGCACCGGCGAGACGCAGCAGTCGAGCGGCTCCAGCAGCTTCGACCAGTCCTCGAGTGTCCGGCTGGCAATCACGCCGGCCAGTTCGCGCGTGAGCGCGGCGGCGTCGGCACCGCCAACGGCCTGCCCGAGACTCCAGTGCCGCGTGCCCCATTCGGGCCGATCGATCGCCGCGCACAGCGTCTCCCAGAACTTCAGCTCCAGCGCGCCGACCGCAAGCCAACGCCCATCGAGTGTTCGATACAGGTTGTAGCAGGGCACCCCGCCGTTGAGCAGGCTGCCGCCCGCGTTCGGACCTTCTTCTTCGTCGTTGGCGAGCGCGATTTGCGCGACGATGTTGTGGGCGTAGGTGGCGTGGGTCATCGATACGTCGAGGAAACGGCCTTCGCCGCCGCGCGATACGTGCCAGAGCGCCGCGAGAATTTGCGTCACCGCGCTGAGCGCGCCGCCCAGCAGATCGGCAATCTGGAAGTTGGGCAGTACGGGCGTGCCGTCGCTCGAGGCAAGCTGGTCCAGTACGCCGGCATAGGACACGTAGTTGAGGTCATGGCCGGCGCGACGTGCGAACGGCCCGCTCGAACCGTAGCCCGTGATGGCGCAATAGACGAGTTTCGGATTGACCTCGCGCAGCGTGTCGTAGCCAAGGCCGAGCCGTGCCATCACGCCGGGGCGAAAACTTTCCACGAGCACGTCCGCGTCGCGAGCCAGCGCCTTCAGCACGTTGCGACCACTTTCCGACTTCAGGTCGAGCCGCGTTTCCCGCTTGCCACGATTGACGATGCGGTAGAACGCGCCGGGGCGGCCCGCTACCCGGTCTGCGGCGCTCTGCATCATCACCCGGGCGTCGTCGCCGGCACCCGGGGCCTCGATTTTCAGCACGTCCGCACCGAGTTCCGCGAGCCGTAACGTGGCGACGGGGCCGGGCAGCAGGCGCGTCAGATCGAGCACGCGCAAGCCTTGTAGTACAGCGGGAGACGGCACTCTCAATCTCCTTGTCGACGACGATGGGGCGTGCTCCGGGCGCCATATGACGCGGCCGGCTCGCGCCGTTCGTTAACCGATCTGCTCCAGTTCCTCGTGCGCATCGAGCCATTGCGCTTCCAGTGCTTCGATCTGCCCGGCCACCTCACCCTGCCGACGGATCGCCTCGGTCAGCCGGGCCTTGTGCTGTGCTTCGTAGCTCGCGGGATCGGCAACGAACGCATCGAGCGAGGCTTTCTCGGCGTTGAGTGAATCCATTTCCTTTTCGATCTTCGCGATGCGCGTCTGCAGCGGCTTTTTCAGCTGCGACAGCTTCTGCCTTGTTTCGGCTTCCTGGCGCCGCAGGTCCTTGCGGTTCTGCGAACCTTCGGCCGCCGCTTGCGGCGCCTCGCTCGCCTTGAGCGCGGCACGTTGCTGCGCGGCATGCTCGAGCAGCCAGTTGCGGTAATCGTCGAGATCGCCATCGAACGGTTGCAGGCGATGCTTCGCCACCAGCATGAACTCGTCCGTGGTGGCGCGCAGCAGGTGGCGGTCGTGAGAGACGACGATCAACGTGCCTTCGAACTGCGCAAGCGCCATGGTGAGCGCATGACGCGTTTCGAGGTCGAGGTGGTTGGTCGGCTCGTCGAGCAGCAGCAGATTCGGCTTCTGCCAGATGATGAGCGCGAGCGCGAGGCGCGCCTTCTCGCCGCCTGAGAACGGCGCGATGGGCGCGGTGGCCATGTCGCCCGCGAAGTTGAAGCTGCCGAGGAAATCGCGCAGTTCCTGTTCGCGCGTGTCCGGCGCGAGACGCGCGAGATGTTGGAGCGGCGAATCGCTCGGGCGCAGCGTTTCGAGTTGATGTTGCGCGAAGTAGCCGATCTGCAGCCCCTTGCCCGTGCGCAACTCGCCCGCAAGCGGCGCGAGCGTGCCGGCCAGTGTCTTGATCAGCGTCGACTTGCCCTGGCCGTTCGCGCCCAGCAGACCGATGCGCTGACCGTTCTGGATGGAAAGCGTCACACCCTCGACGATGGGAATTTCGCCGCCGTCCGCCGCGCGATAGCCGCAGCGCACGCCTTCCATCACCATCATGGGGTTCGGTGCGGAATCGGGCTGGCGGAATTCGAACGTGAACGGCGAAGCGGCGTGCGCCGGCGCGATGAGTTCCATCTTTTCGAGCGCCTTCACGCGGCTCTGCGCCTGGCGGGCCTTCGTCGCCTTCGCCTTGAAGCGGTTGATGAAGCTCTGCAGGTGCGCCACGGTCTTCTGCTGCTTCTCGTACGCGCTTTGCTGCAAGGCGAGTTGCTGCGCGCGCAGAATCTCGAACTGCGAATAGTTGCCGCCGTACCGTTTGATCTGCCGCTGCTCGAGGTGCAGCGTGACGTTGCAGACCGAATCGAGGAACTCGCGATCGTGCGAGATCACGACCAGCGTGCCGGGATAGCGGCGTAGCCACTCTTCCAGCCACACGATGGCGTCGAGGTCGAGGTGGTTGGTGGGCTCGTCGAGCAGCAACAGGTCCGAGCGGCACATCAGCGCCTGCGCGAGGTTCAGGCGCATGCGCCAGCCGCCGGAGAAGCTGCTGACCGGCTGGCGCGTCTGTTCGAGCGTGAAGCCGAGGCCCAACAGCAGCGCTTCGGCGCGAGCCGGCGCGGTGTAGCCGTCCGCGTCCGCGAAGGCAGCGTGGGCTTCCGCTTCGGCGGTGCCGTCGTGGGCGGCGGATGCCGCTGCGATACGCGCTTCGATGTCGCGCAGTGCCGCATCGCCGTCCAGCGTGTAGTCCAGCGCGCTTTTGTCGACGGCCGGCGTTTCTTGAGCGACATGAGCGATCTGCCACGAAGGCGGTATCGAAAAGTCGCCGGCGTCCGCGTGCAATTCGCCGCGCAACACGGCAAACAAGGTCGATTTGCCGGCGCCGTTCGCGCCGACGAGCCCGGCCTTTTCGCCGGGATTCAGCGTGAACGACGTCTGATCGAAAAGCGGCTTCGTGCCGCGCGTAAGACTGAACTGGTTAAAGCGGATCACAACGAGGCCCGGCGCTGACAAAAACGCTATTCTAGACTGTGCTACCCGCTCGGAGGATCGGCCGGACGGCCACGGGCGCGCGCGGGCCTTTTCGCTTAGACTGGCGCTACTTTTTTGCGAGGAAAGCACAGATGACTTCGATCTACTCGTTCTCGGCTGCCGCGTTGAACGGCGAGCCGGTCAGCCTCGAGCGCTATCAGGGCAAGGTGATGCTGATCGTCAACACGGCGAGCGAATGCGGGTTCACGCCGCAATATGCCGGTCTGCAGCAACTGCACGAGCAATACGCGGCGCGCGGCCTCGCGGTGCTCGGTTTTCCGTGCAATCAGTTCGGCAAGCAGGAGCCGGGCGACGCGGCGCAGATCGGCAGCTTCTGCGAAAAGAACTATGGCGTGTCGTTCCAGATGTTCGACAAGATCGACGTGAACGGTGCGGGCGCGCACCCGCTGTATCGTTTCCTCACGGAAGAGGCGCCGGGTCTGCTTGGGCTTGAAGCGATCAAGTGGAACTTCACCAAGTTTCTGGTCGACCGCAACGGCAACGTCGTAAAGCGCTACGCGCCCGTCACGAAGCCCGAATCCATCGCGGCCGATATCGAAAAGCTGCTGTAGCGCGAGCGGCGCGCCGAGCCTGCTTGCGCCGCTACAGGATAGGCGCGAAGAGCCGCGCCACGTGCATGGTCATCTTTCGCCACGCGGGCGCATTGCGGTACTCGGTACGATCGATCTCGAACGCTTCGTCGAAGTCGTGCTGCAGCATGGCCTCCACCTCGGCGGCGAAGGCCTGGTCCACGGTCAGCACCATGATTTCGAAGTTAAGGCGGAACGACCGGTTGTCGAGATTCGCGCTGCCTACCGCGGCCGCCACGTCGTCGATCAGTACCACCTTCTGGTGCAGGAAGCCCGGCCGGTAGCGAAAGATGCGAATGCCTGCCCGTATCGCGTCCCAGGCGTAGAGCTTCGAGGCTTCGAACACCACGTAGTGGTCGCGCCGGCTGGGGATCATGATGCGTACGTCCACGCCGCGCAGCACGGCCAGCCGCAACGCCGAGAACACGGCTTCGTCGGGCACGAGATAGGGCGTCGTGATCCAGATGCGCTTGCGTGCCGCATTGATCGCTTCCACGAAAAAGAGCGAGCAGGTTTCCTGGCGGTCCGCCGGGCCGCTTGGCAGCACGAGGCAATGCATGTCGTCGCTGTGCGTGGCAGGCGGCGAGTCAAGCGGGGGCAACTGCTGCGTAGCCCAGTACCAGTCTTCGGTGAATACGAACTGGATGCTCGCAACCGCGGGACCGCGCACTTCGATGTGCGTATCGCGCCACGGCGAGAGCCTCGGGTTGGCGCCCAGATACTCGACGCCCACGTTGTGGCCGCCCACGAAGGCGCGCGCGCCATCGACCACCACGATCTTGCGGTGATTGCGGAAGTTGAGCTGAAACCGGTTGACGAAGCGCCGGTTTGTCGCGAACGGGTGCACCTCCACGCCGCCCGCGCGCAGCGCGGACACGTAGCGATGCGGCAGATCGAAACTGCCGATGCTGTCATAGAGGAAGTACACGCGTACGCCGCGTTTCGCGCAGGCAAGTAGCACGTCTTTGAGCATCTCGCCCAGCGCGTCGGCGCGCACGATGAAGAACTGCACGATCACATAGCGCTCGGCCTCGCCGATTGCCTCGAGGATGGCCGCGAACGTCGCGTCGCCGTTCACGAGCGTGCGCACGGTGTTGCCCGGCAGGAACGGCATGCCGCCGAGGCGCGTGAACGAGCGGATCACGCTCGTCCCCAGCGCGTCGGCAGGCTTGGCGCCCGACGAGCCCATCGAATCCCACTCGGGCGGATGAGCGCGCGAGCGCAGCGATTCGTTGCGCAGGCGCCGGGCGTCGGCGTAGCCCTCGAACTTGCTGCGGCCGAGGAACAGATAGGGAATCAGCGTGAAGTAGGGCATCGCCGTGAGCGAGACGGCCCACGCGATTGCGCCTTGCGAGGTGCGGGTGTTGAGGATGGCGTGGCACGCCGCGATGACGCCGAGGATATGCGCGAGCGCGACGAATGTGCCGAGATGGAGCAGATCGAATTGCATACCGGCGTACAGGGACTCCTGAACCGCTGCGCGCCGGCTGGCGCGCAGGCCCGCCCATCTTACCGGATGGTGTTGCGCCGCGGCTGTCGAGACCACTTGTGCCCGGACAGAAGGCGCGGCGATGCATCACGTGGTAGCGCGGCCGCTCGGACCCAGCGGTCGTCGGGCGTCGGCCGGTCACTCGGCCTCGTTCAGCCCGGCAGGTCCGCGGCCTGGATCAGGAACACGTTGTCGTCACCGGCGCTCGTCGGCAGCCAGACCAGATCGAGCCCGCCGAACGCCGCTTCGACATTCGCGCGCTCGTTACCGATCTCGACCACGAGCACGCCTTCGTCTGTCAGCCAGCGGCGCGCCTCGCCGATGATGCGGCGGACGATGTCCATGCCGTCGGCACCGCCCGCGAGTGCCATTTCCGGTTCGTGCCGGTACTCGGCGGGCAGCGTCTGCATCGATTCCGCGTTGACGTACGGCGGATTCGTGATGATGACGTCGTAGCGGCGCTCGGGCAGCGGGGCGAACAGATCGCCCTGAAAGAGCGAGATGCGCTCGTCGAGGTCGTGCTCATGGACGTTGCGTGCCGCGACTTCGAGCGCCGGCGCCGAGAGGTCCACGGCATCGATGTCCGCGTTCGGGAACGCGTGGGCGGCGAGCACGGCGAGGCAACCCGAGCCCGTGCAAAGTTCAAGCACCGCGCCGACCAGTTCCGGGTCTTCGACGTAGGGCTGCAAGCCGTCCTGCAGCAGCTCGCCGATGAACGAGCGCGGCACGATCACGCGCTCATCCACGTAAAAGCGCACGCCGTGCATCCATGCTTCGTGCGTGATGTAGGCAGCCGGCACGCGCTCGGTGGCGCGGCGCTCGATCACGCCGAGCACGGTTGTCGTTTCCTCGTCTGTGAGGCGCGCGTCGAGAAACGGATCGAGCAGGTCGAGCGGCAGATGCAGCGTGTGGAGAATCAGATACGCGGCTTCGTCGTAGGCGTTCGTGGTGCCGTGGCCGAATGCCAGTTCGGCTTCATTGAAACGTGTGACCGCGTAACGCAGCAGGTCGCGCACGGTCTGGAAGGTGGCGCAAAGCGGATGCGGCATGGTGGACTCCTCGTGTCGTGTCGGCGTGCGTGGTCGCATCAGGCGATCAGCTGTTCGAGCACGCGCCGGTAGACATTCTTGAGCGGTTCGACGAAGGCTACGTCGATATGCTCGTCGATCTTGTGGATGCTGCCGTTCGGCGGCCCGAATTCGACCACCTGCGGGCAGATGCGTGCGATGAAGCGGCCGTCCGAGGTGCCGCCCGTGGTGGAGAGTTCGGTGGAGACACCGGTCTCGTCGCGAATCGCCTTCTCGAGCGCGCTCGACAACTCGCCGCGCGGCGTGAGGAACGGCAGGCCGCTCACGGTCCATTGAAGATCGTAGTCGAGCCCATGGCGGTCGAGGATCGCGTGCACGCGCTGCTGCAGTCCTTCCACCGTGCTCGCGGTCGAGAAGCGGAAGTTGAAGAGCACGTCGGCGTGGCCCGGAATCACGTTGCTCGCGCCCGTGCCGCTGTGCAGGTTCGACACCTGCCACGTGGTGGGCGGAAAGTATTCGTTGCCGTCGTCCCAGCGTTCGGCTACGAGTTCGGCCAAGGCCGGCGCCAACAGATGAACGGGATTCTTCGCGAGGTGCGGATACGCGATATGTCCCTGCACGCCCTTGATGGTGAGCTTGCCGCTCATCGAGCCGCGCCGGCCGTTCTTCACGACGTCGCCGAGCGTGGCCGTGGACGTGGGTTCGCCGACGATGCAGTAGTCGAGCCGCTCGCCGCGCGCTTCGAGCCGGTCGACCACCTTGACGGTGCCATCCGTGGCCGGGCCTTCCTCGTCGCTCGTGATGAGGAAGGCAACGGAGCCGCGATGCTGCGGATGCGCCGCCACGAATTCTTCGCTTGCCACGACGAAACCGGCGAGCGACGTCTTCATATCCGCGGCGCCGCGACCGTAGAGCTTGCCGTCGCGAATGGCGGGCACGAACGGCGGCGAACGCCATTGTTCGAGCGGGCCGGTCGGCACGACGTCGGTGTGGCCCGCGAAGGCGAGCAGCTTGCCGTTGGTGCCGTCGGTGCCGCGCTTGACGGCCCAGAGATTGGTGACGCCGTGCGACTCGATGGTTTCGCACGCGAAGCCCAGCGGCGCGAGGCGCTCGATCAGGATCTGCTGGCAGTGCTGATCGTCGGGCGTGACCGATGCGCGGGCAATCAGCTGTTCGGTAAGGGCGAGGGTGCCGGACATGGGAACGAGGCTTCCGATAAGAAAATTGCCGGCCCGCGGGCCGGCAACAGCATGGGTTACAGACGGCGCCAAAGCGCCGCCGCGCTAGGCGAAGAGCGCCGCATAGTGGTCGGCCGAGAAGCCGAGCGTTTTCACGTGCCCGTCCACGACTACCACCGGGCGTTTGATGACGGAGGGCTTCTCGATCATCAGCGCGATCGCGCCGGCCTCGTTCTGCGCCGCGGCCTTCGCGTCGTCGTCGAGGCCGCGCCACGTCGTGCCGCGCCGGTTCACGAGCGTGTCGAGCGGCACTTGCTTCAACCAGCCCTTGAGAAGCGGCGCCGTGACGCCGGCTTTCTTGAAGTCGTGGAACTCGAACGCGACGCCGTGCTCTTCAAGCCACACGCGCGCCTTCTTCACCGTGTCGCAGTTCGGAATGCCGTAGACGACCGTTTTGCCGGCGGCCATCTCAGTCGCCCCGCAGCAGTTCGTTCAGCCCGACCTTCGCGCGCGTCTTCGCGTCCACCTTCTTCACGATCACGGCGCAGTAGAGGCTGTGCGAACCGTCCTTCGACGGCAGGTTGCCCGCCACCACGACGGAGCCCGCAGGAATGCGGCCATAGGTCACTTCGCCGGTTTCGCGGTCGTAGATCTTGGTGCTCTGGCCGAGGTAGACGCCCATCGAGATCACCGAGTTCTCTTCGACGATCACGCCTTCCACCACTTCCGAGCGCGCGCCGATGAAGCAGTTGTCCTCGATGATGACGGGGTTGGCCTGCAGCGGCTCCAGCACGCCGCCGATGCCCACGCCGCCCGACAGGTGCACGTTCTTGCCGATCTGCGCACACGAACCGACGGTGGCCCACGTGTCGACCATCGTGCCTTCGTCCACGTAAGCGCCGATGTTCGTGTACGACGGCATCAGCACGACGTTCTTCGCGATAAACGAGCCGCGCCGCGCAATGGCGGGCGGCACGACGCGAAACCCGCCCGCGGCGAAGTCTTCGGCCGTGTAGTTGGCGAACTTCGAGGGCACCTTGTCGTAGAACTGGGAGTAGCCGCCCGCCGGCATCGGCACGTTGTCTTCCAGGCGAAACGACAGCAGCACCGCCTTCTTCAGCCACTGGTTGACGATCCACTGGCCGTCTTTCTTTTCGGCGACGCGCAGTGTGCCGCGGTCGAGTTGCTCGATGGCGTGCGCGACGGCGTCACGCACTTCCGGAGAGGCCGATTTCGGCGACAGCTCGGCGCGGTTGTCCCAGGCGGTGTCGATGATCTGCTGAAGTTGTTGCGACATGTTCGTGGTTGCTGGAAGTGAAAGACAGTGGAAGAGAAGCGTGGCGCCTCGCCGTTGGCTGCAGGCGCGCCGCTTGTGCGGTGTCGTAGCGCCGCGCGCGGCCGGTGTCTGGCGCCTCGACGGTGCCCGGCGCGTCCCGGATCGGCTTAGCTCGCCGCGCAAAGCGCGCGGCAGAACGAAACGATCCGCCTCGCGCCCTCGACGCATTCGTCGACGCCGGCGACGAGCGCCAGACGGACGAAATCGCGCCCTGGATTGACGCCATGTGCGGTGCGCGCGAGATACGAGCCCGGCAGAACCGTCACATTATAGTCGGCGTACAGTTGCCGGGCGAAGGCGGTATCCGAAAGGCCAGTGCGCGCCACGTTCGCCCAGAGGTAGAACGCGGCGTCGGGCATGCGCACGTCGAGGACATCCGCGATCATCGGCGTGACCGTGGAAAACTTCTGCACATACTTCGCGCGGTTCTCGCGCACGTGGGCCTCGTCGTTCCATGCGGCGATGCTGGCGCTTTGCCAGACCGTCGAGAGCGCCGCACCGTGGTAGGTGCGGTAGAGCAGGAACGGCTTGAGAATGGCGGCGTCGCCCGCGACGAAGCCCGAGCGCATGCCGGGCACGTTCGAGCGCTTCGAGAGGCTCGACAGCATCACGAGGCGATCGAATCCGCGCCCGAGCCGGTGTGCCGCCTCGAGTCCGCCGAGCGGCGGGGCGTTCTCGTCGAAGTAGATTTCCGAATAGCACTCGTCGGAAGCGATCACAAAGCCGTACCGGTCCGACAGCGCGAAGAGTTCGCGCCAGTCGTCGAGCGTGAGCACCGCGCCCGTCGGGTTGCCCGGCGAGCAGACGTAAAGCAGCTTGGTGCGCGCCCAGATGTCGTCGGGCACGGCCGAGTAGTCGCAGGCGAAATTGCGCGCCGGATCGCTGTTGGCGAAATACGGCTCGGCACCCGCGAGCAGCGCCGCACCCTCGTAGATTTGGTAGAACGGGTTCGGACAGAGTACGATCGGCCGTTTCGCGGGATCCTTGACGCCAGCGGTCGGATCGACCACCGCCTGCGCGAGCGCGAAGAGCGCTTCGCGCGAACCGGAAACCGGCAGCACCTGCGTCTTCGCATCGACAGCCGGCAGGCCGTAGCGCTGCGTGACCCAGCGCGCGATGGTCTCGCGCAGCGCGTCCGATCCTGCCGTAGCGGGATAGGCCGACAGGCCGTCGAGCGAAGCGATCACTGCCTCGCGCACAAGCGCGGGCGTAGGATGTTTGGGCTCCCCGATGCCGAAGCTGATGTGGCGCAGGTCGTGCGGCGGCGTGACGTCGGCAAAGAGCGCGCGCAGCTTTTCGAAGGGATAGGACTGAAGGGTGTCGAGGAGCGGGTTCACTTGGCGGATCAGGGCTGATCGAAGACGTACAGCGACAGGTGAGCGAGGTACGCGCCGGCCACCATGGAAGCCGGCCCGACGCAGATGCAGCGAGCCGCGAGGCGTGCGGTTGCTGCGGCGAACTTCAAGCGGGCGATTATAGCGTGGAGTGCCGGGAACGCGAGGGGTTGGGCCAGCCAGTCAAGGCGGTACGCCGCCCGGAATGCTCCGCGAAAACACGAAGACACGAAAGGATGCAGATTGACGTTACCGAGCAATGAGGGTGTGGACCACGGTCAGGTAGCGGAAGGCCGCGGAGGTTGGCCGCAATGAATGACCGGATTCGTTCAGACACGCGCACAAACGCGCGCCCGAACACGCCGACAAACGGTGCCGCGAGCTGGTCCACCAGTTGGCCCACGCTCGCGATCATGCTGGGCGCTTCGGTGTGGGGCATGGTCTGGTACCCGCTGCGCATGCTGGCGTCCCTCGGCGTGACAGGCACCGCCGCGAGCGCGGCGACGAGCGCCGCCGGCTGCCTGTTCGTGCTCGCGCTGCGCCGTCGCGCGATTGCGAGCGTGCGGTGGCACTGGATCTTGCCGGCGCTCGGGCTCGCGGCCGGCGTGACCAACCTCGGCTTCGTCTGGGGCTCGATTCACGGCGAAGTAATGCGGGTGCTGCTGCTCTTCTATCTGACGCCGGCATGGACCGCGCTCTTTGCGCATTTCATCCTGCACGAGCGGCTGACGTGGGGCGGCGCCGGTCTCGCGGCGCTGTCGCTGGGCGGCGCGATGCTGATGCTGTGGTCGCCGCAGGCCGGCCTGCCGGTGCCCGCCAACGCGGCGGAATGGGGCGGCCTCGCCGGCGGCATGGGCTTTGCCATGAGCAACGTGTTGATCCTCAAGGCGAGCCGGGTGCTGCCGCAGATGAAACCCGAGATGCGCACGGCGACGATCTTCGGCGGCGCCGCGCTCTTCAGCGCCTGTGCGTCGTTGTTCGAGCCGATGCCTGCGCCGCCCGCGGGCGGCCATCTGGCTATCGCGGCACTGCTCGTGCTGGCGCTCGGGTTCGTGCTGGCGTCGAACAACATGCTCGTCCAGTACGGGCTCGCTCGCGTGCCGGCTAATCGCGCATCCATCATCATGCTGTTCGAACTCGTCGTGACCGCGCTCACCGCGTGGCTCTTCGCCGGCGAAGTGCCGGGCCCGCGCGAATGGGCGGGCGGTGCGTGCATCGTGCTCGCCTCGCTGCTTTCGAGCTGGATACATCGCGATACGAGTCAGCAGCAGGGCCAGCAGAAGGGCGACCAGAAGGGCGACCAGAAGGGCGACGGGCCGGGCGGCGAACAGGACACCGAAGACCGGCACGAGCCGGAAAGCGGTCCGGACGGGCGCACGCCGCGTCGGAATCGATCACGCGCGATGGTATGATTGCCGCTACCCGCCGCAGGTGCGCTGTCTCGCGTGCCTGCGGCGTATCCGTATGGCGCTCCGTCAACGGAAAACGCGCGCCGCACCGGCGGCGCCGCGTTCCGGCACGGGGCGCGATCCAGTTTTCAATCCCTTATAAATCAGCGATATCGCCGTGCGTCTGACCTCGATAAAACTCGCTGGCTTCAAGTCATTCGTCGATCCCACGCATTTTCAGGTTCCGGGCCAGCTCGTCGGCGTGGTCGGCCCTAATGGGTGCGGCAAGTCCAACATCATCGACGCCGTGCGCTGGGTGCTCGGCGAGTCGCGCGCCTCGGAACTGCGCGGCGAGTCGATGCAGGACGTGATCTTCAACGGCTCGACTGCGCGCAAGCCGGGCAGCCGCGCAAGCGTCGAACTCGTGTTCGACAATGCGGACGGCCGCGCCGCGGGCCAGTGGGGCCAGTATGCCGAGATTGCCGTCAAGCGCGTGCTGACGCGCGATGGCACGTCGAGCTACTACATCAACAACCTGCCGGCGCGCCGCCGCGACATCCAGGACATCTTCCTCGGCACCGGTCTCGGGCCGCGTGCGTACGCGATCATCGGCCAGGGCATGATCGCGCGCATCATCGAGGCGAAGCCCGAAGAGCTGCGCGTGTTCCTCGAAGAGGCCGCGGGCGTGTCGAAGTACAAGGAGCGCCGCCGCGAGACGGAAAACCGGCTGCACGACACGCGCGAGAACCTCACGCGCGTCGAAGACATCATCCGCGAACTGACCACGAACCTCGACAAGCTCGAGGGCCAGGCCGTGGTGGCCACGAAGTTTCGCGAACTGCAGTCCGATGGCGAAGAGAAACAGCGCCTGTTGTGGCTGTTGCGCAAGAACGAGGCGGCGAGCGAGCAGCAGCGCCAGCAGCGCGCCATCGAGCAGGCGCAGATCGACCTCGAAGCGCACACCGCGCAGCTGCGCGAAGTGGAGGCGCAACTCGAAACGCTGCGCGTCGCCCATTACTCCGCGACCGACGCGATGCAGGGCGCACAGGGCGCGCTCTACGAAGCCAACGCCGAGGTGAGTCGGCTCGAAGCCGAGATCAAGTTCATTGTCGAGTCGCGTAACCGGGCACAGGCGCAGATCGCAGCGCTCACGGCGCAGCGCGAGCAATGGCTCGCGCAGGCCCAGAAGGCCCAGGGCGACCTGGAAGACGCCGAAGAACAGCTCGCGATCGCCGAGGAAAAAGCGACGCTCGCCGAGGATGACGCCGCCGCGAAGCACGACGCGCTGCCCGCGCTCGAAGCGCGCTGGCGTGACGCCCAGGGGCAGCTCAACGACGAGCGCGCGGGCATCGCGCAAACCGAGCAGGCTATCAAGCTGGAAGCTGCCCATCAGCGCAACGCCGATCAGATGCTGCAACAGCTTCAGCAGCGCGAGGAGCGGTTGAAGGCCGAGGCAAGTGGTCTCGACGCCCCGGACGAGGCGCAGCTCGAAGAACTGCGCATGCAACTCGCCGAGCACGAGGAAATTCTGCGTGACGCCCAGGACCAGCTCGCAGAAGCGCAGGAAACGGTGCCGCGTCTCGACGCCGAGCGCCGCGCCGCCCATGAGCGCGTGCAGGCCGAAAGCGCGCAGATCCACCAGCTTGAAGCCCGTCTTGCGGCGTTGAAGCAGCTCCAGGAAAACGTCCAGACCGAGGGCAAGATCCAGCCGTGGCTCGAGAAGCACGAACTCGCCACCCTGCCGCGCCTGTGGAAGAAGCTGCACGTCGAGGCCGGCTGGGAAACGGCGCTCGAAGCGGTGCTGCGCGAGCGGCTGGCGGCGCTCGAAGTCTCGAATCTCGACTGGGTGAAGGCGTTCGCTACCGACGCGCCACCCGCCAAGCTCGCGTTCTATTCCCCGCCTGTGGCCGGTCAGCCGGTGGCGGCAACGGCGGCGCTGAATCCGCTGCTGTCGCTCGTGCGTATCGACGACGCGGGGCTGCGTGCGGTGCTCAACGACTGGTTGGGCCAGGTGTTCGTTGCCGACGACCTTGCGCAAGCGCTCGCCCAGCGTTCGCAGTTGCCCGAGGGCGGCGCCTTCGTCGTGAAGGCCGGTCACGTGGTGACGCGCGTGGGCGTGCAGCTCTATGCGGCCGATTCCGAGCAGGCCGGTATGCTCGCGCGGCAGCAGGAAATCGAGAACCTCACGCGCCAGGTGCGCGCCCAGGCGCTGCTTGCCGACGAGGCGAAGGCCGCAGCGATCCGCGCCGAAGCAGCGCATACGCAAGCAGCCCAGGCGCTCGCCGACGTGCGCGCGCAGGCCGAGCGCGCCACGCAGCGCGTGCACGCGCTGCAGCTGGATGTACTGAAGCTCACCCAGGCGCACGAGCGCTACACGGCGCGCAGCACGCAGATTCGCGAGGAACGCGAAGAAATCGCTGCACAGATTGAAGAGCAGCGTGGGCTGCGGGCCGAGTCGGAAGCGAATTTCGAGCGTCACGACGCAGAGCTCGCCGAGTTGCAGGCCCGCTACGAAGACAACCAGCTCGCATTCGAAGCGCTCGACGAAGAGTTGACCGCTGCGCGTGGTGCGGCGCGGGACCTGGAGCGCGCCGCGAACGACGCGCGCTTTGCGGCGCGCAACATGGCCAACCGTATCGACGAGCTTCGGCGCAGCATCCAGGTGGCGCATGAGCAGAGCGAGCGGGTGGCAGCTTCGCTCGAGGACGCCCGTGCGGAACTCGAAACGATTAATGAGCAGACCGCGCACACCGGTCTGCAGGACGCGCTCGACATTCGTTCGCAGAAGGAAGAGGCATTGCGCCTGGCGCGCATGGAGCTCGACGATCTGACGGCCAGGCTGCGTCAGGCCGACGAAACGCGCCTCACCGCCGAGCGCGCACTGCAGCCGCTGCGCGACCGCATCACCGAATTGCAGCTGAAAGAACAGGCCGCGCGTTTGAGCGGCGAGCAGTACGTCGAGCAGCTGCAAGCCGCCGGCGTGGACGAAGCTGCGCTGCAAGCCAAGCTCACGCCGGATCTCAAGCCGTCGTATCTGCAGGGCGAAGTGACGCGCATCAACAACGCGATTGCGGCACTCGGGCCGGTCAACATGGCCGCGCTCGACGAACTGGCTGCGGCGAAGGAGCGCAAGACCTTCCTCGATGCGCAGTCCGCTGACTTGACGAGCGCGATCGAAACGCTCGAAGACGCGATCCGCAAGATCGACCAGGAAACGCGCACGCTGCTGCAAGGCACGTTCGACGAGGTGAATCGCCACTTCGGCGAGCTTTTCCCGCGACTCTTCGGCGGTGGCCAGGCGCGGCTGATGATGACGGGCGACGAGATTCTCGATGCCGGCGTGCAGGTGATGGCGCAGCCGCCGGGCAAGAAGAACTCGACCATTCATCTGCTCTCGGGCGGCGAGAAAGCGCTCACGGCCACGGCGCTCGTGTTCGCGATGTTCCAGCTGAATCCGGCGCCGTTCTGTCTGCTCGACGAAGTGGACGCGCCGCTCGACGACGCGAATACCGAACGTTTTGCCAACCTGGTGCGCGCGATGTCGGACAAGACGCAGTTCCTGTTCATCTCGCACAACAAGATTGCGATGGAAATGGCGCAGCAGTTGATCGGCGTGACGATGCAGGAGCAGGGCGTGTCGCGTATCGTCGCGGTCGACATGGAAACGGCTGCTGGTTTCGCCCAGAATAACGTTTGATTGGCGAGCGCCGCGCGGGCGCGCATGGCGGACGGGCGGCGCAGCGCTGTGCCGGACCGTCGCGGCGCCGCATCGCAGACGATGCCTTGTGCGGCGCATCGCTCGAAGAAGAATTGCTGATGGAGCATGCATGGACGAGTTGACCCTCGGTTTGACCGGCGCGGGTGCCGTGGTGGTGGCGGGCGTGGTGGCGTACAACGCCTGGCAGGCAGCGAAGGTGCGCCGCAGAATGCCGAGGCCGATGCCGGCCGAGACGGCGGAAACGCTGGCCCGCGAAGATCACGAGAACCAGAGCCCGTTCATCGAGCCCGCGCAGCCGGTAACGCGCCGCGAGCCCACGCTGGCGGGCGGCCAGGGCGACGAAGCGGAAGAGCGCATCGAGCCGGGCTTCGGAGCGGCGGCGCCGCTCGATACGCCCGCCGATATTCAGGCGGAGACCACGTCGCCCAATGGCGGCTTTGCCGAACCGCAGTCTGCCGAAAGCGATGACGAACGCACCGAACCGGTGCTGCCCGCCGCCACGACGATTTCCGCTGCGCCGCCGGCCGTGGTGGATCGCCGCATCGACTGCATCGTGCCGATCCGGCTTGCGGGCCCCGTGCCGGGCGAGCGCATCATTCCGCTTGCGCAGCGGCTTCGCCGGGCCGGCAGCAAGCCCGTGCATATCGAGGGCAAGCCGGAGGGCGACGGCGCCTGGGAACTGCTGCAGAACGGCGTGCGCTATGAAGAACTGCGCGCAGCAGCGCAGCTTGCCAACCGCAACGGGCCGCTTAACGAACTGGAGTTCTCCGAGTTCGTTTCGGGCGTGCAGCAATTTGCCGATGCGCTCGACGCGGCGCCCGAGTTTCCCGACATGATGGAAACCGTGTCGATGGCACGCGAACTGGATGGCTTCGCTGCACAGTGCGACGCGCAACTCTCGATCAACGTGATGTCGGACGGCGCGCCGTGGTCGGCCAACTACGTGCAGGCGGTCGCTTCCCAAGACGGCCTGCTGCTTTCGCGCGATGGCACACGTTTCGTGAAGCTCGACGCGAAGCAAAGCCCCGTGTTCATGCTGCAGTTCGGCGACACCAACTTCCTGCGCGACGACCTCACCTACAAGGGTGGCCAGATGATCACGCTGGTGCTGGACGTACCGGTGGCCGACGAGGACATTCTGCCGTTCCGCCTGATGTGCGACTACGCGAAGTCGCTCGCAGAGCGCATAGGCGGGCGCGTGGTGGACGACCAGCGCCGTCCGTTGCCCGAGGCCGCGTTCCTTGCCATTGAAAAGCAGCTGATGACGCTCTACGCGAAGCTGGAGCAGGCCGGCATTCCCGCTGGCTCCGCGGCCACGCGACGGCTTTTCAGTCAGTAACGCCAGCAGTCGGTTCACTCTATTCCCTCCTTTGCATCTTCATGGCCCGCTCACCGCAAACGGTGGGCGGCGGCAGGCTCCGGCGTTCGGTTGCTGCACAGGTCGTTGCGAGCCTGACAGGCTGGGCGCTTTCCCGTTAAGCCGGCCCGTGACACGCTTTCATCCGGCCTGTTCGCGAAGCGCTGTCGATCGCTGGTAGTGCTCGCCGCCGCACGTACGAAGAGACAATAGCGGGCCGCACCCAGAGCGTGAAGCTGTCCTTTTGGCCGATGCCACGGCGGCGGCTTCCTGCGATAATCTGACGACTCAATTTCCTTGCGAACCTGCCCACAGCATGGCCCGAACGACTGCCCGCGAACCCGTCCACGCACCCGCTGCCGAGCGCGCCGCATGGCTGCGCAACGAGCTCGAACGCGCGAATTACGCGTACTACGTGCTCGATCAGCCGGAACTGCCGGACGCCGAGTACGACAGGATGTTCGTCGAGCTGCAGCAGATCGAGGCCGAGCATCCGGATCTGATCACGCCGGAATCGCCTACCCAGCGTGTGGGCGGCGAGGTGGCGAGCGGTTTCGAGCCCGTCGTGCACGACGCACCCATGCTGTCGCTGAACAACGGTTTCGAGGACGAGGACATCGTCGCGTTCGACCGGCGCGTGTGCGAGACGCTCGATGTAGCTCACGTCGATTACGCGTGTGAGCTGAAATTCGACGGGCTCGCCATCTCGCTGCGCTACGTCGATGGGCAATTCGTGCAGGCCGCTACGCGAGGCGACGGCACGACGGGCGAGAACGTCACCGAGAACGTCCGCACGATTCGCTCCATTCCGCTCAAGCTCAAGGGCAAGCGCGTTCCCAGGGTGCTCGACGTGCGCGGCGAAGTGCTGATGTTCCGCCGTGACTTCGAACGCCTCAACGAGCGTCAGCGGGAGGCGGGTCAGCGCGAATTCGCAAACCCGCGCAATGCTGCGGCGGGCAGCTTGAGGCAGCTCGATACGCGCATCACCGCGCACCGTCCGCTATCGTTTTTTGCCTATGGCATCGGCGTGCTCGATGGCATGGAGATGCCCGCGACCCACAGCGAACTGCTCGACTGGTACGTGGACCTCGGTTTGCCCGTGAACAGCGAGCGGCGTGTGGTGCGGGGCGCGGAAGGGCTGCTTGGCTTCTTTCGCGCGATCGGGGAGAAGCGCGACAACCTGCCGTATGACATCGACGGCGTCGTCTACAAGGTGAACCGCCGGGACCAGCAGGACACGCTCGGTTTCGTTTCGCGTGCGCCGCGCTTCGCGCTCGCGCACAAGTTTCCTGCCCAGGAAGCGCTGACGAAGCTCCTGGCCATCGACGTGCAGGTAGGCCGCACGGGCGCGATTACGCCGGTGGCGCGCCTCGAGCCGGTGTTCGTGGGCGGCGTGACGGTCACGAATGCGACGCTGCACAACGAGGATGAGGTGCGCCGCAAGGACATCCACATTGGCGATACGGTCGTGGTGCGGCGCGCTGGCGACGTGATTCCGGAAGTGGTGAGCGTGGTGCTGGATCGGCGTCCCGCTAACGCGCGTGCATTCGTTATGCCCACGCATTGCCCGGTATGCGGCTCGCGCATCGAGCGGTTGCCCGACGAGGCCATCGCGCGCTGCACGGGCGGGCTCTTTTGCCCGGCGCAACGCAAGCAGGCGCTATGGCATTTCGCGCAGCGTCGCGCCATGGACATCGATGGTCTGGGCGAGAAGGTGATCGACCAACTTGTCGAACAGAACCTCGTGCGTACGCCGGCCGACCTGTTCAGCCTCGGCTTTTCCACGCTTGCAGCGCTCGATCGCTTCGCGGACAAGTCGGCGCAGAATCTGCTGGATTCGCTCGAAAAGGCAAAGAAGACGACGCTCGCGCGGTTCCTCTACGCACTCGGTATCCGTCATGTGGGTGAGTCCACGGCGAAAGACCTCGCGAAGCACTTCGGTTCGCTCGATCCCGTCATGAACGCGTCGGTGGAAGAACTCCTGGAGGTGAACGACGTAGGCCCTGTGGTGGCCGAGTCGATTCACCAGTTCTTTGCCGAGGAGCACAACCGCACCGTGATCGAGCAACTGCGGGCGCCGGGTCGGGTGACCTGGGCAGAAGGGCCGCCTGCGCCCAGAGCGCCGCAAGGCATGCTGGCCGGCAAAACGGTGGTGCTGACGGGCACGTTGCCGACCCTCACGCGCGAAGCGGCGAAGGAAATGCTGGAGGCCGCGGGCGCGAAGGTGGCCGGATCGGTGTCGAAAAAAACGGATTACGTGGTCGCAGGTGCGGACGCGGGCAGCAAGCTCGCGAAAGCCGAGGAACTCGGCGTTCCCGTACTCGACGAAGAAGGTATGCGCAAGCTGCTGGAGGGTCACACGCCATGATTCGCGAAATTCTCAGAATGGGCGATCCGCGCCTGCTCGGCATCGCGCGCCCGGTCGATCATTTCGACACGCCCGAACTGCATGAGCTCATCGCCGATATGTTCGACACCATGCACGATGCGAACGGTGCCGGGCTTGCCGCACCACAGATCGGCGTCGATTTGCAGGTGGTGATTTTCGGTTTCGGCCAGAACGAGCGTTATCCCGACGCGCCGCCTGTGCCCGAAACGGTGCTCATCAATCCGATCATCCATCCGGTGTCGCAGGATCAGGAGGAAGGCTGGGAAGGCTGCCTCTCGGTGCCCGGCCTGCGCGGGATGGTGAACCGGTTCTCGATGATCCGCTACGAAGGCTTCGATCAGTTCGGCAAACCGATCGATCGCGTCGCAGAGGGTTTTCACGCACGCGTGGTGCAGCACGAATGCGATCACCTGATCGGCAAGCTGTACCCCATGCGGATCACGGACTTCTCGAAGTTCGGTTTTACCGATGTCCTGTTTCCGGACCTCGATCCGGGTCAGGACGATTGATGTGATTGGTGTGACCGGCGCGCAGCAGGGCGAGTTGCCTGCTGCGCGCCTTGGGGACGGTCAGAACGATTCGTCCGGCGTCATGTAACGCCATTGGCCTTGCGGCAGCGCGCCCAGCGTCACCCGGCCCATCCGCACGCGTTTGAGGCCCACCACCTTCAGGCCTACCAGCTCGCACATGCGGCGAATCTGCCGCTTCTTGCCTTCGCGCAGCACGAAGCGCAGTTGTTCGCCGTTCTGCCAGCTGACCATAGCTGGCTTGAGTGGGGCGTCGTCAAGCGCAAGGCCGTGACGCAGCATCGCGAGACTTTCCGCCGGAAAGTGCTGGTCGATGTCGGTGCTCAAGTCGCCGTACGTCACGCGCACGAGGTACTCCTTGTCGACGTCGGACTGTTCGCCGATCAATTGCTTTGCGACGCGGCCGTCCTGGGTCAGCACGAGCAGACCAGTCGAATCGATGTCGAGGCGGCCTGCGGGCGCGAGCGTGCGCAGATGCAAAGGCGAAAAGCGGATACCGGAGCGGTCGCCGTCCCAGTGATTGGCGGGCGTGACGAGCGTCGCCGCAGGAGGGTAGCCGTCCTCGGCCTGTCCGGAGACGAAGCCAACCGGTTTGTGCAGCAGGATCGTTACCTGGCGGGCCTGGGCTGCGCGCGCCGCCGGGTTGATCTCGATCTGCTGCTCGGGGCGCACCTTGGCCCCGAGCGTATCCACGAGCACGCCATCCACGAGCACCCAGCCTTTCTCGATCCACTCGTCGGCTTCCCGCCGCGAACACAGGCCGAGTTCCGACATGCGCTTCGACAGGCGCAGCGTGCCCGGCTCGTCTTCATGGAAGCGGACGGCTTCAGGACGAGGCGAGGGCTTCGCCTTCGCGGGCACCGCCTCGGCTCGAGTAGAGGGTCGGCGGGCAGGCTTGCCTGCCGCGGGCGCGCCGCGGTCGCTTCGTTGGTCGCCGCCGCGGTTGCCACCGTCCCGACGGTCCTCCCGATACGCGCCTTTCACGGGCTTCGCATAGGGCCGCCCGGAGTGATCTGCGCCCGAGGAGCCGGCGCGTGGCGAGCGCTCGAATCGACCAGTGCGCGATTCGGCGTCTTGTGCAGGCGTGTCCGATCTTCGGCCGCCCCCGCCGAAACCTCGCGCCGGTTCGTCGCGCCGGGGCGAGGATGAAGGCGCTGAAGAGGGCGCGCGGCGAGGGCGGTCCGTTGCCGCCGAGCCGCGCACGCCGTCCGTCCTGCGTGCCGCGTCGGTTCGCGGTCCGTCCGTTCGCCGGACAGCCCGGCGCGCACCCTCGGCGTCGCGCGTTGGCCCGCGCGAATCTTCGGCTCTGCGGTTCGTGGCACGGTAGGCACCCTCGGCTTCACGAGCTGGGCCGCGCGGTCTGCGCTCGCCGGCTGGTCCAAACCCTGACTTTTCGGCGCGTCGGCGTTCAGCTCCTGTCGGCTGATCCGACGCAGCGCCCGCGCGGGGCCGCGATGGGTGATCTCCGCCTGCTTCTGTACGAGTCTTGAATTTCCCGTCGGAGCGCCCAAACCCCGATGCGCGTGGCGCGCCCGGCCCTGTGGCTGTGCGATTGCGTCCACCCTCGCGTGCCGCATCGGCTGCGCCGGCCGATCGAACCGTTCCCCGGTCATTCCTGCGATCGCCCGCGCGGTCGCCCCATTTTGCGCCGGTCCCCGCCGAAGCCTTTGCGGCCGGCCGAGGCCGTTTCCCGCCCGCATCGGCTGCGCCGGGCTTCGAGCCCGATCGAGGTCCCGTTCCGGTTGCCGTGCCCGCGCCGCGTTTTGCGCCGGCAAATTTCGGTGCGCCTGCGCCAGCCCCCGACGGAGTCGTCGTGGCGGGGCGGCTGGGTTTGCGCGCGGTTGCGCTACCGGAACGAACGGGGGCGCGCTCGGGCGCCGTCGGCCGCGGATGCTTGGCTGTCAGTTTGACTCGCATGGATTTTTTCAGACTGCGATCGCGCGCAGCAGCTCGGTTTCGACTTGAATCTGGAGCCGGTTGTCGGACAGCCCGTGTCCGTCCAGCAGAAACACGTCTTCGACGCGTTCGCCGAGCGTGTTGATCCGCGCCGCATGGACGCCGACCCGGTGCTCGGCCAGCACGCGCGCGATCGAATAGAGAAGGCCCGGCCGGTCGTTGGCCGACACGGAAAGGATGTAGTACTGACCGCGCTCGTCGGCCCGCAGGTCGACGCGCGGCGTAATGGGGAAGGTGCGCGACAGGCGCGACAGGCGCCCCTTCGACGGCTCGGGCAGCAGCGTGCCGGGAGCGGCCAGCCGCGCCGTCAGCTCCTGCTCCACGAGGTTCGCGATGTCGCGATAGTGGACGTCGCCTTCGGTGTATGCGACGAGAAAGTTGTCGAGCGCGTAGCCGTGTTTCGTGGTGCTCACGCGCGCGTCGAGCACCGAGAGGCCGTTGCGGTCGAAATACGCGCAGATGCCGGCGAAGAGGTCAGGGCGGTCCTTCAGGTAGACGAGCACCTGCAACGCCTCGCCGATCGGCGACGGGCGCGCGCGCACCACGGGCGCCTCCGCCTGCACATGGCGATACAGCACACGCGTTTGCCACGCGATGTCGGCTGCGTCGTGGCGCAGGAAGTAGCCCACGTCGAGCTGATCCCAGAGCGCACGATGCGCGTGCTCGGGCACGGTTTCGAGCCGCAGCAGCGCGAGCGCCTCTTCCTGGCGCGACTTGAGCTCCGAGTGCGCGTCCGGGCGGGCGCCGCCGAGCACGGCCAGCGTTGCGCGATACAGGTCCTCGAGCAGCTTGCCCTTCCAGTTGTTCCATACCTTCGGGCTCGTGCCGCGGATATCGGCCACGGTCAGCAGGTAAAGCGCCGTGAGCCGGCGCTCGGTGCCGACCAGCTCCGCGAAGCGCCGGATCACCTCCGGGTCGCTCGTGTCCTGCTTCTGCGCGACGTGGCTCATCGTGAGGTGGTGCTGCACGAGCCAGACCACGAGCGCTGCGTCGTCGCCTTCGATGCCGTGTTCCCTGCAGAAACGCCGCGCGTCGGCCATGCCGAGCGTGGAGTGATCGCCGCCGCGGCCCTTCGCGATGTCGTGAAAGAGCGCCGCCACGTAGAGCACCCAGGGCCGCTCGAAGTTGGCGATCAACTGGCTGCAGAACGGATATTCGTGCGCGTGTTCCGGCACGGCGAAGCGGCGCAGGTTGCGCAGCACCATCAGGATGTGCTGATCGACTGTGTAGACGTGATACAGGTCGTGCTGCATCTGGCCGACGATGCGCCGGAAGTTCAGCAGATAGCGGCCCAGCACGCTCGTCTGGTTCATGAGACGCATGGCGTGCGTGATGCCCTCGGGCGCCTTCAGGATTTCCATGAAGAGGCGCCGGTTTTCGGGGTCCCGGCGCCAGTGCTGATCCATCGCGTCGCGTGCGTTGTAGAGCGCGCGCAGCGTGCGTGCCGACAGGCCTTTCACGCCCGGCGTCTTCTCGTAGAGCAGGAAAGCTTCGAGGATGGCATGCGGTTCGCGCTGGAACACGTCGTCGCTGGCGATTTCGAGCATGCCCTGCTTTTCGACGAAATGGTCCGAGAGCACCCGCGTGATGCCGCTCGTCTTCGGGAAGAGCTGGGCCTCGATGTTCTGGATCAGGATGGTCGAGAGCTGCGTGACTGCTTTGGCGGCCCAGTAGTAGCGGCGCATCAGCTGCTCGCTGGCACGCCTCGCCCCGCTTGCACGATAGCCGAAACTCTCGGCCACGGGCGTTTGCAGGTCGAATACGAGGATGTCCTGGCGGCGTCCCGAAACGACATGCAGCCGGGCGCGCAGCGATTTGAGAAAACGCTCGTTGCGGCGCAGCTCGCGCGCTTCGCGGCCGGTGATGAGCCCGCGCTGGTCGAGTTCGCGCCAGCTGCTGCCGAAGCCCGCGGCCTGGGTGATCCAGAGGATCAGTTGCAGGTCGCGCAGGCCGCCCGGGCTTTCCTTCACGTTCGGTTCGAGCGCGTAAGGCGTGTCCTGGAACTTCGCGTGGCGCTGGCGCATTTCCAGCACCTTCGCCTGGAAGAACGCGCGCGGATCGAGCCCGGCGTGGTAGCAGTGCGAGAAGTCGTCGAAGAGACCGGCGCTGCCTGTGATGAACCGTGCTTCGAGCAGCGAGGTGCGTACCGTGACGTCGTTCGCGGCTTCCTCGACGCATTGCGACACCGTGCGCACGCTGCTGCCCAGTTCCAGCCCGAGGTCCCAGGCAAGGCCGATGAAGCGCTCGATGCGCGCCTCGACGTGCGGCGGGTCGTCGGGCAGCAACACCAGAATGTCGACGTCCGAATGCGGTGCGAGTTCGCCGCGCCCGAATCCGCCGACGGCGGCGAGCGTCAGCGCGTCTGGCAGCTCGCAGGCTTGCCAGGCGCGGCGCAGCGTGTCGTCGGTGAGACGCGCGAGCGCCCGCATCAGGGCATCGACGTTGGTGGCGGTGCGGAACCGCTCGAGCAGGGCGGCTTTGGCCGCCTTGTAGTCCGTCCTGAGCGAAGACGTATCGGGAAGGGCGACAGCGGGAACACTCATGGGCGGGCGTGTCGAGACAGAGGACGGAGGACCGGGGAGCGGGGGCAGCAGGCGCTGAGCGGAAAGGCCGCTCAGGCGGCCGCGGCGACGATGTCGGGGCGCGCGGGCGTGCCGGCCGAGACCGTCAGCACCTCGTATCCTGTTTCCGTGACGAGCACCGTGTGCTCCCATTGCGCCGAGAGGCTGCGGTCCTTGGTCTTGACCGTCCACTGGTCGGGCATAGTGCGAATGTCGCGGCGGCCGGCGTTGATCATCGGCTCCACGGTGAAGATCATGCCCGGCTGAAGTTCGATGCCCGTGCCCGGGCGACCGTAGTGGAGCACCTGCGGGTCTTCGTGGAACACGGTACCGATGCCGTGGCCGCAGTACTCGCGCACCACGCTGTAACCGTTGTTCTCGGCGTGCCGCTGGATCGCGTGGCCGATGTCGCCCAGATGCCCGCCGGGGCGTACCTGGTCGATGCCGAGCCACATGCACTCGTAGGTGACCTGAACGAGGCGCTTCGCGAGAATGGACCCTTCGCCGACGATGAACATGCGGCTCGTGTCGCCGAAATAGCCGTTCTTGATCACGGTGATGTCGATGTTGAGCGCATCGCCGTTTTTGAGCGTCTTGTCGCCGGGGATGCCGTGGCAGATCACGTCGTTGACGGAAATGCAAGTCGCCTTCGGGTACGGCGGATAGCCCGGAGGCTGATAGTTGAGCGGCGCCGGTACGGTGCCCTGGACATTGAGCATGTACTCGTGGCACAGGCGGTCCAGTTCACCGGTGGTGGCGCCGGCTGCGACAAACGGCGTGATGTAGTCGAGCACCTCGCTTGCGAGGCGGCAGGCAACGCGCATCTGCGCGATGTCGTGTTCGTTCTTGATCGTAATGGCCATGGCGGAGCTCAGCATTTGCTGGCTAAACGGCAATAAAACGCAATTATCGCACCTAACGCGCCGTGCCGCAGAGGTTTGGCAAGCCTGGAAAGGGCGGCGGACCCCGTCACCTAAGGCGATGAAAGGAGGTGATCGGCCATCCGTCCGCTGGGAGGTCATGCCGCGGCATGCTGGCCTTGGGTTGAGTCGTGAAACAGTCGCGTGCTATACTTATTGGCTAAGTCGCTCCCGGTTTTCCCGGATTGCGGGCTGGCCGAAAGGCGGGCCCGATGAATCCGGCGAACACGGTGGAGTGGCTTGGACCTGACGCTGCAAGTGTGAAAGGTGGTCTGCCGGAAATCCCGGTGTCGCCTGATCCACGCGCGCAGCACATTCGCAAGCCGGCGCACCCAGGGTGTCGTCGTGCAAGCTTCGCCCGGCAGGGCAGGCTTGCCGCCGATACGGCAGCCGGCTTAAGACCTAACCCTCGCGGAGAATTTCATGGCAGTCACCATGCGCCAAATGCTGGAAGCCGGTGTCCACTTCGGTCACCAGACGCGCTTCTGGAACCCCAAGATGGCCCCGTTCATCTTCGGCCATCGCAACAAGATTCACATCATCAACCTCGAAAAGACGCTGCCGATGTACAACGACGCGCTGAAGTACGTGCGTCAGCTGGCAGCCAATCGCGGCACCATCCTGTTCGTTGGCACGAAGCGTCAGTCGCGCGACATTATCGCTGAAGAAGCGCAGCGCGCCGGTATGCCGTTCGTGAACGCGCGCTGGCTCGGCGGCATGCTGACCAACTTCAAGACGCTGAAGGTTTCGATCAAGCGCCTGAAGGACATGGAAGCGTCGGTCGAGGCGGGCGAGCTCGAAAAGATGAGCAAGAAGGAAGCGCTGCTGTTCGAACGCGAGATCGCCAAGCTGCAGAAGTCGATTGGCGGCGTGAAGGACATGGGCGGCATTCCCGACGCGATTTTCGTGGTGGACGTCGGCTATCACAAGATCGCCGTGACGGAAGCGAACAAGCTGGGCATTCCGGTTATCGCGGTGGTCGATACGAACCACTCGCCGGAAGGCATCGACTACGTGATCCCGGGTAACGACGACGCCAGCAAGGCTGTCGCACTGTACGCCCAGGGCGTGGCCGATGCGATCCTCGAAGGGCGCGCGAACGCCGTGAACGAAGTCGTCCAGGCCGTGCGCGGCGACGACGGCGACGAGTTCGTCGAGGTCAACGCGGAAGCGTAAGCTGCCCCGTGTCCGGCAAAAAAGGGGGCTTTCTACAGGCCCCCTTTTTTTAAGCTGTGGTGCTGCGCGAGATTGCTCCGCGCCACAGCAGACCGGACGGCAAGAATGGCCGCCACCAGGGCGGTCCCAGCCGCGCGGCACGTGTAACAAATGTGTCGCTGCGAAACGAATTCCGGCCACCCGTATCGAAGTGCGGGCGGCGTGAACAGTCAGATTGCAAGGAGCGAATGATGGCGGCAATTACCGCAAGCATGGTGGCAGAACTGCGCGCGAAGACCGACGCGCCCATGATGGAATGCAAGAAGGCGCTGACCGAAGCCGACGGCGACATGGCCCGCGCCGAAGAACTGCTGCGCGTGAAGCTCGGCAACAAGGCGAGCAAGGCTGCGTCGCGCGTGACGGCTGAAGGCGTGGTGGCGTCGTACATCGGCGGCAACGTCGGCGCGCTCGTCGAACTGAACTGCGAAACCGACTTCGTCGCCAAGAACGACGACTTCAACGCGTTCGCGAAGAAGGTCGCCGAACTGGCGGCCACCCAGAATCCGGCGGACGTGGCCGCGCTGTCGGCGCTGCCGCTCGACGGTCAGACCGTGGACGCCGTGCGTCTCGCACTGGTCGGCAAGATCGGCGAAAACCTGTCGATCCGCCGCTTCGTGCGCTTCGAAACCGCGAACAAGCTGGCCGCTTACCTGCACGGCACGCGCATCGGCGTGCTCGTCGAGTACACGGGTGCGGACGAACAGGTCGGCAAGGACGTCGCCATGCACATCGCCGCCATGAAGCCGGTTTCGCTGTCGGCTGACGACGTGCCGGCGGAGCTGATCGCCAAGGAGCGCAGCATCGCTGAGCAGAAGGCTGCCGAATCGGGCAAGCCGGCCGAGATCGTCGCGAAGATGGTGGACGGCAGCGTGCAGAAGTACCTGAAGGAAGTGTCGCTGCTGAACCAGCCGTTCGTGAAGAACGACAAGCAGACGATCGAGCAGATGCTCAAGGCCGGCAGCTCGAGCGTGCAGCAGTTCGCCCTGTTCGTGGTGGGCGAGGGCATCGAGAAGCGTCAGGACGACTTCGCGGCCGAAGTGGCGGCGCAGGTCGCTGCTGCAAAGCAACAATAAGTAGTCCCGCAGTCTGTCGTAACCCGTGGCGGGGCAAGACCTCGCTGCGGCCGGCAGCGCCGCAAGGCGCGCAGCGGGCCATCCCCGCCGGCGCGCCGATCGACGGTTGCGCGCACCCTGTGCGCGTGCCGGGGCAAATTTGGCGGTGCTTGCCCGAATCAGTATTTCACCCCTACAGTTTCAAGTTATTGTCCCTTTCCGCGCGATCTGGATACCTCCATGCCCACTGCCTATAAACGCGTTCTGCTCAAACTCTCCGGCGAAGCTCTGATGGGCGACGATGCTTTCGGCATCAATCGCGCAACGATCGAAAGAATGGTGGCGGACGTGGCCGAGGTCGTGAAGCTCGGTACGCAGCTCGCGGTCGTGATCGGCGGCGGCAACATCTTCCGTGGCGTGGCGGGCGGCGCAGCCGGCATGGACCGCGCCACGGCGGACTACATGGGCATGCTGGCCACCATGATGAATGCGCTCGCGCTGCAGGACGCCATGCGCCACGCGGGGATCGAAGCGCGCGTGCAATCCGCGCTGCGCATGGACCAGGTCGTGGAGCCCTACATCCGTCCGCGCGCCATTCGCCAGCTGGAAGAGGGCAAGGTCGTGATCTTCGCGGCCGGCACGGGCAACCCGTTCTTCACCACCGACACGGCGGCGGCGCTGCGCGGCTCGGAGATCGGCGCCGAGGTCGTCCTCAAGGCAACCAAGGTGGACGGCGTGTACTCGGCCGATCCGCGCAAGGACCCTGCGGCGACGCGCTACACGACGATTACGTTCGACGAGGCGATCAGCCGCAACCTGCAGGTCATGGACGCCACGGCGTTCGCGCTGTGCCGCGACCAGAAGCTGCCTATCCGCGTGTTCTCGATCACCAAGGCGGGCGCGCTCAAGCGGATCGTTCAGGGCGACGACGAGGGCACGCTCGTCCACGTGTAAACTCTCGGTCACGCGAGAAGGCTCGAACGCGGGTCCGGCGAGGCTTGAAGCTGCCGCAGCGGCGCGCTGGCCGGTCCGCACGTTATGATGGTTCGGAGGTTAGAAAATGGCTGTGGCTGACATCAAGAAGGGCGCCGAGCAAAAGATGCAGCGCTCGATCGACGCATTCAAGAACGATCTGTCGAAGATCCGCACGGGCCGCGCCCACACCGGTCTGCTGGATCACATCCAGGTCGACTATTACGGCTCGCCGGTTCCCATCTCCCAGGTCGCGAACCTCACGCTCGTGGACGCCCGCACGATCGGCGTCCAGCCGTGGGAAAAGAAGATGGTGCCGGTGGTCGAGAAGGCGATTCGCGAATCGGATCTCGGTCTGAACCCCGCCTCTCAGGGCGACCTGATCCGCGTGCCGATGCCCGCGCTCACGGAAGAGCGCCGCCGCGAACTCACCAAGGTCGTGAAGAGCGAAGGCGAAACGGCGAAGGTCGCCGTGCGTAATCTGCGCCGCGACGCCAACGAGCAACTGAAGAAGCTCGTCAAGGACAAGGAAATCTCGGAAGACGACGAGCGTCGCGCCGGCGACGAGATCCAGAAGCTCACGGACCGCTTCGTCGCCGAGATCGACAAGATGGTGCAGACCAAAGAAGCGGAAATCATGACGGTCTGAGGCCGTCGGGCTTTCTTTGCGCCAGTGTTTTCCGTTCCCCAAGCAGTTTGAGTCCGACGGCCATGACCTATACCAGCTCAACCGTTCGCGTGCCTGATGTGGCTGCTGTCCCGCGTCACATCGCGATCATCATGGACGGCAACGGCCGTTGGGCGACGCAGCGCCGGCTGCCGCGCGTCGCCGGTCATACGCGGGGCGTCGACGCGGTACGCGCCACGGTGGAAGCGTGCGCGCGCCGCGGGGTTCAGTACCTGACGCTGTTCGCGTTCAGCTCCGAGAACTGGCGCCGGCCGACCGACGAAGTCTCGTTCCTGATGCGTCTGTTCGTCACGGCGCTCGAACGCGAGATCGGCAAACTCCACGCAAACGGTATCCGGCTGCGTGTGGTGGGCGATCTGTCGATGTTCGACGCCCGCATTCAGGACCTCATCCGCCGCGCGGAAACGAAAACCGCCCGCAACACGCGTCTCACGCTCACCATTGCCGCCAACTACGGCGGCCGTTGGGACATCATGCAGGCGACGAGGAAACTGGTCGAAGAGGCGGCGCAAACGGGCAATGTGGTGCCGGTCAACGAAGACACGTTCGCCCAGCATCTGGCCATGGCCTACGCGCCCGAGCCCGATCTCTTCATTCGCACCGGCGGCGAGCAGCGCATCAGCAACTTCCTGCTTTGGCAACTCGCCTATACCGAGTTCTACTTCACCGACACCTACTGGCCGGATTTCGACGCGGATGCGCTCGGCCACGCCATCGCTTCGTACGCGGAGCGCGAGCGGCGCTTCGGTCGCACCAGTGCGCAGCTGGAGCCGCAATCGCAAAACGTCGATCCTCTTCCATGCTAAAAACCCGTGTCATCACGGCACTCGTTCTGCTGGCTGTCTTCCTGCCGGTCACGCTGTTTGCGCCCATCGGCGCGTTCGGTGCGCTGATCGGCTTCGTCGTGGTGTTCGCCGCCTGGGAATGGGCACGGCTTCTGAAGGCAGGCGGTGTGGTGCCCGTGCTGTACGCGGTGGTCGCCGGCCTCGCCGTGGTGGCCAGCACGCGCCTCTCCGATACGCGGCCGCTCTTCGAAGCGGCCGCGATCTTCTGGGTGATCGCCGGACCCTATGCGCTGGTGCGCAAGCCGGCGCTGGCCGAGGGGGCCTGGCGGCCGTTCCTGTTCGTCGCGGGCCTCGTGCTGTTCGCGGCCTGCTGGCATGCGCTCGTAGCGGCTCGCGCAGCCGGCGTGGCGTTCGTGCTGTCGCTGCTGCTCGTCGTCTGGCTCGCCGATATCGGCGCATACTTCTCGGGTAAGGCCTTCGGCCGCCACAAGCTGGCGCCCGCCATCAGTCCCGGCAAGACCTGGGAAGGCGCCGCGGGCGGCTGGCTCGCGGTCATGGTCATCTCGACGGCCGCCGCGACACTGCACGCGTTCGAGCCGACCCTTTATTCAACGCTCTTCGCGCACGCGGGCCCTGTCCGGGCGCTCCTCGCGCTCACGGTGCTGGTCGCATTCAGCGTGGTGGGCGACCTGTTCGAGTCGCTGCTCAAGCGCCAGGCAGGCGTGAAGGACTCCAGCGGCCTTCTGCCGGGGCACGGCGGCGTCCTCGACCGTATCGACGCACTGCTTCCGGTGCTGCCGCTGGCCATGCTTATCGTCGGCCGCAGCGCCGGCTAGAGAAAGAATCATGCAAAAACGACTGACATTGCTCGGTTCCACGGGCTCGATCGGAGACAGCACGCTCGACGTCGTCGCGCGGCATCCGGAACGTTTCTCGGTCTACGCGCTTACGGCGCACCGCAACGGCGACAAGCTGGTCGAGCAGTGCCTGCGCTTCGCGCCCGAGGTGGCGGTCGTCGGCGACGCCGAAACCGCGGCGCGGGTGGAAGCGAAGCTGCGCGCCGCAGGCAGCAAGACCGAGGTCACGTGGGGCCCGCAGGCGCTCGTCGACGTTTCGAAGAGCGATGGGTGCGATACCGTGGTCGCCGCGATCGTCGGTGCGGCGGGCCTCGCTCCCACGCTTGCGGCCGCTCGCGCCGGCAAGCGCATCCTGCTCGCGAACAAGGAAGCCCTTGTGATGTCCGGCGCCATCTTCATGGATGCCGTGCGCGATCACCATGCAGTGCTCCTGCCCGTCGACAGCGAGCACAACGCGATCTTCCAGTGTCTGCCGCGCGAGGCGGCGCTGCACGGCGGCGTCTCGAAGATCATCCTGACCGCGTCCGGCGGTCCGTTCCGTACACGCGAACCCGCCACGCTCGCCAACGTGACGCCGGAAGAGGCGTGCAAGCATCCGAACTGGGTGATGGGCCGCAAGATTTCGGTCGACTCGGCCACGATGATGAACAAGGGCCTCGAGGTCATCGAGGCGCATTGGCTCTTCGGTTTGCCGGGTGAGCGCATCGACGTGCTGATCCATCCGCAGAGCGTGATCCATTCACTCGTCTCGTATGCCGACGGTTCGGTGCTCGCACAACTCGGCAACCCCGACATGCGCACGCCGATCGCTCATGCGCTCGCGTTTCCGGAGCGCGTCGATTCGGGCGTCGCGCAGCTCGACCTTGCCGAAATCGCGACGTTGTCGTTCGAGAAGCCGAACTATGAGCGCTTCCCGTGTCTCGCGCTCGCCATGAAGGCGCTGGCCGAGGGCGGCGTGGCGAGCGCCGCGCTCAACGCGGCCAACGAGGTCGCGGTCGACGCTTTCCTCGCGCGCCGCATTTCTTTCATGGCTATCGCGCAGACTGTCGACGCCGTGCTCAACGCGCTGCCGAACCGGCGCGCCACGAGTCTCGGCGATGTGCTGGATGCCGACGCGGCGGCTCGCCGGGCAGCGGCATCGTTCATCGACGGTTTGCCTGCCGGCGCGCGCCATCTGGAGCGCGTGGCGCAGTGAGGCGCTTATGAATCTGCTCACCGAACTGGTCGCCTTCATCGTTGCGATCGGCGTGCTCGTGGTCGTTCACGAGTATGGCCACTACAGCGTCGCGCGCTTGTGCGGCGTCAAGGTACTGCGTTTTTCGATCGGCTTTGGCAAGCCGCTCGCGCGTTGGGTGAGCAAGAAGACGGGCGTCGAGTGGGTGGTGGCAGCGCTGCCGCTGGGCGGCTACGTCAAGATGCTCGACGAGCGCGAGGTGGTCGAGGACGCGGTGCCGATTCCCGCTGAAGACCTGCCGCGTGCCTTCAACCGCCAGGCCGTCGGCAAGCGGATCGCCATCGTTGCGGCGGGGCCGTTTGCCAACTTCCTGCTTGCCATCGTCTTGTTCGCGGCCGTGTTCGCAACGGGTGTGACGGAGCCCGTCGCCATCGTAGCCGCACCCCCCGCAGGGACCGTTGCGGCACAAGCTGGCTTTGAAGGCGGCGAGAAGATCGTCGCCATCCGCGATGCCAACGGCGCGCAGGCCGAGCCGGTGCGATCGTGGTCCGATCTGCGCTGGAAGCTGCTGGGTGCCGCGCTCGACCACGAGCGCGTGGTGCTGTCGGCGCGTGACGGACAGGGCACGTATGACTTTCCGGTCAACCTTGCAGGCCTCTCCAGTCAGGATCTCGACGACGACTTCATGTCGAAGCTCGGCTTCGACGTGGGCGGCGCGACGTTGCGCGTGGCGGCTGTCGAGCCGGGTAGCGCGGCACAGCGGGCGGGGCTTGCGGCCGGCGACACGCTGCGCCGCATGGACGGTCGTCCCGTGGACAGCGCGGAAAGCTTCATCGCGTATGTGAAGGCGCACGCCGGCAAGCCGGTGGTGCTGGAGGTGGAGCACGGTGCGCCGCAGCAAACGCAGCAGAAAGCGGGTGCGAGCGACGCCGCAAACAAGAGCGTGGAGCGCGCGCGCGCCGCCGCCGTGCCGGTCCAGCCAACAAGCCAACTGACCGTCGTGCCCGCGTCGCAGCGCGATGACGAAACCGGCCAGAGCGTAGGCCGCATCGGCGCGGCGCTTGCCACAGATGCACCTTCGGTGGACGTTCATTACGGGCCGATCGAGAGCGTTCGCCTGGGCGCCACGCGCACCTGGGACATCGCGATCTACTCGCTGCGGATGTTCGGCCGCATGATTACGGGCGAAGCGTCGCTCAAGAATCTCTCGGGTCCGGTGACGATTGCCGACTACGCGGGCAAGAGCGCACGCCTCGGTCCCTCTGCATTCCTGTCGTTCCTGGCCCTTGTCAGCATCAGCCTCGGCGTGCTTAATCTGCTACCAATTCCGGTATTGGACGGGGGGCATCTGTTATATTATCTGGTTGAGGCTGTAACGGGCAAAGCCGTTTCCGATCGTTGGCAGCTGGTACTCCAGAGAGCGGGGCTTGCCTGCATCGTCGCCTTGTCGGCGATTGCGCTTTTTAACGATCTGGCTCGTTTAATCCACTTTTAAAGAAGTCCGGCGGCGTCCAGCGACAGCCGTCCGGTCTGATGCAGCTATACATACTGGGGAAGCACGTTGTTTAGACCTCATCGCTTGGTTCCGAAAACGGTTGTTGCCGCAGCGTTTGCGGCGCATGGACTGGTGGCACACGCAACGACACCTTTCGTGGTACAGGACATCCGGATCGAGGGGCTGCAGCGCGTCGAACCCGGCACCGTGTTTTCCTACCTGCCCATCAAGCAAGGCGAGACGTTCACCGACGAAAAGGCTTCCGAAGCCATCCGCGCGCTCTATGCGACGGGCTTCTTCAACGACGTGAAGATTGCCACCGAGGGCAACGTCGTGATCGTCCAGGTGGCCGAGCGGCCCGCAATCGGCACCATCGACTTCTCCGGCCTGCACGAGTTCGACAAGGACAACCTCACCAAGGCGCTGCGCTCGGTGGGTCTCTCGCAGGGTCGTTACTACGACAAGGCGCTCGTCGATCGCGCCGAGCAGGAACTGAAGCGCCAGTACCTTACGCGCGGCTTCTACGCCGCCGAGGTCACGACCACGGTCACGCCGATCGACCGCAACCGCGTTGCGATCCTGTTCGCCGTGGTGGAAGGGCCGAGCGCGAAGATCCGCCAGATCAACTTCATCGGCAACAGGACGTTCAAGTCGAGCACGCTGCTCGACGAGATGCAGCTCTCCACGCCGAACTGGTTCTCCTGGTATACCAAGAACGACCTGTACTCAAAGGAAAAGCTCACGGGCGACCTCGAGAACGTGCGCTCGTACTACCTGAACCGCGGTTACCTCGAATTCAACATCGAGTCGACCCAGGTCTCCATCTCGCCCGACAAGAAGGACATGTACCTGACCATCACGGTGCATGAGGGCGAGCCGTACACGGTGTCGAGCATCAAGCTCGCGGGCAATCTGCTCGACCGCGAGGCGGAGCTCAACAAGCTCGTCAAGATCAAGCCGGGCGACCGCTTCTCGGCCGAAAAGCTGCAGGCCACGACGAAGGCCATCGTCGACAAGCTTGGCGAATACGGCTATGCGTTCGCGACCGTGAACGCGGTGCCGCAGATCGATCAGGAACATCACAAGGTCGACCTCACACTGCAGGTGGACCCGAGCCGCCGCGTCTACGTGCGCCGCATCAACGTGAACGGCAACACGCGCACGCGCGATGAAGTGGTGCGCCGCGAAATGCGCCAGCTCGAAAGCTCGTGGTTCGATTCGAACCGCCTCGCACTGTCGAAGGACCGCATCAACCGTCTCGGCTACTTCACGGACGTGGATGTCACCACTGTCCCCGTGGAAGGCACCGCAGACCAGGTTGACGTCGACGTGAAGGTCACGGAAAAGCCGACCGGTGCCATTACGCTGGGCGCGGGCTTCTCGTCCACCGACAAGGTGGTGCTTTCGGCGGGCGTCTCGCAGGACAACGTGTTCGGCTCGGGTACGAGCCTCTCGGTCAACGTCAACACGGCGCGCAGCTACCGCACGCTGACGGTCACGCAGGTCGACCCGTACTTCACGGTGGACGGCATCAAGCGCATTACCGACGTCTACTACCGTACGTACCAGCCGCTCTACTACTCGACCAATTCGAGCTTCCGCATCATCACGGCCGGCGCCGACCTCAAGTTCGGCATCCCGTTCTCGGAAGTCGATACGGTGTATTTCGGCACGGGCTTCGAGCAGAACCGGCTCGACGTCGACTCGGCCACGCCGCAAAGCTATATCGACTACGTGAACAACTTCGGCCGCGTGTCGAGCAATGTGCCCCTCACGCTCGGCTGGTCGCGCGATGCGCGCGACAGTGCACTCGTGCCGAGCCGCGGCTACTTCACGCAGGCGAACGCGGAGTACGGCACGCCGATCGCCGGCACCCAGTACTACAAGGCCGATATCCAGGCGCAGTACTATTACTCGTTTGCGCGTGGCTTCGTGCTCGGCTTCAACTTCCAGGGCGGTTACGGCAACGGCCTCGGCGGCAAGCCGTACCCGATCTTCAAGAACTACTACGCGGGCGGTATCGGTTCGGTGCGGGGCTACGAGCCGAGCTCGCTGGGTCCGCGCGACGCCAAGACGAACGACCCGATCGGCGGTTCGAAGCTGCTGGTCGGCAACATCGAGCTGACGTTCCCGCTGCCGGGCACCGGCTATGACCGCACGCTGCGTGTGTTCACCTTCCTCGACGGCGGTAACGTCTGGGGCACGGAAGGCAACAGCATCGGTGCGAACGGTCTGCGTTACGGCTACGGTGTCGGCCTCGCGTGGATCTCGCCCATCGGCCCGCTCAAGCTGAGCCTCGGCTTCCCGCTCGTGAAACACACGGGCGACCAGTATCAGAAGTTCCAGTTCCAGATCGGGACGGCGTTCTAATCGAGAGGATGACTTTGCTAACGGGTATGTCTTTCAAACGTGTGGCCTGGGCCCTGTCGCTGGCAGCGGCCCTGGGTGTGAGCGCCGCAGCCCACGCCCAGGAAGCGAAGATTGCGGCGGTCAATTCGGACCGTATCCTGCGCGAATCCGCTCCCGCCAAGGCCGCGCAGAGCAAGCTCGAGGCCGAGTTCGCGAAGCGCGACAAGGATCTGCAGGACATGGCGCAGCGCCTGAAGTCGATGTCCGATTCGCTCGACAAGAACGGCACGTCGTTGTCGGCCGCAGACCGCGCACAGAAGCAGCGCGACCTGTCGCAGCTCGATACGGACTTCCAGCGCAAGCAGCGCGAGTTCCGTGAAGACCTGAATCAGCGGCGCAACGAAGAACTCGCCGCGGTGCTCGACCGTGCGAACAAGGTGATCAAGCAGATTGCCGAGCAGCAGCACTACGACCTGATCGTGCAGGAAGCGGTGTACGTGAGCCCACGCATCGACATTACCGACCAGGTGCTCAAGGCGCTTGCGGCGTCGGGCGGCAACGCCAACTGAAAAGCAGGAGCAGTACGCGCACCATGGCATTTACGCTCGAGGAAATCGTCCGGCGGTTCGGCGGTGAAGTAGTCGGCGACCCGTCGCATCGCGTGGGCAGCCTGGCTCCGCTGGATCAGGCCGGCCCGCTTCAACTGGCGTTCCTCGCGAACCCGAAGTACCTGTCGCAGGTCGAGACCACCCAGGCGGGCGCTGTCCTCATTTCGGCCGACGACCTCGCGAAGCTCGCGGCCCGCGAAGGCCGTAACTTCATCGTCACGCCGAATCCCTACGCTTATTTCGCTCGCGTGGCGCAGGCGTTCATCGACCTCGCCGCGCCCAAAGTGGCGCCGGGCGTGCATCCTTCCGCCACGGTCGATGCATCGGCGAAGATTGCCGCGAGCGCGGTGATCGGGCCCAACGTGACGGTCGAAGCGGGCGCTGTGATCGGCGAGAACGTGCGTCTCGACGCGAATGTGTTCGTCGGGCGCGGCACGCAGATTGGCGAAGGCTCGCATCTGTATCCGAACGTGGCGGTGTATTACGGCTGCCGCATCGGCGAGCGCGCGATCGTTCACGCGGGCGCCGTGATCGGCTCGGACGGTTTCGGCTTCGCCCCTGACTTCACGGGCGAGGGCGACGCGCGCACGGGCAGTTGGGTCAAGATTCCGCAAGTGGGCGGCGTCGCGATCGGGCCGGACGTGGAGATCGGCGCGAACACGACGATCGACCGCGGCGCGATGGCGGACACCGTGATCGAAGAATGCGTGAAGATCGACAACCTCGTGCAGATCGGTCACAACTGCCGCATCGGCGCGTACACCGTGATCGCCGGCTGTGCCGGCATCGCGGGCAGCACCACGATCGGGCGGCATTGCATGATTGGCGGCGCGGTCGGCATCGCGGGTCACGTGACGCTGGCCGACTATGTGATCGTCACGGCGAAGTCGGGCGTGTCCAAGTCGCTCTTGAAGCCGGGCATGTACACGAGCGCGTTCCCCGCCGTGGATCACGCCGACTGGAACCGCAGCGCCGCGCTGATGCGCAATCTCGACAAGCTGCGCGACCGGATCAAGGCGCTCGAAGCGGCTGCGGCCGCGAAGACGCCGGACGAAACGTAAGCGACGGCGCAGCCGCGCCGTCCCGCCAACGAGCGGAGGTCGCGGGAACCGCGTGTTCCCCGGCCGCATGAGCCTTTCCGCAGTCATCACCGCGCAGTCAATGCGTGAGCAGAAACACCATGAGCACCGAAAAGATCAATCTCGACATCCATAAGATTCTCACGCTGCTGCCGCATCGCTATCCGATCCTGCTCGTCGACCGGGTGCTCGAGCTCGAGCCGCACAAGAGTATCAAGGCGCTGAAGAACGTCTCGATTAACGAGCCGTACTTCATGGGGCATTTCCCGTCGCGTCCGGTCATGCCCGGCGTGCTGATTCTGGAAGCGCTTGCACAGACGGCGGCGCTCCTCACGTTCGCCGAGGCGCCGCAGGATCCGGAAAACACGCTGTACTACTTCGTCGGCATCGACGGTGCGCGCTTCAAGCGCGTCGTGGAGCCGGGCGACCAGCTGATTCTGAACGCTACGTTCGAGCGCTACCTGCGCGGCATCTGGAAGTTCAAGGCGCGCGCCGAGGTGGATGGCGTCGTGGCGGCAGAAGCCGAGCTGATGTGCACGGTCAAGAACGTCGAGCCGGGCAAGTAAAGGCGGCTGCGACAACGGCTGCCAAGGGCCTGCACGGGCAGGGCGCGAGTTGGCAGAACGAGAAGCAGCAGAACGAGAAGCGAGGACGCATGAGCAGGATTCATCCCACTGCGATCGTCGAGCCGGGCGCGCAGCTCGACGAAACGGTCGAGATCGGACCGTATGCGGTTGTTGGCGCGAACGTCACGATTGGCGCGGGCACCACGATCGGCTCGCATACGGTGGTCGAAGGCCACACCACGATCGGCGTGGACAACCGGATCGGCCATTTCGCGTCGGTCGGCGGCCGCCCTCAGGACATGAAGTACAAGGGCGAACCCACGCGGCTCGTGATCGGCGACCGTAACACCATTCGCGAATTCACCACGCTCCACACGGGCACGATTCAGGACACGGGCGTCACCGTCATCGGCGACGACAACTGGATCATGGCGTACGTGCACGTCGGCCACGACTGCCGGCTCGGCAACAACGTGATCATGTCGAGCAACGCACAGCTGGCGGGGCACGTGATCGTGGAAGACTACGCCGTGGTGGGCGGCATGTCGGGCGTGCACCAGTTCGTGCGCATCGGCGCGCATTCCATGCTGGGCGGCGCTTCGGCGCTCGTGCAGGACATTCCGCCGTTCGTCATCGCCGCGGGCAACAAGGCTGAACCGCACGGCATCAACGTCGAAGGGCTACGCCGCCGCGGCTTTTCGCCCGATGCGATCTCGGCGTTGCGTTCGGCCTACCGTCTGCTGTACAAGAATGGCCTGTCGCTCGAAGAGGCCAAGGTGCAGCTGCGCGAACTCGCCTCGGCGGGCGGCGACGGCGACGCGCCGGTGAAGGCGTTCGTCGACTTCGTCGAAGCGTCGCAACGCGGCATCATCCGCTAGGCGATGGCGCTGCAGACCCGTCCGCTGCGGCTCGCGATGGTGGCCGGCGAACCGTCCGGCGACCTGCTGGCCGCGTCGCTGCTCAAGGGCCTGCAAGGGCGCCTCGAAGGCACGACGCAGTACTACGGCATCGGCGGCCCTCGCATGATCGCCGAGGGCTTCGAGGCGCACTGGCCCATGGAGAAGCTGACGGTGCGCGGTTACGTCGAGGCGCTGCGGCACATCCCCGAGATTCTCGGCATCCGTAACGAGCTGAAGCGGCAACTGCTGGCCGACCCGCCGGATGCGTTCGTCGGCGTCGATGCGCCCGACTTTAATTTCGGTCTCGAGCAACCGCTGCGCGAAGCGGGCATTCCGACGGTCCATTTCGTGTGTCCTTCGATCTGGGCATGGCGCGGTGGCCGTATCAAGAAGATCGCGAAGTCGGTGGATCACATGCTTTGCGTGTTCCCGTTCGAGACCGCGATTCTCGAGAAGGCGGGCGTGGCCGCGTCGTACGTGGGCCATCCGCTCGCCGACGAAATTCCCCTCGAACCCGACACGGTAGGCGCGCGTCGCGTACTCGGCCTGCCGGAGAGCGGTCCCGTCATCGCCGTGCTGCCCGGCAGCCGACGCTCGGAAATCGGCCTGATCGGGCCTACGTTCTTCGAGGCCATGGCGCTCATGCAACAACGCGAGCCCGGCGTGCGCTTCGTGATGCCGGCGGCCACGCCGGCGCTGCGCGCGCTGCTGCAGCCGCTGGTCGACGCACATCCTGGGCTCGCGCTCACGGTGGTGGACGGCCAGTCGCAGGTCGCCATGACGGCCGCCGACGCGATCCTCGTGAAGAGCGGTACGGTCACGCTGGAAGCGGCGCTGCTGAAGAAGCCGATGGTCATCTCGTACAAGGTGCCCTGGCTCACGGGCCAGATCATGCGCCGCCAGGGGTATCTGCCTTACGTCGGGCTGCCCAACATTCTCGCGGGGCGCTTCGTCGTGCCCGAACTGCTTCAGCATTTCGCGACGCCCGAAGCGCTCGCGGATGCCACGCTGACCCAGTTGCGCGACGACGCGAACCGTCGCACGCTCAAGGAAATCTTCACGGAGATGCATCGCGTGCTGAAGCAGAACACGTCGCAGCGTGCTGCCGAAGTCGTGGCGGGCATTGTCGAAAAGCGCAGGAGGCGCGCATGAGGGGCCGCCGGAAAACCGGTGACCGCGCGACTCAGGCGGGGCTCGAGTTCAACGCGCCGGAAGACATCGTCTGCGGCGTGGACGAAGCGGGCCGTGGGCCGCTCGCCGGTCCCGTGGTGGCGGCTGCGGTCATTCTCGATCGCGCGCGACCCATTCGCGGCCTCGACGATTCGAAGGTCTTGAGCGCAAAAAAGCGTGAAGCGCTCTACGAGAAGATCGTGACGCGAGCGGTGGCGTATTGCGTGGCGTCGGCATCGGTAGAGGAAATCGACACGCTGAACATCCTGCACGCCACAATGCTCGCGATGAAGCGCGCCGTGGAAGGTCTCGGCGTGACGCCGACGCTCGCGCGCATCGACGGCAACCGGTGTCCCGTGCTCGCGGTGCGAAGCGAAGCCGTGATCGGCGGCGACGCGCTCGTGCCCTCCATCTCGGCCGCGTCGATTCTCGCGAAGGTCACGCGCGACCGGATGCTGCTGGAGTTGCACGAAACCTTCCCGATGTACGGCTTCGACGCCCATGCGGGCTACGGCACGCCGCAGCATCTTGCCGCGCTGCGTGAGCATGGCCCGTGCGAGCACCACCGGCGGTCGTTTGCGCCGGTGCGCGAGGCCTACGCGCTGCACGGCCTGTCGTTGGTGCTGCCGGGCCGCGAAAACGTTGTGTCGGCGGTTGTTTCCGCAGGCGACGCGGATCTGGACGATGCGTTTGCCGTCGCGTCGGCTGATGGCCTCGCCGGCGTAGCCAAACGGCAGCGCCCGTCACAAGCGCAACCCCAGCCGGACGACGGCACCGCACCGTTCTGAATTACCTCGGCGCCGCATCGGCGCTGTTTCTTCGTCCCATCTTCTTGCCGCGCGCCCACCAGAGCCTTGTGGGCGCCCTCGTGAAAGCCCGTGAAAACGCTTACCTCGCGCGACAATCCGCTCTACAAACGCCTGAAGGCGCTGGCCGGCTCGACTCATCAGCAGCGGCGCAGCGGTCAGGCGCTGCTCGAAGGGTTCCATCTCGCGCGAGCCTACCTGGACGCGGCAGGGCAGCCGCAGACCTGCATCGTGACCGAAGGGGCGCTGCGCCATGACGAGGCGCAGGAAATCATCGCGCGCATCGATCCACAGCATGTCGTGATGCTGCCCGACGCGCTCTTTGGCCAGTTATCCAATGTCGTGAACGGCGTGGGGTTGCTGCTGCTCGTCGACCGGCTTGTCCCCGGGATGCCCGAGCGCGTGGCGCAGACCTGCGTCGTGCTCGACGGCATTCAGGATGCGGGCAACGTGGGTTCGATTCTGCGGAGCGCGGCAGCGGCCGGCATCCAGCATGTCTTCTGCGGTCCCGGCACCGCGTACGCGTGGTCGTCCAAGGTGTTGCGCTCCGGCATGGGCGCGCATTTCCTGATGAACATTCATGAGGACGTGGAGACGTCCACACTGATCGAGCGGCTCGACGTACCGGTTGCGATCACCGACTCGCACGGCAGCGCGGCGATCTACGACAGCGATCTGTCCGGACCGCTTGCGTGGGTGTTCGGCAACGAAGGGGCGGGGGTATCGGCGGCGTGGCGTCAGGCCGCCGCGCACAGGATGACCATTCCGCAACCAGGCGGCATGGAGTCACTCAACGTCGCGGCGGCGGCGGCCGTGTGTCTCTTCGAGCAGTGCCGCCAGCAGCGGCACCGCGAATGAGCACGCTCCTTCGGACGGCGGTCAGTACGCCGGCTTGTCCAGCCTGATTTCCTGCAGGATGGTGGTGGCGATTTCTTCGATCGACTTGTGCGTCGACGAGAGCCACTTGATGCCTTCGCGCCGCATCATCGCTTCAGCTTCGTTGATCTCGTAGCGGCAGTTTTCCAGCGCCGCGTACTTGCTGCCCGGGCGCCGCTCGTTGCGGATTTCGGAGAGGCGTTGCGGGTCGATGGAGAGCCCGAAGATCTTCGTCCGGTGCGCGAGCAACGGCGTGGGCAGCTTGCCGCGTTCGAAATCTTCGGGAATCAGCGGGTAATTGGCAGCCTTCACGCCGTACTGCATGGCGAGATAGAGACTGGTCGGCGTCTTGCCGCTGCGCGACACGCCGACGAGGATCACATCCGCATCCGTCAGATTGCGGTTCGACTGGCCATCGTCGTGGGCGAGCGAAAAGTTGATCGCCTCGATGCGGTTCTTGTATTCGTCGGTGTCCGCGTTCTGGTGGCCGCGGCCCATCGCGTGGCTCGACTTGAGTTCCAGTTCCTGCTCGAGCGGCTCGACGAAGGTCTGGAACATGTCCAGCACGAGCGCATTCGATCCCTTCACGATCTGGTTCGAGCCGCTGTTCACGAGCGTCGTGAAGACGATTGGCCGGCGGCCGTCGTGAATCGCCGATTCGTTGATCTTTTCGACGGTCACGTAGGCCTTCTCCGTAGAGTCGACGAACGGCACGCGCACGAGGCGGAACTTCTGATCGAACTGGGAGAGGATGGAATGCGCGAAGGTCTCGGCAGTGATTCCAGTACCGTCGGAGACGATGAATACGGTGGGCGGCATCGGTAGAAGCTAAAACGTCAAGCGCGGCAGCGCCCGGTGTGGCAAGGAGAAGGATCGGCCCGAAGGCCGCGCCGTGAAGGCCTTGAACGCGAGAGATCGTGTTCGTGCACCCATTCGAGGCGTTGTTCGTGCCGGCTGACACATTTCGGCACTCGGCACGGTAGAATAGCGGCAACCTGTTGGATAAGCAATTGCAGGCGAACCACGCCGAATTGCCGTCGATCCCGCGTCGTTCTGTCGCAAATATGCACAGACTCGCGGTAATTTCGGCGAATCTTGCGCTTCATCGTGCTATCGCAGTCGGCTTTGCCGGCTCCCCGCAAGGCATAGCGCTGGAGGGCCGCCAGTAGTGGCGGCTGCAAGACCTCCGCCGCCGGCGATTGCTTCTCCAACAGGTTGCGCAAGGTGCGACACGCTTCCAATGAGCCTGTCGCGCGTAAGCCCACTTGCGCAATCGAGCATTTTTTTCACACTTAGGGGCTTGTATGACTAACGCAGTTAACGTCGCAAAGGATGAGGCGTATGTAGTTCCGTTCGAACAGTTGCGGATGACCGACGTGGAAATCGTGGGCGGCAAGAACGCGTCGCTCGGCGAGATGATCAGCCAGCTCGCCGAAGCCGGTGTGCGCGTGCCGACCGGTTTCGCCACCACGGCGCTCGCGTTCCGCGACTTCCTCCGACACAACAACCTCACCGAACGTATTGCGAAACGTCTCGACACGCTCGACGTCGACGACGTGAAGGCGCTTGCCGCCGCGGGCAAGGAGATCCGCGAGTGGATCGTGGCTGCGCCGATGCAGCCTCGTCTCGAAGAGGAAATTCGCGCCCAGTTCGACACGCTGCAAAAAGGCTCGCCCGGCGAGCTGTCTTTTGCCGTGCGCTCGTCGGCTACGGCCGAAGACCTGCCCGACGCCTCGTTCGCCGGTCAGCAGGAAAGCTACCTCAACGTGGTCGGTATCGAAGACGTGCTCGACCGCATGAAGCACGTGTTCGCGTCGCTCTACAACGATCGCGCCATCTCGTATCGCGTCCACAAGGGCTTCACGCACGCGGAGGTCGCCCTGTCGGCCGGCGTGCAGCGCATGGTGCGCTCGGACGTGGGCGCGGCGGGCGTGATGTTCACGCTGGACACCGAATCGGGCTTCAAAGAGGCCGTGTTCATCACCTCGAGCTACGGCCTGGGCGAAACGGTCGTGCAGGGCGCGGTGAATCCGGACGAGTTCTACGTCTTCAAGACCACGCTCGCGCAGGGCAAGTCGCCCATCATCCGCCGCTCCATCGGCTCCAAGCTGATCAAGATGGAATTCACGCAGCCAGGCGAGCCGGGCCGTGTGAAGACCGTCGACGTGCCGCACGAGCAGCGCAACCGCTTCTCGATCACGGACGACGACGTCATCGAACTGGCGAAGTACGCGGTCATCATCGAAAAGCACTACCAGCGTCCCATGGACATCGAGTGGGGCAAGGACGGCCGCGACGGCAAGATATTCATCCTGCAGGCGCGCCCTGAAACGGTGAAGAGCCAGTCGCACGGCAAGATCGAGCAGCGCTTCAAGCTCAAAGGCCAGTCGCCGGTGCTTGCCACGGGCCGTGCCATCGGCCAGAAGATCGGCGCGGGCCGCGTGCGCGTGATTCACGATCCGTCCGAAATGGAACGCGTGCAGCCCGGCGACGTGCTGGTGGCCGACATGACCGACCCGAACTGGGAGCCGGTGATGAAACGCGCCTCGGCGATCGTCACGAATCGCGGCGGCCGGACGTGTCACGCCGCCATCATCGCGCGCGAACTCGGCGTACCCGCCGTGGTGGGTTGCGGCGACGCGACCGACGTGCTGAAGGACGGCTCGCTCGTTACCGTGTCGTGCGCGGAAGGCGACGAAGGCCGCATCTACGACGGCCTGCTCGAGACCGAAGTGACCGAAGTGCAGCGCGGTGAGCTGCCGCCGGTGCCGGTCAAGATCATGATGAACGTCGGCAATCCGCAACTCGCGTTCGACTTCTCGCAGTTGCCGAACGAAGGCGTGGGTCTTGCTCGTCTCGAATTCATCATCAACAACAACATCGGCGTGCACCCGAAGGCGATTCTCGAGTATCCGAACGTCGACGCGGATCTCAAGAAGGCGGTGGAAAGCGTGGCGCGCGGCCATGCGTCGCCGCGTGCGTTCTACGTGGACAAGCTCGCGGAAGGCATTGCGACGATCGCGGCCGCGTTCTATCCGAAGCCCGTCATCGTGCGTCTGTCGGACTTCAAGTCCAACGAGTACAAGAAGCTGATCGGTGGGTCGCGTTACGAGCCGGACGAGGAAAATCCGATGCTGGGCTTCCGCGGCGCGTCGCGCTACATCGCGGAAGACTTCGCGCAGGCGTTCGAGATGGAGTGCATCGCATTGAAGCGCGTGCGCGAGGAGATGGGTTTGACGAACGTCGAGATCATGGTGCCGTTCGTGCGTACGCTCGGTCAGGCGGAGCGCGTGGTCGGTCTGCTCGCGAAGTTTGGTCTCAAGCGCGGCGAGAACGGCCTGCGTCTCATCATGATGTGCGAAGTGCCGTCCAACGCGATTCTGGCCGAAGAATTCCTGCAGCACTTCGACGGCTTCTCGATCGGTTCGAACGACCTCACGCAGCTCACGCTCGGCCTCGACCGCGATTCGGGCATGGAGCTGCTGGCGGTGGACTTCGACGAGCGCGATCCCGCGGTGAAGTTCATGCTGAAGCGCGCCATCGACACCTGCCGCCGCCTCGACAAGTACGTGGGCATCTGCGGCCAGGGGCCGTCCGACCATCCGGACTTCGCGAAGTGGCTCGCCGACGAGGGTATCGCCTCGATTTCGCTGAATCCGGACACGGTCATCGAAACGTGGCAGGCGCTCGCCCAGGCGAAGTAATTCACGAGCGCATCTGCGGCGTTCGGCAAGTGCTGTCGCTTGCCGAACGCCGCGGCGAAGAAAGCGCCCGATTCGTGCTGCAACACGTGCTATAACACCCCGGTCAATCCGGGGTGTTTTCGTTTGGGGGGGATCGTCGTGGCCATTCACGGACTGTTCTGGTGGGTCGGCGCGGGGGCGATGATCGTGCTGGAGTTGATGAGCGGCACGTTCTATCTGTTGATGATCGCGCTCGGCTTCATTGCCGCGGGGCTCGCGCAGTGGAGCGGCGCGCCAGTCGAAGTGCAGCTCGCCGTGGCTGCGCTGGTGGCGCTCGTCGCCGTGCTGGCGCTGCGTCGCTCGCGCTTCGGGCGGCTGCGGCGCAAAGACGCAGCGCACAATCCGGACGTCAATATCGACATCGGGTCGCCGCTCACGGTGACGGCCTGGCGCGACCGTCGGGCACGGGCGATGTACCGCGGCGCGCAGTGGGACGTGGAGCTCGCGCCGGGCGAACCGGAGGACGCGCACTTCTACGAGATCACCGCGCTGCGCGGCAGTTGCCTCGTCGTCGCGGCGCGCAAGCATGGGTCGCCCGCCTGACGGGGCGCAATAGAAAAAGCGCAGCACAACAAACGGAGAACAACCATGGAAATACCAGTCGTCGGGCTGATCGTGCTCGTGATCGTCGTGGTGCTGATCGCGCAGACCATCAAGATCGTGCCGCAGCAGCATGCATGGGTGCTGGAGCGGCTCGGGCGCTATCACGCCACGCTGACGCCGGGGCTCAACTTCGTGCTGCCGTTCATCGACCGCGTGGCCTATCGGCACGTGCTCAAGGAGATTCCGCTCGACGTGCCGAGCCAGGTTTGTATCACGCGCGACAACACGCAGCTCCAGGTGGACGGCGTGCTGTACTTCCAGGTGACGGACCCGATGAAGGCGTCGTACGGATCGAGCAACTTCGTCTTCGCCATCACGCAGTTGTCGCAGACCACGCTGCGCTCGGTGATCGGCAAGCTCGAACTCGACAAGACTTTCGAGGAGCGCGATTTCATCAATCACAGCGTGGTGTCCGCGCTCGATGAAGCTGCCTCCAACTGGGGCGTGAAGGTGCTGCGCTACGAGATCAAGGACCTCACGCCGCCGAAGGAAATTCTCCACGCCATGCAGGCGCAGATCACCGCGGAGCGCGAGAAGCGGGCGTTGATCGCCGCATCCGAGGGACGCAAGCAGGAACAGATCAACCTGGCCGCGGGCGCGCGCGAAGCGGCGATCCAGAAGTCCGAAGGCGAGCGGCAGGCGGCGATCAACCAGGCGCAAGGGCAGGCGGCAGCGATTCTCGCGGTGGCCGAGGCGAACGCGCAGGCCATCCAGAAAATCGCCGCGTCGATCCAGTCCGAAGGCGGCATGGAAGCCGTCAACCTGAAGGTGGCCGAGCAGTACGTGAACGCGTTCGGCAATCTCGCGAAGCAGGGCAACACGCTGATCGTGCCCGGCAATCTGGCCGACATGGGATCGATGATCGCCTCGGCGCTCACCATCGTGAAGGGCAAAGGCAGCGAGGTGCGCGGCAGCTAACCGCGCTGGAGCCTTCGCCATGCAAAACGGCCCGCGCGTTGCGGGCCGTGCTGTTTTGCGGGGGGTGTCCGGCAATTCACGCCGCGTTATACGGCTTGCCGCCCGGAAAGAGGGCGGCTTCGACGACGTTCAGCCCGGCGTGCGCATGAGCCGCGCCTTTTCGCGTTCCCAGTCGCGCTTTTTCTCCGTCTCGCGCTTGTCGTGCTGCTTCTTGCCCTTCGCGAGGCCGATCTCGCATTTCACTCGTCCGCCCTTGTAGTGGAAGTTCAGCGGCACGAGCGTGTAGCCGCGTTGCTCCACCTTGCCGATCAGCTTGCTGATCTCGTTGCCGTGCAGAAGCAGCTTGCGCGTGCGGACCGGGTCGGGCTTGATGTGCGTGGACGCTTCTGGCAGCGGGCTGATGTGCGCCCCGATCAGGAACAGTTCGCCGTCGCGAATCACCACGTAGCCTTCCTTGATCTGCGAGCGGCCCGCGCGTATCGCCTTGACTTCCCATCCTTCCAGCACGAGCCCCGCCTCGTAGCGTTCCTCGATGAAGTAATCGAAGAAGGCCTTCCTGTTGTCGATGATGCTCATGAAATATGGAAAGTGCCCAACTCGTTTAAAATTGTGATTTTAGCAAAGCGGGCCGGCAATCGTGGCGCGGGCCCGTCGCTGCTGCCCAATCCTCGCCGCCTGCCGTGCATTTATGGCTGATGTCCAGAAAACCGTGTTGATACGCCATTCGGCGGAACAGATGTTCGACCTCGTCACCGACGTTGCCGACTACCCCAACTTCCTGCCCTGGTGCGGTGGCGTGGAAATTCGCCACAAGGACGAAAACGGAATGGAGGCGCGCATCAACATCCATTTCAAGGGCATCAAGCTCCATTTCGCCACGCATAACACGCAGCAACGGCCCACGCGCATCGACATGGACTTCGCGGACGGCCCGTTTCGCAAGTTCACGGGCTACTGGCGCTTCACGCCGCTGCGCGCCGACGCCTGCAAGATCGAATTCGCGCTGCACTACGAATTCACGAGCATCGTGCTCGAGAAGATCATTGGGCCCGTCTTCAATCACATCGCCAACACGTTCGTGGAGTCGTTCGTGAAGCGCGCGGATCAGCGGTACGGGCGGGCGTGAGCGCGGCATGACTACGAAGCGGCTCACCATCGACGTCTGCTACGCGCTGCCCGACGCGCAGACACTCCTCACCGTCGACCTTCCCGAAGGCGCCACGCTGCGCGACGCGCTCGACGCGAGCGGCATTCTGTCGCGGCACCCTGACATCGACCTCACGCGGCAGAAGACCGGGGTGTTCGGCAAGCTCAAGCCGCTCGACGCGCCGCTTGCCGATCACGACCGCGTGGAGATCTACCGGTCGCTGATCGTCGATCCGAAGCTGGCCCGTCAGCGGCGCGTCGACAAAACGCGCCGCGAAGGCTCGATCGAAGGGCGCAAGTGGTTGCCCAAGGATTCGCGGTAAGCGGGCAGGTCGCGCCGCCTACGGAGCGCTTCCAGCGCTCCTTCAGTCCCGCCTCGCGCCGTGCGTCTTCAGAGCGCGATCCGTGCATCATCAATGCGCCGCAGCCTGCGCCTTTTCCTCGATCGACTGCCCGTCGCCCCCATCCTCGTTTCCGTGTTGGCGGACTGACCAGCTCACGCCAGCCACCAGCAGCACGATGGCGGCAATCTCGAGCGGCCGCGGCAGCCGGTGGTCGTAGATAAACGCGTAGAGCAGCGCAAAGAGCGTCTCGAAGACGATCAACTGGCCGGAGAGCGTGAGCGGCAACCGCCGCGACGCCGCGTTCCATAGCCCATTGCCGAGCCACGACGCGCCGATCGCGAGCCCGAGATTCAAGGCCCAGAACAGATGCCAGCGCGGTGTCGGCAGCGCCGTCTGCACGGTGCCGGCGGGCAGTAGCGCGATAGCGCCCCACATGACGAGGCCGAGCGCGCCCGTCACCACGCCCCACAGCACCGACCATTCGTTGCCGCTGAAATGCTGGATGCGCCGCAGGCAGCGGGCGTTCTCGACTGCGAACCAGGTCCAGCACGCAAGCGCCCCCACCGCGCAGGCGATGCCGGCGAGCTTCGTCAGCGTGTCGTGACCCGCTGCGTCGCCCGTCGTGCCGCCCGTGGAGAACAGGTCGACGTTGATGCAGACGATGCCCGCCACCACCATCGCGAGCGGCCAGACGAGACGGGAAAGCGGCACGGCGCCGTGGTCGCGCCGGCCGAGCAGGGTCACGCTCACCGGCAACACGCCGACAATCAGCGACGACGGTGCGATGCCGACCATGTGGACGGCACCCGTGAGCAGCAGGTAATAGAGCAGGTTGCCGACCACGGCGAGCTTGACCAGTGCGGCGAGGTCCTCGCGCGTGAGGCGGCCCGGCACGGTGCGGATCATCGGCAGCAGCGCCGCAAGCGAGACGAGCCCGTACATCACGTAGCGGCCCGAACTCAGCAGGAAGGGCGAAAAATCCGACAATTGACGGGGTACGAGAAACACCATGCCCCATAACGCACCGGCGAGAACGCCGTACATCACACCGCGCTGCATCTGGAATCCCGGAAACGGTCAAACGAGGCGCGCAGCTTAACAGTCTGGGCGACGCGCGGTCTTGTTCGATCCTGCAACGGGCCGGCGGCGACCGAACGCAAAAACGAAAACCGATCGAACGGCAGGCGAACCGCAAAGCGAATTTTTCGCGCCGGACACCTCAAAAAATTTCGGCAAAACGTCGCTAAGCTGCTGTTCGTGCAGTGAAAACCGGGGAGGTATCGCGTATAATCTGCTTTTGCGCCTATAGGATTTGCCATGCGTCTGATCCAGAAAGCACTCACGTTCGATGATGTGCTCCTCGTCCCGGCCTTCTCCGACGTTCTGCCGCGCGACACCAGCCTGAAGACCCGCCTGACCCGCAACATCTCCCTGAACATCCCGCTCGTGTCCGCAGCCATGGACACCGTGACCGAAGGGCGGCTCGCCATCGCCATGGCGCAGCAGGGTGGCGTGGGCATCGTCCACAAGAACCTCACGCCTGCCGAGCAGGCGCGCGAAGTCGCAAAGGTCAAGCGCTTCGAGTCGGGCGTGGTGCGCGACCCCATCACCGTGCCGCCGCAGATGAAGGTGCGCGACGTCATGGCGCTTTCGCAGCAGCATGGCATTTCGGGTTTTCCGGTGGTCGAAGGCGCACAGTTGATCGGCATCGTGACCAACCGCGACCTGCGCTTCGAAACCCGCCTCGACGAACCGGTGCGCACGATCATGACGCCGCGCGAGCGGCTCGTCACCGTGAAGGAAGGCGCGCCGCTTTCCGAAGCCAAGTCGCTCATGCATAGCCACCGTCTGGAGCGCGTGCTCGTGGTGAACGACGCGTTCGAGCTGCGCGGCCTCATGACGGTCAAAGACATCACCAAACAAACCGAACACCCGGCCGCCTGCAAGGACGAGCACGGCAAGTTGCGCGCCGGCGCTGCGGTCGGCGTGGGCCCGGACAACGAAGAGCGGGTCGAACTGCTCGTGCAGGCCGGCGTGGACGTCATCGTCGTCGACACGGCGCACGGCCACAGCAAAGGCGTGCTGGAACGCGTGCGCTGGGTCAAGAAGAACTACCCGCAGGTCGAGGTGATCGGCGGCAACATCGCCACTGCGGACGCCGCGAAGGCGCTCGTCGAATACGGCGCGGACGCAGTGAAGGTCGGCATCGGCCCCGGCTCCATCTGCACGACGCGCATCGTGGCGGGCGTGGGCGTGCCGCAGATCAGCGCAATCGCGAACGTTGCGGACGCGCTGCGCGGCACCGGCGTGCCGGTGGTCGCGGACGGCGGCGTGCGCTACTCGGGCGACGTCTCCAAGGCCATCGCGGCCGGCGCGAACGCCGTGATGATGGGCAGCATGCTGGCGGGCACCGAAGAGTCGCCGGGCGACGTGTTCCTGTACCAGGGGCGCCAGTACAAGTCGTACCGCGGCATGGGTTCGGTAGGCGCGATGAAGGACGGCGCCGCGGACCGCTACTTCCAGGACAACTCCGCCAACATCGACAAGCTGGTGCCGGAAGGCATCGAAGGTCGAGTCGCCTACAAGGGCTCGGTCAACGCGATCCTGTTCCAGCTGATTGGCGGCGTGCGAGCCAGCATGGGCTACTGCGGTTGCCGCACTATCGAGGAAATGCACGAGAAGGCCGCATTCGTGGAAATCACGGCGGCGGGCATGCGCGAGTCGCACGTGCATGACGTGCAGATCACCAAGGAAGCGCCGAACTACCACGTGGACTGACGCCAATGAAGCCACTGCTGCGCGCTGTGCTGATTGTCGATGCGCTGTTGCTGCTGACGTTCGGGGTGCTGTTTCTGCTTACGCCCTGGACGTCGCTCTACAACGCCTTGCAGCTCGTGCAGCCGCAGCCGGCGTTCGTCGGCCAGGCGTTCGGCCTCGCGCTCGTCGGGCTGGCGTGGCTCGCCTTGCATGCGTCGATCGACGGGGCGATGACGTCTACGGTGGCCAAGGTGGCGGGGCACGTCGAGTGGCTGAGCGGCGTGGTGATGCTGGTCTGGCTGATCGGCCTGCATACGCCGTCGTTGACGGGATTCGGACAGCTCGTGGCAGGGCTTGCTGCTGTGGGGTTGCTCGTGCTCGGGCTGGGTAGCGTGCGGCTGGCCTCGGCCGTACGCAGGCGCGAGAAGGCACGCGTGGCAGAAGACGCGACGGCTGCTCGTTCTGCGAAGCCGGCGCCGCAAGGTGCGCCTGCCGTCAGCGGAAGTGAGCCCGCATTCAATGCCGCGCGCTATCGGGTTGAGCCCGCCGTAGTCGAGCCGGCTCGCCCCGAACCGGCGCCCGTTTATCACTCCGCGAGCGCTGCGCCAGGCCCTTCGGCAACCATGAGCGAAGCGCCCGTGAGTCCGGCTACCGGCCATCCTGTCGAACCCGGTCTCACCGCTGCCGCGGGGCGCGACGAGACGCAGGAAAGGGCGAGTGCAGCGGCCGGCCAGGGGGCGGCGAGCGAGACGACGGCGGCTGGAAGCACCACCAGCGCAGCCCGCGACGAAGCCCGCAGGGAGGCCGCGGGCGCCCCGCGGCCGCCGTTCCATGGCTGACGCCACGCGAAAGACTCGGCCCGCTCCAAAGCAGTCGCAATCCGTCCGCGCCCGGCACTACGCACTGAAAAGTACGCACTGAAATCCATGCCGCGCATCGTGCGCGGTTTTTTGTATCCGTTCTTTCTTAGATTCCGTCCGCTGCCATGCACGACAAGATCCTGATTCTCGACTTCGGTTCGCAAGTCACCCAGCTGATTGCACGACGTGTGCGCGAAGCCCACGTGTACTCGGAAATCCATCCGTACGACGTCGACGACGCTTTCGTCCGCGAGTTCGCGCCGAAGGGCATCATCCTCTCGGGCGGCCCGAATTCGGTCACCGAAACCGATACGCCGCGCGCCCCGCAAGCGGTGTTTGAACTCGGCGTACCCGTGCTCGGCATCTGCTACGGCATGCAGACGATGGCCGAGCAGCTGGGCGGCAAGGTGGACGGCGGTCACGTGCGTGAATTCGGTTACGCCGAAGTCCGGGCGCGCAACCACACGAAGTTCCTGGAAGGCATCGAAGACTTCAGCACGCCGGAAGGTCACGGCATGCTGAAAGTCTGGATGAGCCACGGCGACAAGGTCACGGAAATGCCCGAAGGCTTCAGGCTGATGGCCTCCACCGAGTCGTGCCCGATCGCCGCGATGGCCGACGAATCGCGTCATTTCTACGGCCTGCAGTGGCACCCCGAAGTCACGCACACGGTTCAAGGCCGCGCGATGCTCGAACGCTTCGTGCTCGGCATCGTGGGTGCGAAGGCGGATTGGGAGATGGGCCACTATATCGACGAAGCCGTCGCGAAGATTCGCGAGCAGGTGGGCGACGAGCACGTCATTCTGGGCTTGTCGGGTGGCGTCGATTCGTCAGTCGCTGCCGCGCTGCTGCATCGCGCGATTGGCGACCAGCTCACGTGCGTGTTCGTGGATCACGGACTGCTGCGCCTCAACGAGGCCGAGCAGGTCATGGCCACCTTCGCCGACCACCTCGGTGTGAAGGTCATTCACGTGGACGCGAGCGAGGCGTTTCTCTCGAAGCTCGCGGGCGTGACGGATCCGGAGGCGAAGCGCAAGATCATCGGCGCCGAATTCGTCGAGGTGTTCCAGACCGAGGCGGGCAAGCTCAAGGACGCGAAGTGGCTTGCCCAGGGCACGATCTATCCGGACGTGATCGAGTCCGCGGGCAAGGGCAAGAAGGCCGCACACACCATCAAGAGCCACCACAACGTAGGCGGTCTACCAGAAACGCTGAACCTCAAGCTGCTCGAACCGCTGCGCGAACTCTTCAAGGACGAGGTGCGCGAGCTGGGCGTGAAGCTTGGTCTGCCGCACGAGATGGTGTACCGCCATCCGTTCCCGGGTCCGGGCCTCGGCGTGCGCATTCTCGGCGAAGTGAAGCGCGAGTTCGCGGACCTGTTGCGCCGCGCGGATGCGATCTTCATCGAAACGCTGCGCACCACCATCGACAAGGAAACCGGCAAGTCCTGGTACGACCTCACGAGCCAGGCGTTCGCGGTGTTCCTGCCGGTAAAGAGCGTGGGCGTGATGGGCGATGGGCGCACCTACGAATACGTGGTGGCGCTGCGCGCGGTGCAGACGCTCGACTTCATGACCGCGCATTGGGCGCACCTGCCGCACGAATTGCTGGGTCGCGTCTCGAACCGGATCATCAACGAGGTGCGCGGGATCAATCGCGTGGTGTACGACATCTCGGGGAAGCCGCCGGCGACGATTGAGTGGGAGTGAAATCAGGTCCTTCGGGGACTATCGCAGGCTATCGAAAAACTTCCGTAACGTGTTGATTTCGAAATAAATGCGTCGCGGAAGCTATCGGTGGCTATCGCCAGCCAGCGGTACAGGTTGACGGTAAAGCTGACGGTAGGAACCGGAGGTCGGATTAAGACCCTCTCGTTTACTATTCAGACCATAGCGGTCTTTGACGGTAAAAATCATCTCGGGAAAGCTGGTTTTATGCGGCTTTCCGAGCATCAGCAGGTCTCCTGGCCCCTGACGGTAAAAGCCGTCACGAACAGGAGGAAAACCTCGATGCTTACCGACACCGCACTGCGCAATCTCAAGCCTAAGTCCAAGACTTATAAGGCTTTTGACCGTGATGGTATGTACGTGACGGTATCGCCCGTCGGTACCGTTACCTTCCGCTACGATTACCGCCTCAACGGCCGACGCGAGACGCTGACTATTGGCCGTTACGGGCCGGCCGGTATCTCACTTGCCTTGGCGCGCGAAAAGCTGATCGACGCTAAGAAGGCAGTCGCTCAAGGCAATTCTCCGGCGCTTGAGAAGCAGCGCAGTAAGCGCCGTCTTACCGCGGCTAAGACCTTTGGCGACATGCTGGGCCGCTGGCTGGCCGATGCCCGCATGGCCGACAGCACGCGTGCAATGCGCAAGAGCATTGTTGACCGCGACATCTTTCCTGTCTTCCAGAACCGGTTGCTGACCGAGATCGGTCCCGACGATCTGCGGGCGTTGTGCAACAAGGTGAAGGCCCGTGGTGCCCCGGCGACCGCAGTCCACATCCGCGACATCGTCAAGCAGGTCTATGCCTTCGCAATCCTGCATGGCGAGAAGGTGGACAACCCGGCTGACGACGTGAAAGCCGCCTCGATCGCCACTTTCATCCCGAAGGATCGAGCACTGTCGCCAGCGGAAATTCGGCTGGCGTTCCGTCAGTTGGAGTCTATCGCCACGTACCCGACCATTCGGCTAGCGCTGCGCCTGGTTCTGCTGACACTGGTGCGCAAGAGCGAACTGATCGAGGCGACCTGGAACGAGGTCAATTTCGAGAGTGCGATCTGGACGATCCCCAAGGAGCGGATGAAGGGACGCAACCCACACGTGGTTTATTTGTCCAGCCAGGTGCTAGATATCTTCGTGGCGTTGCACACCTGCGCCGCCGGCTCCAAGTTCGTACTGCCGTCGAGATACGACGCTGATCGCTGCATGTCGCATGCAACGCTGAATCGGGTGACGCAGATCATCGCTGAGCGGGCCAAGATCGCGGGTCTTCCGTTGGAGGCATTTACCGTCCACGACCTGCGCCGTACAGGATCGACCTTACTCAACGAGGTGGGCTTCAACGGAGACTGGATCGAGAAATGCTTGGCGCACGAGGAAGGAGGGCGTTCCTCGCGCTCGGTCTACAACAAGGCCGAATACGCCGAACAGCGACGCCACATGTTGCAGGAGTGGGCCAATATGGTCGGTGCGTGGATCGATGGCCAGACCTATGTGCCTAAGCTGATGCCGGACAACGTGGTCGTGCCGGTGTTGAGTGCAACGGTCTGAAAGGCTGCAAGGTTGTCACTTGACAACCTTGTGGGTCATCCCCACACTGGAGACTACTGATGGCCCGTCCCTCTCATCCGAAGAAAGAGGTCGAGGAAGCTCTCAGGCACGCCGAAGGGCAAGGCTGGCGCGTCGAAGTTGCCGGCTGCCATGCTTGGGGACGGATTTACTGCCCGTACAACGATGAAGAGTGCCGCTGCGGCGAGTTTTGCATCACCAGCGTATGGAGCACGCCGAAGAACCCCGGCAACCACGCGCGCGCCTTGCGGCGCGTCGTGGATAACTGCATTACGCATCGCAAGCAGTTCGGGGCTGACAGCGGTGTCGAGGAGTAGCGGGATGGAATACACCTTTACTTTGAAGTACCAACTTACTGACGATGACCGAGATTTGGATGCACTGGTCGAGCGTTTGGGCGAAGCCGGCTGCGACGACGCTCTGATCGGTATTGGGCAGCCGGGGCGTCTGGCGTTGGAGTTCACTCGCGAAGCGGTTGACGCAGGGGTCGCCGTGCGCAGCGCGTTGGCCGACGTGCTCCGTGCCGAGCCATCGGCCAAGCTGATCGAGGTGGCGCCGGATCTGGTTGGTCTGACTGACGTGGCTGAGATCGTGGGCGTGTCGCGACAGAACATGCGCAAGCTGATGTTGGCCCATCCGAGTAGCTTCCCGGCGCCGATGCATGAGGGCAGCGCGTCGATCTGGCATCTGGCCGACGTGTTGGCCTGGTTGCAGACTAAGGGGAGTTATTCGCTCGCGCAGGCGATGCTGGAGGTGGCGCAGGTGGCCATGCAGGTCAATATCGCGAAGGAGCAGCGGCGAATATCCGAACACCGAAGGCATCGCCTTGTCCCGCGTACTACTCACCCAGTGCTCGAAGGTTGAAGGGCCATTCGTCAGGATCCTCTAACGCATCGAGCGAGAAAAACAGCAGCGCTAAGTCGACCCTGGAAAGGTAACAATGGAAAAGACCCAACCGGAAGGCGATGTCCCTGACATTCCTGATCAACAGGGAACGAGTACAGCTGCCAGCGGTCCTGCTGGCGCGCACTTTGAAGGGCAGGTCGCAGCGTTTTACCTCCTCGCAATGCTCTGCGGGGCACCACCACGTGGTCTTCCTGGCACATCGATAGATCGAATCGCTCTTCAACAAGCGAACACCGGGCGACCGCTCGACGATGTAATTGTTCACGCAGTCGACGGTTCCGGTAGACCTGCGGTACTGGAAATTCAGGTCAAGCGGACGATCACATTCACCCCTGCGGACCCAGTGTTCCGAAAGGTTGTCGGCCAGATTGCCGAGGCCGTGCGTCGCCCGGACTTTTGGCCAACCCAGTATGGCTTGGCAATCGCCACCGCTAGAGGGTCGCGCAAGATCAATGGTCCATATCAGGACGTGCTCGCACTGGCACGACAAATCGGAGATGCAGAGACATTCGTCTCACAACTGAAGCTTCCCGGTGTCGCAAATGACGACATGCGTGCTTTCGTCAAAACGTTCCAAGGTCACCTTAAGGAAGAGGGAGCACCTCACGATGACGAAACGACCTGGAAATTGCTACGCCGGCTGCAGATTCTCACGTTCGACTTTACAGCACCTGGGTCAGCCTCTGAGGATCTCGCTAGGGAGCGAGCGCTCCGCGCGTTGCATGCCGATGATTCTTCGCGAGTCGACGCGTTTTGGGGGAATCTTGTTGAGCTAGCCATTAGCGTGGCCAAGAATGGAGGGGATAGAAGCCGCGAAACGCTTCTGGAATCCCTGCGTCCTCTCGGATTTCGCTTCGCCGCAGACCGGCGGCACTCAAGTGCGCGGGCGGCGCTTGCTGAACATGCCCGCCAGGCGCTCGCGGACATCGACAATTATGTGGGCCAAGTCGTCCTTGCACGACATGAGCGCGTGGCTGCGGTGCACGAAGCCTTCGACGCCGGACGTTATGTGGAACTTCGCGGCGACGCGGGTGTAGGTAAGTCTGGCGTCTTGCGTCAGGTGGCCGAGTCCTTGAGGGTAGAGGGGCACGTTCTCGTCCTAAGCCCTGGCCGTTGCGTTCCGCGCGGTTGGACAGCTATGCGTGCGCAGATCGGTTTTGAAGGTACGGTCCATGAACTTTTGGTGGAGCTTGCCAATGACGGAGGCGCCATCCTGTTTGTGGACAATCTCGATTCTTTTAGCACCGAGGAACGTCTCACTGTCGTCGACATGCTCCGAGCTGCTGCGGATGTCGCAGGTGTGTCGGTTCTCACCACTGCTCGAACTGAGTTTGGTGTGGAGGAACCGAGTTGGTTGCCAGAGGAAGCGCTAGATAGATTGAAGCGCGCGGCACCAGTGTTGATCGATGCGTTGAGCAAGGCGGAGATCGGACAACTCGCGGACAGAGATCCAGCGTTGAGCCCATTGCTTAGCGAGCACCATCCTGCCCGACAGGTAACGAGAAACTTGTTTCGGCTCGCTCGCGTTGCGAGTAAGCCAGCGGCCGAACCATTGCCGCATACCGAAGCTGAGATGGCCAGCCAGTGGTGGTCCACGGCTGATGGCGAGTGCGACACTGGATGGAGAGATCGGGCTCGCCTGTTAAGCGATTTGGCTCGGCAAACGCTCGCGGGATCAAATGATCTTGATGTCAGTATTCAGCCGGCACAGCCTATTGACGCATTGGTTCAGAGTGGCACATTGCGCAGTCTGGGCCCCAACCGCGTCTCTTTCCGTCACGATGTGCTGCGCGAGTGGGCGATCGCCTGCGCACTGCATGGTGATGTCAGTCTCATCGATCGGCTTGACCTGAAGCGTCCAGCTTCCGCAACGCATGCGCGCGGCATCGAGTTGGCTGCCAGGATGATGGTTGAGCGCGCAATGGATGGTTCGGATTGGAAGAGCTTTCTTGAACGCTTGAGCGGCGACGGCGCACACAAGTCCTGGAGACGCGCGGCCATGCTTGCGTTAGCCCGCTCTGAAGCGGCAGAGGCCGTATTGCAGCGCGTACAGCCGATCTTGTTTGCTAATCAGGCGTTGGTGCTTCGTGAACTCCTTCGCACCGTGATGGCCGTCGAAGTTGTGCCAGCTTCGACGGCCTTCGCTGCTGCCGGCGTCGATCCCAATCTCATACCGGCGGGCATGACGATTCCGAAGGGACCCGCCTGGCTCGCTCTCGTTGTGTGGCTCCTGAGCATCGGCGATGGCGTTCCCGCTGAAGCTGTTCCAGAAGTGATTGACCTGTATACGGGCTTCTCCATTGGGACTCTCGGCCTCACGGCCATCACGCCTCTTACAACGCGACAGCTGTACCGATGGCTGAGATCGATGGAACCAAGGAACAGCCCCCCTGGCCTGAATGAAGGGCCTCTATTCTGGGACGGGCTTGAACGCGATCAAGTCCAGTCGGTCCGCCAGGATCTGCGCAACGGATTCATCATGTTTGCTCGCGCAACCCCAGACCTAGCTGCCGAATATCTTCAGGCTGTCGTCCAAAGCGAACATAACGACGACTTGGTTCGAAGTCTCCTGAAGATGCGCGGGACTTTGGCACAAGCGGCGCCCACTGAGCTGGCCAGGCTGACCGAGCAGGCACTAATCGAAAACCCACGCCCCCGCCAGCGACGGTTCCATGATGAGCGCGAAGATGCCTTCACATTCGTCGATCACGAGTTTCTTCCAGCTTCTCCGGCGCAAGGCCCGTTCTTCGAACTACTGCAGTACTCGCCGGTGGACGGGCTCTCGCTGATTCACCACTTGGTGGGTCATGCCATCGCTCACGGCACCCGCGGCCGTGATGCCGGCGATAACGCGATCTCGCTGCCGTATGCGGATGGCGCACGTGCCTTTCCTTGGACAGGCACCTATTTCTGGTCTAGGAGCAGCAACTACTACGCGATAACGTCGGCACTTATGGCCTTGGAAGCGTGGGCTCATCAACGTATCGATGCCGGTGAGTCCTTCGATGCCGTTCTGAAAGATGTACTCGGGCCACCAGGATCTTGCGCCGCCTACCTCCTTGTTGCGGTGGACTTGATCATCTCGCATTGGCCGAAATCGGCCACGTCAGCCGTGGAGTTTCTTGGATGCCCCGAACTCCTGTGCTTGGATCATACGCGACAGGTTCATGATCAGCTTGAGACCCCGGATTTTTTCGGACTGGGAACGTTACAGACCGAACCACGCGGTATGGTGAGTATCGCCGAGCTGAACAAACGGTTGTCCAGGCGGATGACGCTAGATGGGCTAATCGGCAACTACGCGTTGTCAAACGAACCGGAGCAACTGCAAAGGCTAACGGGACTGCTACGTGATGCGGCTGATCGTCTAGGACCAGCCGGAGCCCAAGCCAATCTCAGCAATCCGGAGTTCATGGTCCTGCACGCGCTGAATCTTGCCGAGCCAGCAAACTGGCATGAGGTCGAAATGCTGCGTAAGGATGGTTCGATAGTGAAGGCTCGCCGCTACGTATCTCCGGCCGCAGAACATGATCACCTTCAAGCACTACGGGACGCTGCGGCAGCCAAGTCGTCCGACTTCGCGATGCAGAGCTCAATCACTCTTGGGATCGATGATCCATCCCGCTTCTCGTCGGATCAACTTCAAGCCGCAGTAGCTTGGGCCAGCCGTCCGGCTCCAGAACCCACGGCGCCGACAGATGACGATAGCGATGATGTATCGCCAAACATGCGACGAGAGGCCGTCCTTGCAGCTGCGATGATGAGCATGCGAGATGGCGATAAAAGCTTGCGGGACACGTATGGCGACTGGGCGCGTACCCAGCTGCAGGACGCGCTCGCGTCCGATGGTCACGACCCCGTGCATCAAGTCCGAGCTGGACTTCGCTTCAATCCGGTCGCAATCGCCTATGCCGGTCTGATTCACGCCTTGGCGCACAGGAACACTCAAGAAGATGTTAGGGCCTTGCTCACGGCAGCGGCAGAAGGTCATCATGCGGCCGCTCACGGTTTTGGCGCTGCAATTGAAACACTGGTGAGAGTTGATGAACGGCTGCTTCGAGCCCTTCTCCGCTGCGCGCTCCATGCTTGCATCGTTCCTGTTCGCAAGTGGGACATTTCTGACGAGGAGAGGGCAGCACGAGGCAACCGGAAGAAGGAGGCTGCAGGGGCCGCCGTTGATGCGGAGATGGCCTGGCTGGGAGGGGCTACGCCGGAGCCTAGTTGGCCAGTTTTCCCCAAGGAGCTTACCCGTCCCAGGCGACGCCTTCGACTGCCTGTGGCATCGATGCAGTTTGAAGATCCGCCCGAAGCTGCAGTGCTGCCGCCAGAAGAGGAGGTCTACCACCAAACTGCGGCGCTATGGCTCCGCCAGGTGCAGGGACTCGGCAATGCCGACAAGTGCCCATGGCTTCGCGATGTGGCCAATGCCTACATGCCGTGGACGATTGGAGCGAACGGTGGAGACCTTGTCGACGGGGAGGAGGCTGACAACACACCATTGGAGTGGAACAACGTTTTCTTTGCTCTGGCTGCTCGCTGCACAGTTGGTCTGAGCGCGACTGAGGTCGCAGATCTTGTGACACCGATTTCAGCACTACCGGAGCAGAACTTCTTTGACGTGCTCGCCGATTTCTTGCGGAGCTTTGACGCGGTCTACTTCGGCGGCGGCAATGTGGACGCTTCAGTTGCTGTTGCCATTCGATCGGGGTTCGCTGGCCGCATGATGGAAAGCTGGGGATGGAAGCGTCTGAAGGGCACCAAGGAAACGTCCATTGAGAGGCACATCGCCCCGGCGATCGCCACCCTATTCTTTAACGACTACAACTTTGTCGCACCGACGAAGAGTTATCTCCTTGAAAAGGGCGTGGAGCGGCTCGGGCCGTTTCTGACAGTTTTGGCTCAGCTCACTCATTCCGGACCGTCGCCCTTTGTCGCCCTCGTCCTGCTAAACCTTTTGGAAGTTGCGCCACGCGCAGAGCATCTCGATTTGCTCGTTCAAGCAGGAACGATCTGGCTCGGAACGTATCCCGACTTTCGGTCATTCTGGATCGATCATGGATTCGGTAAGCGATGGTGTGAGATCGTCGAAAGGATTCATGCTCTGGATCCTGTGGCCATCGACGCCGACGCGGCAATCCGCGCGGATGTGGACAGTACCCTAGCGGAGTTGGTTGGCCTTGGCATTCCCGAAGCGAACCGATTGGAAGAATTACTCAATGGTCCAGGTGGTCGCTGAGCTTCTGGATTTCTCTTTCGTAAATCAGTAGACGATAGATGCGACGACCTCGAAGGTCGGTTTTTCCGTTAAATGATCTATGCCTTGGCTTGGCCGAAATCAGGCGACAGTGTTCTTCTCCACTGTCGACGACGCATTCAGGCGCGGCATCAGGTTGACCGGTGCCGCGCAAGCAGTACGGGCCGATGCGTGCGTTGCCTGACATCCGGACCGTAGGGGCTGTCAGCCTGGCCCGATCGAGACGCCCGCTTGCAGGCTTCGATCCAGGCTTCGACTTCTTCCAGGTCCCACACCACGCAGCGCGGCGTTAGCCGGAAGCGTCGGGGAAACTCGCCACGTTGCTCCATTTCGTAGATAGTGGTTTCCGCGAGAGGAACGATCTGGTGCAGCTCGCGGCGGCGAATCGTGCGGCGAAAGGGTAGTGGTGGTGCTGTTGGAAACTGCGAAAGTTCAGCGTATTGCTCCGTGCCAGGTAGAGGCAAGGACGTTGTGGGGCGTGCTGATTTCCCGATTGGATTCGCGTCAGAAGCCATAGCAAGATTCGATATTGTTCGCATTGGTTGTCATGATGGCTATCGGTGGCTATCGCGACAACTTGCTGCAGCAAAGTCTGGCGTAAGGAGTGCGTACGTCCGGCATCCCAGTGTTCCGCTATCGGGCTCGTCGGCTATGTCGCAGGCCTCGTGCTGAGTCGACGCCATCCGCCTTTGAACCCTAGCGCCTTCGGCCCGGTTCTGCGATCTGGGTCTTCACGCTCCACTTGCCCGGTCCGGTCCGCGCGCGGAAGAGGGCGATCTTGTTGAACCCCCTCCAACCTAAGCCGGATCGTCGCATTTAGGTTTCGTCATCTCGTCCACGAATCCAGTCGTGATCGGGGACGATCAGTGACCCAACAAAACCGGCTGTCCGCTGTGACAAACCTTGTTCGTGCTGCGAAATAGAAAGCGCAAGCATTTGGATGGCCGACCTAGCAACACGCAAAGCGCGCAATGCCTCCTGAGTAAACTGCTCCCGTCGGTGACGTTCGATTTCAGGTGCCTGTCTGCTGTGCGCTGGATCACCAAAGTCATGCAGTACCACAAATCTGTGCGTGCCAGCGTTGCGAAGGTCCTTTTGAGAGCGCAGGATACCCGCGCTGCTGTCATAGTCCTCGGCAAGCTCCACAAGGCCATAGAGTGCACTGGCTCCCCCGCGGATCGCCCTTTCAACCTTTTCTGCAAGTGGGCGCACTCCAGTCGCCTTGTCAGGATTTCCTCGCCATAGCTTGCCAAAGTAGACCTTATCTGGCGTTTGCCCGAACTCGAAATAATGGTTCGCTGTTACGGCGATCTTGTCGAGAAGATCGAGGGCTGTACGGTGCGCCAAGATAAGCGCAGACGCATCCGGGCCGTAAGTGGCGTAATCAAGGGTATCTCCAAATCGCCCCGTCGCTGGCCAGACGTTCACATCGAGCGCTCGCCATGCCAGATCGCGCGCGAGGATGAAATCGCTCTTCAGCACATTGAACATGGCGAATACGGGTGGAGGCATCCCGATAGCGCCCGATTCACGCTCCCGAATCCCAGGGAGCACTAGCCAGTCCAGCTTATCGAGGGTGGGGTCGATGAGTTCGATGGCTGGTGCAAGCGTCAAGCGTTCGCGTTCGATCCATTCAATGAATGGATCTGTGTGGGGTGATCGCGGTGGCGGATCTTCCAATTCAGAGGCGAATGCAGCAATCTGCTCTGCGGCCTGCGCACCAGCGTATTGGATAACGCGATCCTGATGCCGACGTGCAATCTTGGCCAACATGATTGCTTCGACGCGGGTAAGGTCCGAACAGCCGCCTTGCTCATACAGCCATAGCAAATTACGGGCTGCGGAACTTGCCGCAACGCCGTTCTCCGGATGAATTTCTAGCGCGGCAAGCCATGCATCATGAGCTTCACCAAGTCGATAGCTGTTACTGAACTGATTGGCGAGGTTCGTCCAGGCTTGAGTTTTCAGTGCCGAATCGGCATCCGGATCCTGCGCTACTTTCCAGAAGCATTGCCGTGCTTCGATGCGAAGCTCTCTCGTGCGTTCCTGATGATCCAACCAGTTCGGACCGCGAGGTGGATTGCCTGTCGAAGCGACTAACCCATTCGCCAGGTTGTAGGTGATATCAGCCGTAGGGAATCGACTGTGCAGTACACGATATAGCGCGAGTCCTTCCTCAATCGCATCTTGCTGCTGAGTCAAGACGCCGCCATCCACCAAGGCACCTGCTCGCAGACACATAAAATTGAAGCGCTCGGGTTCAGGGGTATCAAGATTGATCTCCCTGGCCTGCTTCACTGCCTCAGCGGGATCGCTATTCAACAAGGTATTCAGATAAGTCGCTTGCTCGTAGAACCTTTCCGGCATTGGTGACATAGCTAGGCTCCTTGCCTTATTTGATCGCTAAGAGTTTAGGCGTTTTACCGCATATTGAACCGAGGTGGCGTCTCCGGCCAGATGGCCGGTCGCGCTCTCGTGAATCGAGCCTGCGTTGCAGTCTCGACCCTCCGGGCTTCCATCGCTGACGCCTTCGGCCCGGCTCCTTGATCCGGACCTGCGCGCTTGCGCTTGCGTGGCATCGGCGCCTACTGCGGCCGGTTGCCTGTCCAGCCGTCTTCCCTGACTTCATCCCCTTGTCCGCGACCGTAGCCCGCGTCCATGCGCCGTCAAGGCGCGCCGGGCCGTGTCCTCGGCTGCGCCTGCGGGCCGCACCAACCCGGCGCTTTCCTCCTTGACGGCACCCGTCCGCGTGCTCCTAACCGTCGCGGGCGATGAACTCAGGAAAGACGGTGGCAACGAGGCCGGCCCAGGTCTCTGCGCCGCCCCCACCGGAAGTCCAAAGCGGGCTCCGAATCTAGGAATCCGGTGGGGTTTTCACAGCCAACCCTTGTCAGGAGAAAGACCATGCAACTCGTTTCCCGTTTCGCTCCGCGCTCCCCGGTGCTGCGTTCCGAACATCCCTTGTCGGATGACCAGATCCGCTCCGTAGCCCCGTCCATCTTCGCGGACGCCCCGCACGCAAGTCGCTCGCAACGGTACAGCTACATCCCGACGGCAACCGTGCTGCAGGAACTGCGCGGCGAAGGCTTCGAGCCTTTCATGGTGTGCCAGACCCGCGTGCGGGCCGACGACCGCCGCGACTACACCAAGCACATGATCCGGCTACGCCATGCCAGCCAGATCAACGGCCGCGAGGCCAACGAAATCATCCTGCTGAATTCGCACGACGGCACGAGCAGCTATCAGATGCTCGCCGGCATGTTCCGCTTCGTGTGCCAGAACGGCCTCGTTTGCGGGGACACAGTGGCGGACGTGCGCGTGCCCCACAAGGGCGACGTGGCTGCGCAGGTCATCGAAGGCGCTTACGAAGTCTTGCACGGCTTTGACCGGGCACAGGAATCCCGCGATGCGATGCAGGCGATCACGTTGGACGCCGGGGAATCGGAAGTGTTCGCCCGCGCGGCGCTCGCGTTGAAGTACGACGAGGACAAGCCCGCGCCCATCACGGAATCGCAAATCTTGATGCCGCGCCGTCACGACGATAGCCGCCGCGATTTGTGGAGCGTGTTTAACCGCACGCAGGAAAACCTCGTCAAAGGCGGCCTGTCATCACGCGCCGCGAACGGTCGCCGTCAGACCACGCGCCCTGTGCAAGGCATCGACAACGGCATCCGCCTCAATCGCGCCTTGTGGCTGCTGGCCGATGGCCTGCGCCAGTTGAAAGCCTGAATCCCCGTGCGGCAGGGGCAGGCAGCAGCCCTTGCCGCTTCTCTTGCTGCTGCATCCCAACTGTCAGGAGTTATCACCATGAATGCCGTTACCCAAGCCGAAGCCATCGCCCTCGAATCCGCCGCCGCGCTGGAAGTGGCCGACCCGACCAAGAACCTCATTTTGGTTCCGCTCTCGCAATTGTTGCCGCGCCGCTCCAAGCGCAACGCACGCACGACCCCGCGCCTGTCCATCCCCGAACTAGCCGCGAGCATTTCCCGCGTCGGCCTGCTGCAAAACCTGATCGTCATTCTTGCCGCCGATGATGAGCAATACGAAGTGGTGGCGGGCGACCGTCGCCTGACCGCCTTGAAGCTGCTGGTGAAGAAAAAACGCATCGCCGCCGACCATGACGTGCCATGCCTGCTGGTGCCAGATGCGTCGGCACGTACCGTGAGCCTCGCCGAAAACCTGCTGCGCGAGCAGATGCACCCTGCCGACCAGTTCGAGGCATTCGCCGCGCTGGTCAAGGAAGGTCGACCCATCGAGGACATTGCCGCCGACTTCGGCGTGTCCCCATTGACGGTGCAACGCCGCCTGAAACTGGCCAACGTGTCGCCGCGCCTGATGACCGACTATCGCGCCGGGACCGTGACGTTGGAACAGTTGATGGCCCTCACCATCACCGACGATCACGCCGCGCAGGAAGCCGCGTACTACAGCGCGCCGGAATGGCAGCGCGGTGCATCGGCACTGCGCGAGCGCTTGACCGAGCGCGAAATTGACGCGACGCATCCGCTGGTGCGTTTCGTCGGATTGGATGCCTACACGAAGGCAGGCGGGGGCCTTCGCCGCGACCTGTTCGCGGACGACGACAGCGGCACCTATCTGACCGATGCGGCGCTGCTGGAAACGCTGGTGCGCGACAAGCTGGACGCGCTGGCCGAGGACGTGCGCGGAGAAGGTTGGGCGTGGGTGGAAGCCGTATCGCACATGAGCCATGCCGACCGGCAGACGTTTCAGAATGCACCGCGTCAGCGCCGCGAGCCGACCGCTCGCGAAGCCCGCCGCATCGCTTCGCTGCAAGGCCGTCTCGACAAGATCGACACGACGCTGGAAGAAGCCTACGACGCCGAGAACGAGGACAAGGTAACCACGCTGGAAGAACGGCGCGAGCAGGTGACTGGGGAACTGCAAGCCATCGAGGACGCCTTGCAGGACTACGCCCCGGACGTGCGCGCCGTGGCCGGTGCCATCGTCACGCTCGACCGCGAAGGCGAGGTCATTATTCATCGCGGCCTGTTGCGCGAGGCCGAGGCCAAGGCGCTGCGCACGTTGCACCGGCTGCGGCAGGGTTTCGCGGAGGGCGGAAGCCCGGACGAGGACGAAGGCGGCGCCGCTGACGAAGCACCCAAGACCGCGAATGTCTCCGACCGGCTGGCGCAGCGGTTGAGCGCCCATCGCACGGCGGCGCTGCAAATCGAAGTGGCTAGGCATCCGCACGTCGCGCTGGCCGCACTGGTGCATGGCATGGTGCGGACTGTCTTGCAGGACGGATACCACCGCGACGGCTTGCCGCTCGGTGTGAGCCTGAAAGTGCAAGACCGGCTGGAAGGCATCGCCCCGGACATGCCGGAATCGCCCGCCGCCGTGGCGCTCCACACCTTGCAGGAAGTCGCGGGCGAAGCCTTGCCGCAAGACAGCGCCGAACTGTTCGCTGCGTTGCAGGCGAAGTCGCAAGACGAGCTGGTGCGTCTGCTGGCCGTGTGCATCGCGTCCACCGTGGACGTGGTGACGCCTCGCGCCACGCAGCAACAGCCCGGCGCGGAACTGGCGCAGGCCGTGGGGCTGGACATGGCCACATGGTGGAAGCCGACCGCCGAGGGCTATTTCCGCCACATCGCCAAGCCCGCGATTCTGGATGCCGTGAATCAGTACGCTCCGGCGCACGTCACCCGCCTGTCGAAGTTGAAGAAAGGCGACATTGCCAGCGAAGCCGAACGGCTGGCGGACGGCACCGGCTGGATGCCCGCCGTGTTCCAGATCGACCACCACACCGAGCCCGAAGGTGCACCCGAGGCGAAGGACGGGGCGGATGCGCCAGACGATGCCGCCTAGGTGGAGGAAGCGCACGCCTTGGCCGCGTGAAGTCGCGGCATAGCCCCGGCGCATCGCGCCGGGGTTTTCACCCGAACCGGGCGCGGTAGGTCTGCCGTGCCCGGTTTCACTATCCACCGCAAAACCAAAATCGCCCCGTCGCCGCCTTTGACCAGGCGGCGCCGGGGCGGGCGCGCAACGACTTTGCGCGCAGCACAGCGAATCGGTGCCCGCTGACGCGGGCAAGGTTCTGATAGCGCCTCGCCGCAAGGGACGGGGCTACGCCCCGGCTTGCTGCGGCAGGTTGTGCCAAAGCGTGCCGTCCTCGACGCTGACGGTTCGCCGCCTGTACGTCACGAAGGACGGTTCACCGACACGCCGCCGCCCTTGCGATGGAGCTTCCACGCCACGCTTCAACCACGATGGCCGCCTGCTGGCGGCAAGGGCGTTCTTGCCTTGTCGCTGGCGATTGTCCTTGCCCGCGTCAGGGCGCAAGCCGGTAAAGCCGTCACGCGGAAATGACGAGGTCGGCCATGTCTTCTTTCGGAAGCAGGCGGCCTGTGCGTCCTTGGCTTGTCGTGAATCCTGGCGAGGGCACGGCTGCGCCTTGGGCTTCATGGTCGCAACCTTCCAGCGAAAACAATTTCCCCTGCGCTGCGCGCATTCCTCGCGGGACAAATTCTTTTCGCTTTCAGGTTCTCCACGTTGTTGCGACCGCTACGCGGTGCAACCCGCCCATCCCCCGCCGGCCGGTTCACAACAAGGACGCACTGGCGCGACCTTGGTTCACCGAAAGGAGAAATATCATGGCTAACATCGGCACCTTCACCGCAGAGAAAGACGGCTTCACCGGCACGCTTCGCACCCTGACGCTCAACGTCAAGGTCAAGCTGGTTCCCAACGACAAGGGCGACAACGAGAAAGCCCCGGACTTCCGCCTGCAGGCTGCCAGCCACGACATCGGCGCTGCGTGGAAGAAGACCAGCGAGGCTGGGCGGGAGTACCTGTCCGTGACCCTCGACGACCCTTCGTTCCCGGCAACGGTCTATGCCCGCCTGATCGAAGGCGAGGACGGCACGCACGACCTGATCTGGTCGCGCAGCAAGCCACAGCAGGCGGACTGACGCCGCTCACCGCGCCCCGTCCCTTGCGGCGGGGCGCTTTCCGTGTGACGCCTACGCTTCGGACGCCGCGAGCTGGCGTTCCGTTTCGGTCATCACCACGGCTGTACTGCATTTAAGCGCGCTGGCGATCTTGAAGATGATCGCCAGCGTGGGCATGTGCTCGCCGCGCTCGACCTTCCCCATATGGGAACGCTCGATGCCGGCCAGGTTGGCCAGCGATTCCTGCGCAATCCCGCGTTCCGTTCGCAGTGCGCGCACTGCGGCACCGAAGGCTTGCGCCAGTTCGGCATCGAAGGTGGTAGCACCGGCCGGACGGCCGGGTTGGACGGATCGCTTCTGCATGGACAGAAGCGTCCGGTCGCGGGACAATTAAAACCACGTTATCTTTAACTCATCGGCGGCAATTTAGTCCGTTTCCGTGCTTTTACTGAAATCCGCATCGGCGGATTCCGACAGAATTGGGGAGCCGTTTCCGTGCCTTTCCTGGCCTGCACAATTCCGCTTTCGCACTTCTGCGCATGTACGGATTCGATGGCTTGCGCCTTCGTGTTTCCGCACGAAAGCACGCATCCGCTTCGTCAGTTCCATGCTTCGCAAGAAAAGCGCATCCCTGCATTGTCGGATTTGTGGGATACCCGCCCATGACCCAGCCACTCGTCACCGCAGAACAGCGCGCGCAGCTACTCGCTGCAGGTGCGGCGCGTGCTGCGGGGCAGGACATTGACCCGCAGCCGGTGGTGCGGCTATTCACGCCGGACGCGCACGCGATCTGGTTGTTGGCTTCGCTCGATCCCGCCGATGGCGATACCGCCTGGGGACTGATCGACCTTGGTATCGGGATGCCGGCGCTCGGGACGGCCAAGCTGTCCGACCTAGCCAGCATCGTCGGGCCGCAGCAACGGCCTGTCTTGCGCGATCTCTATTTCCACGCCGCACGGCCACTATCGGAGTACGTCAGGCTGGCGCAGCGCGACGGCTCCATTCCTGACTAAGCGGGGCGTATTGTGTCTTTCTCGGTCTAGGTCAAGACAGTTGCGGTCTGGATCGGCACTCTGGCACCAAGCCGGTGCGGCTCTGACCGAAAGAGACAGGATGCGCGGCGCGGCTTACGGCAGGGTGTCCGGTGCTGCGCGCCATTTCCGTGCGGCGCAGTCGTCGCATTCGGACGACCTTTGTAAGGCACCGGAGCTAATCGGTCTTGACACCCCTCGTTACAGCTTGAGTTTTCGCCGATTGGATGGCGCTTTGATGTTGTAGCTCCTGTGCTCGACGCCCGTAGCGACGTTCCTGTTGAACGGGAGGTCGCGTCATGGCTGATCGAAGCGGCGATGCCTGGTATCCCACCGCCGCGTACCTGTACGTCCTGCATCTGGATGGCCCCGCGCTGGCGTGGGAATACCTGCGTCGCCATTCCGACTACCGGCGCGACTGGCTGCGCCGTCGCTTCCGCCCGGATGCGGCGCACGCCTGGGGCTTGCGCTTGCTGGAAGACCCGACACTGGATGCACGCGACGCGCATCCAGACTGGTTTCCCGATCCGGCTGGCGTGATCCAGCTCTACCCGGATGCTGACCCGCCACCGGAGGCGGACGCCTTCGCGTTCTGGCGCATTCCCGGCCACAAGTACCTGATCCACGATGGCAAGCGCCTTGTGCTGACGGTGGACTGGCCCGGCTACTGCGTGCGGCTCGCACTCGCGCCGGGCTTGGCCGATGGCATGGCCTATCTCTATGCAGTCCGCGCGTGCGCCACAGCCTGCGCGAGCTACCGCACGATCACGGCCGAACTGGACATGCTGGCGACGGCAGACGCGGCCGTGCCTGCGGCAGCGGCCCGCTCGCGGCCCACGCCTGCCGCGCTGCTGGAGCTGCATACCTTGCAGGCGCTCGATGCTGCTCTCGCGGGCGCATCCTTGCGCGAAACCGCCATCGGACTGTTTGGTGCGGATGCCGTGGCCGCCGGCTGGTACGCCGATGGGGGCCTGCGCTCGCGCGTGCGCCGCCTGGTGCGGCGCGGCCAATCGCTGATGCGCGGCGGCTACCGCCGCCTTGCACAACTCGATTGACCTGCGCAGGGCCGTTTTGCCTGCGCTGCAAAACGACCCTCTGCGCAACGCATCGCTTTCCCAAGACTGCTTCCATCCGGTCGCGCTGTGTGGCCGGGCGTTCCTGACCGATGGAGGTTCATATGATGCGTCCCGCTCCCTTGCGACCTGCTGCCGCGCCCGTCGGCACGACACCGCAACCCCAGCGCTACCTTACCAACGACGAAGCCGCCGAGTACCTGCGGCTGTCGCCGCGCACGCTCGAAAAGCAGCGCGTGATCGGCAACGGGCCGAAGTTCCGCAAGTTCGGCCGCCGCGTCATGTACGCGGTGGCCGACCTCGATGCCTGGGCCGATCAGCGCAGCTACGAAACCACCTCCGATCCCGAATACGCCGAACACCATTCGGCCGACAGCCGTGCGCGCTGAACGAAGGCGCGCACGTGGCCATCGCTTTGTCCAGCCTGTCGCGGGAGCGGGAACAGCTCGACCTGTTCCGCGCCTTGCCGGGCGACATGGCGCCGCGCGACGCCCAGGACTTGATGGCCTTTCCGTTCTTCTCGCTGGCGAAGTCACGACGCACGGCGCCGATCGACTTTCGCAGCGGCGACGTCACGATCCGCGTGGAAGGTACGCAGGAGCACGGCATAGCGACTATATGGGACGCGGACGTGCTGATTTGGGCTGCTTCGCAGATCGTGGAAGCGCGCGACGCGGGCTTGCGCCCGTCGCGGCTGATGCAGGCCACGCCCTACGAGATCCTGCGCTTCATCGGGCGCGGTGTGTCGCTGCGCGACTACCAGCGCCTCAAGGCCGCGCTCGACCGGCTGCAATCGACCACGGTGGCGACTTCCATCCGCGAGACGACCAAGCGGCGGCTGCATCGCTTCTCTTGGATCAACGAATGGAAGGAGCTGGCCGATGCCCGCGGCACGCCGCTGGGCATCGAGCTGATCCTGCCGGACTGGTTCTATGCCGGCGTGCTCGACGCCGCCCTGGTGCTGACCATCGACCCGGCGTATTTCCGGCTGACCGGCGGCATCGAGCGGTGGCTGTACCGGCTCGTGCGAAAGCATGGCGGCAAGCAGCCCGGCGGCTGGCAATTCGACTTCCGGCACCTGCACAAGAAATCGGGCAGCACGGCGAAACCCTACGACTTCGCCTGCGACCTGCGCGCGTTGGTCGCGCGGCAGTCACTGCCCGGCTACGTGCTCGGCATCGAGCGGATGCCGGGTACTGGCGCGGAACTGCTGACCTTCCGGCCCGTGCCGTTCACGGCACGGGGATAACTCGGGGACATCGTGTGGATGGCCTCGTGCTATCAGGCGTGCCGGGTATCGTGCTATCAGGCGTGTCCCTATCGTGCTATCAGGCGTGCGAAATCCTCGTAAGGCCAATAACGGTGAGGGTTTGCGTTCCCTCTAACTTCTCTAACTTAAAAGCTCTAACTAGTAGTAAGAGCACGCCGTTCCGGTGGACAACCGCCAAACGGCACCACACGCAACCGCGAAAGCCCGACTTTCCAACACGGAGGGCCGCGCCATGATCGTTGCGCTGCTCAACCAGAAAGGCGGTGTCGGCAAGACCACGCTCGCTACCCACATCGCCGGCGAGCTGGCGATGCGCGGCTCGCACGTCATCCTGCTCGATGCCGACCCACAAGGCTCGGCGCTGGACTGGACGCAGCGACGCGCTCAGCAGGGCTTGCCGCGCTTGTTCAGCGCCGTGGGCCTCGCCCGCGAGACGCTGCACCAGGAAGCGCCGGAGTTGGCCCGCCGCGCCGATCACGTCGTCATCGACGGCCCGCCGCGCATCGCCGCCTTGGCGCGCTCCGCGCTGCTGGCGGCCGAGCGTGTGCTGATTCCCGTGCAGCCCAGCCCCTACGACTTGTGGGCCTCGGCGGAGATGGTGGCACTGATCCGTGAAGCGCAGGTTTTCCGGCCCGCGCTGCGCGCGGCCTTCGTCGTCAATCGGCGCGTCAGTACCACCGTGATCGGCCGCGAAGCGCGCAGCGCGCTCGCCGACCAGCCGCTGCCGGCGCTGCGCTCGGAAGTGCATCAGCGCATCGTGTTCGCCGACAGCGTGGCCGCTGGCCGGCTCGCACGCGAGACGGCGCCCGACAGCGCCGCCGCGCGCGAAATCGCGGCGCTCACCGACGAGCTGCTGAGGTGGCCGACATGAGCCAGCGCAACGGCAAACGCATCGCCATCGGCGCACGTCCGCCGGCGAACCCGCACGCCGACGCCTGGGTTCGTCAGGGCGACGCCGACGGCCTCCAGAAAGGCGACCTCTACACCGCGCGCCTGACCCTCGACATCACGCCCGCCATGCGGGCGCGCATCAAGGTGTCGGCCTTCACGCAGGGCGTGACCGTCGCCGAGCTGCTGCGCGCTCTGCTGGAACACGAGTTTCCCGAGAAACGCCCGGAGAACCTTCCATGAACACATCCGCTCTGGCGGCCACGGCTGCGCCGCCGCCATCGCTCGCAGTGCTCGCCGGCCACGCCGGTGTTGCACCGTTGACCCGCGTTTCGCTCGCCTACATTGAGCAGCGTATCGACCTCTATCTGCGCTTCGGCGAACCGACGCGCATCGTCCGGCTCGACCGCTGGCGGCGCGTCGCGGTGTTCCTGCCGGGCGCGATGTTCTGCCGCATCCGGTGGCACGCTAACGATTACGGCACGATCCGCTGGCAGCTCATGGTGATGCAGGCTTGCACGCCACTGGACGTGGCGCAGCGCATCCCCGGCGTGCTGCCGGGTGCGCGCCTGCTGCTGTGCGCCGAGAGGGAACCCGCCGTGCGCGCTGTGCTGGCGCAGCTCGACGTCATCGAGGCGCAGGATATCGCGCCCGCCGACGTGTCGCCGGCGTACTGGCGCGCGTTCGGCAACCGTCTCGCTGCACGCTTGCCGTTGCCCGCGTACACCGCCGAGCGGCACGCCGCCTGGCTGGCCGGGAGGGCATTGTCATGACGGCTGTTTCCACATCCAGTACCGCGCCGCATCCTCGCGTGCGCGCTCGGCTCGTGCTGGCGGGCCTGTCCGTCTGCGGCTTCGCTGCGCTGGCCTGGGCGTCCTTCGTGTCACCGCTGCCGCGCCTGACCTACAACCCGTCCGACAGCGTCGCGGTCGGCTGGTATCGCATCGACCCGCTCGACCATCGGGCCGGCTCGCCGCCACGTCCGTTGTCCGTGGACAGCATCGTGCTCGTCCCGCTACCGACCAAAGCCGCCGCACTCGCTGCGCAACGTGGTTACTTGCCGACGCGCGTGCCGCTGCTCAAACGCATCGGAGCGATCCCGCCGCAGAAGGTGTGCATCAGCGGCGGAATCGTCCGCATCGACGGCGTGCCTTCGGCCGCCGTGCTGCGTGCCGACGGCATGGGCCGTCCGCTGTCATCGTGGCCGCAATGCCGCCGCCTCGATCCGGGCGAGCTGTTCCTGTTAAGCGTGACCAATCCAGCGTCGTTCGACAGCCGGTATTTCGGCCCGGTTGCTGCGTCCACCGTGATCGGTGTTGCGCATCCGGTTTGGCTGGAGACACGCCGATGATGGCTGCCGATTCGCTGCGCTTCATCGTGCCATCCGGCGTGTCGTCCTGCTGGCGGTCGCCGTGTCGCCGCGCGTATCGTGCGAACGCATCTGCGCCGCCCGTCGCGCAACATCCAGCGGCGCTTTCTCCCGTGCAGGCATCTTGCCTTGAACGCGCCCGGCCAATGGTCGTGGCCGCGTTCTCCGGCGCGCTGGCTGCGAGCAGCGCAGCATCGCCGGGCCGCCGACGCCCGGAGCGACAGCGAGGGGCAAAGGCGGAAGGCAAGATAAAAGGTCGCGGCACATCGCCGCTTGAAAACCTTGTCTGCACTTGGGAGGAGCGCGGCACGCGCTCAGGGGCGGCAGTGTGCCGCGAAGCTGCGCAATGCCGCATCGGCATTGGCGGAGCCGCGTGCTTCGTCCGCTGGACTGCGACGGTCTCGGATGAAGCCACACCATGAGCCAGCGCGACGATGACTGCTTCCGCGTCCGTCCTGGTGCTCCGAAACAGCGTGGCGATGCCTACATCAACAAGGTGCTGCGGCAGGCCAACAAGGCTGGCGCGAAGCTCGGCAAGGCGGCCGGCAAGGTGGGGCAGCGCCCCGGTTCCAGGCTCGGCCGCGGCCACGTAGCGGCACGCTTCGCCGGTCGAGGACTTGGGGCCAACGCCCGGCGCGTGACGATCAAGGCTCGGCTGGTGAATCTGGCGAAGGCCGGGCAGCGCTCGACTGCCGCGCACCTGCGCTACATTGAGCGCGAAGGCGTCGATCGCCAGGGCGGGCCGGGCCACGCCTACGGGCCGACGGCCGACGAGGCGGATACCAAGGCGTTTGAGGAGGGCGGGCGTGAGGATCGGCACCAGTTCCGGTTCATTGTCTCGCCGGAAGACGCCGAACAGCTCGATGACCTGCGCACCTACACGAGGCACCTGATGGCGCGCATGGAGGCCGACTTGGGGACGCGGCTGGAGTGGGTCGCCGTCAATCACTGGAACACTGACAACCCGCACACGCATGTTGTCCTGCGCGGCAAGGACGACACCGGCAAAGACCTCATCATTTCACGCGACTACATCGCCGAAGGGATGCGCCGCCGGGCATCTGAGTTGGCGACCGAATGGCTGGGGCCGCGCACCGAGCTAGAGATGCAGCGCGCCATGCAGCGCGAAGTCGATCAGGAGCGGTGGACGGGTCTGGATCGTACCTTGCAGCGCGAGGCTGGCGACGACGGCCTGATTCGGATCGAATGCTTCGCCCAACCCCGGCTGCAACGCCAGCGGCAAGTATTGATCGGACGCCTGTAACACCTGCAACGCATGGGGTTGGCGACTGAACGACAGCCCGGCTCGTGGGCCATCCATGCCGACGCCGAGCCGACCCTGCGGACAATGGGCGAGCGCGGCGACATCATCCGCGCCATGCAACGCGCCATGAGCGGCCGTCAACGCGAACTGGCCGTATTTCAGCCCAGCGCGGATGGCCACTCCGTCGTCGGTCGCGTCGTCGGCAAGGGGCTGGCCGACGAGCTGTACGACAAGGGCTACCTGATCGTCGATGGTACGGACGGCAAAGCGCACTACGTCGCGTTGCCGCCGCGCTCAGAGTTAGAGCAGTACCCGACCGGCGCTGTGGTGGAGGTGAAAGGTGCCGCCGACGTGCGTGCCGCCGACCTTAACATCGCCGCGCTGGCCGTCGATGGCGTGTACCGCACCGATCATCACTTGGCCGTCGCTCAAGGACAGGCCACGCCCGACCGCGATCCGCACGAGGTGGTGGCTGCGCATGTGCGCCGACTTGAAGCTCTGCGCCGTGCCGGCATAGTGGACCGTGAGGCCGAAGGCGTCTGGCGCGTCCCCGACGACCTGGCCGAGCGAGGCCGCCAGTACGACGCGCAGCGCCTTGGAAGCGGCGTGGCGGTGGATCTCAAATCGCATCTTCCCATCGAGCGACAGGCGCGCGTGATCGGTGCCACCTGGCTCGACCAGCAATTGGTCGGTGGCGGCAAGGGGTTAGGCGACATGGGCTTTGGGGCCGAGGTTAAAGACGCGCTACGCCAGCGTACCGGTTTCCTGGCCGAGCAGGGCTTGGCCGAGCGTCGCGGGCAGCGCGTCGTCCTTGCCCGCAACCTGCTGGCGACGCTACGCGGGCGCGAACTGGCGCAGGTCTCAAAGGATATTGCCGCCGAAACCGGGCTGGAGCATCGGCCGGTGGCCGACGGGCGGCGCGTGGCCGGTATCTATCGGCGTTCCGTCATGCTTGCGAGCGGGCGTTACGCGATGCTCGATGACGGTATGGGTTTTTCACTGGTGCCGTGGAAGCCAGTAATTGAGTCAAGGCTCGGGCAAAGCCTTACTGCCACCGTGCAGGGAGGTTGGGTTTCTTGGCATATGGGCCGTCATCAGGGGATATCCTGAAATCTCTATACGTTCGTTATGGGGGGAAGTATTTTGGATACCCCATGGTGCAGCAACCCGACGGGATCTTCTACATTGCGCTGGCGCGCTCCTGAGAGAGCGTTTCAGGCAGTCTGTGTACGGTGGGGTTCCTGCAGCAACATCTGCCCCAAGAGCGGAAGACGCAGCCATGATGCTGTGCGCGTGCCGACGCAGTCCATCTTGAAATACACCCTAATGTCCCGGGTACTTTCCACCGCTAAGCTGAGAGATCTGTAGACGAAATCTCTTGACGCATTCGCTTCGTGGCAAATTCCACAAACGCGCGAAGTTTGGGTAGAGACTGGTTTCGGCTCGGGTAATAGAGGCTTATTCCCGGCACCTCTCTTGCGTAGCTATCCAAAACCGACACGAGGCGACCTTGTTCGATATAGCTTAAGAGCACCGAACGAACGGTGTAGAGCAGCCCAACGCCTCGTAGCGCCGCTTGGATAGACGCTTGGTAGTCGTTCAACACAAGTGGACCATCAACACCGACCCGCAGGCTTTGCCCATCTCGGACAAATTCCCAGGTTTTGTTGATCCTCCCGTTTCTACGCAGAAGCACGGCGGGAAGACCGTGCAAGTCTTCTGGTGAAGTAGGTGCGGCATGCTTCTCAAAAAATGCGGGGGAGCCCACGACGACATATTTCTCGGAAGGAGTGAGCCAGGCCGACACCATATCCAGTTCTACGGTGTGTCCCAGGCGAATGCCCGCGTCAAAACCCTGGTCGACGATATTGATTAACTCGTCTTCTCCGAAAAGCTCAAGACTGATTTTTGGATAGGTTTCATGGAAATCGGGCAAAAGACGATTTACCAGCAGAGAGATACTCGGTCGAGGCGCGTTTATGCGAAGGTGACCACTGGGCTGTTCGCCCAAATCCCGTGCGGCGGTCAATCCGGCCTGGAACAGATCAGCCGCTGGCTTCGCATGAAGCAAAAGCTGCTGTCCCGCTTCGGTGAGCGCAACGCTACGGGTCGTCCTTGAAAAAAGCGGCGCACCGACACGTAGCTCAAGCATCCGAATGCTTTGACTCACCGCAGAGGGCGTGATGCCCAGGTTGCGGGCCGCTGCGCGGAACCCCTTCTGTTCCGCGACCTCAAGAAATACGGCAAGGCCGTCTAGTTCATCAACTTGGCTCATTGTGCACCACAGCTTAACAGCGTGATCGGATAGTGCTATCTTATCAAACAGTCGATGTAGGGAGATAGTTCCAACCACGATGAAAGATCGCGTGGAGAGCCACCTTGGAACTTATTGCATATCGGCAAATGACACCGGGAAATCCGGCCAGCCTTGCCCGTGTCACGGAAGAGATTCCCGAGCCGGGAGCAGGTGAAGTCCTGGTCCGGATACGCGCGACTTCACTGAATGCGCGGGATCTGGCCGTCCTTTCGGGACGATACCCGTTTCCAGCGAAGCCTGGAGTCATCCCGCTGTCGGATGCCGCAGGCGAGATTTTGGCCATTGGTGCGGGTGTTACGCGGTTTTCGATCGGCGACCGAGTCGTCAATTCCTTCTACCCGCAGTGGTTCGGCGGTCCGCTCAGGGTACGCCCGACTCAATACGCAACGTCGATGGACGGTTGGCTCACCACGCATCGCGTGGTGTCTGCCGAGGCGTTGTCACGGATGCCCGTCCATCTCAGCTTTGAGGAGGCAGCAACGCTTCCGTGTTCGGGTGTTACCGCATGGTCGGCGTTGCAGGGGATTAGCTCCGGTGACACGGTACTCACGCAGGGATCGGGTGGCGTTTCTCTGTATGCCATCCAGCTTGCAAAACAAAGTGGCGCTCGTGTTTTGGCGACGACGACAAGTGTGCACAAGGCCGACCAACTCAAGGCGTTGGGAGCTGATGAAGTCATTGATGTTCGCTCAATCCCCGAGTGGGCGGCAGAGGTGAAAAAGCTCACGCAGGGCATCGGTGCTGATCGGATCGTGGAGGTGGGCGGCCCAGGAACGCTTGAGCAATCTATCCGCGCAGTGGCGTACCACGGACAGGTTTCGATCATCGGGGCACTGAGTGCTGGCCCGGATCAGTCCTCAATCGACTTCAAGCAATTGTTCGTAAGCCAGGCCCGGTACGAGTGCATTGGTGTCGGTAGCCGCGCCGACCTTGAAGACCTGATTCGTACCGTCGCCAATCATCAATTGCGGCCGGTGATCGACTCTGTTTTTTCGTTCGATGATTTCGACAAGGCACTGGCACGGCTCGCCGGACGCGACGTACTTGGGAAAGTGGTGGTCGCTCATGCATAAAGGAAACGGAGCAAGTAGCAGTGGTCTCCTTTACCAAGACGCCGTGACGCTGGCCTCATTGATCCGAACGAAGCAAGTATCGCCGGTCGAGATCATGCAGGCGCATCTTGACCGGGTCGAAGCCGTGAATCCGAAGGTCAACGCAATTACGACGCTGTTGGCAGATCAAGCTATGCAATCGGCGAAGGCCGCTGAACGGGCGGTCGAAAACGGTTCGGAATTGGGCGCATTCCACGGCGTGCCGTTCACCATCAAGGACTCCATCGACTTGGCGAACGTGGTGACGCAAGCAGGATCGCGGCTGCTATCGCGCAACGTCGCGCATAGTGATGCCACTGCCGTTGCAAGAATGAAAAGGGCGGGTGCCATTCCCCTCGCTAAAACCAACGTGCCCGAGTTCTCCTACTGGACTGAAACCGACAATCGAGTCACGGGGCGAACCAACAATCCGTGGAATCTCGATCGCACGCCGGGAGGATCGAGCGGTGGCGAATCGGCCGCTATCGCGGCGGGAATGTCACCGATGGGACTTGGCTCCGATGTCGCTATTTCGGTGCGAGGGCCTGCTGCGCTTACGGGAATTGTCGGGCTCAAGGCGACGCATGGCCGTGTTCCGTACACCGGCCATATGCCGCGATTCTTGAGTCGCTATTGGCATATCGGACCGATGGCGCGCAGCGTTCGAGATGTGGCAGCAATGTTCGATGTCATCAAGGGGGGCGATGGCACCGATCCCTACGCTATCCACGCGCATGATGCACGACCCGTGAAGATACCTCGTTCCGGTGCTCCTGTGCGGATCGGCTACCTGTCCAAAACGGGTTTCGGCCCGATTGATCCGGAAGTTGCCGCCACTGTTGAGGCCGTTGGCAAATTGCTTGAACAGCATGGACATCATGTAGAGCAGGCAAGTATCCCACTGTTGGAGCAGAACGATTTTGTCAGCGTGGGCACGACGCTGACTTCGGCCGAAATGCTGCCTGATTTTCGCAGGATGGTCGCCGGCAGAGAGGCCGACCTGTTCTTTGTCGGCGCGAGAATTGCCAGCATGTTCGATCCGTCTCTGAAGGATTACATCGCGGCGCAAGAATTGGTTCAAGACCTTAAATCCGCATTCGCCCGGTACTTCGAGCAGTACGACATGCTCTTGTGCCCCGTCATCCCATTCACGGCGCCGCCTCATCAGCAGCGTGAGTACATCGTGGATGGCAAGACGATCGCGGCAACGCAGATCAAGCGTGCCACAGTGCCGTTCAACCTGACCGGCCTTCCCGCGCTATCCGTGCCGTTTCGGATGAGTTCCGAAAACTTGCCCATCAACGTTCAACTGGTGGCGCGCTGGTTGGACGAAGAAACGATTCTGAATATCGGAGCCGCGATCGAAAGCGCAAGCACCGTTTGGGATCAGCGCCCATTTCTCTAGATGCACGACGCTGCGCATGACTGCGCGCGTCACTACCTATCCATAGATGCTCGTTGAGCAAAGGAGTTGAAGTGAAAATCCATGATCGTGCCGGTTTCCCCAATCCCACCCGTATTCGTATCGTTCTTGCCGAGAAAGGGCTCGACGACAACGTCGAATTCGTTTCCGTCGATCTGATGGCTGCCGAGCACAAGCAGCCGGCCTTTCTCGCCAAGAATCCGTCTGGCGTCCTGCCAGTGCTCGAACTTGACGATGGCACTTTCATCGCCGAATGCACGGCTATTACCGAGTACCTCGATAACCTCGATGGCAAACCGTCCTTGACGGGTCGCACGCCACGCGAGAAGGCGCTTATCCACATGATGCAGCGCCGTGCCGAGGCTTACGTGCTTGATCCGCTGGGTGTGTTTTTCCATCACGCGACGCCGGGCTTGGGCGCCACGCTTCAAGCGTTCAAGAGCCCGGAATGGCAGGGACGCACGGAGATGGGGCAGCGCGAAGCGGCCAAGGCCAAAGAGGGGCTCGTCTACTTCAATGGTGTGCTGAGCAACCAGCCGTATCTGGTCGGGGACAGCTTTTCGATGGCGGACATCACGCTCTTCAGCGGTTTGTTGTTTGCCGGGGCGCTTGGCTTGCTCTCCGACGATCTGACGGCGCTCAAGCAATGGCAGGAACGTGTGGCGGCGTTGCCTGCCGTGAAGAACCGCAGCGGTCAGAACTTTCTGACGGAAGACCTCAAGCGGATGGGCTACTGATTCTTCAATTTAGATAAACAAGGACAAGACTGCATGAAACTTTATGACCGTGATGGCGCTCCCAACACTGCACGTATTCGCATCGTCCTCGCGGCGAAAGGACTCGACGACCAGGTGCAGTACGAGAGCGTCGATCTGATTTCCGCCGAGCAGAAGCAGCCGGATTTTCTGACCAAGAATCCGATCGGGAAGATCCCGCTGCTCGAACTGGATGACGGCTTCATCCTGTCCGAATCGACCGCGATCACCGAGTACCTCGACAACCTCAATGGCAATCCCATGTTCATGGGCAAGACACCGCGTGAGCGGGCTACCGTGCTCATGATGCAGCGCCGGGTCGAACAATTGCTGCTCGAACCGCTGGACGATTTCTTCCACTACGGCACGCCGGGCCTCGGCAAGACGCTTGCGCCGTGGCGTATGCCCGAATGGGACGGACGCAAAGAATGGGGCTTGCGCCGTGGCGACATGGCCATCAAGGGTCTGGCTTACTTCGACGAACTCTTGAAGGAACGTTCGTATCTCGCGCTCGAAGCTTTTGCGCTGCCCGACATTACGCTCTACATCAGCTTGTTGTTCGCGGAGATCGCCGGCCTTCCTGTGTCGCCGGAACTGACGACGCTGGCCGCATGGCGCGCCAAGGTCGACGAATTGCCGTACGTGAAGAACCGTAAGGCGCAAGGAATTTTGCCCGGCGACCTCGCGCGTCTCGGTCAATAACAACGAGACCATCCCGGCATTCTCCTCAGTAAATATTTGCGCACGTAAGTTCATCCGAGGCGAGCCGTCGCATCCAGAGGAAAATCATGATGAGCATTGCAGATTCGGTTCCGCATGGCAGGGCCGTGGAGCATGCTGGGAATACTTCGCAAGGGCTGCTTCGCGACAAGACTGCGCTGATCACCGGCGCGGGCCAAGGAAACGGCCGCGCGCTTGCGCTCGGCTTCGCGCAGGCCGGTGCGCGCGTCATCGCGACCGACATCCGCGAAGCCTCCGCATGCGAAACGGCACAAGCCATCAACGACGCAGGTGGCGAAGCATGGGGCTATGAGCTGGATGTTGCCGACGAGCGGGCGTGCCGCGCGGCGGCAGCGGAATTCCGCAAGTTCGCAGGACCGATCGACATCCTGGTTAACAACGCCGGCATCGTTATACGTGAAGGCATGGACAGCCCGCATGCGGTGGAGAACTGGCATCGCGTCCTCGGCGTCAACTTGGACGGCAGCTTCCACATGATCCTGGCCTTTCGCGATGATCTGCGTACGACGCGCGGCGCGATCATTAACGTGGGCTCGATTGCTTCGTTCATCGGCGTCGATTCCGCACTCGGCTATTCGGCCTCCAAAGGCGGGGTCAGGCTGCTCACGCAGGCGATGGCGCGTGATTTGGCGACGGACGGTATTCGCGTGAACGCCATAGCGCCGGGCCTCATCGAGACGGCCGTGACCGAATCGACGCGCAATAACCAAGATCGGTTTAACGGGATGATGGCGCGTACGCCGATGCGACGCGCGGGGCAACCCGAAGAATTGGTTGGGCCATGCCTGTTTCTTGCGTCTTCGATGGCAGCCTACGTGACCGGCGTGACACTCCCGGTGGACGGAGGCTTCCTAGCCTCATAGAACTATTCACTTATTCAAAGGTGACACATCGACAGGCAGGCTTGTGACCTAAAAAGATGAAGTAGAAGAAACGCGTTCGTTTACTTCGATTTCATGTGACGAGTCTTCCCGCTCGCGACTCATAAAGGATAACCCAATGTTTTTCCCGACATTAAAACGTCAAATTCGGCTCACCACTGCCTTTTGCGTAATCGCAGTCACCGCAATTGCAGCTCAAATGACGCCGACTCTCGCTCTGGCCAAACCCGCCATGGCAAGCGTCGGATCCGGTTCGCTGCATCAAAACGCCAAAACCCAATTCGTCGAGGTCGACGGAGCCAAGATCGCCTATCGTCGCTTCGGCAAACATAGTGGCGTGCCGCTGGTCTTCTTCCAGCACTTTCTAGGCAACATGGACAATTGGGATCCGATGATTACCGATGGATTCGCGAAAGATCGGGAGGTTATTTTGTTCGACAATGCGGGCGTAGCCGCGTCGGGCGGTCAGGTGCCGCATACAGTTGAGGGTATGGCCAAGTATGGTATCGACTTGATGGAGGCTATCCATATCAAACAGGCCGACATCCTGGGCTTTTCGCTCGGCAGCCTCGTTGCTCAAGAGGTCGCACTCGAGCGCCCAGATCTCGTCCGCAAGATAATTCTGATCGGTAGCGCACCGCGCGGCGGTGATGGCATGGCTTCGCTGACGCCTGAATTTCAAGCCATGCTGACCAAGAAATATGATCCGGCCGACACGATTCTGCTCACCACATTCTTCAACCCTACGGCCGGAAGTCAGGCGGCGGGTCGTAAATTTCTCGATCGCATCCGTTTGCGTCAGATCGATCGGGATGCCAATCCCGGCCCGGACGTTTATGGTGCGCAAGTCGCCGCCTTTGCCGCTTGGGGCGCTCATTCGGCCAATGCTAACGATTACCTGAAGAATATAAAGCAGCCGGTGTTGATCATCAGCGGCAGTAAAGATCTCATCCACTACACCAGTAACTCGTACAAGTTGGAGGACAACCTGCCGAACGCCGAACTGATCGTATATCCGGACACCAACCACGGCTCCTTCTATCAATACCCTGATCTTTTCTTGCAGGAAGCGACAACTTTCCTTGATCAGCCGTTCTGACCTAGACGACTGCGCGAATATACCTGCCATCCAATTCGCGCGTTTAGAGGTTAAAGGGGGAGTCGGTGGAGATCCGCCATCTGCGTTGCTTCCTAGCCGTTGCAGAGGAGCTTCATTTCGCCCGTGCGGCGGAGCGACTTCATATCGAACAATCGCCGCTGTCGCGGGCAATCAAGGAGCTTGAAGAAGACCTTGGTACCCAGCTCTTCGTGCGTACTACGCGTAGTACCCGGCTGACTCGCGCAGGACAGCTGTTCTTGGAGCATGTTCCGCGTGTCTTCACGGCCTTGCAGCAGGCGCGTGACAGCGTGAAGGCTGCTGAGAACGGTTTCCACAGCCAGTTGCGGGTTGCTCTTTCTGATGGTATCCAACCGTCGCGCTTTTCGACATTCTTAGCGCTGTGCCGCCAGGAAGAACCAGAGATTGAGATTCGTCTATTCGAGGCTCCGTTGCTGCAGCAGATCAAAGGGCTGCACGATGACCTATACGACGTAGGCTTCGCGCGATCGGATGAAGTCGGCGATGGCATCATTGCTCAACCCGTTTGGGACGATCCTTTGATGGTGGCGGTGCCTGCTCGTCATCCTCTACTAGCCCACAAGCGCATCCCATTGGAAGAAGTGCTGCGCTATCCGCTAGTGCTTGGCGATCTTCATGCTTGCGAAGGCTACTCACGACAGATTGAACGGGTACTGCGAAAAATCGATCAAGAGCCAATGATTGCCGAACGGGTTTCATCTGTCGACCTAATGATGGCTTTGGTTGCAGCAGGCTTCGCGCTAGGTCTAGCCGGCGCCTCACAAATCGCTGCCTGTCACGAATCGAATGTAGTTGCGAGGCCACTTGCCGGTCGCACGCCGATGCTCACCACTTACTTGCTGCGCTTGGACAAAGAGCCAACAGAACTCTTGGCTCGGTTTATCGAGAGAGTTGGGAATCTCGAAGAATCGCCCGCTGGAAAAGTGTCTGCTGAATTATCCGATCCCGATGCTCCGGAGGAAGTCGAGCCATGAAACCGATCGTGCTTATGATGTACATAGCACTGCTGACTGCTTGCGGCAAGCATGAACCGACCGAAACCGTGGATTCCCTCGCAGCGAATCCCGAGCACTTGAAGGATCTTCGCCAGCAGTGCAAGACGGATCGTGCCACGCTCGGCGATGAGCTTTGCAATCGCGTGGCCGAGGCAACGAACCGGCGCTTCATGGGCGATGGCAAAGTGCCATATACCCCATCGAAGGATGCGCCGAAGTTTTAATCGTTGACGATTCATCAAAAGCTTCGACTTTCGCTCGATACGCCGCAATGCGCCTTTGCTTGCGGCGTTTTTCGTTCATTCGCTTCTGCACGAAATCTTGCTTTCTTTTCGACATTTTTCCCGATAACGGTCTTTGACCGTTCCTTGACCTGACGCCAATCCTCGCAATTGCGGCACGCCTTTGTGCCGCGGGTTGCGCAGAAGAAAGCGGAGGCCGGGATGAAAGGTCAAGGCGTGCTGTTCGGGCAGATCGCCGTTGTATTCGGCATTGTGTTCGCCGGCGTGTGGGCCGCCACACAATGGACAGCAGCAGCTTTGGGTTTTCAGCTCCGCCTTGGCTCGCCGTGGTTCGACTTCCTCGGTATGCCGGTCTATCACCCGTGGCGGCTATTCGGGTGGTGGTTCCTCTACGACGGCTATGCGCCGCACATCTTCAGCATAGGCGGTGCTATTGCGGCCGGCAGCGGCCTAGTGGCAGTGCTGGTCGCCATCATCATGTCCGTGTGGCGCTCGCGGCAATCGAAGCTCGTCACTACCTACGGTTCGGCACGTTGGGCCGAAGCCGCCGATATTCACAAGGCCGGCCTCGACAAATCTGCCGGCGTATTCCTCGGCCTGCATCGCGGTCAGTACCTACGACATGAAGGCCCGGAACATGTCCTGACCTTCGCGCCGACACGCTCTGGCAAAGGTGTCGGCCTTGTCGTACCGACGCTGCTGAGCTGGCCGGCGTCCGCCGTCATCCACGACATCAAGGGCGAGAACTGGCAGATCACCGCCGGCTGGCGCTCGCGCTTCTCACACTGCCTGCTGTTCAATCCGACCGATGCGAAGTCGGCTGCGTACAACCCGCTGCTCGAAGTCCGGCGCGGCGCGCATGAGGTGCGTGACGTACAGAACATCGCGGACATCCTAGTCGATCCCGAAGGCGCACTCGAACGCCGCAACCATTGGGAGAAGACCTCGCACGCGCTCCTTGTCGGTGCAATCCTGCATGTGCTCTACGCGGGCGAGGACAAGACGCTACGCGGTGTTGCCAATTTCCTGTCCGATCCAGCGTGCCCGTTCGAGCTGACGCTGCACCGGATGATGACCACGCGGCACCTCGGCGACGCGCCACATCCCGTCGTCGCCTCTGCCGCGCGCGAAGTGCTCAACAAGTCGGACAACGAGCGGTCGGGCGTATTGTCCACGGCCATGTCGTTCCTGGGCCTGTACCGCGACCCCACCGTAGCTGAAGTGACTTCGCGCTGCGACTGGCGCATCGCCGACCTGATCGCATCCGAGCATCCCGTCTCGCTGTACCTCGTCGTGCCGCCGTCCGACATTAGCCGCACGAAGCCGCTGGTGCGCCTGATCCTGAACCAGATTGGCCGGCGGCTGACCGAATCGCTCGATGGCAGCGACGGCATCTCGCGTCGTCACAAGCTGCTGCTGATGCTCGACGAGTTTCCGGCGCTGGGTCGGCTCGACTTCTTCGAGACGGCGCTCGCCTTCATGGCCGGCTACGGCATCCGCAGCTTCCTCATCGCGCAGTCGCTCAACCAGATCGACAAGGCGTATGGGCAGAACCATTCCATTCTCGACAACTGCCATGTGCGGGTGACGTTCGCCACCAACGACGAACGCACCGCCAAGCGCATTTCCGAAACGCTTGGCACCGCGACCGAGTTGCGCGCGCAGCGCAACTACGCCGGCCATCGGCTCGCGCCGTGGCTCGGACACCTGATGGTGTCGCGGCAGGAAACCGCGCGCCCGCTGCTGACGCCGGGCGAAGTGATGCAGCTGCCGCCCGACGACGAAGTGGTGATGGTGTCGAGCGTCGCACCGATCAAGGCGAAGAAGCTGCGCTACTACGCCGACGCCAATTTCAGGCGACGCGTGCTGCCACCGCCCACGCTCGCCATCGGGTGCTACGCCGATGCGCCGCCGCTGCGGCTCGACGACTGGAGCGGGCTGGTGATTCCCACCGTTCCCGCGGCTCCTGTCTCAACCGGCCTCGCTGGCGACGACACCGGCATGGCCGACGACGGCGGCCCACGTCGTCAGCCCGAACTCTCCGAAGTCGCCGAATACAGCCCCGAACCGCAGTCCGCCGACAACGACCTCGCGCTGCTCGATGACGACGACCTGCCGCTGCCGCTTACCCGCCAGCTCGACCCGGCCATGCAACGCACGGCCCGGCTGGCGTCCCTCGACCAACAAGATGGGATCGAGCTATGAGCCAGTACCGCCTCAACCTGTTCATTCCGCGCGAACACGCCAAACGTCTCGATGAGCTGGCCGCCAAGAAAGGCGTCTCGAAATCCAGCATCGTCGCGGCGGCGCTCGCATCCTGGCTGTCGCCCGACGCGGGCGACCAGCGCGAGGCCGCCATCGCCAAACGGCTCGACCGGCTGACGTGCCAGTTCGAGCGACTGGAGCGCGACCAGAACATCGAGATCGAAACGCTGGCGCTATTCGTCCGCTATTACCTGACTGTCAGCACGCCGGTTCCCGAAGCGCATCAGGAAGCCGCGCGCGCGCAGGGCAAGGCGCGCTTCGAGCAATTCGTCGAGCAGCTCGGCCGCCACCTGATGCGCGGGCGCAGCCTGGTGCGTGACGTGGTGGAGGAACTGAACCCCGACGCTGCACGGCTCGATGACGCGGCGGTGCTGGCCGAAGCTCATGAACATGATGCGGAGCGTGCCTCATGAGCGCCGTGCCGCAGTCCTTCGCTACCACGTCTCTCGACCGGCGCATCCGCATGTTGCGCACGGCGATGGGGCCGTTAATCGCTGCCGCGCTCGAAGACCCGGACGTGGTGGAAATCATGCTCAACCCCGACCACACGCTATGGGTCGATCGTCTGTCGTCGGGGCGCGCGCCGATGGGCGCGGAACTGTCCGAAGCCGACGGCGAACGCATCATCCGCCTGGTCGCGGCGCACGTCGGCGCGGAAGTGCATCGCGGCCAGCCGCTCTTGACCGCCGAGCTGCCGGAAACCGGCGAGCGATTCGAGGGCATTCTGCCGCCCGCTGCGCCTGGGCCTGCCTTCGCGCTGCGCAAGCGCGCGGTCGGAGTCATTCCTCTGGAGCGTTACGTCGCAGACGGAATGATGACCGCCGAACAGGCGGCGTTCCTGCGCGACGCCGTGCGCGAGCGGCAGAACATCCTCATCGCCGGCGGCACCAGCACCGGCAAGACCACGCTCGCCAATGCCTTGCTCGCCGAGATCGCCGCCACCGGCGACCGTGTGCTGGTGCTCGAAGACACGGTAGAGCTGCAATGCGCAGCACGCGATCACGTCCCGCTGCGCACGCGCGCGGGCGTCGTGTCGATGACCGAGCTGGTGCGCGCCACGATGCGCCTGCGTCCTGACCGCGTGGTCGTTGGCGAGGTACGTGGCGGCGAGGCGCTGGATCTCATCAAAGTGTGGGGCACGGGCCACCCCGGCGGCATCGCCACGATTCACGCCGGCTCTGCCGTGGGCGCGTTGCTGCGCCTCGAACAACTGATTCTCGAAGTGGCCGTGAATCCGCCGCGCGCGCTCGTTGCCGAAGCGGTCAACGTCGTCATCCACATCGCAGGCCGCGGCCGCAAGCGCCGCATCGAGAGCGTCGCCCGCGTCGTCGGCTTCGACGGCGTGGGCTACCGCCTCGCGGACGCGCTGGAGCCACCGCCGCATCCCGAACTGCCGCTGTCTTTCCCATCCCCTGACCACGCTGGAGAACTGCCATGACGCAGATGCACACCGCTGCTTTCCGCTTTTCCGTAAATCCGGTTTCCATCCTCGCGCGCCTGCGCCGTCTGGCCCGGCCGGCGCACCACGGCCTGCTGTCGGCTGCCGTCATGGTGATGGCGGCCGGCACGGCGAAGGCGTCCGGTTCGTCGATGCCCTGGGAGACGCCGCTGCAATCCATCCTCGATTCGATCCAGGGGCCGGTCGCCAAGATCGTCGCGGTGCTCATCATCATTTCGACCGGCCTGACACTGGCCTTCGGCGATACCAGCGGCGGCTTTCGCAAGCTGATTCAGATCGTGTTCGGCCTGTCCATCGCGTTCGCAGCATCGAGCTTCTTTCTGTCGTTCTTCAGCTTCTCCGGCGGAGCCGTCGTATGAGCACCGCCAACGACCTGCCGGGCTTTGAGGTGCCGCTGCACCGCTCGTTGACCGAGTCGATCCTGATGGGCGGTGCCCCGCGCACCGTGGCGATTGCCAACGGCACGCTTTCCGGCGCAGTTGGGTTGGGCCTGCAACTGTGGATTCCTGGTATCGCGCTCTGGATCGTCGGCCATTCACTCGCCGTATGGGGCGCGCGCGTGGACGCGCAGTTCATGCAGGTGTTCGCGCGGCACCTCCGGCACAAGCCGCTGCTGGACGTGTGACGGGAGATGCCGCGATGCTCAACTTCGCCGAATACCGCCATCGTCCGGCCTTGCTCGCCGACTGGCTGCCATGGGCCGGACTTGTCGCGCCCGGCGTCGTGCTCAACAAGGACGGCAGTTTCCAGCGTACCGCACGCTTTCGCGGTCCCGACCTTGATAGCGCGACGCAAGGCGAACTGATCGCCACGACCGCGCGCCTGAACAATGCGCTGCGCCGGCTCGGTGCCGGCTGGGCGTTGTACGTCGAAGCCGAGCGCCGGGCGGCGGCCGACTATCCACACTCGGATTTTCCCGAGCCGTTGTCGTGGCTGGTGGACGAGGAGCGCCGCGCGACCTTCGAGGAATCGGGCAACCACTTCGAGAGCGGCTATCACGTCACGCTGCAATACCTGCCGCCGGAGGAATCTCGCGCACGCGCGGCCAAGCTGCTCTACGAGAACACGCCGACTACCGGCGTGGACTGGCGCGAGCGCCTGACCGCGTTCGTCGCGGAAACCGCGCGCGTCTTCGATCTGCTCAATGGCGTGATGCCGGAAATCGACTGGCTCGACGATGCCGAAACGCTGACCTATCTGCACGCGACCGTCTCGACGCGGCGTTATCGCATCAAGGTGCCGGAGGTGCCGTTCCATCTCGACGCGCTGCTGGCCGACATGCCGCTGGTCGGCGGCCTCGCGCCCATGCTCGGCGACGCGCATCTGCGTGTCGTCACCGTGCGCGGTTTCCCGACCTCGACCTGGCCGGGGATTCTGGACGACCTCAACCGGCTCGGCTTCGCCTACCGCTGGAGCACGCGCTTTCTGTGTCTCGACAAGGCCGAGGCCGAGAAGGAACTTGGGCGGCTGCGCCGGCAGTGGTTCGCCAAGCGCAAGAACGTCCTCGCGCTGCTGCGCGAGACGATCTTCCAGCAGGAAAGCCCGCTGGTCGATACCGACGCCAGCAACAAGTCGGCCGATGCGGACGCCGCGATGCAGGAACTCGGCAGCGATCAGGTTGCTTTCGGTTTTGTCACGGCAACCGTGACCGTGCTCGATGACGACGCCGACACGGCCGACGAGAAGCTGCGCCAGGTGGAGCGCGTGATTCAGGGACGGGGCTTCGTGACGATTCCCGAAACCCTCAATTCGGTGGAGGCGTGGCTGTCGTCGGTGCCGGGCAATGCGTATGCGAATGTCCGCCAGCCCATCGTCTCGACGCTGAATCTCGCGCATCTGATGCCGGTGTCGGCAGTGTGGGCCGGGCCGGAGAAAAACGCCCACCTCGACGGCCCGCCGCTGATCGTCACCCGCACCGAAGGCGCGACGCCATTTCGCCTTGTCACGCACATCGGCGACGTAGGCCACACGCTGATTGCCGGCCCGACCGGCATGGGCAAGTCCGTGCTGCTCGCCACGCTGGCGATGCAGTTCCGCCGCTATCCCGGCGCGCGCATCTTCGCCTTCGACATGGGCCGCTCGATGCGGGCAACGGCGCTGGGCCTGGGCGGCGAGTATTACGACCTCGGCGCCGATGGCGCAATCGCGTTCCAGCCGCTCGCGCGCATCGACCAGGAGGGCTATCGCACCTGGGCCGCCGAATGGGTCGAAGGTCGCCTGACGCACGAAGGCGTCGCGGTTGGCCCCGACGAGAAAGCGGCCATCTGGTCGGCGCTCGGCAGTCTCGCTGGTGCCCCGGTCGAACAATGCACGCTCACGGGCCTGTCGGTACTGCTGCAATCGAACGCGCTGCGCCAGGCGCTTGCGCCGTATGTGCTCGGTGGCGCGCACGGCAAGCTGCTCGACGCCGACCACGACCGGCTCGGCATGGCCGACGTGCAGTGCTTCGAGATGGAAGAACTGATGCATAGCAAGGCCGCCGTGCTGGCCGTGCTGGGCTATCTGTTTGCGCGTTTCGATGAGCGGTTCGACGGCGCACCGACGCTGCTGATCCTCGACGAATCCTGGCTGTTCCTCGATGACCCGGTATTTGCTGCACGCATCCGGCAATGGCTCAAGACGCTACGCAAGAAAAACGTGTCGGTGATCTTCGCCACACAGTCGCTCGCGGACATCAAGGATTCGACCATTGCGCCCGCGATCATCGAGAGCTGCGCGAGCCGCATCTTCCTGCCAAACCCGCAGGCCACCGAACCGCAGATTCGCACGATCTACGAAGGCTTCGGCCTCAACAGCCGGCAAATCGAGATCGTCGCCACCGCGCAGCCCAAGCGCGATTACTACTACCAATCGCGCCTCGGCAACCGTCTGTTCGACCTCGACCTGGGGCCGGTCGCGCTCGCGTTCGCGGGCGCCTCCACGCCCCAAGACCAACGCGACATCGACCGCGTGCTGGCGCAGGCCGGCACGCCGGGCTTTGCCGGTGCGTGGCTGCGTCATCGCGGCCTCGATTGGGCAGCCAACCTGTTGCCGTCCGCACCATCGGCGGCTTCCTTCCTTGCTTCTCAGCCGCTGGAGGTTTCGCCATGAAAACCCGTGTGCTTTCCGCTTCGCTCGCCGCCGTACTGTCCGGTTCGCTGCTGCTCGCACAGCCGGCGGCGGCCATCACCGTCATTGATCCAACCAACCTCGTGCAGAACACGCTGACCGCGATTCGCACCATGGAAATGATCGAAAACCAGATCAACCAGCTCCAGAACGAAGCGCAGATGCTCGTCAATCAGGGGCGCAATCTGGCGAGCCTGCCGTTCAACGTGGTCAGCCGCCTGCAATCGAATCTGGCGACCACGCAGCAGCTCATCACGCAGGCGCAGGGACTGGCGTTCCAGGTGCAGAACATGGATCAGCAGTTCGCGCAGTTGTACCCGCAGCAGTACGCCGCGACCGTAAGCGGCAACCAGATGTACCAGGATGCGCACCAGCGCTGGCAAAACACGCTCACCGGCTTGCAGACCGCGATGCAGATGCAGGCGCAGGTGTCGCAGAACGTGACCACCGATCTAGGTGTGCTGACCGACCTCGTGGGCCAGAGCCAGTCCGCGACCGGAGCTTTGCAAGCACAGCAGGCAACCAATCAGCTTCTGGCTTTGCAAGCCAAGCAGTCGATCCAGGCGCAGCAGCTTCAGCTCACGCAGGGCCGCGCGTCGGCGCTGGAACTGGCGAGGCAGGCCGCCGCCGTTGAGCAGGGCCGCGTCATCACGCAGCGGTTCCTCGGCACCGGCACGCCGTACACGCCGGAAACCGTGAGCTTCTACGGGAACTGACGGCCATGAACCGTGTGTCCGTCCTGTTCGTCATCGCGTGCCTGCTGGCCGGTTGCGACCGGCCGCAGGCGCTGTCGGTCGATGCGCTGGCCACCGACCCCGCGCGATTGCACGCGCTGCACGGGCAATGCCTGCACGGCCAGCACGATGCCGCGTTCTGCGCGCAGGTCGAACAAGCCAATTTGCGACGCTTCTTCTCCGGGCGCGTCGGCCGCAGCGAGTACCAGACGCTCGCCGATCTGCCGCCCATTCCGGCCAGCTTCGACGGCCCCAGTGAATCGACGGAGCAACGGCCATGAACGATGTTTCGATCATCGACCACTTTCTCAATGTCTTCTCCACCTACATCGACTCGGGCTTTGGTCTGCTGCGCGGCGAGGTCGGCTTCCTGACCGCGACGCTGGTGGTCATCGACATGACGCTGGCGGGTCTTTACTGGTCGCTCGGCCACGCCACCGGCCAGGGCGAAGACGTGATGGCGAAGCTCATCCGCAAAGTGCTCTACGTCGGCGCTTTCGCCTACATCATCGGCAACTTCAACATGCTGTCCGGCGTCGTGTTCCGTTCCTTCGCCGGCCTCGGCCTGACGGCCACTGGCTCGGCCGTGAGCATGGAGACGTTCCTGCAACCGGGGCATCTCGCCAAGACCGGCATCGACGCCGGTATGCCGATCCTCGAACAGATTAGCGACATGGCAGGCTTCCCCGAAGTGTTCATCAACATCACGCCCATCGTCGTGATGTTCCTCGCCTGGCTGACCGTCATCGTCTGTTTCTTCGTTTTGGCGGTGCAGCTTTTCATCACGTTGATCGAGTTCAAGCTGACCACGCTGGCCGGCTTCGTGCTGGTGCCGTTCGCGCTCTGGAACAAGACCGCGTTCCTTGCGGAAAAAGTGCTCGGCAACGTGGTGTCGGCAGGCATCAAGGTACTGGTGCTGGCCGTCATCGTCGGCATCGGTACGGGGCTGTTCGCGCAGTTCCCGACCACGCCCAGCGAGCCGTCCATCGACCATGCGCTTGTCGTGATGTTGGCCTCGCTCGCCTTGCTCGCGCTCGGCATCTACGGGCCGGGCATTGCAACCGGCCTCGTGTCCGGCGCTCCACAGCTCGGCGCGGGCGCGATGGCCGGCGCTGCCGTGGGTGCAGCCGGTACCGCTGTCGCCATTGGTGTGGCGGCTACGGGTGTCGGCGGTGCCGTCGCGGCCGGGGCGCGCATGGCGCCGGCCGCCGCCAGCGCGCTCGGCAAAGGCGCACGTATGGCCGCCTCCACGGCCAGCAGTGCCGGCCCGGCATTCCAGGCGGGTTCCGCTGCCGCGGGTGGCGGCGCGAAAGGCGCGATGGCGGGCTTCGGCAATGTCGCCAAGACCGGCGCGCAGGCCGTCGGCCAGAAGGCCGCCGCTGGCGCGCGCTCGTTCCGGCAACGCGCTGCCGCTGCCTTCCGTTCGGACAGTGCAAGCACCAGCGCAGGTGCATCCAGCAACGGCGGCACGTCTCCCGGCGTGGCTGCATCCGGCGAATCCACCGCTAACCCCGCTGACCAGCCGCAACCGGCGTGGGCCAAACGCCTGCACCGCCGCCAGCAGATCACCCATGCCGCGACCACCGCCGCGCACACGCTGCACGGCGGGGACGGCGGCGGTTCGGCGCAAGGCCCTAGCTTGGGCCAACCCGACGAATAAACGCCCCTTGAGGAGAACCCGCCATGCGATTCAAGCGACCGCAGGTGCGCTACGCGAGTACGCCGCAGCCTGCCACTCCGTACCAGTCCGCCGCGCAGGTGTGGGACGAGCGCATCGGCTCGGCCCGCGTGCAGGCGAAGAACTGGCGCTTCATGGCCTTCGGCTGCCTCGCGCTCGCGTTGCTGATGGCTGGCGGCCTTGTGTGGCGCTCGGCGCAATCCATCGTCACGCCCTACGTGGTCGAGGTGGACAAGACCGGCCAGGTGCGCGCAGTCGGCGTGGCTACCACGCCGTACCGGCCCGCCGATGCGCAGATCGCCTATCACCTGGCGAACTTCATCACGCTGGTTCGCTCGTTGTCGATCGACCCCATCGTGGTGCGGCAGAACTGGCTCGACGCCTACGACTACACGACGGACAAGGGCGCGGCCGTGCTCAACGACTACGCCAGCAAGAACGATCCGTTCGCGCGCGTCGGCAAGGAATCGGTGACGGTGCAGATCACCAGCGTCACGCGCGCCAGCGATGCGTCATTCAACGTGCGTTGGACGGAACAGCACTTCGCCAATGGCGCACCGACCGGCACCGAACGCTGGAATGCCGTGGTGTCCATCGTCCTGCAAACCCCGCGCACCGAACAGCGGTTGCGCAAGAACCCGCTCGGCATCTACGTCAACGGCCTGTCGTGGAGCCGCGAGCTGGATGCGTCTGAAGGAGCCAAGCCATGAACCTGCATTTCCGTATATACGCTTTCGTGCTGACCGTGGCAGTCCTGCCGGGCTGCGCCTCGCAGGGCAAGCCACCGCCGCACATCTCGCTCGACGAGCCGGTGCAGGCACAGAAGCAGCCCGATCCACCCAAGCCGATCGAAGTGGTGGAGGTGCCGAAGGTGCTGCCGATGCCGGCGCAGATGAAGCCGCTACCGGACGTGGATGACGCCAAATCCGCACCGGAACCGGCCGACGAAACCGCGCGCGTCTCGCGTGCGAATGCCGAGGCACGCATGGCGCCCACGCGCGAGGGCTTCGTCAACGCAATCCAGGTCTGGCCCTTCACCGACGGCGCGCTGTATCAGGTCTATGCCGCGCCGGGCCGCGTTACCGTGATTTCGCTCCAGGCCGGCGAGGAGCTGGTGACGGTCGCCGCGGGCGACACCGTGCGCTGGATCGTCGGTGACACGTCCAGCGGCGCCGGCAACGAGCTGCGCGTGAGCGTGCTGGTGAAGCCCATCCGCTCGGGCCTCAAGACGAACCTGGTCATCACCACCAGCCGGCGCACCTACCTGATCGAGCTGACCTCGACCGACAAGGCGTGGATGGCGTCGGTGTCGTGGGAGTATCCGAAAGACCAGATGCTGGCCTTGCAGCGGCAGGATCAGGCCGCGCAGGCAGCGGCCCCCGTCGATACCGGCCTGTCGCTGGAGAAGATCCGTTTCCGCTACGCGATCAGCGGCAGCAATCCGCCGTGGAAACCGCTGCGCGCCTTCGACGATGGCGAGAAGGTCTATATCGAGTTTCCGCCCGGCATCGCCCAGGGCGAACTGCCGCCGCTGTTCGTCATCGGCGCGCAAGGTGATGGCCAACTCGTCAACTACCGTTTCCGCTCACCGTACTACATCGTGGATCGGCTGTTCGGCGCGGCCGAACTACGCCTGGGCGGTGACAAGAGCGACGTGGTGCGTATCGAGCGCACGGACGGCACGCGGGGGAACTGACCATGAGCCAGGACAACACCCCGGACGTACCGATCCCCGATGCCGCGCCGAAGGTCGCGCCGGAAAATGTGGCGCTGCGGGCGCAGCCGCGCCCGGTAACGCGCCTCAACCGCCGCACGCTGGCGCTGCTGGCCGGTGGCCTCGGCGTTGCGGTGCTCGGCGCAACGATGTGGTCGTTGCAGCCGAAGCACTCGCGCGGCAACACCGATGCGAGCGAGCTTTACAACGTCGATCGCGTATCGAAGTCCGAAGAACTCGGCCAACTTCCCGCCGACTACTCGAAGCTGCCGCCGCAGCCAACACCGCTGTCGGCAAAAGTGCCAGAGCTAGGGCCGCCGCTGCCGGGCGATCTCGGCCCGGCTATCGTCCAGTCGCAGCAGCCGGCGGTGGCGAACTACGCGCCACCCGGTCAGGACGCGGCGGCGGCCGAGCGCGACGCGCTACGCAAGGAGGCCGAAGCGGCAGCGGGTTCGTCGGTATTTTTCCGTTCCAGCAACACGCAGCGCGCCGCTGCCGCGACCGCTGCGCCCACGCAGACCGCGACGGCTGCGCCCGCATCCGGTCTGGCGGGCTTCGACCCGCAGGCCGCAGGCCCGGCCTCGACGGCGGCGCAGCCGGCCGATCCGACCGCCGTGCAGAACCGGCAAGACCAGAAAGAGGCGTTCCAGAAAGCCGAAACCACGCAAACCCGTAATTCCGGCAGTCTGCAAACGCCGGCCTCGCCGTATCAGGTGATGGCCGGCACCGTGATCTCGGCGGCGCTGGTGACGGGTATCAAGTCCGATCTGCCGGGCGACGTGATCGGCACCGTGACGGCGCCGGTGTACGACACGGCGACCGGCCGTTATCTGCTGATTCCGCAGGGTTCGCGCATCCTCGGCAAATACAACAGCCAGGTCGCCTACGGGCAGAGCCGTGTGCAGATCGTGTGGAACCGCATCATCCTGCCGGACACGTCTTCGCTCACACTGGACAACCTGGCCGGTGCCGATCCGGCTGGCTATGCCGGTCTGGAGGATGGCGTCGATTGGCATTGGGGACGCATTCTGGCGGGTGCCGCGCTGTCCACCCTATTGGGCGCGGGTTCCGAGCTGGCCGTCTCGAACCAGGGCAATGCCAACGGCAATACCGTGATCGCGTTCCGGGATAGCGCTCAGGACACGGCCAATCAGGTCGGCCAGGAATTCACGCGCCGCAACCTCAACATTCAGCCGACCTTGACCGAACGGTCGGGCTTGCCGGTCAGCATCATCGTCAACCGCGATCTGGTGCTGCGACCGTACCAACCGCTGTTCTTCAACCGAGGGACTTCACGATGAGCACGACGCGCAAGCTGCGGCTGGGGCCGCTGCCAAAGACCGAAAGCATCAAGCTGACTTTCGCGTGCCCGTCCAGCCTAAAAGCTGACCTTGACCGCTACGCCGCGTTGCACGCGCAAGCATATGGCGAGGTTTTCGATGCCACGACGTTGATTCCGCACATGTTGGAGGCCTTTATGGCTGGGGATCGAGGGTTTCGGCGGACTAACAAATTCCCGGCCGCGAAGCCCATCGCCAAAGACGGCTGACGGCTATCTGTCGCGCTTCCGATAAGTCGCCGCTGACTGCGCCCCTGGGCCTGATGCGGTGGACTGTGCCACCTCCACACCGTCGGCGCCTGCCTCCTGTAGGAGGTAGATCGGCGCGATGTGCCCATTTCCGATCTCCTTCACAGCCCGCTGAAAAGTGTGAGACAATACGCCTAGTCCGTTTGTTGTTCAGTTAAATGTATTTAAAATCAATGGGTTGCAAGTGTTATGGGCGAATTGAGTGGTTTGAAGGCTGATTTAGCCCAGGTTGTGCGATTGGCACTGGCTGAGCAGACGGAGGATGTTCGTCTGTTCGCTGCGAGGCTGGTCAGAAAGTATCGGGGCACTGAGCCAGAGTTGGCTGAGCAGGTGGATTTATTCCTTCGCGCCAAGCCGCATCGAGCAGGGGCGCCATTGCGCAAGGCGGCCGCGCCGTCATTCACCGAACAGGTGCTGCCGGTGGATGATGAATCGCGTTTGTCGCTGCTTAAGGTCTTCAAGGACTCTCCGGATCGCGAAGCGCCACTGCTGTCTGCCAGTCTAGAAGAGTCCCTTGGTCAGCTAATTCAGGAGCGCAAGCAAACAGCCCGTCTCACCGCACTGGGCTTGACGCCGACGCGCTCTGCTATCTTTGTTGGTCAGCCAGGTGTCGGCAAAACGCTAACAGCGCGTTGGTTGGCAGCTCAACTTGGCGTGCCGTTGTACGTACTCGATCTGACTGCTGTGATGAGTAGCTTGCTGGGACGTAGTGGCAGCAATCTGCGCGCAGCGCTGGATTTTGCCAAACGTGTCCCCTGTGTCTTATTGCTGGATGAGATCGATGCGATCGCCAAACGTCGTAGCGACGACACTGACGTCGGCGAACTCAAGCGGCTGGTGACCGTGATACTGCAGGAGGTTGATGAGTGGCCGGCGACGGGGATGCTACTGGCAGCAACCAATCATCCGGAACTGATCGATCCAGCGCTATGGCGTCGATTCGACCTCGTGGTCGAATTCAAGGTGCCAGAGGCAGCAGCAGTCAAAGAGGCAATCAAACGCTTCCTGGGGCCGGACTTCGCCCTGTTTGGGCGTTGGATCGAGATTCTGGCCTTCGCGTTTCGCGGCCAGTCTTTCAGCGACATCGAGCGTGAGATACAGCGTTTCCGACGTGCCGTGGCGTTGGGGACGACACCAGATGCTGACTTGATCGAAGAGTTCATCAAGGCGCGCGCCCTGTCGCTGGATCGCCAGGGGCGCATTGATATGGCGGTGCTGCTGGCAAAACAGACGCGCCTGTCTCAGCACAGCATCTCGGATATCACTGGCGTGAGTCGAGACACCATTCGCAAGTACACAAGCGACGGATCGACCGTCGCGCCCAAAAAGCGGAGGCGTGAGGCGTGAACCAGACCAATTTCCTGATCGGGCGCGGCGAGTTGCTGACCCATGAAATCAAGGGGCCGAAGCGCGGCATGGACAAGGCCGAGGTCTACACGCTGCAGCAGGCGAGGAGTCGACTGACACCGCAGTTCGTCGACGTTGCGGCAAGTCTCGACAACTTGCCCGACAACGCCTGTCCGGGGGATTTGGGCGTGGCACGCCTCGCACTCAATCCTAGTTACATCGCGCGCTCCTTCTTCCCGGTGGCCATGCTGCGCAGCGTAGGTCTTGAATCGGTCGGCAGTAGGGCGGTCAAACTGACGCCGGAGGGCTGGTCGAAGAAGGGTCCGCCGCGGGAGTCGACCACCACAGAGCTATTCGTGGTGGGCAAGCGCCAGGCCTTCCGTCAGCTGAAGGACTGGGCAGGGCAACTGGAGGAGGGATCGAACGAGGCGAAGGATCTGTCGCATATCGAGCGGATTTCCGCGTTCGAGCCGAAGGATCGTATTGTTTCGCTCGGCGAGGAGAAAGATCGCTTCTTCGAGGTGGGCATCCATCTGCTTCCTGGCGACAACGATCAGTTCGTGCAGAGAGCATTTGCCAAGTACGCGGCCGATGTCGGCGTGAAGATCCATGCCGACTTGGCGTTTAGCGCTGGCAATCTGTGGTTCCTCCCGGCCGAGGGCACGCATGACAACGTCGTGCGTCTTGCTGAATTCTCTTTAGTGCGGGTGATTCGTTCCATGCCGAAGCTGCGTGGCATGCGTCCCGTACAGCGCTCGGCGGGTGTGACAGTGCCATGCAGTCTGCCGACGGAACAGCCGCTATCGTCCGAACCTAAGGTGGCGATCCTCGATGGCGGTCTGCCTGAGCAGCACGGCATCGCACCATGGTTGCATACCTACCGCGTTCTCGATGAAATGGCGGCCGACGATCCGGGCGGCCTGGAGCATGGCCTTGGCGTGACATCAGCATTCCTGTTTGGCCCAATTACTCCCAACAGCATCGCTGCGCGCCCTTACTCTTACGTCGACCACCTGCGTGTTCTGGATCGCGAGACTGATTCGGAAGACCCATTGGAGCTGTATCGCACGCTGGGGCTGGTCGAGGAAGTGCTGCTGTCGCGGCAGTATCACTTCATCAATTTGAGTCTTGGGCCGGACCTCCCAATCGACGACACGGACGTGCATGCCTGGACTTCCGTGATCGACGACCTGCTCAGCGATGGCGAGACGTTGATGACCGTGGCTGTTGGCAACAATGGTCAAATGGATCGGTCGGTAGGAAATGCCCGTGTGCAGGTGCCTTCCGATTGCGTCAATGCGCTATCTGTCGGCGCTGCCGACAACACGGACGCGTCATGGTCGCGTGCCGCCTACAGTGCCATCGGACCGGGGCGCAGCCCCGGCGTGGTAAAGCCGGACCTCATGGCCTTCGGTGGGGATGCCGCCAACTCCCAGTATTTCCATGTGCTGGCACCTGGTGCGAAGCCGACACTGGTGCCGCAGTTGGGCACCAGCTTTGCGTCACCGTATCTATTGCGCAATGCTGTCGGTGTTCGAGCGATCCTCGGTGCAGATTTGACTCCGCTGGCCATCAAGGCCTTGCTTGTTCACGCTGCGGATTCATCCACGCACGACAAGCTCGAAGTCGGTTGGGGAAAGGTTCCGGAAGATTTGATGGATGTCATTACATGCCCAACCGGCGTGGCGCGGGTGGTCTATCAGGGCGAGCTGAAGCCGGGAAAATATCTGCGTGCGTCACTTCCTCTGCCTGCCGGTGGTTTGCAGGGCAACATCCGCCTGAAGGCGACCTTCTGCTATGCGTCGCCGACAGACCCGCAGGATGCCGTTGCCTACACGCGGGCCGGCTTGGAAATCGTGTTCCGGCCCAGCGACAAGAAAGTCAAGGAAGGCAAGAGCAACGCGGACACGAAGGGCTTCTTCGATATGAAGAAGTACGCTACGGAAGAGGAGCGTCGTTCCGACATGGGAAAGTGGGAGACGGTCCTGCACGGTAACAAGTCCATGCGTGGCACTAGCCTGGATAACCCCGTGTTCGACATCCACTACAACGCACGCGAGGCCGGTGCGCCGACGGCGAGTGCGGAGAAGATTCGCTACGCGCTAATTATCACCGTCGAGGCGCCCAAGCACGCGGATCTGTACAACGACATTTTGCGCGCTTACGCCAAGATGTTGGTGCCCATTCAGCCGAAGGTCGCCCTGCCTATTCGTGTGTAGCGGCAAATGCGGAGGGGAACATCTCATTGCCACGCCGTGCCGGCTTCGATAGACAAAATTCAAGAAGAGATGGGGCATGAAACTCACAAGAATTTACGTTAGCAATTTTCGCAACTTTCGCGAGGTGGACATCGTCGTAGATGGAAACATCGTCATAGTCGGCGAGAACCGCGTTGGTAAGAGCAACCTGCTTCATGCCTTGCGACTAGTTTTCGATCCAAGCTTGCCCGACAGCGGTCGACAGCTTGGGCAGGGCGATTTCTGGGATGGGTTGGGAGAGCCACTCGAAGATGAAGAAATCACTGTCTCCGTAGAATTGCAGGAGTTTGAGGACGACCTGGATATTCTCGCCCAGCTCACGGACTTTCGACTTGACGACGATCCGCACACGGTACGGCTTACCTACAAGTTTCGGCCGATTCCTGGGTTAGAGGGGGCGCCGGAATGCGACGACGACTACGAATTCATCTGCTTCGGCGGTGAGGTCGAAACGAAACGGTTTGGGCATGAAGTGCGCCGGCGCATTGCTATGGACCTCCTGCCGGCGCTGCGCGATGCTGAAGGCGATCTAGCGACGTGGCGCCGTTCGCCTTTGCGGCCCTTGCTCGAACGGGCTTTTGCAGGCGTGTCTGGCGAAGACCTTGAAGGCGTTCGCGATGCCGTCCAAGCAGCGACGGGACGACTGGCGGACTTCCCTTCGGTGCAGAGCCTGGAGCAGGCCCTACAGCAACTGTTTGCGTCGATGAGCGGTCCCAAGCAGGATATCGAACCCGGCCTGGGGTTCGGCACGACCGACGTGACACGCCTGTTCCGCAATCTTCGGCTACTGATCGATGGCGGCCTGCGCACGATTAGCGAGGCCAGTCTCGGCTCGGCCAATGTAGCCTTCCTGACCTTGAAGGCCCTGGAGCTTCGCCAGCTGATGAGCCAGAACTGGCGCGACCACACGTTGCTGGCGATCGAGGAGCCAGAGGCCCACTTGCACCCCCATCTGCAACGCTCTGTGTATCGCCATCTATTCGAAGGCCTCGCAGGCGAGGAGGCGAACGAACCTCTCTCGCTACTCCTGACAACCCACTCGCCGCACATTGCGAGTGTCGCGCCTCTGCGCTCCCTGGTGCTGCTGCGCGACACGCCTAACGAGGGCACCGTTGCGGCCTCGGCCGCGTCGATCGACCTCACCGATGACGAGGAGGACGACTTGGCGCGGTACCTGGACGTGACGCGCGCCGAGATGCTGTTCGCTCGGGGGATCGTCCTGGTCGAAGGGGATGCAGAGAAATTCCTGCTGCCAGTGTTTGCCGCCTCGATGGGGCACGACTTCGATCATCTCGGCATCACGGTATGTTCGGTGGCGGGCACGAACTTCACGCCGTATGCGAAGTTCCTTGCGGCGCTGGGCATACCGTTTTCGGTCGTGACAGATTGGGATCCGCAGGAAAACCGGAGACCTCTCGGTTACAACCGCTCGTGGCGGCTCGTGAAGACGGTTGAAGAGGCGCGAACAAGCGAGGACCAAGACGAGCTCATCGGGGAACTCAAGATGATCGAGAGTTACAACGATTTCTCTGACCGATGTGAGATGTATGGGGTCTTCACCAACGTCGATACATTGGAAGTCGATGTGTTTCGCGACGAGGATTTCACTGAGGCGATTATCGAAACACTCCGAGAGCAAAGTCTAAGCGAGGAGCGGCAGGCCTGGGTGAGCCAATGGGAAGACGACCCCAAGACCTTGGATCGAGAGAACTACCTGAAGCTGATCGAGGCCGTCGGAAAAGGACGATTTGCACAGCGTTTGGCGTCTCGCATAGAGGGTATCGCACCACCCCCCTACATTGCGCGCGCAATTACCTACGTGGTCGACCGTGTCTGATCGCGCGGCCTACCTGCGGGCGGCTGCGCAACTCCAGCGTAACCCGGGGCAATGGGCGGCATACGAGTCCCGTGGCCATTGCGTCGTGCTGGCGGGGCCCGGGAGTGGGAAAACCAAGACGCTCGTGACGAAGTTGGCGCGTATGCTCGCGGAGGACGTGCCAGAACCACGCGGCATCGCCTGCATCACATATAACAATGAATGCGCGCGCGAGCTAGAAGATCGGCTGGCTTCACTGGGGGTTGCGCCAGGCGGACGTGTGTTTGTCGGGACCGTGCATTCCTTCTCGCTTACGCAGATCCTCTTACCCTATGCCAAGGTTGCCCGATTGGGTCTGCCTGAGGGTTTCGGTGTGGCCCCGAGCTGAGCGACAGGCGGCGCTGGTCGAAGCGGTGAACCGTGCGATAGAAGCGCCCGGCAATCCTCAAGACTGGGAATTCCGGCTTGGCAACTATCGCCGATCAATCTTGAATCGCGACAGTCAAGAATGGCGTGATACCGATCCGGAGCTTGCGCGCCTTGTGGAGACCTACGAAGCACAGCTACGTCGCCGCGGCCTGATCGACTTCGATGACATGCCCTTGCTGGCGGTGCGAGCGCTGCGTGACAACCCGTGGTTGCAGCGGGCGCTGCTCGCCAAATACCCCGTGCTCGTCGTCGATGAGTACCAGGACCTTGGTATCGCGCTTCATCGCATGGTGATGGGGTTGTGTTTTCGAGCCGGTATGCGGCTCTTTGCGGTGGGCGACGTTGATCAGTCGATCTATGGATTCACTGGCGCTCGCCCTGATTTGCTCCGTCGACTGTCAGAGCGCGAGGACGTGGAGACTGTGCGCCTGCGGCTGAACTACCGCAGCGGAAACCGTATCGTCGTGGCGTCGCGCGTGGCCCTGGGTGAAGAGCGTGACTACGAGGCGGCTGATGCTGCGGCGCAGGGAACGGTTTACATTCAGCCGGCAGGCGGCACCTATGAGCAGCAAGCAGCCCGGCTTGTCGGCGAGTTGCTGCCGCAGGCGCTCAGGCGTCACCCGCAACTTAGTTACCGCAACGTTGCAGTGCTTTATCCGGCCGCGTGGATCGGCGACGCCGTAGCCGAAGCGGCGCAAGCTGCCGGAATACCAATCGTGCGCACAGACGGCAACGCCCTCTACTCACGCTCCAGTCGCGTCATGCAGTGGTTGGAACTGTGCGGTCAATGGTGTTGTGGTGGATGGCGAACGGGGAAGCCGCGTTTTGCTCGCCTGGCGCAGGAGGGGCGGCGACTGTTCGCGGAGGCCATACATAGCGATAGCCAGGCGATGGACTTTCATGGTCGATTGATTGCCACGCTGTGGGATAGCCGGGATGCGAGCATGAATCTACATGGTTGGCTTGCAAGACTGTCGATGGACGTGATCGAGCCATTCGCCTCCGAATGTCCTGCGTTGAGGGATGAGATGGACACATTGGCTGTCTTCGCTGATCGGATCGCCCCGACGGGAGATCATGCAGATATGGTTCTGGGCGAGCTGGCTGGCGACGGTGAGCATTTGGACCGGCTAACACTGTCGACGCTTCACAGCGCAAAAGGCAGGGAGTTCGATGTGGTGTTCTTGTTCGGTATCGACCGCGGGCGGCTACCACGCAACGGTGTTGGTCCGCAGCAGGTCGTCGAGGCGCGTCGAGTGTTTTACGTAGGCTTTACCCGGGCCAAGTCTGAGGTTCACTTGGTGTACACGGCGGGGCGTTCCTCGCCGTTTGTGGAAGAAATTGAAAATCACCTGGCCGAGGATGCTTGACGGCCCCGTATTTGACGCCGGCAGCCTTCCGACGGGGGGCAAAGCTGCGGTACGAAGGTTAGGGGAGGCGCTTGAGCCAAGTAGCGATAGGCTGTGTGTGCGGAGACAAGCTGTCCCGCTTTCATCATCCCCTGTTTCAGAGTGATCTCTGGGCCATAGATGATCGTCACCTGTTGATCAGTTGGCTGGCGCCCCACGAGCGCGGCTCTCTGTGCGCCAGGCAAATCGCATAAACCTGCGCTCTACGTCCAGTTCGCTCAGGCAGATATCCTGTGCGGTTACATCAACGACGACGCTGAACCGGGGCGGGCTGGAATGGGGAACATGTATTAGGTCGCCGGGCTTGATCCCTTCTCGGTCGAGGTAGGCCATGGCGGGGGCTGTGGCGACTTCTAGACCGGTTGCGATGTGATGCGCGAGCCAAGTTTCGCCATGGGCGCTTTCGTCAGCAGTCGGCGTGCTTGTCATTCGCACGCTGGAGGCGAGCCGCGCTGTGTCCTCGTCATCGACGGCGATGGCCGGGAACAGGTCATAAAGATATGCGTAGGCCAAAACCAAATTGTCCTTTGTAGCTTGCGGCGCCATGGGCTCAATGCGCTTCAGAAGGCTGTGACCAATGTCCCAGGCCAGCCACGCCAGCAGTGCCCGCACTTGACCGAGTTCCACGACTTCGTCGATCTCGACGTCATGGACGCAGACATCGCGCGCGATACCCCGTGCGCGCCCGAAAAGGATGACCATCGACTGCGACAGGAGATCCTGACGGGTTTCCGAATCGATGAACCCTCCCATGCGGCGCCACTGGGGCTGGTGGCGAAGTCGCCTGAACTCCCTCACAAGGGAAAGCACCGCGACAAGTTGGACCACCCCGGTTCGCGCCTTGGCCGCGCGCACCTCAGGTCTGGTCTCGCCTTGCGCTGCCTTGAGTTGCTTGATCATGCGACGGACGACTTGTTTGAGCCGCCTTCTGACGGCGTTGACCGCCTGTTGGGTCAACGCTGCGGGAGGCTCTTGGCTGGCGCCCTCATGTTCAGTTCCCACAAGCTCCTCTTCCGAGAGCTGCGGTGTGTCGGTGCCAGACGAAGCCGATCGTGGCAGACCCTGACCCAGGCGGTAGAGGAGAGCATCGAGCACGTCGATCAGGCTCCCGGCTTGCAGAAGGCGCTTCTTCTTTCTCTTTTTGGCACTGACACCTTCGCCGACGTGGACGGCGAGCGATGCCGGACGTGCCGAAGCAGTGGCGGCTTGTTCCCCGGCACTAGGGCGTGCGGCGCCAGGAAGTGGTGACACTACTTGTTCCGGGTCGTCGAAGATCGCCTTCTCGATTTGCTGAATAAGCAATTCGATGTTCGCACCGCTGAAGTCCAAGCCGGCCAAGGCGTCCTGAAGTGCGGCTCTATGCGAGCGTACTGCGCCACGGCCCAGAGCCGCATCGTGGTGGACGATCACGCGAAGGAGCTTGCCACTGCGGCCACTCAGCTCCAGCCACCGCACTTCATGCGCCCGCTCGCCCAGCTCTGCGATTGCGCTCCCATTTTCAGCACGTCCAAGGTCCACAGGTGCGGTGTGGGAACCGTCCTGAAGGTGCATGACGAACTCCGCGAATCCTGCAGAGTCCGACGCCGGGATCAAGACTGCCGAAGTCCCCGTAGCAAGCGCGACGATCCGGACTGGAACGCTTGGTGCGTCGGCGTCGTTCTCATCATCCTGATGTGTGATCGGTATTGAGCGCAGGTCGGCGTCATCCATTGCGCGCGCCGTAAAGCCCTGCGCAAGATCGCTGGCGAAGCGTGAGCTTGCCACTTCAAGCTTCGGCCGAACGAGCATGGCCTCGAAGTTGGCGCGCGTGCCTCCAAGCCACGCAGGCCGGCTCGGGTTTGCGCTGCCTGCAACGAGCATATGCGAGTCACCGAAGTCGAGAAGGAGCGCCTTAGCGTGAAGATAGCGGTCTGTATTCTTCTCCCAGAGCTTTCGCGCATTAACGAATTGTGAACGAAGCCCTTTCGGACTGCCGCCGAGCTTTACGGTCTTGGGGTCGATGATCACCTTGATCGAGGCGCCGGGCCAGCGGCCCTCCAGCGCTTTCAGGAAGGCGTGTTGGGTATCGAAGAAAGCCCCGGTGACCACCACGCGCCTGGGAGCCACCGGGATCGCCAGGTCAAGCTGTTCGAGCAACGACGGTCCGCTGCTGGATTGTCCGAGCAGCCGGATGTCGGAATGCTTCGACTGTGCGGCATCTGCCTTCGGGATAAGTTCGCCGATCCTATGCGCGGCCTCCAGTACGGACGGGGCCAGCACCTCCTCTTGAGTCCGAAGCCATTCTTGGAGCAGGCTCCAGACATGGCCTAGCAGCAGCTTGTGGGCGGGGTCGCTATCAGGGCGCACGTCGATGTACGTCGTTACCTCCCGGTTAAAGCCGAAGCCGGACAGCGTAAGGTTGTGGCTGCCAATGAACACGATGCAGCGTTTCTTGCTGGCAAGCAGGCAGATCTTTGGGTGGAAGGCGCCGGGCGCGGCCATGGGAATGAGCGCGTACGCCGAGCCAGCCAGGCGCGGCCTCAAGGATGGCGTTGCCCACGAGCGCGCGCACTGGACAGCATCCATCAGCACCACGTTGTGCCGTGACTCGGCCGCCTGCAGACGCCGAAGCACGACCTCTTCGTAGAATGGAAGCGTCGCATTGAAGGTCGTCACCAAAGAGGCTTCGAATTTCGCGCCTTTAAGGGCCGCCAGCAGCGAGATGTCATCGTTGGTGTCACCCATGGGCACTCTCGAAGAGTTGGTCGCCAAGCGCTGTGACACGCAGGTCCCCGCTGCCATCGGGCTCGCGGGCCAGGGCGCCGACATCCCACAGGATTTTGATCGCTTGTCGGATGCGGGGATTGGTCTTGGCGGGGACGGGCACGTCACCGCGTGCCTCGATTCCCCGCTCGGAGGGATGGATTCGGAAGGTAGCGGTCGAACTTTGTCGCAGCTTGCGCAGTGCGACGTGCAGATGAGTTTCTAGGACCCAGCCGACCAGATCTGCAACGACTGCTGAAAGCGCCATGTCGTTCCATTTCAAGCAGCGCACCCGAAACGATCTCAGGTTGATCGGGGAGTCCTGAAGCTGCGTCGGGTCCATGGCCAGTGGGCCATAGGCGGGGGCATCCTGGTTTTCTCGCATGCGAAGAAGGGCGAGCACGTTCACGACTGACGCCAGAAAGGCGGGCTCCAAGTCCAATTGTTGGCGTTCTCTCGAGACGCGGGCAGCAGCCCACGCCAACTCGTGCCCGTCGGCCATGAAGTCGGCCAGCGCCGGTGCCCCTGATTCCAGTGAGCTGCACAGCGCGCCGAAAGTCTTTGCCTTCAGTTGGTTCAGTGCCCTGGCGAGCTCGGGGTGGCTCGTTAGCGACTGGCTGAACTCTTCGATGGAGCTCGGCGGTGTCGGCTCCGTTGTCAACGCGGCGAGCGAGATGGCGAAGGCCTTCTGCATCGCAATGGACATCAGGTCATTGCGGACGTAGTAGGCCCAGGCCGACCGGGTGCGGGCCAAGGGTGGGGGGGGCCGCCATGCCGTGCCGTCCGCAAGGGTCTCTGTGTAGACGGCTGCGCGGAAAGTCGGTTCGTCAAGGGCTGGGAGTTCTGCCGCCTGCAATGCTCCGGCCAAATAGAGCAAGAGCGCCAGGCTCTTGCGCCGCTGGACGCCTTCTGCCTCGAACTCGGACTTCCGGTCGAAGAGGATGTCGAGCAACGCATCGCGTTCGCCTTGCCGTTGGGGCAGGCAACACGGGCAGAAGTCATGGAGCGCATCCAGCGTCTGCGCTGAAACGGTGTCTGCATCTACGGCTCGCCAGAAGGCACGACCGTCGACACCCATATCGAACGCTTGCGCGATCGGCTCGCCACGCTCGTGTGTATAGCTCAGCCATGGTTTTTCGACTGTGGCCAAGATGTCGAGCTGCGTCAACGTTCCCGCATAGTACTGACCGAGGCCGCCAAGCCTGTTGGCAAAATAACGCTCGCTGGAATCCTCTCGGGTCGCGTAGGTCGAGAGACGAACCGACTGCCCTTCGCCGACTAACTTGACTGCATCGTTGAGCGTGTCTCGCCCGACCATCGCAGGCCCGTGGCGCGCTGCGTCGTCGCCCATGACTTGCGCATGGCGCTCGGCGATCATCGTAAAGAGGCAATCGGCTTTCCGGTAAGCATCTAGGAACGCGTTGAAGTTTTCGCGGTGCGTGTCGCGCTCCGCGTATGACCGGATCAGCCATGGATAAAAACTGTAGTACCGGGCTCTGTCAGTGACGTTTGTAATGCCAGGGAGCAACTGGGAGTAGATCAGGATGCACGGGCCTTGCGTACCGACGTGGTCTAGGCCACCTATGATGTGCGGAGGTAATACCCAACTCGTTTTGATTGCCATGGATTTTGGTTGAAATTCAGCCTCGGCGGCCTAAACGACAGTCACCCCTATTGGCGACCAAGCGCCTGCTACTCGTCGAGAGACGACGTCGTGGTTGGATCCCCGCTCCAACCAGCCACGCAAAGCCTAAAGGATTCAGAGCAAATCTCGAACGGCCGTCCTTGGACTTTATTCCCTTCATTCCGCCCTGTCCCGCTAATTGTACGTATTTTGTAACGCACATCGAGCGTACCCTCTGAAAATTGCGCACTTCGAGACTGAGACGAACCGCGCTCTTGAAATGTCAACACTGCTCAAGCCTGTGAGCAGTGGCCGCCGCCATCGAGAAGCTGTCAAAGCCAGCGTCGGCGAACGGATTGAAGACCGGGGAGGGGACAAGGCTCGCTGTCTCTTGTATTCTTATGAGGTGATTGATGATGGTGTCGCCAGAGTCGTCGCCCCGCGAATCGCTCCATCTCCCCCGCCAGTAAAAGGTGGCGGCTTCTGACGGTAAAGGCGACGGTAAGGCCTCGTGTCGATCACAGCTAATCCCTTTATCCACGCGGGCTTGCGAGACCTGTTGATGATCGAGTGGGAGTAATTTAGGATCCTCTGCAGAGGTCCGTCGATCCCCTGATTTTCCCCACGAAAACAGGGGTTTATCGACTATCTTGGTCCGCTGCCGTCCGTCGGCAGCCCCGCGTCGCCGACGGCATGAGCGACGGTATAGCATCTTTCTCTGCAGACAATCCATTTTGGTACCGTCACGGCGCGTAACGGTATCAAACACGGTATCAGTTCACGGAGTATTGCATGCTTACGGACCTCGAATTGCGGTCACACGCGCGGTGCACCGTAATGCACCCGCACTTGCGTGATCTCCCTGATGCGCATTCCCAGTGCGCTCTGATCCCGCGCGACCGACTCGTAACGGTAGACCGTGCGGGACAGTTGCAACAACGCGTAGGTCTGCCGCTGGCTCGCGCCGAAACGCTGCATCAAGTCCGTGACCCGTTCACGGCGCCGGGAAGGCCTCAGAGCTTTTTTGAAAGACATCCTGCAACATGGCCTTGTCCAGCGACAGATCGGCCACGAGCCGCTTGAGCTTCGCGTTCTCTTCCTCAAGCTGCTTCAGCCGGCGCAGCTCCGAAGGCAACAGCCCGCCATATTTCGTCCGCCGATTGTAGAACGTCGCATCGCTGATCCCCATCTTGCGACATACCTCCGCGACCGGCGTGCCCAGTTCGGTCTGCTTCAACGCATAGGTAATCTGTTCCTCGGTGAACTCGCTCTTCTTCACAGCATGACCTCCTCGTCTTGGTGACAACGTCATGCCGGAATTTTCCACTTCCAAGTGGGACAGTTTTGTGGGCCAAGGTCAGGTCCATAACGCACATCGCATGGCGCTTGCCGGCGAATCGCTTCGCAAAACCCGAGACAGTTTGACCAGCAAAAAGGACCAGGAGTAAAAGACAACATCCCCGCGTCGTCACGCCCGCCCCGCTCGTAATGACGTGGAATTGCCCCTCGGTTCAGCGGGGAATGCTCGCTCGCTTTACCGCGGAACGGCTACTCGAATTGCCTTGGAATACGCAATCGGGCACCGCGTGGTAGTTCAAATACCTCTGTAATACTCGTCGCAGCCACCGACCCACCACAGCTCCATCGATGGAGCCTTTCCAGCCGGGTGGATCGCTGTTGCGTTCATCTGCCAGCAGTCACTATACTTAGCTCACTTCCAAAGTGAAAGAGCGATACAGCTCTCGCCCATCCGCAGCATAGCGGAATCGTCAGTTTCACTCCGAATCGCCCTCCCTTTTTACGTTGAGTCAGCACGTCTGGCGTTGAGTCAGCACGTCTGGCGAGCTGCCACCGAAACAAGCGCGGTGTGGGCTTCCGTCCTGTATGGCCATCACGCTTTTCATCTTTCATTCATCCGGTCACGTGCACAAATCGTTTTGCAGTGCGTGACGAGGTGCTCCGAATCTGTGTGAAACGCGTCGATCCCGTTAACGCCAATGGGCCGCTTTGCGGCATTCATCTGCCAGTACGAGGCCGCGACCCGTGCCCTGGGCTTACTACTTCCTTCCGATCACCATGAACGTTCCAGGATTCCTGCCAGACACGCTGCCGTACATCGATACGCTGTACGATTACGGCGCCTTCCTCGCCCGCACCGGCGAGCGTCTCGGTGTGCTGCCGGCAGAATGCGCATGCGATGCGAGGATCGCGATCATCGGCGCGGGAATCAGCGGGCTGGTCGCTGCGTCGGAACTGCTGCGCGCGGGCGCCCGCCAGGTGTTTGTGTTCGAAGCGAACCCCGCGCGCATAGGCGGACGGCTGCTGACACAGCCGATCAATCCAGATCATCCGCGCCTGCTTGCCGAAATGGGCGCGATGCGGTTCCCGCCTTCGCAGGCCGCCCTCTACCACTACCTCAACCGGTTCGGCATCGACAGTACATTCGCGTTTCCCAATCCGGGCGTCGTGGATACCGAGATCCATTACCAGGGGCGTGCATACCGCTGGATGGCCGGCGATGCCCCTCCCGCGCTATTCGATAGTGTCGACCACGGCTGGCGCTCCTTCATCCGTGACGGCGCACAGCTCGACGGCGGCGTACGGTTGCCCGCACCGGCGGAACTCACGGCACTTTTGCGTGCGCATCGCTATGACGACGCACAGCGCGGGTGGCAACAGTACATCGACCAGTTCGGTGACGAGTCGTTTTACTCGGCGATCGTCACGATCTTCACAGGCGCGACTCCACCCGGTGGCGTGCGCTGGCGCAAAGGCAAAGATCTGCGTCTGTTCGGCACGCTCGGCATTGGATCGGGCGGGTTCCAGCCGGTCTACCATGCATCGTTCCTCGAAATCCTGCGGATTCTCGTCAATGAGCTTGAGGTCGATCACAGGCTGATTCCTGCTGGCATTTTCTCTCTCGCGCAAGGGCTGCTGGACGACGGCGCCGACGACGCCCGCGTGCGCGACTGTATTGTCCACACTGCCGTGCACGGCGTGACAAAGCGCGCAGATGGCAAGTTTGTGCTTGCGCTTGATGATGGGGCGGCGCAGTCGTTCGATCGCGTCATTGTCGCGACAACCACGCGCGCGATGCAGGTTCGTATGGGCATCACGGATACCTCGAACCTGTTCGCGCCAGAAGTGATGCGAGCAATCAAGGAGACGCACATGGTGAGCTCGTCAAAACTATTCATCCTGACTCGCGACAAGTTCTGGCTCAGGCATGGGCTACCGCACAACATTCAGACCGATACGCTGACGCGCGGCATCTACTGCCTTGACTACGCACCCGACGATCCCTACGCGCACGGCGTAGTGCTGATCAGCTACACGTGGGAAGACGATTCGCACAAGATCCTGTCGCTAACCGACAAGATCGAGCGATGCAAGCGGCTCGTCGCGGAGATCGGTGCCGTGTCGCCCGCGTTTGCCACGCATCTGCGCCCGCTCGACAACGACTACGCGCGCAACGTAATTAGCCACGACTGGCTGTTGGACCCATACGCGCTGGGCGCTTTCAAGCTGAACCATCCAGGCGAAGACGTCCACTCGCAGGCACTGTTCTACCAGTTCCAGACGGCGGCTGATCCGACCGTGGACAGCGGGATCTACCTCGCCGGGTGCTGCTGCTCGTTCACCGGCGGGTGGATCGAAGGTGCGGTGCAGACGGCAATCAACGCCGCAAGCGCTGTGATACATAGCCTCGGTGGCACTCTTGCCGAGGGGAATCCGCTTGACGCGATGCGCAGCCGCTACCGATACGGCGACTGATAGGATTATCGGTCCGGCTCTGGATAGTCCTGGAGACCTTTCGCTCTGACCTACCCCCGGTTTGAGGTCGGTCGGAATCGGTGGAGGCCAACGCGTTAAGCAGCGGCGCGATCCAGATAGAATCGCTGCGTAAATGCGGCAGGCGACAGGTAGTCCAGACGGGGCCTGCGTGCGCTGCCGGTTGTAAAACATTTCGATGTATTCGCTGATAGCGAGTCTGGCCTGCTCGCGTGTAGCGAATCGCCGATGGTAGATTAGCTCGCTCTTCAGCGAACCCCAGAACGATTCGATCGGTGCGTTATCGTAGCAGTTGCCGCGGCGGCTCATCGACGCGCGCATGTCGAACTGCCTGACGATTTTCTGGTAAGCCGATGAACAATATTGCGAGCCGCGATCGGTATGCTGAATCAGGCCGGGCTTCGGACGTCGGTTCGAGACGGCGCGAAACAGCGCGAAACAGCGCGAAACAGCGCCTGCATCACCAGGTCCTTCGTCATGCGTTCACTCATCGCATAGCCAACGATTTCGCCGCTGTACAAGATATAACCATCCTTCGTCGGTCGCGATGTATGTGATATCGCCACACCAGGCCTGATCGGGCGCCGAGACGTCGAAGTCCTGTTGCAGCAGGTTCGGTGCGACGGGCTCATGCCTTGAATTGGTGGTGGCCTTGAACTTGCGCTTCTGTCTGCACCGCAGGCCCAGTTTCCTGCGCAACCGCTTTATCCGACATACGCCCACATGAATTCCATGGCGCTCAAGGTGTTTCTGCAGGCGCTCGGGGCCAAAGCTTTCGCGCGTGCGCTGATGGGCAGCGAGAATTTCGGCTTCGAGCCGCGTACCTCATCGCGACTCTCTCGCGGAGCACGTCGCGAATCTTCTTAACAGATCGCGCTCCATTTTCGCTTCCGCCAATTCCCGCTGCACGCGTGCACGCTCGGCCTCAAGTGCCGTTTGCGGCTTCTGCTCCTTGCCGACTTCCTGCAGCTTGCCCACTCTCGCTGAACGGACCCAGTTCGCCAACGTCTTGAGAGGAACCGACAGCCGCCGTGCCGCCTCCCAAATACCGACACCTTCACAGAGCGCCAGCTTGACTGCCTGCTCACGAAATTCGCTTGTGTAGACCGCCTTCGATTCAGCCATACCTCCGTTTCACGATTGTACGAAACGTTGGCCTCTACTTTTTCCGACCTACCTCATTCGCAGGGGGGGCAAATTTCAGAGGTTGCGGCACCCTCGAAAAGGTATTGACCGGAATCCCACCTACGCTCGTGCGTAATGCAATGTCCGAATGTGCCGCGCGGTTGTTTTTTTGTTGCATTCCGTTGTAAAGACTCTCTATACTTGAGCCACACATCACAGCGTCTCGTGATGCCCATTATGATCCGCAGCATAGCGGAGCAGGGAATCTACCTCGAAATCGTCATGTGCCGTCTCGCGGCACGATCCGGCGACTTATCCCGTTGAAATCAATGTTGTGGCTGGCTCCATCGGCCGCGCTTCGTTCGTCCATACGCAGATTTCACGCGTGTGGCGGCCGGGTATTGTCTGTTAAATAAATTGATTTTTCGAGTGTTCTGCGCTTTCAATCAATTCATTCGTTTTGAATTTTTATTTAAATGAAAGAGCAATAAAGAAAAAGAGAAGTTTTTAAACCGCAAGGAGAAACTGTGTATGACGTATCCCGACATTCTTCGGACGTTGCATAACCTGGTTGCGACGCCGGTCAGCGAGCAGGCTCCTCCGTTTCTCGGAGAGGCGAGGAGCGATGTGAAGGATGCAGTGGATTCGCTTTTGCCGAATCTTCTTGCGGCGATCATCCACCGGGGTCTGGCGACTCCCTCGGGCGCCGATGCGCTCACGGCTGTGCTCGATTCGCCGCGGCTCGACCGGTCGCTGGTGCGCACGAATCTGGACAATTTCTTTTCGGGCGGCGCGGTGACGGAATCCAACATGAAGGCCGGTTCGGCATTGCTCGCCGAGCTGTTCGGCGACCGTGTCCCCGCCATGGACCACGCCGCGGCGAGCATGGGCCACCTGCGGCTGGAAAGCGGCCACGCGTTGCTTGCGATGGTGGCGCCGTTTGCCTTCGCCGTGCTTCGACATGCCTGGGTGACGGGCCCCGACGGTGCGAGTCGCGCGTCCCTTGTCAGCCTTCTGCATGCACAGCGGCAGGCGATTCACCCCAGGTTGCTGGACCGGTTCCTGCTAGCGCTGGGCATTCCGTCTGCCGTGGCCTGGCTCGACTCGACCCTGGAGCCGAAGGCGGCAGTGGCTCGCCCCGGGACAGCCATGCCTTCGGGAGCTAAAGACGAGGACCGGCCCCGGCATCGCGTGCTGTGGGCGATTCTGCTGTTGCTCATACTCGCGGCATTGCTGGCCCTGGCCTATTGCACGAATCGTATTCCGGGCGCAGACAAGACAGCGGCCACGACGGCACCTGTGGTGTTGGTGGGGCCGGCATCGTCCTCCGCACCGGCATCGTCGCCTGAACCGGCTTCGTCTACTCCTGCGGCGTCTGCCGCCTCCGCACCCGACGCTGCCTCCGAACCTGCGTCGAGCCCCGCGGCAACCTTGAAGCCGGGGCCGGCTCCGGTGGCGCCATTGCTCGAAGTGCGCTTTGGTTACGCCAGTGCAGCGTTGCCCGCCGATTTTGCGCAGACCGCTTCCGAATGGATCGCGTACGCGAAAGATCATGCGGATGCCACGTTCGAGGTATCCGGCTTCGCGGACAACACCGGCGAGCAGGCATTGAACGAGCGTCTTGCCGACCGTCGTGCAGAGGCTGTCATGGCCGCACTGGTGAAGGCGGGAGTCGGCGCGGCGCAACTGTCCAAAGGGGCGTCTCAAGTCGTGAGCGAGACCGCCGACGCGACCGTGGCCCGGCGCGCCGAGGTACGGCCGAAACAGTGATATGCGTACCAGACCTGTGTTTCGCGCAAGCGTACTGGCCTTGTCGTTTGTGTGCGGCGCGTGCGCACTCGCGCCCACCGACGGCCCGGCAACACGCGACATCATCGCGCAGCAGCAGTCCCCCGCGCGTATCGAGGTGGTCGACCTGACGCCGGACGTCGTGGGCCGGATGCGCACGCTCGACACGCGCCGCACGTTCGCCGACCGCTTCACGCCCGCACCATCACGCACGGACGTGCTGGGGCGTGGCGACATTGTCGCCATCACGATCTGGGAAGCCCCGCCGGCAACGCTCTTCGGCAGCAGCACGGACACGGCTGGCTCGATGGCGCCGGCCGCGGCGAAAGCCACCGCGCTGCCGGAACAGACGATCGATTCGAACGGCAGGCTGATCGTCCCGTTCGCG